>NZ_JAMFLH010000016.1 GCF_023501975.1 Altererythrobacter sp. KTW20L | reverse complement strand
GGTGCAGGCGCAGGGGCAACCTCGGGCGCAGCGCCTGCGCCAGTTCCGGGCTTGCCGACCAGGCGGCGACGCTTCACCTCGACCACCACCTTGTTGGTGCGGCCGTGGCTGAAGGTCTGCTTGACCTCGCCCGAGCCAGCCGAAAGCTTCAGCCCCAGAGGCTTGCGTTCGCGCTGCGGAGTTTCATCGTTATCGCTCATACGCTCTTATCTAGTCCTTCAAATTCAATCGTGTCGGCAGCACCGGCGGCCTCGTCGGCCGGGGTGACACCGGATCCATCTGCTTCGGGCCCAGCGGCCCCCAAAAAGGTCTGCAAACGCCGCAGCGGGACCATTACCCGCTGTGCCGAAGCGTGGTCGACCAGCGCCAGGTGGACGACATTGTCGCGGCCCAATGCCACAGACAGGGCCTCGCGGTCCAGTGGCAGCCGTTCTCCTGTCGCGCCGCTGCCTTCCCGATCGGTGCCGACGCGCCACGCCTGGTCGAGCTTGCGCGCGCCATCCTGGCTGGCATCGGCGGCATGGAACAGGGCCGACACCTTGCCCATCCGCGCCTCGTTGGCGATCTTGTCGGAACCCAGCAGCAGCTTGCCTGAACGGAATTCCAGCCCCAGCCGGTCAAGGAAGGCACGGCGCACGGCCGCCTCGACAAGATCGGGAAGGTCGGGCGAGATTACAAGCTGCGCCCCCTTGAAGGCCCGCGCCAATGCGCCCTTCAGCTTGCCGTTGCCAAGGGCTTCGGCCAGCGCCGCCTTGTCCACCCCGATCCATGCCCCCCGCCCCGGTGCACGCGCCAGGGCATCGGGCAGGACCTGGCCTTCGGGCGAAATCGCCAGCCGGATCAGGTCGTCGCGGGCGGACGTGCGGCCGGTGAGCACGCAGCGACGCTCGGGAGTGTCGCCACTCCCGTCACGCGCGCTCGCGGCACGCTTGCCCCGGGCAGGGGAACCTAGCGGCTCATTGCGAGGATTCCGCATTTGCGGCCTCCTCTGATGCGGGCTCGGCTTCGGCTGCGGCAGACGGAGCGGCCTCTTCCTCGTCCTCGAACCAGTGCGCGCGGGCGGCCATGATGATTTCGTTGCCCTGCTCTTCGCTCAAGCCGAACAGGCCGAGCACGCCGCCCTTGTCCTCGGGCCGCTGCGGACGACGCAGCTGCGGGCCTTCGGGATTGCGGCGGCGCGGCGCTTCGCGCTTCTTGGCGATCAGTTCGTCGGTGGCGAGATCGGCCAGGTCATCCAGCGTCTTGATCCCGGCCTTGCCCAGCACGACCAGCATTTCTTCGGTCAGGTGCGGCAGTTCGGCCAAGTCGTCTTCGACGCCCAGTTCGCGGCGGGTGGCGCGATAGGACTCTTCCTTGCGCTCGATCGCTTCGCGTGCGCGGGTCTGGAGTTCCTCGGCCAGCTCTTCGTCAAAGCCTTCGATCCCGGCCAGTTCGGCCAGATCGACATAGGCGACCTCTTCCAGCTCGGCGAAGCCTTCGGCCACCAGCAGCTGCGACAGCGTCTCGTCGACGTCGAGTTCTTCCTCGAACATCTTGGACCGCTCGGCGAATTCCTTGGAGCGCTTCTCCGAAGCTTCTTCCTCGGTCATGATGTCGATCTGGTGCCCGGTCAGCTGGCTGGCGAGGCGCACGTTCTGGCCGCGGCGACCGATGGCGAGCGACAGCTGGTCATCGGGAACGACCACCTCGATGCGGCCTTCGTCCTCGTCCAGCACCACGCGCGAAACGGTGGCGGGCTGGAGCGCGTTGACCACGAAAGTCGCGGTGTCCTCGCTCCACGGGATGATGTCGATCTTCTCGCCCTGCAGTTCCTGCACGACCGCCTGCACGCGGCTGCCCTTCATGCCGACGCAGGCGCCGACCGGATCGATGCTGGAATCGCGGCTGATCACGCCGATCTTGGCGCGGCTGCCAGGGTCACGGGCGGCGGCCTTGATCTCGATGATGTTGTCGTAGATTTCGGGCACTTCCTGCGCGAACAGCTTCTTCATGAAATCGGGATGGGCGCGGGACAGGAAGATCTGCGGGCCGCGGTTGTTGCGTTCCACCTTCATGATCAGCGCGCGGACACGCTCGCCGGTACGCGCAGCTTCGCGCGGGATCTGCTGGTCACGCCGGATCACGCCTTCGGCGCGACCCAGGTTGACGATCACGTGGCCGAATTCGACCGACTTGATCACGCCGGTGATGACTTCGCCGGCGCGGTCCTTGAATTCCTCGAACTGGCGCTCGCGCTCGGCATCGCGGACCTTCTGGAAGATCACCTGCTTGGCGCTCTGCGCGTCGATACGGCCGAGGTCCACCGGGGGCAGCGGATCGACGATATAGTCACCCAGCACGGCGCCGGGCTGCAGCTTTTCGGCCTGCTTGACGTCAACCTGCTTGAAATAGTCCTCAACCTCTTCGACCACTTCGACCACGCGCCACAGGCGCAGGTCGCCGGTCAGCGGATCGAGCTTGGCGCGGATGTCGTTCTCGGCGCCATAGCGCGCTCGGGCCGCCTTCTGGATCGCCTCTTCCATCGCTTCGATGACGATCGCCTTGTCGATCATCTTTTCCGAAGCGACCGCGGTGGCGATTGCGAGCAGCTCTGCCTTGTTGGCGGAAATCGGGGTGGCCATCAGTCTTGGACCTCTTCTGCGGGTGTTTCGTCAAACTCGTCCGCGCCCGACATGTCGAGCGGCTGGGTAGCGGCGATCAGCTTGTCGGTCAGGACAAGCTGGGCATAATTGATTGCGCTGAGCGGCACGGTGACCGGGCCAGCCTTGCGATCCTCGATCGAAACCTGCCCGTCCTCGAAGGCGAGCAGCGGGCCGGACAGGCGGCGGAATTCGGTATAGCCATCGACCATGGCGATCTTGGCATCGTGGCCGATCCACTGGGCATAGTCCTTGGGGCGGGTCAGCGGGCGGTCGATGCCGGGACTGCCGACTTCGAGCATGTAGGCACCCTCGACCAGTTCGCCCTCGGCTTCTTCCACCGCATCGATGCTGGCAGAAATGGCGCGGCTCAACTGCGCGCACTGGCCCATCACCAATTGCCCGGTGGCGGGATCTTCCGCCATGACCTGCAGGGTGCGCTCCTCGCCCTGGCCGGACAACCGCACGCGCACGAGTTCAAACCCGAGCGCGGTGGCTTCGGTTTCGATCAACTGTGTCAGGCGGGCAATATCGGCCACTCGGTCTCCATCTGGTGCGGCATCGTGCAAAGCGGTTCGGAGCCGGCCCCCGAAGGCGCCAGCACCAGACTCTGCCAAGACAATGTCGGTATGGGGGGTCCTTTAGAACCTCACGCCACGAAAAGCAACAGAGCTTCGCTGTCCGTGCGGCGAATTGCCGCAGCTAGGTTCAGCCGCTGCAGAAACGGACGACTGCCGCATCCAGTTCGTCGAGAGTGGCGGCGTCGCGATCGACCCTGCCCTGGTCCATTGCGCGGTCCCAGGCTTCCTCGGCCATGCGCGTGGATTGTTCGCACTGCTCCTGACGGACTTCGGCCTAGGTTTCAGCAATGGTCTGGTTGATCGACTTGCCGTCCAGCGAGGACTGCTCCTGGTCCATGAAGTTGTTTACGTTGCGCGGCGCGGATAACCCGTAGGCGACCACTGCCGCGATGCCAACGGTAGCCGCCAGACCGACAAGTCCCTTCACCAGATCCATGCGATGTTCCTTTCGGGCCGGATGGCCCGATCAGTTGCTGCTGTTGGCGGCACCCATGGCGCTGGCCGTGTCTTCCAGCCGTCCGGTCGTTTCATCACCGGCGCTCAGCAGGTTCATGCCGTTTTCGTCGAGAAAGGCCACGGTGCTGTCGATCATGCCGTCGATCATGCCGGGTTCGCCTGCTGCAGAAGCTGCGGCGGGCGCAGCATCGACCGCCCAGGGGTTGTTCGACTTCGCCACTTCTTCACCCTGGCCGGGCGTCATGAAAAACACGCCAAGGGCGACGACAGCAGTAGCGCCCACCTTGTGACGGACGACGTAACGAGCAAAAGCGAACATGGCAGTCTCCCCAGAACCCATGGATCCCCGAATAAGGGGAACTACGTAGCAGGGGGGAGTTTCGGGGCCGTTAACCCTGTGTTTGGGCGAAAGTAACCATTGGCCGGCCTATTCCGGCGGGCTGCCGGTGATGCTGTGCTTCTTCAGGCAATGACGCAACTGGTCATAGGACAGGCCGAGCGCGGCAGCCGTCTGGCGCTGGTTCCACCGGTGGCGACCCAGCGCGTGTTCGACGATGGTCTTTTCATGCAGGTCCACCGCCGCGCGCAGGTCGGTCACTTGCGAATGATCGGGCGCGGGGGATGGCTGGTGGGGAGCGCTGGTGCCTTCGGTCGCTGCTGCCCGTGGCGATCCTGCGGGTTTCCACGGGCTGTCGAACGGATCGAACTGGACATGGCCGACAGGTTCGGACCAGTCATCCCACCGGTAGATTGCCCGCTCCACCACGTTGCGCAGTTCGCGCACGTTGCCGGGCCAGGGGTGCTGTTCCATCGCCTCGGCCACGTGGGCGGCAAAGCCCGGCCATTCTTCCCAACCCAGTTCCGCCGCCATGCGCCGCCCGAAGTAGTCGGCCAGCACCGGAATATCCCCCTCGCGCACCCGCAGGGGCGGGAGGGTGATGACTTCGAAGCACAGCCGGTCGAGCAGGTCGAGGCGGAAGCGCCCTTCCGCCGCCATGCGCGGCAGGTCCTCGTTGGTGGCCGCCACGATCCGCACGTCCACCCGGATCGGGCGGGACGAGCCGATGCGTGTCACCTCGCCATATTCCACCGCGCGCAGCAGGCGTTCCTGTGCGCCCATGGAGAGCGTGGCGAGTTCGTCGAGAAACAGCGTGCCCTTGTCGGCCTCCTCGAACCGCCCTTCGCGGGCGCGGGTGGCGCCGGTGAAGGCGCCCGCCTCATGCCCGAACAGCTCGGCCTCGATCAGCGTTTCGGGCAGGGCCGCGCAGTTCATCGTGACCAGCGGTTCTTCCCACCTGTTCGACAGGCGGTGGAGGCGTTCGGCGATCAGTTCCTTGCCGGTCCCGCGCTCGCCGATCACCAGCACCGGGCGGCGCAATGGAGCGGCGCGGCTGGCGCGTTCCACCGCATCGAGAAAGGCGCCCGACTGGCCGACAAACTGATTTCCCCGCTCCATAGCCAAGTTATAGCGAAAATTCCCAAGGCTTGGCAATCCTTCCCATATCGTAGGACCTGGCCCAAGCGTAAATGCATTTGGCACGGCGCTTGCAAATCATCTGCCATACACCGTTCAGGAGATGAAAAAGATGATCGACCACCGTTTCTTCGCCAGCAAGCTCGGCCTGTCCGCGCTGGTGAGCGTGGCCGCGATGGTCGCGTTCAACCTGTTCGCGATCGCCCAGGCCGAAGCCCACCCGCGCTACCAGCCGACCAGCTATTCGGGCGCGCCGGTGATCGCGGTGCCGATGGTGGAGCTGGCATGAGCGACGAAACGCGCAACCAGCTGACCCCGATCAGCGACAATTCGCGCCTTGATCGCGAGATCGAGCGTCTGCGCACCAGCCCCACCCCCACCCGCAATTCGCTGTCCGCCGCCTACCCCACTTCTGCAGGAGCCGCCTTGATGGGCATTTTTTCCCGTACCCGTGATATCATCGCCGCCAATTTCAACGAGCTGCTGGACCAGGCCGACGATCCTTCCAAGATGATCCGCATGATCATCCTGGAGATGGAGGAAACGCTGGTGGAAGTGCGCGCCAGCGCTGCCCGCACCATTGCCGACCAGAAGGAAATGCACCGCCATTCGGTCAAGCTCGACAAGCTGCAGGCCGACTGGGCCGACAAGGCGCAGCTCGCCCTGTCGAAGAACCGCGAGGACCTGGCCCGCGCCGCGCTGGTCGAGCGGCGCAAGGCGGCCGACATGGCCGAACAGCTGAAGGCCGAAGTGACCGTGCTCGACGATGCACTGCGGGCCTATGAAGTGGACATCAACAAGCTGCAGAACCGCCTGCGCGAAGCCCGCAGCCGGCAGAGCCAGATCGCCGCCCGCCTCGAAAGCGCGGAAAACCGCTTCAAGCTGCGCAGCCTGATGACCAACGAGCGGGTGGACGAGGCTCTGACCCGGTTCGACCAGCTCGAACGCCGTGTCGATTACGCCGAAGGCCGCGCCGATGCGCTGGGCATGTCCGGCGGGCCGCGCACGCTGGCGGATGAATTCGCCGCGCTCGAGGGGACCGACAAGGTGGACGAGGAACTGGAAGAAATGAAGCGCGCTCTCGGCATGGGCACCCCTGCCCCCGATGCAGCGAAGAAGGAGGATTGAGCGGTGGATGAATTCTTTGTCCTGGCAGGTTTCATCGGGGTTCCCTGGGTGATCCTGCACTATGTCACCAAGTGGAAAACTGCCGCGACCATCACCGTGGACGACGAGACGCTGCTGGAGGAGCTCTACCAACTCGCCAAGCGGCTGGATGAACGGATGGACACGGTCGAACGGCTGGTCGCCAGCGACCATGCGGAGTTCAAGCCCGCCCGCGTGCTGGCCGACCTGCAGGAAGACAACGACCAGCTGGCCGAACTGGAACAGATGCTCGCGGTGAAGAAGGGAGCCCGCAGGTGAGTGATGAGCGCGACCGCCTCTACCTCGACAAGTTCAACGGAAAATTGTTCGGGGTCTGTGCGGGAATTGCGGATTACGCCGGGATCAACAGCATGTGGCCAAGACTGGCCGTGATCATCCTGATCCTGACCCCCGCCGCGCCGATCGCGATCCTGGGCTACATCGCGCTGGCCTTGGCCCTGCCGAGGAAGCCGGTGCACCTGTACCGCGAGAACTACCGGGAAATATTTGGCGATGACCAAGGGCCGAGGCGCCCGCACAAGAGGAACGAGGACCAGTGAATACGACCCACACCACGCTCTATCGCGACAAGGAGACCGGCAAGCTGGGCGGCGTCTGCGCCGGGGTTGCGGACTATACCGGGATCAACCCGTTCTGGGTCCGGTTCGGCTTCCTGCTCACCCTGCCCGTCCTGTCGTGGATCACCGTGCCGGCCTATCTCCTGATGTGGATTCTGTTGAGCAAGAAGCCGCCGCACCTCTACCGCGACGACAAGGAGCAGCAGTACTGGCAGCGCGTGCGCCAGTCGCCCAAGCGCACGGCGCGCGAGATCCGCAGCCAGTTCCGCGCCATCGACCGCCGCCTGGCCGAGGTCGAGCAGTACTACGTCTCCAGCAACCCGCGCCTGTCCGACGAGATCGAACGGCTGCGCTGAACAACCTGTTCCGGGGGGGGGGGAATACCATGTTCGAAATATCACCTCTGCTGATCCCGATCTTCGCCCTGGCCATCCCGATCGTGGCGATCTGGACCACCCACCAGCGCAAGATGGCCGAGATGCGTGCGCACCTGGGCTCGAGCGACAACGAAAGCCCGAACGCCGAACTGGCAGGCCGGGTCAAGGAACTGGAGGACCGTGTCCGCGTGCTGGAACGCATCGCCACCGACAGCGGCCCTTCGCTGGCCGCACAGATCGATGCGCTGCGCGATGAACCCGCCAGCCCGGCGGGTGTCCCGCTGGCCTTCGAGAAGGAGCGTGTGTGATGGAATTTGCCGACCTGCTCCCCTACATCGGCTGGATGGTAGCCGGTGGTATCGGCCTCGGCGCGGCGGGCATTGCCGCCTCGGTCCACACCACCCGGCTCAAGATCAAGAACGGCTATCCGCTGGAAGGCATGTGGGGCCAGTCCCTGAAGCCATCCATGACCAGCGAATCCATGGAACGGGTCAAGCTGATCACCCAGGAAAACACCGCCCTGCGCGCCGAACTGTCGAGCATGAAGGAACGTCTCGCCACGGTGGAGCGGATCGTGACCGACAGCGGCTTTGGCCTGACCCACCAGATCGAAGCCCTTCGTGACAAAGACGGAGTGAACTGAGCCATGGATATGACCATTGTCTTCGTCTTCTGCTTCATCGTGGTCGTCTTCGCGATCATGATGGGCACGATCAAGGAGGTCGCCAAACGCCAGATGGCATTCAAGGAGCGCAAGCTGGAACTCGAACACGCTGGCGGCACCGGTGGACTCGTAGCAGAAGCCGCCGCCCGGCTGGACAACATGGAACAGCGCCTGCGCGTGCTGGAATGCATCGCCACCGACAGCGGCTCGAACGTCAGCGCCGACCTGGCGCGCGAGATCGAGGCGCTTCGGTATGAGCAGCACGTGGCAGACAGCGGCGTGCCGATCGACCTGAAGGAGCCAATCGACGTGAAGGAGAAAGTGCGTTGAACTGGCCGCTTGCCATCTTTGCCATGTTTGCCGTGATGATGCTGGTTATGCTGATATCAAATCGCCGCCAGCGCGACATCAACCGGCAGGACACGATGCCGCCCGAAGGCCCCTCGCCCCGCGAGCTTGAGCTGGAGGAAGAAGTGCACGACCTGAAGGAGCGCCTGAAAGTGCTCGAACGCATTGCCACCGAGGACCGCGCCGCCAAGCGCCTGTCTTCCGAAATCGAACAGTTGCGGGACGAATAGGAAAAGAGAGGGAATGATGAGCGAACAACTGCTGTTGGCCAGCGCTTCTCTGCTGGGCCTGGTGATCCTCGCCACCGCCATGCTGAAAGGCTGGCAGGGCTGGCTGGCGCTGAAGGAACGCGAACTCGACCGCCGCGCGGGCATTTCTCACGCTCCCGCTGAAGCCGAGGGCGGATCGCGAGAAGGATACCAGCGGATGGAGATCGCCGACCTCAAGGAACGCATCCGCAAGCTGGAAGCCATCGCCAACGGGGTGGATCTTTAGGTTTCGGACTTGCGGACGGGGTGGATTTGCCAGCCCGGTGCGCATACATGCGGCCCATGCGCACCCTCCCCGACATTCTCGAAGAGTATGAATTCCTCGAAGGCGACGAACGCTATCGCCTGCTGATCGAGCTTGGTCGCGAGCTGGAAGACATGCCCCAGCCGCTGAAAACCGATGCCACGCTGGTGCGCGGCTGTTCGGCGCAGGTCTGGGTCTATCCCACAGGCGATGCCGACAAGCTGCACTTCCTGGCCGACAGCAATGCCGCCATTACCAAGGGCATCGTGGCGCTGGTTATCTCTGCCGTTCAGGACAGGCCGGCGGCAGACGTGGCGGCCATGGACGTGGGCCATGAACTCGCACCGTTCGATCTGAAGAACCAGCTGTCGAGCAACCGCACCCAGGGCGTGCCCAACATGATCGCGCTGGTCCAGGCCCACGCCGCGCGCATCGCGGCAGGCTGAGCGCCATGCGTCCGGTCTGGACGAGCGCGGGGCTGGTCTTCACCGGGCTTGGCGCGGTCGGCGCTTTCCTGCCGCTGCTGCCGACCGTGCCGTTCCTGCTGCTGGCCGCCTTCTGCTTTGCACGGGGCAATCCGGCGTGGGAGGCGCGGCTGCTGGCCCATCCCAGGTGGGGTCCGCCGCTGCTGGAATGGCGGCAACGTGGCGCCATCTCGCGCAAGGCCAAGCGGGCGGCGGTGCTGGCGCTGGCGATCAGTGTAGCGGTGACTGCGGCGACGCTGGGCTTTCCCTGGGCGTGGGTGACAATCGCGGTGGCGCTCACCTGCGGCACCTGGATCTGCACCCGGCCCACTTGACGCTTTCCTACAGGGCAGGACCCGCCCCACGTGACGAGTGGCTCTTTTGACAAGTAAATCCAGCTGGCGCGCGACTTTCTCCCGGGGGCGTGTCACTTTGCCCCCTATCAGGTAAATTACTGTATATCAGGTAGTTAAGCGCGAAAACAAAAGTGACAGCATGTCACTTGTGTCACCTTTGCCGGGCTCTCAGGCCCCTGCACTATCCCGCACCACGGCGATACCCGCCTCGCGCTGGCGCTTCAGTTCGGCCTTCAGCGCCGCCGGATCGCGGGCAAAGACGAAACCGAAGCTGACCCCGCCTTCCTTGCCGATGGTCGCATGGTGGAGCTTGTGCGCCTGGACCAGCCGCTTGGCATAGCCGCGCTTGGGCACCCATTTGAAGTACCGCTGGTGGACCAGCCCATCGTGGATCAGCGTGTAGATGATGCCATAGATCAGGATGCCGATACCGATGAAGGTGGCGGGCCACCAGGCACTGGCCCCCATCACCAGCGGGCTGCCCAGCGCAAACATCGAAATGCTCATGATCGCCCCGACAACCCCGTAAAGGTCGTTCTTTTCCAGCACCTTGTCATGCGGCTCGTGATGGTCGCGGTGCCAGCCCCAGCCCCACCCATGCATGATGTACTTGTGGCTCGACCACGCGACCCACTCCATCGCCAGCACGCTGGCAACAACGATCAGCACGGCAATCAGGGTGTCACTCATAGTGCCCATATAGGCCGGAGCAGCGGCAGACGCAAAGTAGACCTTTGGGTGGTCAATCAGCCGTAGCGGCGGCCTTCTTGGGAATGCCGAAATGGGTCTCGGCCAGGTCGCGGCAGATGCGGGCCGGGCGATGGGTCTCGCTGTCGATGCAGCACCACACGGATTGCACCTCGGCCAGCACCTCGCCGCCGCGCTCGATCACGGTGTTGTAGAACGAGCGCGCACCGGCGACCTTTTCCAGCATGGTGCGGGCCACCACGTCATCCGACAGGAAAGCCGGGCGGCGATAGGTGATCTCGTGCTTCAGCGCCACCCACAGGTGCGCCGCCGCCGTCTCTGCCGGGGCAAAACGGTGCCAGTGGGCCAGCACTACGTCCTGCACCCAGCCGAGGTAGCGCGCGTTGTTCACATGGCCCATGAAATCGATATCGTCGGGCGTGATCGTGATGGGAATCGCATGGGTGTTAGTTGACATGAATGTCAGTTATCGCAGAACCGTGACAAAACCAAGGCATTTGACCACCATTTGCGGCGCAAAAAGAATTCCTATGCGCGCGCCCGCTTGCAATGCGCCGCCCGGGGCGTAAGTGCCGCATCATGGCATCCAAACCGCGCACCTTGTACGAGAAGATCTGGGACACGCATGTCATCGAACAGCGGCCCGATGGCACCTGTCTGCTGTTCATCGACCGGCACCTGGTCCACGAAGTCACCAGCCCCCAGGCGTTCGAGGCGCTGCGCCTCAATGGCCGCAAGGTCCGCCGCCCGGAACTCACGCTGGCCGTGCCCGATCACAACCTGCCCACCACGGCGCGGGTCGATGCGAGCGGCGCGCGGGTGCCGATTGCCGACGTGGAAAGCCGCCAGCAGCTTGAAGCGCTGGAACGCAATGCGCCCGAATTCGGCGTGCGCTATTTTGGGGCCACCGCCGCGCAACAGGGCATCGTCCACGTGGTCGGCCCGGAGCAGGGCTTTTCGCTGCCCGGCACCACCATCGTCTGCGGTGACAGCCATACCGCCTGCCACGGCGGCGTGGGAGCGCTGGCCTTCGGCATCGGCACCAGCGAGGTGGAGCACGTGCTGGCCACCCAGACGCTGCAGCTGCGCCAGTCGAAAACGATGGAGATCCGCGTCGAGGGCGAACTTGGACCCGGCATTTCGTCGAAGGACCTGATCCTCCACATCATCGGCGTGATCGGCACGGCGGGCGGCACCGGCCACGTGATCGAATACCGCGGGCCGGTGTTTGAAAAGATGAGCATCGAAGGCCGTCTGACGGTCTGCAACATGAGCATCGAGGGCGGCGCGCGGGCCGGCCTGATCGCGCCTGATGAAACCACCTTCGCCTATCTCAAGGGCCGCCCGCTCGCCCCGCAAGGTGCGGACTGGGACGCGGCGGTAGCCTATTGGAAAACGCTGCATACCGACGAAGGCGCGGTGTTCGACAAGAGCGTGGTTATCCAGGCCTCGGACGTGCAGCCCACGGTAACCTGGGGCACCAGTCCGGAAGACACCGTGGCCATCGGCGGCGTGGTCCCCGATCCCGCCAGCTTTGCCGACCCGTCCAAGCAGCGCGCCGCCCGCGCCAGCCTCGACTACATGGGCCTCGAACCCGGCCAGCCGATGGCCGAGGTGGAAGTGCAGAACATCTTCATCGGCTCCTGCACCAACAGCCGCATCGAAGACCTGCGCGCCGCGGCAGAAGTGCTGAAAGGCCGCCACGTCCATCCCAACATCAAGTGGGGCATCGTGGTGCCAGGCTCGGGCCTCGTCAAGCTTCAGGCCGAAGCCGAGGGGCTGGACAAGGTATTCACCGAAGCCGGCCTCGAATGGCGCGAGCCGGGTTGCTCGGCCTGCCTAGGGATGAACCCCGACAAGGTGCCGCCGGGCGAACGCTCGGCCTCCACCTCCAACCGCAACTTCGTCGGACGGCAAGGCCCCGGCGCCCGCACCCACCTCGTCAGCCCCGCGATGGCGGCGGCGGCGGCGGTCACGGGCAGGCTCACCGATGTGCGGGAACTGACGGGGTGATGCCCGATCCGGCAGGCGAGGGGCGCAAGTCCTCCTTCGCCCCGGTGGTCGATGTCCGCACCCGCCTGCTGATCCTCGGCAGCCTGCCAGGCGAGGTGTCACTGGCAGAGCAGCGCTATTACGCCCATCCGCGCAACCGGTTCTGGCATCTGGTGGGCCAGGCCATCGGCTGCGATCTGACAGCCCTGCCCTATAACGAGCGCCTCACCACGCTGCTCGCGCATCATGTCGGCCTGTGGGATACAATCGCCAGTGCCGAGCGGCGCGGCAGCCTCGATGCGGCGATCCGTAACGAGGCGCACAACCCGCTGGCGGACCTTGCGGCCACCCTCCCCGCTTTGCGCGCGGTCGCCTTCAACGGAGCAAAAGCCGCAAAGGTCGGGCGCAGGCTGCTGGCGACAAGCCCTCTCACCCTGATCGACCTGCCCAGTTCCAGCCCGGCCCATGCGGCCATGCCGCTGGCCCGCAAAGAGGAACTATGGCGGCATGTCGGCGATTTTGTCCGCTGAACACTTGCCTAGCGCTGCGGCAGGGATAATGGAGGACACATGACTGACGACCAGAAAAAGCTCATCGCCGCCGGGGCGGCCATCGGCTCTGCCGCTGTTGCTGCCGCGCTGCTCTATGCCAGCAAGCGCCGCAAGAAGGCCGTGCCCAAGCAGCTCCCGCCGATCCCCTCGGGCGAGAACCCGGAGACCGATTGATGGAACCTGTCACCACGGTCGAGGGCCGCGCCTATCCGTTCGGGATGAAGAACGTCGATACCGACATCATCATCCCGGCACATTACCTCAAGACCGTGACCCGCAACGGCCTTGGCCGCGGGGCGTTCGAAGCGCTGCGGAAGGATCCGGCCAACGTGTTCGACGATCCGGCCCACAAGGGCGCGCCGATCATCATCGCGGGCGACAACTTCGGCTGCGGTTCCAGCCGCGAACATGCCGCCTGGGCGCTGCTCGACATGGGCGTAAAGGCGGTGATCGCACCCAGCTTTTCCGACATCTTCGCTGGTAACGCCTTCAAGAACGGCATCGTCACCGTGGCCCTGCCGCAGGAGGCGATCGACCGGCTGATGGAAGTGGCCGAGACCGATCCGATCACCATCGACCTTGAAGCGCAGACCGTGACCACGCCGTTCCAAGACCGCTGGACCTTCGCCATCGACCCGTTCCGCAAGCACTGCCTGACCGAAGGGCTGGACGAGGTCGGCCTCACGCTGAAAAGCGATGCCGCCATCTCGGCATATGAAGCGCGCCAGCGCGAAAGCCAGCCTTGGATCGCCAAGGGGACGGGACTTGCCGCCTGAGCGGCCACAGCCTATTGCTATCACTCCCGATCGACGAGGAACCCCATGACCGATTTCAATGACCGCAAGCGCGGCGAAGAAGCCAAGTTCGCCATGGACGAGGACACCGCCTTCCGCGTGGCCGCGCGCCGCAACCGCCTGCTGGGCGGCTGGGCAGCCGAAAAGATGAACCTCACCCCGGAAGAGACCGACGCCTATCGCAAGGCCGTGATCCAGGCCGATTTCGAGGAAGCGGGTGACGAGGACGTGATCCGCAAGGTGCTGGGCGACCTCACCGCTGCCGGGGTCGATGTGGACGAAGCCACGGTCCGCGCCACGCTGGAGGAAAAGGGCGTCGAAGCCCGCCGCCAGCTGATGAGCGAGTCCTGATAAGGTGGCGATGGCCGCTGCCGACATCGAGGCCCTGATCCGCGCCGCCCTGCCCGATGCCGAGGTCGAAATCGTGGCACTGGTCGATGATGGCGACCACTACAAGGCCAAGGTCACTTCTGCCGCATTTGCCGGCAAGCCGCGCGTGGCGCAGCACAAGATGGTCTATGATGCGCTGGGCGGCCGCATGGGCGGCGCGCTCCACGCCTTGCAACTGAGCACCGCCGTTCCCAACTGACGGTACAGCAGTATTCAATTTACCGGGTGGATCACATGGCCGACGTCAACGACAAGACCAACGAACGTATCTCCAGCATCGTCAACGGCGCCGACGTGGTGCTGTTCATGAAGGGCACGCCGCTGTTCCCGCAGTGCGGCTTTTCCAACAAGGCGGTCGCCATCCTCGACCATTGCAACGTCGCTTTCGACAGCGTGGACGTGCTGCAGGACATGGAAGTGCGCCAGGGTATCAAGGCCTTTTCCGACTGGCCGACCATCCCGCAGCTCTATGTGAAGGGCGAATTCGTGGGCGGCAGCGACATCATGATGGAGATGTACGAAGCTGGCGAACTGCAGACCCTGCTGGACGAGAAGCAGGTAGCCAAAGCGGGCTGAACCAGGTTCCTCCCCGTTTTCGTTTGGCGCAAATGGGAAGGTGGCAGGGCAAAGCCCTGACGGAGGGGCAAAATGTGCAACCTCTACCGCCTGACAAATTCTGCTGACGAAGTTGCGCAATTCTTCGTCGCGATCGCGCAGGACATGCGCGTCCTTCCAGGCAACGTGCCGGAAGAGGTCTATCCCGGCTATGCCGGGCTGGTGGTGACCGAGGACAGCGTGCGCCCGATGGTCTGGGGCTTCCCGCTCGCCCTGACCGGGGCGAAGGGCCAGCCCCTCAAACCCAAACCGGTCAACAATGCCCGCACCGACAAGCTGTCCGGCCCCTTCTGGTCGGCCAGTTTCCGCAGCCGCCGCTGCCTCATCCCGGTCAGCGCCTTTGCCGAGGCCGAGGGCGAGAAGGGCTCCAAGACGCGCTGCTGGTTCTCCCTGCCCGATGCGCCGGTCATGGCCATTGCCGGGCTCTGGCGCCCGACCGCCGAATGGGGCGAGGCCTATACCATGGTGATGACGTCCGCGAACGAGACCATCGCCTGCCTGCACGACCGCATGCCGGTGATCCTGCCGCCGCATAGCTGGCAGCAATGGCTGGCGGGCGATCCGCACCAGGCGCTGTCGCTATGCTACCCTTATGCCGGACTGATCACGGTCGATTCCACCAGGGTGCCGTGGGCCGGAATGCGGTGAGTTTGGGGAGAGTGTCTTCGGGGAGGCGGGACCGAGAGACTTTGGGGATCTGGGGATCGATCCCGCCTCGTTCGAAGACCTACTGGGTACGCAAATAACATTGCACGCCCCGTGCCAGTTTGCGCAGGCCAAGGATTTGTGCGGGACACGATGGTTGGCGAAAAGTTACCGACAGCGGCAGGTGTAAGGTTTTCCGACGGAATTGGCGCCAAGTGCAACAGCCTGACCGGGCCGACAACCATTCCCTTTCACTTATCGAGAATGGATCGCAGATAGGGTCTAGTTCGGAGGTGCCCATGTTGGCCAATCTCATGAAGGACGAATGTGGCGCAACGGCCATGGAATACGGCTTGATCGCCGCGCTGATCGCGATGGCTGCGATCATCGCTTTCCAAACGCTCGGTTTGAACCTTGCTGATATCTTCAACACCATTGCCAATGCTCTCGCCGGAAGATGAGCGGCATCAGCGCGTTGCTAGATCGAGGAAAATGTGCAGTGGCATCAGACCTGCACCTGGTTTCGCACTAGCGGCGCTAGTTGCAAGCTTAGCGTTTGCACAAGCCTGCACCTACACAACTTGAAAAGTTGCATACCCTGCACCTCCGCAAGAAGGCAGGTGAACGAAAATGCGCTCTTTCGAGGAACAACGCTGCTCGTTCGATCAATTGTTTGACGTGAAGAAAGTGGCTTCCGCAGCGCGCCGGCAGAAGCCGGCAGGGCTGAGGAGCGGCACGCCAGCGCTCACCGCATCGTTGTAGGCGAGCTGTATGCTGACGCCACGACGGAGGGCCATTTCAGTAGAGGTGATGTGACGTTGCCCCAACTCCAGCGCAGTGGCGACCGAAAGCAATTTGGTCCTTTCGCCCTTCCCCGTTCGAGTCTCAGCGAACACTGCGGTGCCCTCTTTGGGCCCAAGGTTCATGATCTCGAAGGCATCGGCTTTGGATACCTGTTTCGGCGCGCTGGAGGTAAACCTGATACAGGGGGAGCCCATGTTCGCGTCACACCGGCGGCTGTCTATCGGAAATGCAGAGCGGTATCTTATTCATCGTAGCACGCGTGCATTGGCTGCCAGCCGTCATGTCGTCCTCGGATCGCCGCATGCTGTGGAAGGCTTTCAGGACCGCGCGCACATCCTGCGCGACGGTCTCACATTCCTCGACATCATTGCCGCCGACAATGAAGCCCAGCCTTTGGAGCTAACCCTTCAGGCGGTCACTGAGCCGAGAATGCGAGGGCTGGCGGCCGCGTTTGGGCTGCCTGATCCCCCCGCCACTGGACTCATCGATAAGGCGCGTTTCGCCGATGTGCGCGCGCAGTTGGTTTGGCTGGCATACGTCGCGACCAATCTGAAAGAGAGCGAGGCGCAAAACCTGTTCGCTGCCTTTCAAGCCTGGAAGATAATCGAAAAGGCAAGACCGCTGCGGTTCTAGGCCGGGGGCGCAGCTATCACCTTAGCCAGTAGGACCTGAAAATGTCAGGCGGCTGTGGGGGGTGAATTCCTCGATGTCCACGGCCTGCATAGAGTCCATTAAGTCAGCCGAATACGGGATCAGCAATTCTGCCTCTTCGCGCCCGTCGAGGTAAGCGTGAACTTCGTCTTCTTCGACTTCCATCGACAGAATGAGCGGCTCGCGCTCATCGCCCCATCGCTTCGGCCACGTGCTCGCGTAAAACGCCGCCACTTCCGGCTTCAATGTCCAGCTCACGCCTTCTGCAACTTCTTTGAAGGTCCCCGTGCCGCCGCGATAAACGGTGAGCGGGAAATCCATAGCTTGGAGTTGGCGCATCTCCGCAGACGTCATCATTGCCGGGCCCCACTCCTCGACAAACTCGGCCGTCGACCACATGACCCCTTGTGAGGCGCGGGCAGCAGCAACGGCGCTTATGTAGGATCCCATTCGTCGACCGTTGATGTAAGGTTCACTCTCCCAGGCCTGCCGCAGCGCCCCGCCATAGATCGCCGTGTTGCAAGATTCGTCATTATCCCAAGCGTCAATCAAGGCTGTGACCAGATCCAAGCGGTCTCCGTCATTTAGCCGAATGAATATCGCTATCCCATCGCGCTGATCGCTCGCGAAGCCTCTGGCTCCATTCTTAGCTTTGCGGAAAAATTTCGGGAGGTGTTCGGCCGTCATCTTCTGAATCTCCATCGCGGGGGATGGAACCGTTGCACCTACAAGTTTGATATTGGGTTGCTGTTGGCGGCGGTGTTCACACTAAAGAGTGTCACGCTCAAAATTTTGACGGCTCAATAACGGGGGGAAAGAGGACGCGATCGGAACCGACTGCCTCTCTAATCATATCGATCCGGCCCGAAGAACGTCGAGATGAAGCCGTTCGCTGAGGTAGGTGGGAATCGTTGGTTGCCACCTTGGTTCACTAGGGGCAGGGTAAGAGTGAACCAACATAAGTATCTGAAAAATGGCGCGCCCGGCAGGACTCGAACCTGCAACTCCAAGCTTAGAAGGCTCGTGCTCTATCCAGTTGAACTACGGGCGCGCATTACGGCCCCATAGCGGTGTTTGCGCCTGTCGCAAATCGGGTTAGGTGTTGCGTCCATGGGGGATCAGCCGCAGCGCATTGACGGACAGCAGGGCACGCGTCGCCCTTTCCGCTATTTCGACCTGGTGATGGCGGCCTTTGTCACCATCCTATTGCTGTCGAACGTGATCGGGGCGGGCAAGGTGGCAGTGCTCGACCTGCCGAGCATTGGCGCATGGGAGTTCGGAGCCGGCATCCTGTTCTTCCCCGTAGCCTATATCATCGGCGACATCCTGACCGAGGTTTACGGCTATGCCCATGCCCGCCGCTGCATCTGGGCGGGCTTTGCCGCCCTGCTGTTCATGGCCCTGATGGCAATGGTGGTGGTAGCCCTGCCGCCTGCTGCCAACTGGGGCGGACAGGCAGCTTACGAACAGGTATTCGGCCAGGTCCCGCGCATCGTGCTGGCCTCGATGATCGCCTTCTGGGCGGGCGAGTTTGCCAATTCCTATGTCATGGCGCGGATGAAGGTATGGACCGGCGGGAAAATGCTGTGGAGCCGCACGATCGGTTCGACCGTGGTGGGCCAGGGCGTGGATTCCGCGCTGTTCTATCCCATTGCCTTCCTGGGAGCCGCGGGCTGGACGACCGATCTGGTCATCACCGTGGCCCTGACCCAGTGGGCGCTGAAAACCGCTTGGGAAGCCCTGCTCACGCCGGTCACCTACAAGGTCGTTGGCTTCCTGAAAAAGCGCGAGGGGGTCGATGTATTCGATACGGACACCGATTTTTCCCCCTTCGCAATTGGCCGCAAATAGCCCGTCCTGTCAGTCGGCCAGCGCCCAGATGGCCAGGTAGAGCAGGATGAAGCTACCGAATCCGGCGATCGCGCCGACCGCGAACACGATGCGGACCAGCAGCGGATCGAACCCGAAATAGCGCGCAATGCCCGCGCAGACGCCGGCCATCTTGCCATGCTGGCGGTCCAGCCCGAACTTCTTCGGCACCGACCCGTTCGAACGATGATCCAGATTGCTCATGCCAGGATACCCGTGGCGACCTGCATATGCGGCGTGGCGACATAGTTGACGAGGATGGCGAGCGACATGGTCGCGGCGGCCGCAGCGGCCATGGCACGGGTGAAGAGGCTGTTTTCGTGAGACATGAGAGATACCCTTTCCTGTTTGGCGGATGACCATTCATCCGATGCAGGACACTTCGCAGGGGGCGTGCCAATTCGTGAAAAATGGCGGAATTCTGCCGTTTCCGTTCATGGCGCCGCAAGGTTTGGTGCCGCCAGATGCTGAACCTTGGGAATTTTCACCAATAATTGGAAACGCGAATTTTCATGGCTTCGGGCCCAGCGCTGCCCTAGTCGTCCAGCCGCACCATGTCGCTCGACCGGATCACCCTTGCCACCTTCCGCAACCATGCCGCGACCCGGCTGGACGGGACCGCGCGCTTCAACCTGCTGGTGGGCGAAAACGGCGCGGGCAAGACCAATGTGCTCGAAGCGCTGTCGCTGCTCGCGCCGGGGCGCGGCCTGCGTCGGGCTGCTCTGGCAGAAATGGCCGGACAAAGCGGTGGCGGCACCTTCACTGTCAGCGCGGCGCTGGCGCAGCGCGATGGCAGCGAGGCAGTCATGCTTGGCACCGGCATCGCGGCGGAAGCGCCCGGCAGGCGCATCGTGCAGGTCAACGGCGCGTCGGCCAGCGCCCTGGCATTGGGCGAGTGGCTGGCGATCGGCTGGCTGACGCCCGCTATGGACCGCCTGTTTGCCGACAGCGCCTCGGCCCGCCGCCGCTATCTTGACCGGTTAGCCGTGGCGCTGGACCCCGCCCATGCCCGCCACGCCTCGCGCTATGAAGCGGCCCTGCGCGAACGCAACCGCCTGCTGGCGGGGGAGCAGGAGCCCGATCCCGCCTGGCTCGAATCCATCGAGGCGCAGATGGCGGTGGCAGGGGCCGCCCTAGCGCAGGGTCGGGCGCAGCTGGTCCACCGCATGTCCACAGAACTGGAGCGGCTTCCGGGCGAGCCATTCGCCCGCCCTGCCCTCGCCCACATGCCGGGAGGCTGCATGACCGCCGATGCCCTGCGGCACGACTGGGCCCGCAACCGCGCACGCGATCGCGCCGCCGGGCGCACGCTGGCCGGGCCGCACCGCGACGAGCTGGACGTGACGCTGAGCGACAAGGCCATGCCCGCCGCGCAATGTTCGACCGGCGAACAGAAGGCCATGCTGATCGCCATTACCCTGGCCCATGCCGGGCTGGCGGCGGACGGCAGGCCCGGCGTTCTGCTGCTGGATGAAGTGGCCGCCCACCTTGATCCGCTGCGCCGCGCCGCGCTGTTCGAGCGGCTGCGCAGCGGCGGTTCGCAAGTGTGGCTGACCGGCACCGAGCTCGCCCCGTTCGAGGAGATCGCGGGCGAAGCGGCAGTATGGCAAGTGGCGGGCGGCGCGGTGGAGCGGATTTAGGGTTCGGACCCTAACGCCTCTAGCCCAGCATCGCCCGCGCGATATCGGAAAGGTCCTCGCGCACACGGCTGATGGCGGAAGGATCGAACCGGAAGCGGCAGGCGGTGACAGTGCTCGCCATCGCATCGTACAGCGTAAGCAGCGCCGGACCGAGCGGGTTCTTGCGGTCCACGCCGACACGCAGGGCGGCAAGGCCGTTCTGCGCGCGGACGAGTGCCCTGCGGCGGATATCTTCGCGGCCATTGGCATGTGCCCACAGCGCCTGCTCCAGCGCCGCCCCCACATCCTCGATGCACAGGCGCACCAGCTCGGGGCCCTTGGACCCTGCGACGCAAGCATCGAAGGCCACCTTGCGATAGGCTTCGGACGGGTTGGCGGGTTTCAGCATTACCGGTTATCCGTATTCCACGCGGCAATCTGGTTCTTCAGGAATGCCATGGTCGATTGCGAGGCGGCCACATTGCGATCAGTGGCGGCGAAAGTCTTGACCAGTTGCTCGCGCACCCGCTCCTGCTGTTCGGCGATCTTGGCCAGCCGCTCGTCCAGCTTCTCTAGCTGGTCGGTATAGCGCTCGATCGATCCGCCAAGCGAACCGGGATTGGTCCTGAGGCTAAGGTTGCGGGCCATGCTGTCAACCGTGCCGAACACGCCGAACAGCCCGGTGGTGAACATGGCGCCCGCAGCGGACAAGTTGTTCGACAGGGTTTCCTGCAGGCGCGTGCTGTCGAGGCGGAAGTTGCCTTCGCGGGTCAATACGAGGCCGAGGTCGCCCAGCGTGCGCGGCTCCCCCTCTGCCGCGTTGGGCATGATAACCTGGGTGGACAGGGTGGCCAGCGCCCTTTTCAGCGCCCGCGCGCCCGGATCGTTGCCCAGTTCACCGCCCTGCGGCGCGGCCAGTTCGGCCAGACTGGCGGTGATATCGTTGAGTGCGGCGGTGAAATCGCCCATCATTGCGGTGATCTGCTTACTCTTGTCGGCAAAGCCGATCTGCGTCGGCGCACCGGCATTCGTGCCGGTCAGGGTCAGGACCAGGCCGCCTGGCAGGCCGGAGGCCTTGTTGCTGGCGCTGGTCATCTCCACCCCGTCGAGCAGGAAAGCAGCATCGGCTGCGCTGGCCTTGCGCTGGCCGCTGTCGATGGCCGGGTTCCAGTCGAGATAGTCGAGCGCGCCGGGCGCGGGCGATCCGCTGACGCTGGCGCCCGAAGCCTCGATCACGAAAGCATTGGCTGCGCCGTCCTGGCCCTTGACCACCAGCCGGGCGCCCGTGGCGGACTGCGCGACATAGGCGGTGAGGCCGCTACCCGAAGCGCTGATCTTGGTCGCCAGGCTGGCCAGCGTGTCGGTATCGCTTACGTCGATCACGGCGGCGGCATGGGCTGGATCCTCGTTGAACGATGTCCCGTCAATCGCGCCGAAACGGATGGTGAGCTGGCCTTCGCCGACCAAGTCGGTAGCAGCCGAATAGGAGTTGCCGGCAAGGGTCTGCGACCCCGCAAGAGCAGTTACTTCAAGCGAATAGGTGCCCTTGCCCGAAGCGCCTGTCAGCACCGACACCTGCGCCACTGCTCCGTTGCCGATGGTGGCCGTGGGCGACAGGTCGCCGTTGCGGATCCGGTCGCCCAGCGCGCTCGCCAGCGAAGTGAGCTGGTTGCGCAAGGTGGATGCGGCGGAAATGCGCGCCTCCAGCGCCTGGCTGCGGCTCTCGATCTGGCCGACCTGCGGCAGGAAGCGGGCGCGCGAGAGGTCCGATGCCAGCTTGACCATATCGACCCCGCTGCCGCCGCCGAGTGCGCTGATGATGGTGGATGTGGTGCTGGTTTCCATAATGCGAAGGACGGTTCCCGGTGCCTGGAGTTAAGCCCGCAATCAGGCCTGGACGAGCTTGTGCCCGTCGGCATCGAAACGCAGTTCGAGCGGCACCGAAATAGTGGGGCGCGGCGGGCTTTCGCCCCGTTTCAGCGACATGACAAAGGCCAGCACGCTGGCAATCGCGGAATAGAGTTCGCCGCGGATCACCTGGTGTTCGCGGGTGGTGAAATAGACCGAGCGGGCAAGCAGCGGATATTCCAGCACCGGCACGCCCATTTCCGCCGCCAGCTCGCGCATCGCCAGCGCCTTTTCGCCCCGGCCCTTGGCCAGCACATAGGGTGCAGGCGCCACGGCAGGATCATAGGTCATCGCCACCGAAAAATGCGTGGGATTGGTCAGCACGAACTGCGCCTGGCCGATCGCGCCCGCCACCCCGCCGCGCGCCATGTCGCGCTGGCGCTGGCGGATCGCGGCCTTCTTCTCGGGGCTGCCTTCGGCCTCCTTGTGCTCGTCGCGCATTTCCTGGTTGGTCATCTTAAGCTTCGACAGGCGCAGGACATACTGGATCGGCCAGTCGATCATGGCGATCACCACCAGTCCAGCGCTGAGTAGCAGTAGCAGCACGGCGATAGCTTCCCAGGCAGCGGCGAGTTGCCCCGTCAGTTCGCCACGCCCGAGGGACATAACCGTGGCCAGGTTGGCACTGCCCCAGAACCACGCGATGGAGCCGAGCAACACCAGCTTGGCAATGCCCTTGCCCAGTTCGATCAGGCCCGTGGGCCCGAACATCCGGCCAAGGCCCGCCAGTGGGTTGATGCGCGATCCCTTCAGTTCCATGTTCTTGATGACCCAGCGCCCCTCGCCCAGCGCGAGCTGGACGGCCATGGTCACAGCCATGACGACCAGCCCAAGGGTGAGAAGCGGCGGGACGACCGCCCAGATCATGTCCTGCATCAGCACGCCCGGGCGGAAATGTTCGATCGCATTGCGGTCGAAAGTGAGTGTGCGCTCGGTCGCCCCCTCGATCGTGCCCAGCAGCCAAGGCCCCGCCAGCTTGAGCCACAGGGCGCCTGCCAGCACCGACACGGCCGTCGCAACCTCTTTCGAGCGCAGGACATTGCCCTTCTGCGCCGCGTCCTTCTTGCGCTTTTCTGTCGGGGCGAAAGTCTTTTCGCCGGCAGGCTGCTCGCTCATCTCGCAACTTTCATGGCTGCACCGCCGTGGCCACCTGTTCGATCGCGCTCTGGGCCAGCATGACGAACTGGTCGGTCAGCAAGGGCGCGGCGGCGATCAGGGCGGCGAGCCCGGCCAGTACGCTGGCAGGCAGGCCCAGGGCAAAGAGGTTGAGCGACGGGGCCGACCGGCTGATCACGCCGGTCACGACCTGCACCAGCAGCAGGACCAGCGTTACCGGGAGCGCGATGGCGACGGCAGTGGCGAGGGCCTGCGAGGCGAAACTCGCTACCAGCCAGCCGCGCTCGCCCACATCCCATTCGGCGCCGGGCGGGAACAGCTGGTAGCTTTCGACCACAAGCCCAAGCCATAACAGGTGCCCGCCAATAGCCAGGAACACCAGCGTCAACATCAGGCTGAACATCTGCCCCAGCGCGCCCGATTGCCCGCCGGTTGCCGGATCGACTGCAGTGGCCATGGCCATGCCCATCCCGCCCGAGATCTGTTCTGCCGCCACCAGCGGGGCCACGAAGGCCAATTGCAGCACGAAGCCCAGCGTCACCCCGATCACGACTTCAGTCACCACGGCCAGGATGGTCTCGATTGCCAGCATGTCCTGCGGCAGTTGCACCGGGGTCCAGTTGAGCACGAACACCGCCAGCGCCGCCGTGATCACGATACGCACCTGAACCGGCACATTGCGCGCGCCGAATACCGGGGCCGCCAACAGCGCCGCGCCAATGCGAATCATCACGAAGACCAGCATCCACAACTGGTCTTCGATTCCGCCAAGGCCGAAATCGGGCAGGTTCATGACCTATGCTTCACTGGTGGGATATTCCCGCAATCTCGCTGAAGATCTCGCGCGCGAAATCGCCGATCAGGCCGAACATCGCCCCGCCCAGCAGCACCAGCACAACCGCCGAAACCGCCAGCTTTGGCACGAAGGTGAGGGTCTGTTCATTGATCGAGGTAGCCGCCTGGATCACGCCGACCAGCAGGCCCACGGCGAGGGCCGCCACCAGGATAGGTGCGGCAACCAGTGCCGTCGTCCACAGCATCCGGTCAAACAGCGAGAGCAGCGATGCACTGTCATCCATGGTCCGGCTCCTATCCGAAGCTGAGGGCAAGGCTGCCCATCAGCAGTGCCCAGCCATCGACAAGAACGAACAGCAACAACTTGAACGGCAAGGAAATGATCGTGGGAGAAAGCATCATCATGCCCAGGCTCATCAGCACGCTGGCCACCACCAGGTCGATCACCAGGAACGGCAGGAACAGCATGAAGCCGATCTGGAACGCGGTCTTCAGCTCACTGGTCACGAAGGCCGGCAGCAGGATCGAAAACGGCACGTCATCGGCGCTGGCAAAGCTGCCATAGCCTGCCATGTCGGCAAACATCGCCAGATCGGTCTCGCGTGTCTGGCGGATCATGAAGGCGTGGAAGGCATCGCCCGACCGCTCAATCGCCACGTCCGCCGCGATGGTTCCGGCGGCATAGGGTTCGATGGCATTGGTGTTCACCTGTTCCAGCGTGGGCGCCATGATGAACAGCGAGAGGAACAGCGCCAGCCCGATCAGCACCTGGTTGGGTGGCGATTGCTGCAGGCCCAGCGCCTGGCGCAGGATGCCCAGCACGATGATGATGCGGGTAAAGCTCGTCATCATCAGCACCAGCGCGGGCAGGATGGTGAGCAGCCCCATGATGAGCAGGAGCTGGAGCGAAGTCGATAGCGGTGCCCCGCCATTGGCCCCGTCCATCGCGCGCTCCAGCGCTCCACCAAGCCCGGCAGCGGGCGCCGCGGCGTGGGCGATTTCGGGCAGCAAGACAGTGGCGGACAAAATCAGGGTAAGGGCAAGGCGCTTCACGGCTGCAACTCCACTGCGCGGGTAACCGGCAGATCGGCTTCGGCCAGCCGCACGAGGCCCTGCTTGCTTGCGCCGACGAGTATCTCGCGACCGCGGAATTCGATCACCGCCAGGCGAATGCCGGGGGCGAGGAAAGTCGTCTCGACCAGCCGCGCGGCCTTGACCTTGTTGCCTTCGGCGCGGGTCATGTGGCTCTGCGCCTTGCGGGTCAGCCACAGGCTGCCCCAGATCAGGCCCGCCAGCAGCGGCAGGAGCAGCAGCAGCTTGAGGACATACCAGACCATCAACCGCGTTCCGCCACAGCGCGCTGGCTGGCACGATCATCGCCCGCCAGTTCCACGATGCGCAGGCCGAAGCGGTTCCCTTCCGTCACCACTTCGCCGCGCGCTATCAGCTTGCCGTTGACGAAGACGTCGAACAGTTCGTCCACTTGGCGGCCGAGCGGGACAATCGAATCCTCTCCCAGTGCCAGCACATCCTTCAGGGCCAGCCGAGTACGGCCAAGCTCCACGGTCAGCGTCACATCGACATCGCGGATCAGGTCGAGGCCGCGCAAATTATCGGTCATCTTGGGCAAGTCCTTCATGGGGAAGCGAAATATGGGTGAGGCGCAGGGCCAGGGCGCCATCGGCGCTACCGGCCTGCCCGCGAGCAAGCGTGACATTGGCCAGCCGCAGCGGGATCTGCGCAGGAATGACCAACGGGATCGTATCGCCCGGCTGCAAGGTGGAAACCCGGCTGACGGGCAGTTGCATTTCCGCCAGCACCGCCACCAGTTCCAGCGGCAGGGTGGCAAAGGGTTCGGCCAGCGGGCGCGCTGCATCGGCAGCGGTAGCGCGAGGGGCGCGGGCGTGATCTGCCAGCAGCAGTTCGGCCTGCGACTGGCGGAGCACCAGCAGCAGGCTCCACGGCATCTTGCCCGCCAGCGCCACGTCGCAACGCATGGTGAGGAACGTGTCCTCGTCGCGGGCCCGGACCAGCTTGCCCAGAACTTCGCTGCGGGCGGCAAGGGTCATCGGCTGTTCGCGCTCGAATGCCTGGCCCAGCGCTTCGCCCAGCACGTCGGCCAGGCGCGCCATGGTCAGGTCGGTCGCGGCAGGCAGCCGGTCTGGCAGTTGCGACGGTGCCTCGCCCGGTCCGCCGAACACCTGGTCGGTCAGTACCAGCGCGCTGGGATAGTCGAGGCTGGCGAGCAATTGCGCGCCGCCTGCATCTTCCAGCACCAGGTTCACCGCCACCGCATCGATCATCTTGTGCAGGCGCGGCGCAGCGGACTTTTCCACCTTGCCGCAAGTCACTTCGGCCAGGTCACCGCCCAGCAGGGGACGCAAGCCCTCGGCCAGCGCGCGGCTGAGGCGCTTGGCAGCCTCGCCCAGCGCGCCTGCCAGCTCCTCTGGCGCAGGCGCGCGCACGCCCAGCCTGTTGCTGTGCTGAGCCAGCGCGCGTTCCGCCTTCAGGAAGCCTTCGGAAATCATTGCACCAGGAAGCTGCGGAAGTGGACCTTATCGACCCCGCCAAAGCCCTCGTTCTCTTCCAGCACGCGGTTCATGGCGCCTGCCAGCCGATGCTGCAGGCGGTCCTTGCCCTCCACGGTAAAGGCATCTTCCTCCGGCGTGTCGGCCAGTTCGACCAGGATGGCGGAGCGGATCGCCAGTTCGTGCAGGGCGAGCCACTGGATCACCCGGCCATCGTGGCGGGTGGATGCCGCGATGCTCACCTGCACCAGGCCTGACGAGTCCTTGAGGTTGGACGTGAACGGTTCCTCGAAGCTGTAATAGGCGGTGCGGTATTCACTGCCGCCTTCACCCAGCACGGCCACGCCCGCGCCATCGGCCGGGGGGGCAAAGGGATCGGCCTCGGTCTTGCCAACCAGGCGTGGCAGGTTCGGGCCGGCATCCCCGGTTTGTGCGCCAAGGAAGCCCATCTGCACCGCGCCATAGGCTCCGCCCGCACCAAGGCCCATCAGGACCAGCGCGCCGACCAGCAGCTTCATCTTGCCGGACTTGGGCTTGTCCTCGCCCTCTTCCTTCTTCTTGCTCATTGCTTCAGCTCCTTGATGTCAGGTTCAGGCGAACAGGCTGCCATCGCGCGCACGGCCGGAGGCGGCGGCATTGTCGCTGCGCTCACCGCCGTCCTGCGGCTGGCGCTGCACCTGATCGGATGGATGGCGGCCTTGCGTATTGCGGGCCTGCTGGTCGCGGGCCTGTCCGTCACCCTGCGAAGCCGGAGCAGCGGAGGACTGCGCGGCAGGCAACTGCTGGTCGGACCGTTGCTGGTCGCTGCGGCTGCCCTGCGCTTCTCCGCTGGCCATGACCGGACGCTCTGCCTGGACAGCCAGCGCCGCCTGGACCGCAGGAGCAAAGGCGGTATCGCTGCTGGCCAGGCCGACCTTGAGCGACTGGCCCGCCATGTCGAACTGCACGCTGACTGCGCCGAACTCGCGGTGTGCCAGCTGCATCGTGGCGCGGCCCGGGCGGGCCAGCTCGCGCGCTTCCGACAAGCGTTCGACCACGGCTTCGAAATCGTGGCGGGGGGCGGATGCGGGTGCAGCTGGAGTGTCGATCGGGCCGACTCGTGCCGCCTCGGGCGCAGCGACTGGGGTTGCAACGGGACTGGGCAACACAGGCGCTGCAGCGGGTGCGACCGGCGCGGTGGCCTGGAGCTCACCCTCCTTGGGAATGACAGCGGCGGCGGTGACGGGCGGGTTGGCTGACCGTTCGGCCAGCTCGCGGCGCGGATCGAGCGCCTGGACCGCCGGCATGGCGGCAAGCTGTTGCGCGGTCGGCGCGGCAGCCTCGGCCTGCGGGGTGCGCGCTTGCTGGATGGCAGGTGCGGCAGGCGGGAGCAGGTCGAACTGAATGTGCAGACCCTGCGCGGGAGCGTGGGCTGCGGAGACGGGGGCTGCGGAGACGGGGGCTGCGGGTGCGGGTGCTGTTGCCGCTGCGGGCGCTGCGGAAGTTGCTGGTGCTGCGGGTGCTGGCATCGCCCCGCCTGTCGCGGGGGGAGCGGGTTGCGGGCTGGCGGCAGCCTGCTTTGCCGCCAGCGCTTCGGGCAGAATAGTCTGCAGCACCTGCCCGGGCACTTCGGCGGAAACTGCCGCTCCGCGCACCTCAGGCTGTTTGGGTAAGGTGATTATCAGGAACGATGGCAAGGCCATCAGCGATGCCGGTTCGCCCGGCAGCATGTCATTAGCGGCAGCTTCCGGCAGGAGGTTGCCGTGCTGGCCCGGCAAGTCCTTGCCGGTGCTTGCCGCATCTTGTGCCGGTTCCTCAACCGTAGCCGGCAGGACAGCAAGGCCGAGCAGTGCGGAAAACTCGCCAACCAGCGACGTTGCAGGCGTATTTGCGGCTTCTGGCAGGGTCGGCGTGCCGGGTGCGGCGGGTGTCAGGTTGAGGATCGAGGCCAGGTTCACGTGTCGAATTCCCGCTGGAGTATGACGCTTGCCTTCAGCCTTTCAATTTCCGTGCCAAAATTGGACTGGGCCCCGCAACGTCGCGCGCGCGGAGCTGTTTTTCCGCCGCCTGCCGCTCGGCCACCAGCCGCTCGCCCACTACGTCGCGGCGGCGCTCGGCCAGTTTGAGTTCGCTCAGCGCCTCCTCGCTCGACCGTTCGGCCTTGCGCCGGTCGCCTTCGGTTTCGTGGAGGATCGCCTGCAGGCCCGCCAGGAAGCGCAAGCGCCCGGCCAGATCGCCCGCATTGTGGGTATGTTCGTGGCTGGCATAGGCCGCCGCGATCTCGCCACTGCGCTGGTGGAGGTGGATAAGCTGGCCGTGCAGTCCCGCTGCCTCGGCCACGCGCAGGGCGGCGGCCCGTTGTTCGACCTCGCG
The DNA here is from genome assembly GCF_023501975.1 of Altererythrobacter sp. KTW20L. GTDB lineage: Bacteria > Pseudomonadota > Alphaproteobacteria > Sphingomonadales > Sphingomonadaceae > Alteraurantiacibacter. Next base: position 9,757 of record NZ_JAMFLH010000016.1, on the reverse strand, counting down.
CAGGCGGGTCATGCGGCGCAGCAGGTCAACCCTGCGGTTGGGATTGCGCATGGCCCATCAGCCCGCCGAGCGCGGCAATGCTGGCGTGGAGCGGCACGGTCTCGCCAGCTTCCTGTTCCATGAACATGCGGATCGCATCCTGCATGGCGATGGCCCGGTCGAGCTGGTGATCGACGCCCGCGCGATAGGCCCCCATCAGCAGGAAATCGCGGTTGCTGTCCATTGCCGCCACCAGCCCGCGCAATTCGCGCACCTGCCTGCGGTGGACCGGGTCGGCCACGGCCTCCATCACCCGGCTGAGCGAGGCTGGCACGTCGATCGCGGGATAGACCCCGCGCTGGGCAATCTCGCGGCTGAGCACGATGTGCCCATCGAGGATCGCGCGCGCCGTATCGACCACGGGATCGTTGGCATCGTCGCCATCGGCCAGGACGGTATAGATCCCGGTGATCGCCCCGCCCGATGTGGCGGAATTGCCCGCCCGCTCGATCAGCTTGGTAATGGCCGCAAGTGCGGAGGGAGGATAGCCGCGCGCCGCACCGGGTTCGCCCAGAGACAGGGCAATCTCGCGCGCCGCGTGGGCCACGCGGGTCAGGCTGTCGAGCACCAGCAGCACGCGCTTGCCCTGGGCGCGGAAATATTCGGCCAGGCTGCAAGCCAGCTGCGCGCCCCGCAGCCGCAGGTTGGCGGCGTGGTCTGCCGGAACCGCGACCAGTGCGGTCTTCATCCGCCGGTCGCCACCCATGTGTCGGGCGACAAAGTCGGACACCTCGCGCCCGCGTTCGCCGATCAGGCCGATCACCGCCACGTCGCAGTCCGCGCCGCGCACCATCATGTCGAGCAGCACCGACTTGCCTACGCCGGACCCTGCCACGATGCCAACCCGCTGGCCTTCACCCAGGGTGGCGAGCGCGTTGATGGCGCGGATGCCGCAATCGAACGGCTGGCTGACCGAAGTCCGCTCCAGCGCCCCTTCGCGCAAACCGCCCAGCGGCCAGGCGGCACTGCCGTTCACCGGCGGCCCGCCGTCTATCGGCGTGCCGGTGCCATCGACTGCGCGGCCAAGATAATCCTCGCCCACCATGACCATGCCGGGGCGGCCTTCCGCCCGCACCAGCGTGCCGGGCTGCAGCCGCACCGTATCGCCCAGCAGCATCATCAGGCTGCGCCCGCCGCGAAAGCCGACGACTTCCGCCGCCGGAGCATGTTCGCCCGGCCGCACCCGTGCGCGGCACAGGGTGCCAATGGGCGCGGCTAGGCCCGAAACTTCGATCATCCCGCCATCGCAACTGACGATCCGGCCCAATGGAACCGGGCCGAATGTGGCGGGTGGCAGCGGAGCGGAGCGGCCCATGCGCCGCATCTGGTCCTCGATCACGCTCAGCACAGGCCCAGCGCCTCGCGCAAGGCCAGGCGCCATTCGCTCGGACCGTCGATCACCGCACCTTCGACCGTGTCGAATACTACAGTGCCGCGTTCCAGCGTCACGTCGGGCAGGATGTGCCAGGTGGAGGCGAAGCCGGAATCGAGCAGAGCCACATCATCGGGATGGAGTCGCAGGCTGGCGTCGATGATCCCTTCACCCACCATGCCAGCCGCTGTTACACACCTGCGCTCCAGCGCCGCGCGATCAAGCACCAGCGGGGCGAGCGCGGTTTCGCACAGCGCGGCAACGGCTTCCGCAAGGTGCGCGGCAAGCTGCTGCTGCATGATCTCGTCGAGCTGGGCCATCGACAGCGACAGGGTGGCGCGCACTTCGGCCAGCTCGGCAAATTCGGCCTCGGCCAGCGCGCGACCCCGGGCCTCGCCTTCGGCCAGAGCGGCGGCGATGGCCGCTTGCTCTTCTTGCACCAGGTCGGCGGGTGCATCGGCAGCAGCGCGGGCAAAGGCGGTATCGGCGGAAAATCCCCCGCGATTGGCCAGGGCGGAAAGCCAGGCCGGTCCTGCATCGGGACCGGCTTCGGGCGACGCGGCGAACATTGGCGTAAAGCCGGAGGCAAAGGCGGGACTAAACAAAGTCGCCATCCCCTGCCCCAAGGACAATCTCGCCGCTGTCGGCCAGCTCGCGGGCCTTGGCCACCATGCGGCGCTGCGCCTCGCGCACTTCGGACAGCTTGAGGCGGCCGCGCATCTCGATTTCGTCGCGCACGCCATCGGCCGCACGGCTCGACATGGCGGCGAAGAACGGACCGCGCTGTTCTTCCTCCAGGCCCTTCAGCGCATCGACCAGCACTTCGCTTTCCACATCGCGCAGCAGGCGTCCCATGGCCATCGGATCGAGTTCGAACAGCATCTCGAAGGTGAACATTTCGGCCTCGATCGCGCGGGCGAGGTCAGCATCGCGCTCACTGATGGCCGGGATCACCACCTTGCCGATATTGCCCGTTGCCATGTTGATCAGGTCTGCCGCCTCGCGCGCGCCGCCAAGCGTCAGGGCTTCCTGCCCGAACCGGCGGGCGATGCGGGCCGACAGTATCTCGTCGAGCATGGTCATGGCGTGGTGCGAAACCTTGCGCATCCGGGCGATCCGCTCGATCAGTTCGGGATGCTGCGTAGCGGGCATCAGCGACAGGAGTTCGGCAGCCGGTTCGGCCTCCAGCAACAGCAGGAGCACGGCGATGGCCTGCGGGTGTTCGCCTTCAAGCAGGCCCAGCAGCACTGGCGGCGCCAGCCAGCGCGCCAGTTCGAGGCTGCGCGGACGCTCGGCAGGGGCGATCCGCTGCATGATGGAATCGGCCTTCACCTCGCCCAGCGCCATGGCCATCTGGCTGCGCAACTGCGCGGGCCGGTCATGGCCGGACAGGGATCCGCTGGCGGCGTGGCGGACGAAGCCTTCGATGGCCGTGGCAATGCGATCGGGCCCGACATCGCCCAGCGCGATCATCTTTTCGCCCAGCAGCTGCAGTTCGGCCGGCTCGAGCTGGCCGAGCAGGCTGGCGGCCTCGGTGTCGTCCATCAGCATCAGGATGACGGCGGCGCGTTCGGCTTCGGAGGCTGGGGCGGCAAGGCTCATGGTCAGGTCCCGGCAACAGGGGCGGCGAGCATCCGGCGCAGGGCGGCGGCGGCGCGTTCGGGCTGCTCATTGGCGAGGCGACGGGCAAGATCGACCTGCTCGCGCAGGTCATCCTGGGGCGAATTGCCCGGTTGCTGGCCGACAATCTGGATCGGTGATGCGGGCGAGCCCTCGGCGGCGGCTTCAGCCTCGTTGCCATCATCAACGCTTGCCTCATCACGCTTGGGACCGCGCAAGGCGGCGATAATCGGCCGTACGCCGAGGAGCAGGCCGAGGAGTACCGCGATCAGCGCCGTGCCATAGCGCAGCGCCATGGCGAACCAGCTGGTTTCGTAGAACGGGATGGTGTTCTCTTCGATTGCCTCGAATGCGCCGGTGACCACCCGCACCTGGTCGCCGCGCGCCTCGTTGGCGCCCACGGCGGCAGAGACGAGCTCTTGGACCTGTTCGGCGGTGGCGGGGGCAATGGCTGCCAGTGCTTCTTCCGACAGGGCAACGGCCACCGATATGCGGCGCACGCTGCCGGGCCTCGTGCTCGATACGGCGACCTCGCGGCCCAGTTCATAGGTCCGCTGCGAGCTGGTGTCGCCATTGGCAATGGCAGGCTGCCCGCCGGGCGCATTGCCCTGCGGCGGGCCTTCCTCCAGCCCGTTGGGCGGCGGCGGGGTGTTGGCGGTTACACCGGGCACGCCGCCTGCCAGTGCTTCACCGCCGCGCGTCGAATTGCTCTCGCTGATCGATCGCACCACGCCTTCGTTGTCATAGCTTTCGCGCGCCGAAGTGGTCTCGGCCATTTCCAGCTCCACCTGCACTTCGGTGGAGAAATTGCCTGCTCCGATCATCGGCGACAGCAATTGCGCCACCTGCAGCCGCAGCTTGTCCTCGAACTGGCGTTGCAGTTCCAGCGCGTCACCCGCGTTGCCGCCGGTATCGGACAGCAGGCGTCCCTGCTGATCCACCACCCGCACCGCATCGGGCGACAGGCCGGGGACGGATCCCGCGACGAGGTTGACCACCGCCTGGACCTGGTCATTCGACAGCGACCGCCCGCGCGCCAGCCGCAGCATGACCGATGCCGTCGGGGCCACATTGTCGCGCACGAACACGCTGCGTTCGGGCGAAGCGAGATGGACGCGCACCGCCTCCACCCCGTCGATCTCCTCGATCGTGCGCATCAGTTCACGCTCGCGCACGTTCTTGAGCCGCTCGCCTTCCAGCGTGCGGCTGGAACCCAGCGGGATCGCGTCGAGCATTTCGGAAGTGCTGTCCGGGCTGGCCAGCGCGCCGTCCGATGCCACCAGCATGCGCGCGCGGTAGAGGTTCTCCTCAGCCACGCTGAGCGCCCCGGTGCCCGGATCGATATTGTAGGATATGCCGCCCGCATCGAGCGCGGCGGTCACGCTGGCGCGCTCGCTGTCGGTCAGGCTGGAATAGAGCATGCGGCTCGGCCCTTCGGCCAGGGCCATGTACAGCAGGCCTACTGCCGCCAGGGTGCCCACGCCGGCAAAGCCAGGCAGGCTGCGGCGGACCAGCGGATTGGCCATCAGGCCGCTAAGCCGCTCGGTCAGCGTCCCCGTGCCGCCCAGCGGTGAAAGGCTGCGGGTCGCGGGAAGATCGGCTTCAGCCATCTATCACACTCCCATCCGCATGATGTCCTGGTAGGCGGACAACAGCTTGTTGCGCACCTGCAGGGTGGCCTCGAAGGCCACGCTGGATTCCTGGCGGGCCATCATCACCTGAGCGATGTCGGTCACTTCGCCACGTTCGTAGGCGGCGGAAATGTCGTTTGCGCGGGCCTGGGTCGTGTTGACCTGGTCCAGCGTGGAGCGCAGCGTATCGGCAAAGCCGCCGCCGACTTCGGGGGTAGCGCCCGTCTGTCCGCTCGCCCCCGCCTCGCGCAGGTTGCGCAGGGCATCGGATTGCTCGACCACCTGGCGACGGATGGCGAGGACCTGTTGCAGGCCCCCTCCCGCAGCGCCAATCCCGCCAACGCCGTTCACCGCGCACCTCCTGCCGCGACCAGCCCGGCCTCGCGCATCGAGGCGAGGCGGTAGCGCAGCGTGCGTTCGGAGATGCCGAGCGCGGCGGCCGTGGCCAGCCGGTTGCCGTCATTGCGGTCAAGCGTGTCAAGGATCACCTGCGCCTCGGACCGGCGCACGATGGTGGAGAGGTTGTGCCCGTCGGGGGTGGCCGGGGGAACCGGGGCGACCAGGGAATCACCCACCCCGACGGGGCGCACCGCACTGTCGAACACGACATGGGCGGTGGTTATGGTTGTCTCGTCACCTGCCAGCAGCAGCGCGCGGCGGATGACGTTTTCAAGCTCGCGGACATTGCCGGGCCAGGCATGGGCGGCGAGCTTCGCCAGCGCCTCGTCGGCGATCCACGGAATGGTCGGGCCTGCGTGACGCAGCAGCATGGTGAAAGCCAGCGGAGCCACATCGGCGGCCCTTTCGCGCAGGGCTTCCAGCCGCAGGGGGAATACGTTGAGGCGGTAATAGAGGTCTTCGCGGAAGCGGCCGGCGGCGATCTCGGTTGCCAGGTCGCGGTTGGTGCAGGCGATGATCCGCACATCGACCTTGACCGGCTGGGTCGCGCCCAGCGGCACCACTTCGCCTTCCTGCAGCGCGCGCAGCAGCTTGGCCTGCAAGCCGATCGGCATCTCGCCCAGTTCGTCGAGCAGCAGGGTGCCGCCATCGGCTGCGCGGAAGAAACCCTCGGCCGCTTCGGTGGCGCCGGTGAAGGCGCCCTTCTTGTGGCCGAACAGCATGGCCTCCAGCATGGCTTCGGGCATGGCCGCACAATTGAGCGCCACGAAGGGCCCTGCCGACCGCGCGCTGTTGGCGTGGATGAAGCGGGCGAGCACTTCCTTGCCGGTTCCGGTCGGCCCTTCGACCAGCACCGGGATATCGCTTGCCGCCACCCGCGCCGCCAGGGCCAGCATGGCGAGACTGCCGGTATCGGCGGCTACCGGCTCGCCCTGCCTGGTAGCGCTTGCCAGCAGCGCTGCGCGCACTGCCGGGCTGGTATCATCAGCATAGGTCAGCCGCACCGCGCCCGAACCCGCCAACTCCAGCGCCGGAGCATCACCCCGCGCGAGCAGCACCAGCCGGTCATCCCTGCGCCGCGCCGGAAGTTCCGACCCTTCGGCGCACAGCAGCACTTCGCCGCCTTTTCCCGATCCGGCCAGCAGGGCCGCGGCATAGTTTGCCAGCCCCGCATGATTTTTTTCCAGCCCCCGAGCAACGCTGATGCGTGCCATGTCACTTGTCCCCGTTAACCCTGATCACCCTGCGATCTGTGGGGACAAAGTGGCGCTCCAACGTCCAACAATGCGGAAACTTAACCCTGCGCAAAAACACCTATCGCCCAAAACGGCGCATCTGCGGGGCCAGCCTTAAACATCCGGCGACAGGGCCGCTCTTGTGGTTGGCAGCCGCGCCAAACGACGAATGCAGGCTGCGGCAAATGCATGTGACGAAGACCAACCGAGATACCAACCAGGAGACCTACAATGGCCGTTATCAACACCAACATCAGTGCCCTGCGTGCTTCGAACGCCTCGACCTCTGCCGAAAAGATGATGGGCGTGGCGATGGAACGCCTGTCCACCGGCAAGCGCATCAACGGCGCCAAGGACGACGCCGCCGGCCTGGCCATCGCCACCACGATGACCGCCGACATCCGCGCCATGAACCAGGGCATCCGCAACGCCAATGATGGCATTGCGCTCGCCCAGACCGCCGAAGGCGCTCTCGACGAAGTATCGAACATGCTCCAGCGCGTTCGTGAACTGGCCGTCCAGTCGAAGACGGAAACCTATTCCGCCGATGACCGTGGCTACATGGATGCCGAAGTGGCGGAACTGTCGGCCCAGATCGACGACATCCTGGCGAACACCGAGTTCAACGGCGTGACCCTGTTTAGCACCACCGCCGGCACCGACGTGACGGTCGATATCGCCACCAATGCCACCGACACGGTCACCCTGACCAGCGTGGGCATCGATGGCACGAACCTCGGCGCGGCGCTCGACGTGAGCACGGCGGCCCTGGCCGACACCACGATCGGCAACGTTGATGATGCCCTGGGCGATATCAGCGCCACCCGCGCCACGCTGGGTGCCGGCCAGAACCGCCTGGAATCGGCGATCAACAACCTGACCACCAATTCCACCAACCTCAGCGACGCCCGCAGCCGCATCGTTGACACCGACTATTCGGCCGAAACGACCGCGCTCGCCAAGTCGCAGATCCTGAGCCAGGCCTCGACCGCGATGCTGGCCCAGGCCAACCAGAGCCAGCAGAACGTCCTGTCGCTGCTGCGCTAAACCAAGCACCCCGGGGGGCCTTTCCCCGAGGCCTCCCACACACCCCCAACGGCCCGGAACTCTCACGTTCCGGGCCGTTTTGGCGTGGGCGGAGGAGGCGAATAAAGGTGACACAAGAGACAGGGTGTCACTTTCGTTTTGGGGGTAAAAGCGGGGAATTCGGGCGGGTTTGCGCACCGGCGGACAAAGTGACACCTGCCCGGGCGAAGACGTGATCGTCGGGGACGTGAGCCGGGGGACGAAGAACGCGCCGAAGGGGGCTGATGGATACCATGGCAGCGATGTGGCATGTCGCGAGGACTGTAGGAAAGTTTTGCAGCCCCTAGTCCCGGCCCACTTCCTCACCCGGAATCGCGGTGGGAGTTCCCAGAGCTTCCCTGACATATAGCCGCTTTATCAGCACATAGCACACAACGGTCAGCGGTGCGGCAAGGACAACTCCGGCGGCACCGAACAGCATGCCGAAACCCAGCAGAGAACAGCAAGGTGACTGCCGGCAGATCGACCGCATATTGCTGAACCACGGGCTGGAGGATGTTGCCTTCGATCTGCTGGACAATCAGGTAAAGGCCCAGCACCCACAGCGCAGTCTGCGGTCCCAGTGCCAGGGCGATCAACAAGGCTGGCAAGGCTGCCAGGATCGGGCCAACCAGAGGGATGAATTCAAGAAGGGCGGCAAGAAGTCCAAGCGCAAGTGCGGATGGAACCCCGATCAACCACAGACCGACCCCGACCAGGAGGCCGACGATGACCATCGAGATGAGCTGACCTTTCAACCACAAGCGCAGAGCTCGTCCGCTCTCGTCGAAGGCCTTGCCGGCCAGTTCACGGCGTTGCGGCGGAAACAGCTGCAAGGCTCCGCGCCGGTAGAGTTGCGGCTGCGCGGCGAGATAAATTCCGCCAACCATCACGACCAGAATATCCGCCAGCCCGCTGCCGAACGACAACACGAAGCGGCTCAAACCCGAAAGCACGCCACTGCCGCTCGGTATCGCGCTTCCGAGCATATCCTCCACGCTCTCGGCCAAGGCCCATTCGCTGATTCGACGTTCGATCACTCGCCACGCATCCGGCAATGCCTCCGTAAGCGTTCGCACTTGTGCGCTCACTTCCGAACCGAACATCCAGCTTGCGCCAGCCAGGACACCGGTTACCGCCAGGACCGCCAGCGCGACGGCCAAGCCGTCGGGGGCTTTGGTGAAGCGCCGGATCGGCCGCGCAATCGAACGGAAAATTACCGCGATCAGCACTGCTCCGAAGAACAACAGCAGGAGAGATCGCAATTGCCAGGTAAGGAAGAACAGCGCTGCCAGCGTCAGTACGATCAGCGTGCGCCTGATGAATGCGCGTTCGCCGATTCCCGATGCCTGCCCGGTCACGCTACCATCCCGTGTGCCATCCCCGCCGTGCTAGGTGATCTTCTTGTAGATCGTGAGACCGAGCACGAAGAGAATGACGGTGATGATCACAGCCAGCCAGAACAGGACCTGGGCGATGTCCATGAAGGCACCTGCAAGGCCGCCGAAACCCAGAACCGCCATCACAAGGGACAGGACAGCGAAAATAATTGCCCATTTGATCATGGTCTTCTCCGGCTAGACATCTGCGTGGTTGCTTGCTCCTTCTCCAGACGGTCGGGAAGCAGGGCAGGTTCCCGCAAGATTGAACAATCCTGCGCTGGCTGACTGGCGGGCGGAGTTCATCGGGCCGGGTGACGAAGCATGGCGGAGCGAGCCATTGACACAGGCGCATCAAGCCCTTGCGACAGGCTTCTGAGCGAAAATCGGGGAAGGCTGCGAACCTTCCCCGATGGCGTTACTGGTTCTGCGCTGCCTGGTCCTGTTGCGCCGCCGCAATATGCTGGTCTGCAGCGGCCTGGATGCGTTGTTGCAACTGGGTGTCGCTCTGGCTGGCGGTCGCGATCTGGTTGTATCGCTGGGGTTCAAGCCCCGCCTGTGTGACGACTTCCATCATGGCCGATTGTTGTTGTTCTTGCGCCATGTTTTCGTCAGCGGCGATCTGCTCGATGACGAGCGCCGCAAGGGCAAAGCGGGCAACCTCGTCGTCGGCAACTTCGGCCGGAGCAGTCGGTGCCTGCTGCTGCATGGGCGGTGCCTGCTGCGGAGCTTCCTGAGCCTGGGCGACGCCCACGGCCAGCAACGGGGCGGACATGAGCAGGAGTGCGGTTTTCATGAAACTTCCTTCAATTCCGGGAGGGGTGCAGCAAGCGTAAGGAGCCCGACCCGCGATGATAACCGCTTGCGCGGCGGGTCGTGGCTCAACCCAGACAGGGGGAGCAACGAGGAAAATGCCGCTCACTGCGGATAAAGACTGGCTTTTGCCCATATTTCCCGCGCAACCGGCAATCAGCCGTCGCAACCTTTATCGCCCCACCTGACTGTAGAGCCCCACAC
>NZ_JAMFLH010000015.1 GCF_023501975.1 Altererythrobacter sp. KTW20L | reverse complement strand
GTGGAAAACCGTCTTCGAACAACGTCCGTAACGGGTCGTTTCCCGACCGGCTGCTTTTTTCCAGAATCAAGGGGAAGCTGCCAGTCCGCCGAGAGGTTCAATGAGGCGTTGTTCATGGGTAAGAAGTTTTAGCCAGGGCGGGGATACAGTCAGCGCCGGATTGTTAAAGTGGTGCGGAAGAACGTAATCCCTTGTTTTCTAACGATGCGGCGCAACGGCGCGTGGAATCGACCAAAAAATGCCAAAATCTGTTCATTCGGTAAACCATTGAAAAATAACTTAAAACAGGATCAGATGACGCCACTGTCGTAACAGTGCCACGTGAAAATCGCCAAGGCCCCCCGGTGCGGGCGCCATTGTTCCGACATGGCGCGGGTGGCCCTCTCGTCGGGTCGCTCTTCCAGCCCCAATATCCTGCCCAGCCCGGCCATTACCGCAAGGTCGCCCGCCGGCCAGATGTCCGACCGGCCTTCGGCGAACAGCAGGTAGATTTCGGCGGACCAGCGGCCCACGCCCTTGATACGGACGAGTTCGGTGATCGCTTCCTCGTCATCGGCGGGAAGGTTGTCGAAATCGAGGCCGCCTTCCACCAGTTCGCACAGGGACCGGACATAGCCCTGCTTCTGGCGAGATAGCCCGCAGGCGCGCAGGGTGTCGAAATCGCGGGCGAGGATATCGGCGGGGACCATTACTTCGCCCACTTCGGCCTCCAGCTTGCGCCACATCGAGCTGGCGGCGGCGACGGAAACCTGCTGGCCCACGATGGTGCGCAGCAGGGTGCGATAGCCACGCTCCCTCAGGCGCGGTTCGGGATAGCCGCAGCGTTCCAGCGCGCGGGCGATGGCCGGTTCGCATGCGGCAACGGCGTCGATGCCGTGCTTCAACTGATCCCGATCAAGGCCCATATGCGCTCCGCTTGCGTAAATGCCGGCAATTGCCTAGCAGCCGCGCGAAAGCAGAACACGAGGATAATGTCGCCATGCCCAAGCTGATTGTCGTCAACCGTGCCGGGGAAGAACGCGCTGTGGAGGCCGAAACCGGCCTGACCGTGATGGAAGCCATCCGCGACAACGGGTTCGATGAATTGCTGGCCCTGTGTGGCGGCTGCTGTTCCTGTGCCACCTGCCATGTCCATGTGGATCCGGAGTTCGCCAGCCTGCTCCCGCCGATGAGCGAGGACGAGAACGACCTGCTCGATTCCAGCGACAGCCGCAGTGAAACCTCGCGCCTGTCGTGCCAGCTGCCGTTCACGGCGGAGCTGGACGGGCTGAAGGTGACCATCGCCGAGGAAGATTAATCCTCCCCGAAACGGGGGGGGACCACCTGAAAGGTGGTGGAGGGGGCTGCGGGCCATCGCCGCGTTTCCTGCAAGCCCCCTCCACCCCGCTTCGCGCGGTCCCCCTCCCCACAGGTGGGGAGAATGGCTTTAGCCTTCCCAAGCGCAAATCCGTTGCGCCGCGCTCCCTTGCACCCTAATTCCCCCAGCATGACTGCACCTGTTCCTGTCACCAAGACGCTGGACCTCATCGGCAATACCCCGCTGGTCCTGCTTGAAGGCCCCAGCGCCGCCGCCGGTTGCGAGATCTGGGGCAAGTGCGAATTCGCCAATCCGGGTGCCAGCGTGAAGGATCGCGCGGCGCTGTGGATCGTGCGCGATGCCGAGGCGCGGGGGGAACTCAAGCCCGGCGGCACGGTGGTGGAAGGAACGGCGGGCAATACCGGCATCGGTCTGGCGCTGGTGGCCAATGCCAAAGGCTACAAGACCATCATCGTCATGCCCGACAACCAGTCGGTCGAGAAGATGGCGACCTTGCGCGCGCTGGGCGCGGAACTGGTGCTGGTGCCGCCGACCAAATTTGCCGACCCCAACCACTTCGTCCACACCAGCCGCCGCCTGGCCGAGGAAACACCGGGTGCTGTCTGGGCCAACCAGTTCGACAATGTCGCCAACCGCCGCGCCCACATCGATGCCACCGCGCCCGAAATATGGGAGCAGATGGGTGGCAGGATTGATGGCTTTACCTGCGCGGTCGGTACCGGCGGGACGCTGGCGGGCGTGGGCATGGGCCTCAAGGCGTTTGACGAGGACGTGTGCATCGCCCTGACCGATCCGCATGGCGCGGCGCTGTTCAACTATTACGCCAACGGTGAACTGAAGGCGGAAGGGTCTTCTGTGGCCGAAGGCATCGGCCAGGGCCGGATCACCGCCAACCTCGAAGGCGCGCCGATCGACACCCAGTTTCGCCTGTCCGACGAGGAAGGCCTCGAATGGGTTGCCCGCCTGTTGCGCGAGGAAGGACTGTGCCTTGGCCTGTCCTCCGGCATCAACGTGGCGGGGGCGGTGCTGCTCGGTCGCCACCTGCTTGCCCAAGGGCGCGAGAAGCCCCGCGTTGCCACGATCCTGTGCGACACCGGCTTCCGCTACCTGTCCAGCCTGTACAATGCCGAGTGGCTGAAATCCAAGAAACTGCCGGTTTTCGACTGGTTGCATTCAGGTTGAGGCGCTAGATTGGCCGCATGGCCCTTGATCCGCACGAAATCCTGCAAGCCAACAAGTCGCTCGATGACCTTGCCGCCTCGCCGCTCGGCGGGACGCGGCGGCAGCGCTGGCAGCGGCTCCAGGTCGGCGTGCTGGGGCTGGGCGCGATGGTTCTGATGGTTGGCCTGGCCGATATCGTCACCAGCAGCGTGGCACAGAACCGCGCCGCCATGCCCGAGGCCCTGCCGCCGGTGAGCAACGAGGACGTGCCGCCGCCGCCTGCCCCGCGTGATCCGCTGGCCGATGCAGGCGTCGTGCCCGAACTTCCCGCCCCCACGCCGACGCCGGTGATTACCGCAACCCCGGGTGGCCCGCTTGTCCCTGTCCAGAACTAGCATCCTGGGGGCACTTGCTGCCCTTGCCTGGTCGATGCCTGTCGCAGCGCAGGAACCCGCGCGCCCGCAACTGGCGCTGATGGGCACAGTGCCGATCTACTGGGGCGAGGCCGAGGGACTGGAGGGCCTGCTCGACACCAGCGAAAGCGGCCACTGGGCCCGCCCCGTGCTGGAGCGCGAGTTCGAACTGGTCCCGATCGACTATCTTTCGGCCGATGCCCTGGCGCCGCACAGCACATTGATGATGGCCCAGCCGCGTGCCCTGTCGGCGGAGGAGAACGTGGCGCTCGATGCCTGGGTGCGGGATGGCGGGAACCTGCTGCTGTTTGCCGATCCGATGATGACCGGCCATTCCCACTATGGCCTGGGCGACCGCCGCCGCCCGCAGGACGTGGCGCTGCTCTCGCCGATTCTGGCGCATTGGGGGCTGGAGCTGCACTTTAACGAGGACCAGCCCGCGGGGCTGCAAATGCTGGAAATCGACAATGCGCAAGTGCCGGTCAACCTGCCCGGGCTGTTCGTGCTGCGCGATCCCGAGGCGGGTTGCAATGTCACGCAGGAAAGCGTGCAGGCACTGTGCCTTATCGGCGAGGGTACGGCTCTGCTTTACGCCGATGCTGCGATGCTCGACTTTGATGGTCCCCATCCGGGCGCTGAAACCATGTTGGCCGATCTCGCTGGCGCGATGGCAGCCGGTTTTGGGGAAATTACGGGAAAGCCTGCCCCCGACTATCGGACTGGGTCTCGAACAGGGGGCCAGCGCTATTCGGCTGACGGGCAGAGGGGCGCTTCGCTGCCGGACACCACACCATGAAATCCACAGGATTCCAGCGGATTGGAGCTCAATCCCCGAAAATCCCGTAATTTCCCCTTTCATCCCGCCTGCACCCGCGTTATCACGTCCTTCATCGGACATGACACCCGCGTTGCATCCTGATTCTCGTCAGGATGGACGGGCTGCGCACCTGCGCGGCGCGGACGGGGGAGCCTTGCCGATCAGGTTAGTACCCGAATGCGGGTTGATTGAGGGCAGGTACCGGGGGACGTGGCACACAAGCCGACAGGATTTAGCGGTCAGGGCTTTTCGCTTCGCGGCGAGAAGGATCGCTTCGTGCTGCCGTCCGACATGCGCAATCCCATCGCCGAAGCCAGCGGCGAGCGGGTGCTGTGTGTGGGCCGCCATGAAACATGGCCCTGCCTGGTCGGCTTTGGCACCGACCGGATCGCCCGGTTTGACGAAATCCTCGACATGCAGCAGGCCGAAGCCCGCCAGAATGGCGACAAGTTCGACCGCGCGCTGCGGTCCGGCCAATTGTGGAGCTTCAAGAAGCACGCCTTCGATGCCAGCGGCCGCTTCGTGCTCAACCCCTCGTCGGTCAAGCTGGGCAGGATCGAGGACCAGCTCTATTTCCATGGCGTAGGCGAGGTCGTAACCATCTGGAACCCGCAGATCCTGCTGGGGCTGGGCGACGAGTTCGACTTCTTCAAGATCTATTGCGAGCAGGAAATGGCCGAGGCCATGGCCAAGGGGAAGGGCAAGTGATTGCCGCCCCGCACATCCCCGTCCTGCTAAATGAAGTGGTGACCGCGCTCGCAATCCAGCCGGGCCACGTGGTGATCGACGCCACCTTCGGTGCCGGCGGTTATACCCGCGTCTTCCTCGACCAGGGGGCCACGGTCCACGCTTTCGACCGCGATCCCGATGCCATTGCGGCAGGTGAGCAATGGCCCGAAACGCGCGAACAGCCGCCGCGGCTGGTGCTCCACTCGCGCCGTTTTTCCGAAATGGTCGAGGCCATGGCCGAAGCCGGGATCGACACGGTCGATGGCGTGGCGATGGACATCGGCGTGTCCTCGATGCAGCTCGACCAGGCCGAACGCGGCTTTGCTTTCAGCACCGATGGCCCGCTCGACATGCGGATGGACCGGCAGCGACCCAACGCCGCCGACTTCCTCAACACGGCCGATGAAGCCGCGATTGCCGACGTACTCTACCAATACGGCGAGGAGCGCCAGTCGCGCCGTGTGGCCCGTGCCATCGTTGCCGCGCGCCCGCTGGAAACCACCGGCCAGCTGGCCGCAGTGGTGCGCAAGGCGCTGGGCTATCGTCCGCACAACAACAAGGGCCCCGCGCCCAAGGATCCGGCCACCCGCAGCTTCCAGGCGATCCGCATCCACGTGAACGGTGAGCTGGACGAGCTGGACCAGGGCCTCGTCGCCGCCGAGCAACTGCTGCGCGAAGGCGGGCGGCTGGCCGTGGTCAGCTTCCACAGCCTGGAGGACCGCAAGGTCAAGCAGTACCTGCGCGATGCGGCCAATGCCAACAGCGGCGGCTCGCGCCACATGCCTGTCCGCACCGCGCAGAACCCCGCGCGCTTTGTCGCGGTGAGCAAGGCGATCCGTCCGTCCGAGGCCGAAGTTGCCCGCAACCCGCGCGCGCGTTCCGCCACCCTGCGCGCCGCCACCCGCACCGCCGCCCCGTCGATCTTCAAGCAAGGACAGGCCGCATGACCCAGCAAGCCCGTTTGCGCCGTATCGGCTGGTTCGCCCTCCTGGCGCTGTGCACCGCGCTTTATGGCGTGCTGCATTTCCAGGTCTGGTCGGTCGCCAGCGACGTGAAGCGTACCGAACGCCAGATCGTGGCGCTGGAACAGGCCAACATGCTGCTGGAAACCGAATTCCTCACCCGGTCGAGCCAGGTCCAGCTGGCGGCGTGGAACCGGGTCGATTTCGGCTATGGCGCGCCAGAAGCGGGCCAGTTCATCGACAACGAGCGGCAGCTGGCGCGGTTCAGCAGCAGGCAAGACGACGATGCGCCCCAGCTGCATCTGGCCGGTTATTCCGAGGAAGATGCCGAGGCCCCGCCATTTCCCCGTCTTGTCTCGCTGATCACCGGCAAGCCGGTTGACGTGGCACTGATCGAACCGGCTCACGCCAACAACGACAATCGTACCACGCTGGCGGCCCGCCTGACCGGTGCTTCCGCACGGGTGCCGATGGGCGGCCCGGATGAATCCGGCCCCGCAACCGTGCGTATCGCGCTTGGCGGGGGGAGCCAGTGACGGGCTTTGCCGCCCCGCGTCCTGCTGCCACCGGGCGCGTCCGGCTGGTCGATTACCGCCGCAAGTCGCTGCTGACCGCGCGGCTGCGCGTGCTCATCATCGCGGCGGCCTTCCTGCTGATCGCGACTTCCGCCGTAGCGCGGATTGCCTGGCTGGGCGTTATCCAGCCTGCACCCGCCACCACGTCGATGGCCGAGGCGCTGTTGCCGTCGCGTGGCGAGATTACCGACCGCAACGGCGTGCCGCTGGCCCGCGCCTTTCCGGCCTATGCCCTGTGGTTCAACCCGCGGGCGATGGACGATGGCGGATCGCCGCTGGTCCGTTCGCCTGATGCCGTGGCGGCAGAACTTGCCACAATCTTCCCCGATCTCGACCCGGTCGAAGTGGCGGAAAAGCTACGCGCCGGTCGCGGAGCCTACTTGCGCCGCCGGGTGCTGCCCGAGGATGCCAACAAGGTCATGCAGATCGGCGAACTGGCGCTTGAACTTCCGCGTGAGAACGACCGGTACTATCCGCAGGGTTCGCTTGCTGCCCATGTCCTTGGCTTCGTCCAGGATGGCGAAGGTCGGGTGGGCATGGAGCAGGTCCTCAACGAGCGGCTAAGCGATCCGCTGCACCGGTCGGAATCCATCCCGCTGTCGATCGATGTGCGGGTGCAGGGCGCACTGGAAGACGAACTGAGCCGCGGCATGCGGGCGGTCAATGCGGTGGGCGCGGCGGGTATCGTGCTTGATGTCGATACCGGTGAAGTGATGGCCATGGCCTCCATGCCCGAATTCGACCCCAACAATGTCCTGCCATCTGATCTGACGGTGTCCCCCGAACTGGCTGCGCAAGGGATCATGCCGGCCGCCTTCAACCGCGTGACCAACCAGGTTTACGAGCTGGGCTCGACCTTCAAGCCGCTGACTGTGGCGGCCGCAATCGACAACGGATCGATCACCAACCTCGCACGCCCCTACCAGGCGAACCAGCCGGTGCGCATCGGGGGGCACCAGATCCGCGACAGCCATGTGATCGGTGCTTCGATCAACGCGCCTCAGTCGCTGATCCATTCGTCCAACATCGTTACCGCGCAGATTGCCGACGAGATGGGGCCGGATGTCCTGCGCCGCTACATGGTCGATCTCGGCATGAACGAACGGCCGTATATCGAACTGCCGGGTCGCGGCTTCCCGCTGTGGCAGAGCGGGAACTGGCCGCGCATTACCGGCATGACTGTGGGCTTCGGCCATGGCATTGCCGTGACCCCGCTGCACCTCGCCAGTGCCTATGCCGCCATGTCGAACGGCGGCATCTGGCGTCCGGCCACGCTGCACAAGATCGAACCCGGCATGGCTCCGCGCGGGCGGCGGGTGTTCAAGGCCAGCACCTCGGCGCGGATGAACCAGCTGATGCGCATGATTACGGTCTATGGCACCGGTCGTAACGCCGATGCGCCGGGCTTCCGCGTGGGCGGCAAGACCGGCTCGGCGGAAAAGCCGGGGGCGGGCGGCTATCGCCGGACCTCGCTGGTGGCGACCTTTGCCGCCGTCTTCCCGATGGACCGGCCGCGTTATGTCGTCATCATCATGCTGGACGAGCCCAAGGGCACTGCCGCCAGCTCCTACCAGCGCACGGCCGCATGGAACGCTGCGCCTATCGTCAAGCGGCTGATCCCGCGCATCGGCCCGCAACTGGGCGTGCTGCCCGATGAAGGCCGCGACATCGACCTCACCGATCTGGAGCCGCTGGTCGGCGGCGGGGCGCACTGATGCGGCTGGCCGAACTGGCCGGAGCGCTGGGACAGGACGCCGGAACTGCGGGCGCGGAAACCGTCACCGGGTTTGCCATCGACCATCGCAAGGTCGCCCCCGGCAACGTGTTCGGTGCGTTCGAAGGCACGGCGGTCAATGGCGAGGACTTCATCCCCGCTGCCGTGGCGGCAGGTGCCATCGCCGTGGTCGCCCGTCCGCAGACACAGGTGACAGGTGCGTTGCACCTGGCCGACCCGCTGCCGCGGCGCGCCTTTGCCCGCCTGGCCGCACGGTTCTTCACACCGGTCCCTTCCACTGTGGTCGCGGTTACCGGCACCAATGGCAAAACCTCGGTAGTCGAGATGACCCGCCAGATCTGGCGCATGTGCGGCCACCGCGCGGCCTCCATCGGCACGCTGGGGGTGACCACGCCGGACGAAAGTGTATCGACCGGGCTGACGACGCCGGACATCGTGACCTTCTTCCACAATGTTTCGGGCCTGGCCCGCGAAGGCGTGACCCACCTGGCTTATGAGGCGTCGAGCCACGGGCTGTCGCAGTTCCGCAACGAAGGGCTGGCGGTGCAGGCAGGGGCCTTCACCAACCTCAGCCGCGACCATCTCGATTACCACGCCGACATGGCAGACTATTTCTCCGCCAAGATGCGGCTGTTTGCCGAAGTGGTGGCAGATGGCGGCACGGCAGTTGTCTGGGCGGATGACGAATGGTCGCAGCCTGCCGCGCTGGTCGCGCAGGCTCGTGGGCTCCACGTGTTCAGCGTTGGCGAAGCCGGGGCCGATCTGAAGATCGTTTCGAGAAAGCCCAGCACGCTGGGGCAGGACCTCGAGATTTCCTATCAAGGCGAGGTGCGCAAGCTGCGCCTGCCGCTGATCGGGGCCTACCAGGTAGCCAACGCGCTGGTTGCGGCGGGCCTCGTGCTGGCGACGGGCGGCGATCCGGCGCGGGTGTTCGATGCGGTGGCGCGGTTGCAGCCGGTGCGCGGGCGGCTGGAGCGGGCAGCAATCACCCAGGCAGGCGCACCGGTCTATGTCGATTATGCCCACACGCCAGATGCGCTTGAAGCGGCCATTGCCGCCTTGCGCCCGCATGTAACGGGCAAGCTGATTACCGTGTTCGGCGCAGGCGGCGACCGTGACAAGGGCAAGCGCGCGCCGATGGGCGCTGTTGCCGTGGCCGGGTCCGACGTGGTGATCGTGACCGACGACAATCCGCGCGGCGAGGAACCAGCGGCAATCCGTGCCGCCATCATGGCAGGGGCCCCCGGTGCGATCGAGATCGGCGACCGGCGCGAGGCTATCGCCGCAGCCGTCGCCATGGCCGAAGCGCAGGACATCGTCCTGGTTGCCGGTAAGGGCCATGAGCAAGGCCAGATTATCGGACGCGGGGCAGATGTCCGGGTCCACCCGTTCGACGATGTTACCGTGGCGCGCGAATGCGCGGCCGCCCTTTCAGGAGCGCAAGCCCAATGAATGCCATTGCCGCCAAGATCCTGCGCTGGCCCAACCTGGAGGCGGATCGCCTGCGCCTTGCCCTGTGGACCTCGGCCGAGATCGCCGCGGCGACAGGCGGGACCGCTTATGGTGAATTTCAGGTTAGCGGCGTGGAAATGGACAGCCGCGACGTGCGC
This sequence comes from Altererythrobacter sp. KTW20L, assembly GCF_023501975.1. Lineage (GTDB taxonomy): Bacteria > Pseudomonadota > Alphaproteobacteria > Sphingomonadales > Sphingomonadaceae > Alteraurantiacibacter. Next base: position 41,314 of record NZ_JAMFLH010000015.1, on the reverse strand, counting down.
TCGGGCGACCTGTTCGTGGCCCTGCGCGGCGAGGCGATGGACGGCCACCGCTTTGTGGACAAGGCTTTTGCCAATGGCGCGGTGGCGGCCCTCGTCGATCGCCCGGTCGACGGCCCGCACGTGCTGGTTTCCGATACCTCAAGTGCGCTTGAGGCCTTGGCAAATGCTGCCCGCAACCGCGTTGCGGCCACCATTGTCGGGGTAACAGGTTCTGTCGGCAAGACAGGTGTCAAGGAAGCGATCTTTGCATCGCTTGAAAGGTCCAGCAGGGGCGCATCGCACCGCTCGATCCGGTCCTACAACAACCATGTCGGCGTGCCGCTCAGCCTGTCGCGCATGGACCCACGCAGCCGTTTCGGCGTGTTCGAGATGGGTATGAACAATGCAGGCGAGATCGCCCACCTGACCTCTCTCGTGCGCCCGAACGTGGCGGTTATCACAACCATCGCGCCGGCCCATATCGAGAACCTCGGCAGCGAAGAGGCGATTGCCGATGCCAAGGCGGAGATTTTCGGCGGGCTGGAAAAGGGCGGCACGGCAGTGATCCCCACCGACACCCCGCATTTCGAACGGCTGCGCGATGCCGCGGTGGCGGCGGGTGCGCGGGTGGTCTCGTTCGGGCGCGCAGCCCATGCCGACATGCGCCTGCTCGATGCTATTCCCGACAGCAGCGGAGGATCGCTGGTGACGGCCGCGTTGGGTGCCCACCGCTTGTGCTACACCGTGGCCGAGCCGGGTGAGCACTGGGTCAACAATTCGCTAGCGGTCATGGCGACAGTCCATGCAGCAGGCGGCGATCTGGGTGCAGCGGGTCTGGCCCTGGCAGAGATGGGCGGCCTGAAAGGCAGGGGTGCGCGGCTGCGTGTGGCGGTGCCCGGCGGCCATGCGCTGGTGATCGACGAAAGCTACAACGCCAACCCCGCCTCGATGCGGGCAACGCTGGCGCAACTGGGGCAGACCCCTGCCACCCGCCGCGTGGCGGTGCTGGGCGCGATGAAGGAACTGGGTGATTTTGCCCCCGGCTTCCACGCCCAGTTGGCCGAACCGCTGATCGGCGCCGATGTCGACTATGCGGTGCTGGTGGGCGACGAGATGACCGCCCTGGCGCGTGAACTGGGGAAAGGCCTTGCCAATGCGCTTGGCAAGCCCTTGCACTTTGCCCATTGCGCAAATGCGGGCGAAGCGATTGCCGCGCTGGAGGAATTCGGCCTGGCAGGCGGAGACGCGGTGCTGGTCAAGGGCTCCAACTCGGTCGGGCTGGCGCGCGTCGTGGCGCATTTTGCTGCCCGGGAAGGCTGATCGAACAGGACCGATGCTTTATTATCTCGCCTCATTGCTGGACTTCGAAGGGGTCCTGAACCTCATTCGCTACCAGACGTTCCGATCCGGCGCGGCCATGATGACCGCGCTCGCCATCGGCCTGATCATCGGCCCGAAATTCATCGCCATGCTGCGCGTGCGGCAGGGCAAGGGCCAGCCGATCCGCGAAGACGGGCCGCAAAGCCACCTCGCCAAGCGCGGCACGCCGACCATGGGCGGGCTGATGATCCTGACATCGCTGGTCCTGTCGATGCTGCTGTGGATGGACCTGTCCAGCCCGTTTGTCTGGGCCTGCATCGCGGTGTGCCTGGGCTTCGGGGTGATCGGTTTCCTGGATGATCTCGACAAGGTCACCAAGGGCAACCACAAGGGCCTGTCCGGGCGGGTGCGGCTGCTGGCCGAATTCATCGTGGCGGGCATCGCGGTCTGGCTGATCGTGGGCGAGATCAACACCAACCTCTATATCCCCTTCCTCAGCGGTTATTCGATCCCGCTGGGGCCGTTCTACTATGTCTTTGCCGCCTTCGTGATCGTGGGTGCGGGCAATGCGGTCAACCTCACCGACGGGCTGGATGGCCTCGCCACCATGCCGGTGGTGATCGCAGCGGGTGCTTTCATGCTGATCTGCTACCTCGTCGGCCGGGTGGACTATTCCGCATACCTTGGCATTCCGCACGTCCCGCTGGCGGGCGAACTGGCGATCCTGTGCGCCGCGATCATGGGATCGGGCCTCGCCTTCCTGTGGTTCAACGCGCCGCCGGCTGCAGTGTTCATGGGCGATACCGGATCGCTGGCCCTTGGCGGCGCGCTGGGCGCGATTGCCGTGGCGAGCCATCACGAGATCGTGCTCGCCATCGTCGGCGGGCTGTTCGTACTGGAAGCGGCCAGCGTCATCATCCAGGTGTTCTGGTTCAAGCGCACCGGCAAGCGGGTGTTCCGCATGGCCCCCATTCATCACCATTTCGAACAGCTCGGCTGGAAGGAATCGACCGTGGTGATCCGCTTCTGGATCATTGCCATTGTCCTGGCCGTGATCGGGCTGTCCACGCTCAAGATCAGATGATCACCAGCCCCGCCTTTTCCGGCAAGAGCTACGCCGTCCTCGGCCTTGCGCGGTCGGGCATGGCGGTGGTGGAGAGCCTGCTGGCGAGCGGGGCGCAGGTGACCGCCTGGGACCGCCAGCAGATCCCGCGCGACAAGCTGGCAGGCCGCTGCACCCTGGCCGATCCGATGGAGATCGACCTTGCGGGCTTCGACGCGCTGGTGGTTTCCCCCGGTGTGCCGCTCAACACCCACCCGCTGGCAGGCAAGGCGCGGGCCGCGGGCGTGCCGATCATCGGCGATATCGAACTGTTCGCCCAGGCGCGAGCAAGCCTGCCGCCGCACAAGGTGGTCGGCATCACCGGCACCAACGGCAAGAGCACCACGACTGCACTGGTCGCCCATATCCTCAAGACGGCAGGCGTTGCCACGCTGATGGGTGGCAACATCGGCCTGCCGATACTGGCGCAGGAGCCCCTGCCTGCTGGCGGGGTCTATGTGCTGGAGCTGTCGAGCTACCAGATTGACCTGACGCACAGCCTCGATTGCGACGTGGCGGTGTTGCTGAACATCACGCCCGACCACCTCGATCGCTATGCCGACTTCGCGGCCTATTGCCGGTCGAAAGAGCGGCTGTTCCTGATGCAGTCGGACAAGAACGTGGCCGTCATCGGGGAAGCTGATCGGGAGGCCGACGAAGTGGCCTACCGGCTCGAACACGATCACGGTCGCTTGAAGAATGTGGTCCAGTTCAACAACGGCGCGATCGGTGAACGGCAGCGCGAATGGGACACTTTGCAAGGCCCGCATAATGCACAGAATGCAGCGGCCGCAATCATGGTTTGTGAGGCATTGTGCCTGTCGGATGAGGCAATCGAGCAGGGCCTGCGCACATATCCCGGCCTGCCGCACCGGATGGAAGTGCTCGGCACCTTCAACGGCGTGCTGTTCATCAACGACAGCAAGGCCACCAATGCCGCCTCCACCGCGCCCGCACTGGCGGCGTGGAAGCCTGCACCGCACAAGCGCGTCCACTGGATCTGCGGCGGATTGCCCAAGGCGGATAACCTCGATGAATGCCTGCCGCACCTCGGCAATGTCGCTGCCGCCTATACCATCGGCGAGGCGGGGCCGCTGTTTGCATCGCTGCTGGACGGGCATTGCAAGGTCGAGCAGTGCGAGATGCTGTGCACCGCCACCGCGCGCGCTCTCGAAGCGGCAAAACCCGGCGATGTGGTGCTGTTCAGCCCCGCCTGCGCCAGCTTCGACCAGTTCCGCGATTACGAGGCGCGCGGTGACAGCTTTCGCGAGATTGTAACCGGCCTGACGCAGGACAATCGCGAAAGGCTCGCCAAATGAAGTCCGCGCGCCCTTATGTTCCCATGCCCGGCCAGCGCGCGCCGCAGCAGCCCGCCTTCCCGCAGGATCGCAAACGGCAGCTGTTCGTCTGGTGGCGTGAGATCGACCGCACGCTGCTGTTCCTTGTGCTGGGTCTGATGGTGATCGGCACGATCGCGGTCTATGCCGCATCGCCTGCCAGCGCCGGGCGGCTGTCCACATCGGACGTGACGCTTGGCGAGCATTACTTCTTCTGGCTGCACCTGCGCTGGCAGGTGCTGGGCCTTGGCGTGCTGCTGGTCACCTCGCTGCTGCCGATGGACAGCGCTCGGCGCGGAGCGATCCTGCTGGGCGGGCTGATGCTGGCGCTGCTGGTGCTGGTGCCCTTTGTCGGGGTGGAGCGCAACGGCGCGGTGCGCTGGCTGAACCTGGGCATGACCTTCCAGCCGTCGGAATTCCTCAAGCCCGCCTATGCGGTGATGCTGGGCTGGATCCTCTCATGGAAGTTGCGCGATCCGGGCCTGCCGGTGATTGGCATTACCGGCGGGCTGGTAGGCCTGATCGTGCTGCTGCTGATGATGCAGCCCAACCTTGGCGAGGCGATCCTGTTTGTCGGCTGCTGGTTCGTGGTCGTGCTGCTGGCCGGGCTGCCGATAAAGCGTATCGCGATCTTCTCGGGCGTGGGCGTGGCGGCGCTCGCGCTAACCTATGCGCTGTATGACAACGGCCGCAACCGCATCGACGCCTTCCTCGGCGGTGGGACGGCCTTCGACCAGGTGGACCTGGCCCGCCGGACGCTGCTGGGCGGCGGGTGGACCGGTACCGGCCTTGGCCTGGGCAATCAGAAGATGCGACTGCCAGAAGCCCATACCGACTACATCTTCTCGGTCATCGGCGAGGAGTTCGGGCTGATCGTGTGCATGGTGCTGGCGCTGGTCTATATCGCCATCGTGCTGCGCGTGCTGGTGCGGCTGATTGAGGAAGACCGGCTGTTCATCATCCTGTCGGCCACCGGCCTGATCGCCCTGTTCGGCGGCCAGGCTTTCATCAACATCCTGATGAACCTGCAAATGTTCCCGTCCAAGGGCATGACGCTGCCGCTGGTCAGCTATGGAGGATCGTCCACCATCGCGCAGTGCTTCACCATAGGGTTGCTATTGGCGATCACCCGCCGCAACCCGTTCCTCAGTCGCGAAGCGTTCGATTTCAGCGCTGCGCTGGACAAGGAAATGGGTCGGGAGACACGCCGATGAATTCGGTTACACGCCACTATGTGCTTGCTGCCGGCGGGACCGGCGGACACCTGACCCCTGCTTTTGCCCTTGCGGCGGAGCTGGTCGCGCGCGGGCACCATGTTGCCCTGGTGACCGATACGCGGGGCGTGGAAATCCCTGGCAAGCCCGATTTCCTGCCCGCCCACGTGCTGCCGGCGGGTCGTTTCGGCAAGAACCCGCTGCACTGGTGGTCTGGCCTGCGCGCCGTGCTGCAGGGCCGTTCGATGGCGCGGCGACTGTACGATACGTTCCAGCCCGGCGCGGTGATCGGCTTCGGCGGCTATCCCGCGCTTCCGGCGCTGCTGGCCGCCACGGCAGACGGTATTCCGGCGATCATTCACGAACAGAACGCCGTGCTCGGCCGGGTCAACCGCCTGCTGGCGGGCCGGGTCGATGCCATTGCCACGGCTTATCCCGAAGTAGCGCGGTTGAAGGACAAGTACGCGCCCAGGACGCACCTTGTTGGCAATCCGGTGCGGCCTGAAGTGCTGGCCCTGCGCGACCAGGAATTCCCGCCATTCACCGCTGACAGCCTGCTCCGCGTGCTGGTAACCGGCGGCAGCCAGGGTGCGCGGGTGTTGAGCGAAGTGGTGCCCGATGGCCTTGCCATGCTGCCGCCCGCCTTGCGCAGCCGCTTGCAGGTGACGCAGCAATGCCGTCCGGAGGATCTGGACGCTGTGCGCCAGCGCTACGCCAGCCACGATATCCCCGCCGAGCTCGGCACCTATTTCGAAGACATGCAGGCGCGGCTGGCCGATGCCCACCTGTTCATCGGGCGGGCTGGTGCGAGCACGATTGCCGAGCTCACCGCCGTGGGCCGCCCTGCGATCCTTGTGCCGCTGCCAATCGCGACGGACGACCACCAGTCCGCCAACGTGCGCGAGATGGTCAAGGCGGGAGGCGCGCGCTCGATCCGCCAGCACAAGTTTACCGCCGCCGAACTCGCCAAGCAGATCCAGGCTCTGGCCCAGCATCCCGAAACGCTGGCCAATGCGGCCCACGCGGCGTGGAACTGCGGGCGGCCCGACGCGGCGGCCAAGCTGGCAGACCTTGTCGAGAGCTTCGGCGCCACGCCGATCCAGGACGTGATCCGAGTCGGCGCCTCCAATGCTGCGACCACCGATGGCGTGCAGCCTGCAACCGCTCGGAACATCAAATGAAAGGCGTCCCCACCGATATCGGCACGATCCATTTCGTTGGCATCGGCGGGATCGGCATGTCGGGCATTGCCGAGGTGATGCACAACCTGGGTTATAGCGTGCAAGGCTCGGACATCTCCGAAGGCTATGTGATCGAAGGGCTGAGGAAGCGCGGCATCGCGGTTGCCATCGGGCACGATGCGGCGAACCTGGGTGATGCGGCAGTGGTGGTAACCTCCACTGCGGTGAAGCGCGACAATCCCGAGGTAGCCGCCGCATTGGAAGCGCGCATTCCGGTGGTGCGGCGGGCGGAAATGCTGGCCGAACTGATGCGGCTGAAGAACACCGTCGCCGTGGCCGGAACCCACGGGAAGACTACCACAACCTCGATGGTCGCGGCCCTGCTCGACGCGGGCGGGGTCGATCCCACGGTGATCAACGGCGGTATCATCGAAAGCTACGGCTCCAACGCCCGGTTGGGCGGGAGCGACTGGATGGTGGTGGAGGCCGATGAAAGCGACGGCAGCTTCCTGCGGCTGGACGGCACCATCGCCGTGGTTACCAATATCGATCCCGAACACCTCGACCACTACGGCAGTTTCGATGCGGTGAAGGACGCATTCCTGCAGTTCATCGAGAACGTGCCGTTCTATGGCGCGGCGGTGCTGTGCATCGACCATCCCGAGGTGCAGAACACGATCGCCCGCGTGCGCGACCGGCGGGTCATCACCTATGGCTTCTCGCCCCATGCCGACGTGCGGGCGGAAAACCTGATGGCGGAAGGGGGATCGACCCGCTTCGATGCCGTCCATCGCGATAGGGACGGGCGCGAACACCGGATCGATGGCATCGTGCTGCCCATGCCCGGCCGCCACAACGTGCAGAACGCGCTGGCCGCCATTGCCGTGGCGCGCGAGATGGAATGCGCCGACGACACGATCCGCAGCGGTTTCGCCCGCTTCGGCGGAGTGCGCCGCCGGTTTTCGCTGGCGGGCGAGGTCGATGGCGTGCGCATCATCGACGACTATGCCCACCATCCGGTGGAGATTCGCGCCGTGCTGTCCGCTGCACGCGAAAGCGTGGCGACCGGTTCGGGCGGCCGCGTGATCGCTGTTGCCCAGCCGCACCGCTTCACCCGCCTGCGCGACCTGATGGAGGATTTCCAGTCCTGCTTCGGCGATGCCGATGTGGTATATGCCGCACCGGTCTATGCCGCAGGGGAGCAGCCCATCGAGGGCGTGGACAGCCACGCACTGGTCGAAGGGATCAAGGCGCGCGGACACCGGCAGGCCAGCACCATCGCCGGAGCCGACGCGCTGGCGGCGGAACTGGCGCAGGTGATCCGCCCGGGCGATATCGTGGTGTGCCTTGGCGCGGGCGATATAACCAAATGGGCGGCGGGCCTTGCTACTGCCATTGCCGCCCAGCGCAAGCCGGGGGCTGCAGCATGACGTGGTCCCAGCAATCCATTTCGATGCAGCCAGGCGATTTCGACCCCACGCTCAACGCGCCCGGCGCAGGCACGGTAACCAGCGGCGGCCAGTCGCTGATGCCTGCCGTGCGCGGCCGGCTGACCCCGCACGCCGCGCTCGACAAGCTGGTGTGGTTCAAGAGCGGCGGCCCGGCCGACTGGCTGTTCGAGCCCGCCGACCTCGATGACCTGACCAGTTTCCTCGGCGGATTGTCCGAAGGCACGCCGGTCATGGCCATCGGCCTCGGCTCCAACCTGATCATCCGTGACGGCGGGGTGCCTGGCGTGGTGGTTCGGCTTGGCAAGGCTTTCGCCAGCGTGGAAGTGCGGCGCGACCATATCGTGGAATGCGGCGGCGGCGCGCCTGGCATCCTCGTGGCGTCGACCGCGCGCGACGCGGGCATTGCGGGGCTGGAATTCCTGCGCGGCATTCCCGGCACCGTCGGCGGCTTCGTGCGGATGAACGGCGGGGCCTATGGACGCGAGGTGGCGGATATCCTGGTCGATTGCGACGTGGTGCTGGCCGATGGCAACTGCGTGAATATCCCGGTCGCCGATCTCGACTATTCCTATCGTCACTCGCGCCTGCCCGATGGCGCCATCGTGGTTGCCGCGCGGTTCAGGGGCACGGCTGGTGACCCCAAGGCAATCGGCGCGGAAATGGACCGCATCGCCGCAGAGCGCGAGGCATCGCAGCCATTGCGGTCCAGGACCGGCGGATCGACGTTCAAGAACCCCCCCGGCGCAAAGGCGTGGCAACTGGTGGACAAGGCCGGCTGTCGCGGCCTTATCATCGGCGGCGCGCAGGTGAGCGAGAAGCACGCCAACTTCCTCATCAACACCGGCGAGGCGACCAGCGCCGACATCGAAGGCCTGGGCGAGGAAGTCCGCCGCCGCGTGGCCGACAAGACGGGCGTGGCGCTCGAATGGGAAATCAAGCGGGTCGGAAGGCCCTGAGCCGGTTTTGTGAGCCGGAATTGAAAGTGGAATTGAAATGAGCCGTTTGCCCCACCTCCACGTTGCCGTCCTGATGGGCGGACCGGCCAACGAGCGCGAGGTTTCGCTCATGTCGGGCAACGGCGTGGCCGATGCGCTGGAAGGGCTGGGCCACCGCGTCACCCTGATCGACCTCGATCGCGATATTGCCGTGCGCCTGACCGATGCCGCGCCCGACGTGGTGTTCAACGCGCTCCACGGCGTACCGGGCGAAGATGGCACGGTGCAGGGCATGATGGACCTGATGGGCATTGCCTATACCCATTCGGGCATGGCCACGTCGGTCATCGCCATCGACAAGGAACTGACCAAGCAGGCGCTGGTGCCCCACGGCATTCCCATGCCCGGTGGCCGCGTGGTGAAAAGCGCCGATCTCTTTACGGCGGACCCGATGCCGCGGCCCTATGTGCTGAAGCCAGTGAACGAGGGCAGCAGCGTGGGCGTTGCCATCGTGACCGAAGCCAGCAATTGCGGCAATCCCATCCGTCCCGATGCCGAAGGGCCGTGGCAGCAATTCGAGAGTCTCCTGGCCGAACCCTATATCCGCGGCCGCGAACTGACCACCGCCGTGCTGGGCGACCGCGCGCTGCTGGTGACCGAACTGGTGCCCAAGAGCGGTTTTTATGATTTCGCATCCAAATACACCGAGGGCATGACCCAGCACGTCTGTCCGGCGCAGATCCCCGAGGACATTGCGCGCCTGTGCCTGGAATATGCGCTGGCGGCGCATCGCCGGTTGGGCTGCCGTGGTGTGTCGCGCTCGGACTTCCGCTGGGATGACGAGCGGGGCGAGGAAGGGCTGTTCCTGCTCGAAACCAACACCCAGCCAGGGATGACACCGCTCAGTCTGGTGCCCGAGCAGGCGCTGGCCTGCGGCATATCCTATCCCGAACTGGTCGAGATCATCATCGAGGATGCGCTTCGCCATTCCGGGAGGATGTCCTGATGGCACAGACCATCCGCCGCAGCGGCACCGGCGTGCGCCGGCAAACAGCGGCGCAGGGTCGTGCGGGGCAGGTGCGCAAGGCGCGGGCCCACACCACCGGACTGTTCGACCGGATGATGACCGCGCTGCCCTTTACCGAGGACCAGTGGCACCGCTTTTTCACCGTGCTGATCCTGGCCGTGGCCCTTGCCGTGGTTGTCGTGATCGCGCGTGTTTCCGGCGGGACCACACTGGCCGAGCAGTATTTCGCTCAAGTGGCCGCCAATGCCGGGTTCAAGGTGAACCAGGTCCAGGTGCGCGGGACCGAGCGCCTGAACGAGGCGCGGGTCTATGAAAAGGCGCTGGGCCGCGAGGACCTGTCGATGGTGCTGGTCGATCTGGAAGACCTGCGGTCAGAACTGCTGGGCCTCAACTGGGTGGCCGATGCCCGCGTTGCGCGGCAGTTGCCCGATACGCTGGTGGTGGACATCGTCGAACGCCAGCCTCACGCCGTGCTGCGCCGAGCCGACCGGATGGTCCTGATCGACCGTACGGGGACCGAACTTGAACCGGTCTCGGCGGCCAATGTCGGCGACATGCTGGTGATCTCGGGCGAGGGTGCGCAAGGGCAGGTCCAAGCGCTGGAGGACCTGCTCGATGCCGCCCCCGCCCTGCGTCCACAGATTCGCGCCGCCGAATGGATCGGCAATCGCCGCTGGAACCTCACCTTTGCCACCGACCAGGTGCTCGCCCTGCCCGAGGGCGAGGATCGCGCGCCCGCCGCGCTGATCGGCTTTGCCCAATCAGACGGGGTTCACCGCCTGATCGGCGGAGAAGTCGTGCGGTTCGACATGCGCAACTGGCCGCGGGTGTTCCTGCAGGTGCCGGACCGGGCGGATCGGGAACTTGAATTGCAGCAGGGGGAAAGCTGATGGCGAGCCAGCCGCGTATCACCAATGTCATCGGGGCGGTGAACATCGGTTCCTACCGCATATCGGCCATTATCGCGGGGATCACCGAGCATGGCGACATGCAGGTGCTCGGCAGTTCCAGCCGCGCCGCGCAGGGCATCAAGCGCGGCTATGTGACCGACATGGCGGCGGCAACCTATGCCGTGCGCGATGCGGTGGAACGGGCCGAGAAATTGGCCGGGACCACTGTGACCAGCGTGTGGATCGGCTGCTCCGGCGCGGGCCTTGCCAGCATAATCAACCCGGTCGAGATCGAGATCGGCGGGCGGCGGATCGAGGAAGAGGATATCGAGCACCTGCTGGTCGCCGCGCGCGAAGGGCTGGAACCCGATGGCCGCATGGTGCTGCACGCGCAGCCCGCCTGCTACTTCCTCGATGGAGCAGACGGCGTGGCCAATCCCAAGGGCCTCCATGCCGACCGGCTGGGCGTCGATATCCACGTGATGCTGGCCGATGGCGCGCCGATGCGCAACGTAACCGAAGCGGTGCAGAACGCCCATCTGGAAGTGGAAGGCATTGTCGCCTCGCCGCTGGCGGCAGGCTACGCCTGCCTGACACCGGAAGAGCGCGACCTAGGCGTGGCGCTGGTCGAATTCGGCGGGGAAGTGACCAATGTGGCGGTCTATGCCGCAGGGATGCTGCTGGGCCTGACCACGATCCCGCGCGGCTCTGCCGATATCACCGATGCCGTGGCCTCGTCGCTCAGCATCAAACGGTTCCAGGCAGACCGGCTGAAATGCGTGAACGGTTCGGCCATCGCCAGCCCGCACGATCACCGCGAGATGATCTCGGTGGTGGGTCCGGATGACGAAGGCTCGGCCACCGTGGCGCGCGGGGCCGATGCCGCAGGGCGCATTCCGCGGGCTGAACTCATCGCCATCATCACTGCCGAGCTTGATACCCTGATGGCCGAGGTGGGCCGGGCGCTGGAATCGATGGGCTTTTCCACCGGCAAGCCGACTGCGCGGCAAGTGGTGCTGACCGGCGGCGGGGCGGAGATGTCGGGCCTGGCCGACTATGCCCAGAGCGTGCTTGGCATGCCGGTGCGGATCGGCCGTCCGCCGGCCTTGCGCGGCCTGCCCGAAGCGCACTCGGTACCCGGTTTTTCCACCCTGGCCGGGCTGGTGCTCTACGCAGCGGAAGACCCGGTGGATATCCGCTCGGTCGGATCAAACTACACCGAAACCACACGGATGAGCGGCCTTTCTGTCGTCCGTCATGTGCTGAAGGCGGTAAGAGACTATTTTTGAACGGTTTGCGGCGGATGCGGGAGGTGTTCACGGTTGTGGATACATCGATTTTTCCCTTAACGGGTTGAATCCCTTTGTGGCACAAGGGACATCGGACCAACTTTCGCGAACGCTCCGTAGGAGAGCACTGACATGAGCATCAATATCGGCCCCCCCTCGGTGGAAGAACTTCGCCCCCGGATTACCGTAATCGGCGTGGGCGGCGCCGGCGGCAACGCCATCGCCAACATGATCGAGGCGGAGATCGAAGGCGTCGATTTCATCGTCGCCAACACCGATGCCCAGGCGCTCAACAATGCCGTGGCCGAGCATCGTATCCAGCTCGGCCCCGACATCACCCAGGGCCTTGGTGCCGGATCGCGCCCCGAAGTAGGCCGCGCTGCTGCCGAAGAAACGGTCGAGGATCTCGAGCGCGCTCTGGAAGGCGTGAACATGGTGTTCATCGCGGCAGGCATGGGCGGGGGCACCGGAACTGGCGCCGCGCCGGTGATTGCCGAAGTGGCGCGCCGCAAGGGCATCCTGACCGTTGGCGTGGTGACCAAGCCGTTCCTGTTTGAAGGCACCCGCCGCATGCGCGCGGCCGATGCCGGGATCGAGGAACTGCAGAAGCACGTCGATACGCTGATCGTCATTCCCAACCAGAACCTGTTCCTGGTGGCCAAGGCCGATACAACCTTCCGCGAAGCCTTCATGCTGGCGGATGAAGTGCTGCAGCAGGGCGTGCGCTCGATCACCGACCTGATGGTGATGCCTGGCCTGATCAACCTCGATTTCGCCGACGTGCGCTCGGTCATGAACGAAATGGGCAAGGCGATGATGGGCACCGGCGAGGCCGATGGCCCCAACCGCGCGCTGGAAGCGGCCGAACGGGCCATCGCCAACCCGCTACTCGACGGCGTGTCGATGCAGGGCGCCAAGGGCGTGATCATCTCGATCATCGGCGGCGAAGACATGAAACTGCTCGAAGTCGACGAAGCGGCCAACCACATCCGCGAGCTGGTTGACCCCGAAGCCAACATTATCTGGGGCTCGGCCTTCAATCCCGATCTGGATGGCAAGATCCGCGTTTCGGTGGTTGCCACCGGGATCGAGCAGAGCGCCAACCATGTGCACCAGCCGCACCAGCCATTGGGCCTGGGCGGTTCACGCGGGCCCAAGCGGCCGATCCTTCCCTTTGCTGACGATGCGCAGTCTGCTGCCCAGGGTAGCGCCGAAAGCCAGTCTTCGGGTGAAAGCGGCAGCTTCCCCGGCAGTTCAGTGCCGGACATCGCCACGGTCGATGTGGCGCACCAGGCCCCGGTCGATGACTCAGAGGGTGAGCCGCTGGACTTGGCCGATGGCTATGGTGACCAAACCGATGCGGGCGAGGCTATGTCCGATCCGGTCGACAGCAGCCACTATGGCCAGCACGCTGGTGACGGTTTTGGTTCAATGTCGGGCCTGCACAATGCCGAGCGCGGCGAAAGTGAAGCGGAAGAAGGCGGCGACGAGGCTTTCGAGTTGACCACCGAGGTCGAGCCCGAGGCTCCCGCGCAGGATGAGTTGTTGCTTGATGCGGGACGCCTGGCACAGCCCGAGGACGAGAGCCACGAACCGGCCCCGGCGTCGCGCCGACGCCGGTTCTTCGGTGGCGGCAGCGATGATGAGCCCGAAGCTCCGGCTCCGGTCACGCCTGCTGCACCGTCGGCGGCGGCTCCCGTAGCGGGCAGCACGCTGTTCGAACGCATGGCCAACCTTTCGCGCTCCAACGCCGAGGAGGAAGAGGAAGAAGATGGCAGCGCCGCCTTGCGGATTCCGCGCTTTCTCGGTCGGACGAACAACCAGTAAGGCAACCGGCGCCAGCCCCGCTTGACGTGGCTGGCCATGGCCATCAAGTGGTTGGCATGACATTGCGTAACATTGCAACATTGGGGCGGGGTTCGGCAGGATGGCCCAGTTTCCCGCTCGTGGTGCTTGCTGCGGCCGGATTGGCTTTCTCCCTGCCGGGGAGCGGGCAGGCCAGGGCGCAGGAAGTTGTGCAGCAATTGCCCAACCCGGCTTCTGCCACGCTCAACGATGCCTTGCGCCGCCTGTCGCGCAGCCCCAATTCGCTGCCTGCCCTCCTCGATGCCGGCCGGTCGTCGCTCGAACTGGACGACGTGGATGCGGCGGAAGGCTTCTTCGTGCGTGCTGCCGCTGTCGCACCGAACGATGGCGCAGTGCTGGCCGGGCTCGCGCTGGTGGCGGTGCGGCAGGTCGATCCGCATACGGCCATCCGCCTGTTCGAGCAGGCGCGCGCGGCGGGCGAGAACATTGACCTGTATGCAGCCGATCACGGCCTCGCCTATGACCTGGTAGGTCGCAATGCTGAGGCCCAGGAACGCTACGGCGTGGCGCTGGCACGTGGCGGCAATGTTGAGGTCGAGCGGCGGCTGGCATTGAGCTATGCCATCGCGGGCGACGGGGATGCGTCCGAAGCTACGTTGCTGCCACTGCTCCAGCGGCGTGACGTGGCGGCCTACCGCACCCGCGCCTTCGCCCTTGCCATCCTCGGGCGCGAGGAGGAGGCGGTGTCGATCGCCGAAATCATGCTGCCGGCGCGGATCGCGCGGCGGATGGACCCCTACTTGCGCAACATGGGCCAGCTTACCTCGGCGCAGCAGGCGGCAGCCGCCAACCTGGGGGTTTTCCCTTCAAGCAGCGAGATGGGTCGCCAGCCGGTGGAACTGACGCGCTCGATCGACCTGTCCGGGCCGCCCGCGCAATCGGGACAGAGCGATGCGCGGCTGATTCCTGGCGGCGAACCGCTGGGACCGGTCGCCCAGGCGGCCGTACCCCAGGCAGCCGTGCCCGACGAACTGCCGCCGCTGGCGCAACAGCCGCCTGCCGAGCCCGAGCCGCAAATCGCAGAGGCCTCCGCCGTACCTGTTCCCTCGTTCTCCATTGCGGCGGCGGAACCGCAGGCGACAGCCGCTCTGTCGCCAGAGGCAGAGCAAGAGCCAGAGCCCGACCCGGTTAGCCTGGCGGAAGCCTTCGCCTCGTTCGAGCTACCGCCTGCCGCCCTGCCAGTGCAATCGGTGCCCGGCGCGGTCGATATCACGGCGATAGAGCCGGTGCGCGAGGTGCGTGCCCCGCCTCCACCACCCGCGCCGCCGCCACCTCCGCCCCATCCCAGCCGGATCTGGGTGCAGGTTGCCACCGGGCAGGATGTCGCGGCCTTCCGCTTCGACTGGCGCCGCTTGGTGCGTGAGGCCGACGGCCTGCTGGCAAACCGTCAGGCATATCGGGCGCGGTGGGGGCAGACCAACCGCCTCGTCACCGGCCCATTTGCCACTACGCGTGAGGCCAATGCCTTTGTCACCGCGCTGGGGGAGAAAGGCATCGACGCCTTCCGCTTCACCAGTTCGGCGGGTGAGGAAGTGGTCGCTATCAACTGACGGCACCTTGATTTGACTGCGAAAAGCGCGGTTATCCTCAGCTTGTCCCCACTTTCTCCCTCTTGATCCCCAGCTAGTTCTGCACATCTTGCCAACAGGCTTGTGCAGTTCTCCCCCGCCAAGCAGCGCCCGCCAATTGCACCGCGATGGCTGCCCGGCCCATGCATTGGCAAGCGAGCAGACACAGGATCAGCGATGGATACCAGACGAGAGACAATGGACGAGAATGACGACGCCGCTCCGGTGGAGATGCTGGCGGCGCTGTTCGATGCCCATGGCTGGACGTCCGAATATGTCAGCGACGACGAGATCAGTGTCGAGATACCCGGCAGCTGGACGACCTACCAGTTGCGCGGCGTGTGGCGATCCGAAGACAGGGTGCTACAAATGCTGTGCCTGCCCGAAGTGCGCGTGCCCGCTCCCAAGCGCCGCGCGGCGCACGAATTGCTGGCCCTGATCAACGAACAACTGTGGCTCGGCCACTTCGATATCTGGTCGAACGGCGGGGTGCTGCTCTACCGCCACGCTATCATGCTGGGCGATGATGGCCTGCTCAGCCTGTCGGTGGCCCAGGCGGCGGTGGAGAACGCCATTTCCGAATGCGACCGGTTCTACCCCGCCTTCCAGTTCGTGCTATGGGGCGACAAGAAGCCGCAGGATGCGCTCGATGCAGCGCTGGTGGATGCGGCGGGCGAAGCCTGATATCGCGCGGACCATGATCAATTCCATTCTCATCGTCGGGTGCGGCAACATGGCCGGTGCCATGGTCGAAGGCTGGCTGGCTGCGGGCCACGATCCCGCGCAGTTCACGGTTGTCGATCCGCTGCGCGATAGCGCCCCAGGCGGCATAGCGGTGTTGCGGGAAATTCCGGCAGCCGGTGCGTTCGATGCGATCGTTCTGGGCGTAAAGCCGCAGAATCTGGGCGAAGTTGCCCCGCTGCTCGCGCCTCTGGCGGGGACCGGCACTTTGATTCTTTCGCTACTGGCGGGGATCGAGCTGGAAGTCTTGCGGCACAATTTCCCCAATGCTTCCGCACAGGTGCGGGTCATGCCCAATCTCGCAGTGTCACTCGGAAAGGCACCGATCGCACTGGTGGCCCTGGGCCTGGATGAGGCGGGCCGCGCAGACGTGACCGCGCTGATGGAGCCGCTCGGCACCCCCGGCTGGATCGGTGAGGACCGGTTCGACCTTGTCACGGCTCTGGCGGGCAGTGGCCCTGCCTTTGTCTATCGTTTCATCGATGCGCTTGGCGCGGCTGCCACGCGGTTGGGCCTGCCCGAGGACCAAGCGCGCGCCCTTGCGCTGGCGATGGTGGAAGGGGCAGCGGCGCTCGCGGCGCAGTCGCCGCACGATCCCGGGCAACTGGCTGAAATGGTCGCCAGCAAGGGCGGCGTGACTCGCGCCGGGCTCGACGTGCTGGATGCTGACGGTGCGCTCAACCGGCTGGTCACTGACACCCTGCGCGCCGCGCGCGATCGCAGTGCAGAAATGGCCCGAGAAGCGCGCGGGAAGAGCTAGCAGTCGGTTAACCGCGAAATGTCCGGTTTTGCTTGAAATCGCGGGGCACAAGCCTGATATTGACCTCATTCCAGCCCGACATGAGAGGCTTGGAAAGAGGAGTTTTGAATCACATGGCAAATTGGAACGACGACCAGGCAGCCCGCCAGGGTTTCGGCGTGGCGCCGAGCCAGGGGGGCGACCTTGCGGCCCGCACCACTTTTGATGCCGGCCTGCGGAAGCACATGCTTTCGATTTACAACTACATGACCTCGGGCGTCCTGCTCACGGGTGTCGTGGCGCTGATGTTCTCGCGCGGCGGCGAACAGTCGCTTGCCGCCCAGATCTTCACCAGCGGCGGCCCACTGGTGTGGCTCATTATCCTTTCGCCGCTGGCGATCGTGATGGCGATGAGCTTTGGCGCCAACAAGTTCAGCACCCCGACGCTGCAGATGATGTTCTGGGGCTTCGCCACGTTGATGGGCCTGTCGATGTCGACGCTCTTCCTGGTCTATACCGGCGCATCGATCGCGGTGACGTTCTTTGCCACAGCAGCGGCTTTTGCTGGCCTCAGCCTCTATGGCTACACCACCCCGCGCAGCCTCAGCGGCATGGGCAGCTTCCTGATCATGGGCGTAGTCGGCCTGATCGTTGCCATGCTGCTCAACATGTGGCTCCAGTCGCCCGGCCTGATGTATGCCATCAGCTTCATCGGCGTGCTGATCTTCGCGGGCCTGACCGCCTACGATACGCAGCGCCTGAAGCAGCAGTATGCCTATGTCGCGGGTAGCGACATGGCAGGCAAGGCGATCATCCTTGGTGCGCTGACGTTGTACCTGGACTTCATCAACATGTTCCAGTTCCTGCTCAGTTTCCTGGGCCAGCGCGAGTAATCCTCGCTCGGTCTGTCGCAACAGCGATTCGATTCATCGTGCCCGGGGTGCATAACGCATCCCGGGCATTTTCTTTGCCTCGCCATGGCGCTAGTCAAAGGCTGAGAGAAAAGGCCGGGTGTCCGGCTGCGCTGCTGCATCGGTCGGGGCTGAGAGGAATCACGAAGTCATGTTGAATATCCGTTGGAAGAACGTTGCGCTGGCCGCGGGCCTTGCCGTGTTGGCCGGTTGCCAGACGGCCGCTCCACCTCCGCCGCCCCCGCCGCCTCCGCCGCCACCTCCGGTGGTCGAAGTCGCGCCGATCCCCTATCGGCCGATCCCGCCGGGCGGCGCACCTTATGTCATGCAGATCCCCGGCAAGGATGCTGCCGGCCAGCGGATGAGCGTGAACTACGGCATCGACGAGATGCAGGCCGTGTGGCATTTCCGCGCCGCATGGAACGTCGCCGCACTCAACTGCGTGACGGCGGAAGATGCGTCGATCATTGACGGCTACAGCAATTTCCTCACCCGCTTCAGGAGCGAACTTTCGGCCGTTAACACCGCGCTCGACCGGCGGTTCAGGCAGTCCGAAGGCTCAACCCGCGATGGCAACCGCGCGCGAGAGTTGGGTTTGACGCAGGTGTACAACTACTTTGCCCAACCGGCTGCCCGCGCCGATTTCTGCAACACCGCCCGACTGGTATCGGCACTTTGGAGCACCACTCCGCCGACCGAACTCAATTCCTACGCCGTGGCCAACCTCGCCCTGTTCGAGAATGCGTTCGAGAATTTCTTCCGTGATTACGAGACCTACCGCGAGCAGGCGGCCGAGTGGGACCGACTATATGGCGCGCAGTATGGCGCATCACAGCCCGGCTACGTAGCGGTTTACGGTTCCGAGGGCGCAGGCGTTGCGGCCAGCCTGGTGTCCGGTGACCAGCCTGTGGTTGCAGGCGAGGTTGTGGATTCCGCCACGGGCGTTGTCGTTCCGGTAATCCCGGCCGATGAGGGATCGGTCGCCACGCCAGTAGTCCAGCCGCTGCCTGCCGGGGCCAGTCGCTGACGGGAAAGCCGCGCGTTTTTCGCTTCCAACCACCAGACCCTTTCGCTAAGACGCGCGCTCTTCGCGTTGGACCCAACCTTCGCGGCGATGACTGGGACGGGGCCGTAGCTCAGTTGGGAGAGCGCGTCGTTCGCAATGACGAGGTCAGCGGTTCGATCCCGCTCGGCTCCACCACCAGTTGATTGCGAGTTCCCATCCGGGCACTCGATCCTCGGTGCCATTCCCTTCGCTTCGCTGCGGGGCACCTGCGGACGGCCGCTCGGCCTTGCGGTCCGCTTGCAGCGAACCGGTCCAGCGCTTAACCCATAGGCGAAGTATCCGGCTCGCAAGGGCTTTAGGCTGATAAAACTATGCATTTTCTCGACCAGGCCAAGATCTATGTGAAGTCCGGCGGCGGCGGGCCCGGGGCGGTGGCGTTCCGGCGCGAGAAGTACGTTGAATACGGCGGCCCCGATGGCGGCAATGGTGGCAAGGGCGGGGACATCGTGTTCGTTGCCGTGCCCGGCCTCAATACGCTGATCGATTTCCGCTATACCCAGCACTTCAAGGCCAGTCGCGGCGGACACGGCATGGGCCGTGATCGCACCGGCAAGGGCGCCGAGGACCTGGTGATCGAAGTGCCCGTAGGCACGCAGATCCTGGCCGACGACCAGGAAACCGTGCTGGCCGATTTCACCGAACAGGGCCAGCGTGTGGTCCTGCTCGAAGGCGGCATGGGCGGGCGCGGCAATGCCTCCTACAAGACCAGCACCAACCGTGCCCCGCGCCAGCACCAGCCCGGCGTTCCGGGCGAGGAGATGTGGGTCTGGCTGCGGCTGAAGCTGCTGGCCGATGCGGGCCTGGTTGGCCTGCCGAACGCGGGCAAGAGCACCTTCATCAACGCGGTCAGCAATGCCGGGGCCAAGGTGGGCGACTATGCCTTCACCACGCTGGTGCCGAAGCTGGGCGTGGTGCGGCACAAGAACCGCGAATTCGTGATCGCAGACATTCCCGGCTTGATCGAGGGCGCAGCCGAGGGCGCAGGCATCGGTGACCGGTTCCTGGGCCATATCGAGCGCTGCCGCGTGCTGATTCACCTGATCGACATCGCCGGGGTAGAGCCGGTCGAGGCAATGCGGATCGTGGAAGACGAACTCGCCGCCTATGGTGAAGGGCTGGAAAACAAGGCTCGGATCGTGGCGCTGAACAAGGTGGACCTGGCCGACCGCGAGCTGGTTTCCGCCTATGCCGCCGAACTGCGCGAGGCAGGCGCCCAGGCGGTCTATCCAATCAGCGCCGCCACCGGTGCCGGGATCGAACAGTTGATGGATGCCGTCCTCGGCTACCTGCCCAACCGCACCTCGACCGAGAATCCGGGGCAAAGCACGGTCGAACCCGACCCCGATGCGCCGGAGGAAGACCCGAGCTGGGATCCGCTGCGCTGATCAACGCCCCCATTTGCGCGAGGCTCGACTTTCGCTAAGCGCAGTTTCCATGATGATCGAACATCTTGCCGACCTGGCGGACCCCGCCAAGACTCCGCGCCTGGTGGTGAAGGTGGGCTCGGCCCTGCTGGTGGGCAAGGACGGCCAGCCGCGCCGCGAATGGCTGGCGGCGCTGGCGAGCGAGATTGCCGAGGCGCGGGCGCGCGGACAGCAAGTGATCGTGGTCAGTTCGGGCGCAATCGCGCTGGGTGCGGCCAAGCTGGGCCTGGCCAAGGGCGGACGCGGGAGCCTGGCCGATGCGCAGGCGAGTGCGGCTGTCGGACAGATCGCGCTGGCGGGCCTGTGGGCGGACTTGCTGGGCGCGCAGGGCCTTACCGCCGCGCAGTTGCTGGTAACGCTGGAGGATCTCGACGACCGGCGGCGCTATCTCAACGCCAGCGCGACGATCTCCAAGCTGCTGGAAGCCGGCGCCATACCGGTCATCAACGAGAACGATTCCGTGGCGACCGAGGAAATCCGCTTCGGCGACAATGACCGGCTGGCCGCGCGCGCCGCACAGGCCGCCCGGGCCGATGCCGTGGCCCTGCTGTCCGATGTCGATGGGCTCTACGATCGCGATCCGCGCGAACCCGGTGCCACCATGTTGCCGCGGGTGCAGGGGGTGACCAGGGCAATCCATGACATGGCCAGCACGGGCTCGACCTCGGGCATGGGGTCGGGCGGGATGACTTCCAAGCTGCAGGCGGCCGAGATTGCCGGACGTGCGGGCATCGTGCTGGCGATCATCAACGGCACCCATGACCGGCCGATTGCGCGCGCCATCGGTAATGACCTGGGCACACTGTTCCTGCCACGGCGCCGCGACGGATCGCTCAAGGCCTGGCTAGGCGGCAGGCAGCGCATGGCAGGCGCAATCGTGGTGGACGATGGCTGCGCCGCGGCGCTGATGCGTGGCGGGAGCCTGCTGGCGACGGGTATCACCGGCGTGGAAGGCGCGTTTCGTCGGGGCGACGCCGTGGCCGTGCGAGACAGTGCGGGCCGTGCCCTGGCTCAAGGACTGATCGAGTACGAAGCGAGCGAGGTCGAGGCGATCCTTGGCCACCGTAGCGAGGAACTGGCGGAGATCCTCGGCTATGCCCCGCGCTCTGCCGTGATCCATCGTGACCAGTTGGTGCTGCTGTGACAGCAAGCGGTCCGGTCGCCATTACCGGCGCCACGGGCTTTGTCGGGCAGGCAGTGCTGGACGAAGCGGACCGGCGCGGGCTGGCGGTGCGGGCGCTCGCGCGGCGCGACATGGCAGCCCGCGAGGGCGTTGAATGGCTGCGCGGCGACCTCCAAGATGCAGCAGCGCTCGCCCGGCTGGTTGAGGGCGCCAGCGCGGTTCTTCACATTGCAGGCGTGGTCAGCAGCCACGACAAGGCGGGGTTCCACGCAGGCAATGTCGAGGGCACTGCGAACGTGATCGCCGCTGCTCAAGGGTCAGGCGTGCAGTGCTTCGTGGCGGTGTCCTCATTGTCCGCGCGCGAGCCAGGCCTGTCCGACTATGGTGCTTCCAAACGCGAGGCCGAACTGCTGGTCGAGGCGAGCGGGCTCGACTGGACTCTGGTGCGGCCGCCCGCGATCTACGGCCCGCGCGATACCGAGATGTTCGACCTGTTCCGGGCCGCACGGATGGGCGTGGTGCCGATGCCGCCTGCCGGCCGTGCCTCGGTGATCCATGTCGATGACCTGGCGCGGCTGTTGCTCGATTGCCTTGCCAGCGACATGGCGCGCCATGCCGTGTTCGAGCCCGATGATGGCCGCGCCGGGGGGTGGCCGCATGGCGATCTGGCGCGGGCCATCGGCCATGCTGTGGGCAAGCGTGTCTGGGCTCCGGCCATGCCCGCCGCACTGGTCAAGCTCGCGGCCCGCGCCGACGTCCTGGTGCGCGGGAACAAGGCGCGGCTGACGCCCGACCGGGCGCAATACATGGTCCATCCCGACTGGGCCTGCCATGCTGACAAGGCCGTGCCTGCAGCCTTGTGGAAGCCCCGTATCGACACTCCCGAAGGCCTTGCGCAGACTGCAGCCTGGTATGCGGCCGAGGGCTGGATTGCGAAGAATTGAGGGGTTTTTGCCCGGATTGCCCCGATTATTGCGCAGAACTGAGCAAAACTATCAGCATATGTCACAGATGTTTCGCATCCGATCGATTATGGTGCTAGGGAATCGCCAGGCCTGATCGCCGGGGGCACCGCAAGGTGCAGCGTTCGGGCTGCAATGGGGGTAATTTTCATGTCAAAGAAGACCAGTCGCGTTTCTCGTCGTTCGTTTGTGACGCTGGTTACCGGCGCAGCCGCCAGCGCGATGATCGCATCGCCTGCCAAGGCGCAGAACACCGGGCGAACCGACAGCGATGCCAATGATCGCGCCGGATCTGGCCGTACCGGCTATACCGACAGCGATCCGAACGACGGTGCCGGTCGTGGCCGCACCGGCGTGACCGACAGTGATTCGAACGACCGGGCTAGCTATGGCCGGGGCGGCACCCGCAGCAGCTCCGGCGTGACCGATAGCGATACCGGTTCCAATCGGGATGCGGCAGGTCGCGGTCGCGGCGAGGGAACCGGTCGGACCGACAGCGATCCCAACGATGGCGCGGGCCGGGGCCGTTCGGGCATCACCGATTCCGATGCTTCCGACAAGGCGTCCTACGGGCGTGGGCGCGGCACCGGCCGCTGAGTCACGGATTGCAGGCCTGCCTGTAGCGGGCGGGCCTGCCATTCCTCCGGCTGATCGGGGCAGGTCCACTCTATGCATGCGCAAACCACACCTGCAGCGGGCAGCCTGCTGGCCAGTCTGATCGCGCCGCTGACGCCGGATGAGTTCTTCGCTCGGTATTACGAACAGGACTGGTACGTCACGCCTGAGCGAGTGGCTGCGGTGGCTGATCTCATCTCGATCGACCGGATCGACGAGATCATCTCTGATACCGAGCTGCCGCCCAGTTCCTTGTCCATGGCCCAATCGGGGCAGGGGCTGGCGCAAGAGGAATACACCCACCCCAATGGCGCGATTGATCGCGGGGCGGTGCTCGACAACTTCCGCAACGGGGTGACCATTGTCCTGCCCCAGATGCATTTCGCCGATGGCAAGCTGTACAAGTTCTGCCTCGGGCTGGAACGCGATTTCGGCGCGCGGATCCAGACCAATATCTATCTCACGCCCGACAGCTCGCAGGGCTTCGGCATCCACTACGACGATCATGACGTGCTGGTCCTGCAGGTTTCAGGCCGCAAGAAGTGGGAGATATTTGGCCAGCGCGACGGCCTGCCGTTCCGCGGCGAGAAGTTCCGCAAGGACCATGACGATCCGGGCGAACTGAAGGCCGAATTCGTGCTGGAGCCGGGCCAGTGCCTCTATGTCCCGCGCGGGCTGGCGCACCGGGCCACCAACGAGGGAACCGAACCCAGCCTGCACATTACCGTGGGCATCCTGGTGCAGACGTGGGCCGAATTCCTGCTGGAAGCCGTGGCCGAAGTCACCCTTCGTTCGCCCGATATGCGCAAGTCGCTGCCGCGTTCGCTGTTCTTCGATCCGGCGACGCGCGCGGATAATGCCGCCACGTTCCAGCACCTGATGGACGAACTGGCCCGCAAGGCCAGCTTCGATGCCACACTGGCGGTGTTCGGCAGCAATTTCGTCATGGCCCAGGGGCCGCGGGTGCGCGGCGCGCTCAATGCCCTGGCCAGCGGCATTGCCGAGACCGACCGGCTGACCTTGCGCGAGAGCATCCTCTATTCGATCGACCTTGATGGCGAAGAGCCGCAGCTTACCATCGCCGACACGGCAGTGGCGCTGAAGCCGGACCTCGCCCCGCAACTGCAGGCGCAACTGGCGGCGGGCAGCGTGTGCATCGCCGATTTCACCGTCGATGATGCGGCCGACCTGCGCGATACGGTGGAAACGCTGGTCGCCTATGGCCTGCTCGAACGCGCGACCTCATGACAAAAAAAGGCCCGGTCGTTGCCGACCGGGCCAGATAAGTTTTGGGAGAGGATGCCTGAAAGGCACCCCCTATGTGCGGCGAAACACTGATTCGGACAAACGCGATTAGTGCAAGACCTGTTGCGTCTGGCGCAACATAGTGCCCGAAATCCTAGAAAACCGGCTCGTAACCCGGCGGCAATTCGCCTTCGCCGCCATTGTCGGGCGCGGTCGGCGTGTGGATGCCGCATTCGGTCTTGTCCCATCCGCGCCAGCGTCCTGCGCGCGGATCCTCGCCCGGCTTCACCACGCTGGTGCAGGGCGCGCAACCGACCGAGAGATAGCCCTGCGCCTCCAGCGGGTGGCGCGGCAGGTCGTGCAGGTCGAAATAGGCTTCGAGGTCATCCTTGGCCCAGTTGCCCAGTGGATTGATCTTCAGCCTTCCCTCCTCGATCTCGAACCGGGGCAGGTTCTCGCGGGTGACAGACTGGAACGCCTTGCGGCCCGAAATCCACGCGTCGAGGCCTGACTTGGCGCGGGCCAGCGGCTCCACCTTGCGGATTTCGCAGCATCCGTCGGGGTCCCAGCTCCAGCGCAGGCCGTTCTCGTCCTTGGCGGCCAGCACGGCGGCATCGGGCGCGACGACCGACGAATTGACCAAGCCAAAGCGGTCGGTCAGCGTCTCGCGATAGTCGAGCGTTTCGGGGAACATTTTAAGGGTATCGACGAAGATCACCGGCACGGTCGGATCGGCCGTGGCCACAAGGTGCAACAGCACGGCGCTTTCGGTGCCGAAACTGGAGACGACGCCCACGCGGCCCAGCGAGCCTTCGGCAAACAGTTCGGCCAGCATCGTGCCCGCGTCCACCCCGGCAAAGCGCGCGTTGAGGCGGTCGGCATCGGCCTGCACGAAGGCAGGCGTGGTATCGATTACGTCACGGGTACGGGCAACAGCAGCGGAATCAGCCATGCCTGAGCTTCCAGATCGGCACCCGGCCATCGGTAGTGGGCTGGTAGACATGCGGCCAGCGATCGAAGGCGGCGGCCGCATCGGCCTCGTCCAGCTTTACGGCAGGGGCAAAGCTGTCAAACCCGCAGCGGCGCATGGCGGCAATCTGGTCCACCAGCACGTCACCCACGGCGCGCAGTTCGCCGGTATAGCCGGCCTCCCGCAGGATCCTGGCCGCCGAATAGCCGCGCCCGTCGCCGAAGCCGGGGAAGTTCACTTCCACCAGCGCCAGCCGTTCGAGATGGCCCAGCAGCAGGCGCGCATCGTCACCCGGTTCGATGCGCACGGCAGTGGCGTTCGACTGGTCAAGGAACGAATCCACCGTCACCGCCGGATGATCCACCCGCGCATCGTCACGAAAACGGAACTGCACTTCGTCGGCCCCCTGGCCCAAATCTGCATCAGCCATAAAGCGCCTCCTTGAACGGCTCCATGCCGATACGGCGGTAGGTATCGAGGAACCGCTCACCCTCTTCGCGTTGTGCGAGGTAAACATCGGTGGCCTTCTCGACCGCATCGACGATGCCGTCTTCCGAGAAGCCCGGCCCTGTGATCTTGCCGAGCGAACAATCCTCCGCCTCGGACCCGCCAAGCAACAGCTGGTAATTTTCGGTGCCCTTCTTGTCGACGCCGAGGATGCCGATGTGGCCTGCATGGTGGTGCCCGCAGGCATTGATGCAGCCGGAAATCTTCAGCTTCAGCTGGCCCAGTTCGTCGCCCTTGCCGTTGGCGGCAAAGCGCTGCGAAATCTTCTGTGCCACCGGGATCGAGCGGGCATTTGCCAGGCTGCAATAGTCGAGACCGGGACAGGCGATGATATCGTCGATCCGGTCGAGGTTCGGCGTGCCGAGGCCCGCAGCTTCGAGCTGCTGCCACAGTTCATAGAGTCTGCCCAGTTCGACATGGGCAAAGACGATGTTCTGCGCATGGGTCACGCGGCATTCGTCGAAGCTGTATTCCTTCGCCAGTGCCGCCATCAGGCGGATCTGGTCAGCCGAGGCATCGCCCGGAATGCCGCCCACGGGCTTGAGGCTGATGGTCAGCGAGACATAGCCCGGCTGCTTGTGCGGATGGGTGTTGCGATCCATCCACAAGGCGAAGTCGGGGTCCGAACGGTCCGCCTCGGTCGCAATCCCGGTTTTGAACTCTGGATCGGGGAAGTGCGCCTTTATCCGCTCCAGCTCGGCCAGCGGCGGTTCGATGTTCTGCTGGCGAAGAAGCGCGAACTCCTCCTCCACCTGGCGCTTGTATTCGTCCGCGCCCAGTTCGTGGACCAGGATCTTGATGCGCGCCTTGTACTTGTTGTCGCGCCGGCCATAGCGGTTGTAGACCCGCAGGCAGGCTTCGGAATAGGTCACCAGC
The DNA here is from genome assembly GCF_023501975.1 of Altererythrobacter sp. KTW20L. Taxonomy (GTDB): domain Bacteria; phylum Pseudomonadota; class Alphaproteobacteria; order Sphingomonadales; family Sphingomonadaceae; genus Alteraurantiacibacter. The sequence continues at coordinate 14,976 of NZ_JAMFLH010000015.1, read as the reverse complement.
TCGTCCAGCGGCACGAATTCGCGGATCAGCGGGGCGATCATCGGGGTACGGCCCATGCCGCCGCCGACATAGAACGCAGCGCCGATCTCGCCAGCGGCATTCTGCACGATCTGGATGCCGATGTCGTGCAGGCGCATGGCCGCGCGATCGGTGTCCGACGCGATCACCGCGATCTTGAACTTGCGCGGCAGGTGCAGGAATTCCGGGTGGAAGCTCGACCACTGGCGGAGCAGCTCGGCATAGGGGCGCGGATCGACCAACTCGTCTGCCGCGGCACCTGCATAGTGATCCGAACTGATGTTGCGGATGCAGTTGCCGCTAGTCTGGATGGCGTGCATTTCGACCGTGGCGAGATCCGCCAGGATATCGCCAGCATCCTCCAGCTTGATCCAGTTGTACTGGATATTCTGGCGGGTAGTGAAGTGGCCATAGCCGCGATCATACTTGTCGGCGATGTCGCCTAGCATGTGCATCTGCGCGCCCGACAGGGTGCCATAGGGCACCGCCACGCGCAGCATGTAGGCGTGCAGTTGCAGGTAGAGGCCGTTCTGCAAGCGCAGCGGCTTGAACTGGTCCTCGGTCAGCTTCCCTTCGAGGCGGCGCTGCGCCTGGTCGCGAAATTCGGCGACGCGGGCATCGACCATGGCCTGGTCATAGGTGTCGTACTTGTACATGTCAGATCACCCAGTTCAATGCTTCGGGATCGGCGGGCTTGAGCGTCAGGTCGGGGCGGACCGTTGGGCCGAGCGCGCGGACGCGGTCCTTGATGTGGGCGGGGCGGACGCGGCCGTCGGCATCCTTGCTGGCTTCGATGGCATAGGCGGCGTTGACCCGGCGGGCCGACTGCTCGCGCCCGAGGATTTCGTCGGCCGATGACCCGACATCGACTGCATCGTCGACATGGAGCGACCAGCCCTGGCCATCCCACCAGGTGACGGCGCCGCTGCCCAGATCGTTTCCGGTAAGGATTAACACGTGCTCTCCACTCCAACTTCCAGTTGTGCGCCCTGCATCACCAGTTCAGCGGTGACTTCGCCGATCACGATCAGCGCGGGGCTTTTGACTTTTTCCCGTTCCACCAGTTGCGGCAGGGCAGCGAGCGGACCGCGCAAGACGCGCATTTCCGGGCGCGCGGCGTTCTCGATCACGGCCACCGGCATGTCGGGCGCGAGGCCATCGGCCATCAGCTTTTCGGCAATCTGCGGCGCGGTCGATACGCCCATGTAGATCACCAGTGTGCGGCCGACACCGGCGAGGCCCGACCAGTCCTGCTCGCTCAGGCCCTTGCACTGGCCCGCCACGAACGAAACGATCGAGGCATGGTCGCGGTGGGTGAGGGGGATCTGCGCTGCCGCTGCCGCGCCGTTGGCGGCGCTGATGCCGGGCACCACTTCGACGCGAACGCCTGCGGCCAACGCCGCTTCCATCTCCTCGCCGCCGCGCCCGAAGACGAAGGGATCGCCGCCTTTCAGGCGCACCACGTCCTCACCCTTGCGGGCTTCGGCCACCAGCAGGGCGTTGATATCGTCCTGCTTCATGGTGTGGCGCGCGCGGCTCTTTGCCACGGAAACCAGCCGCGCGTCGGGGCGGGCAAGGGCCAGGATCTGCGGATCGACCAGGCCATCGTGCACGATCAGCCGGGCGCGCGAAATCAGCCGCGCGGCGCGCAGGGTTAACAGGTCCGGTGAACCGGGGCCTGCGCCCACGAGAAAGATCGTGCCACTTTGCATGGGGCCTAAATGATCGTTCCGGCCCCAAGGTGCCAACGAGAATGGTTTGGGCAGGGGCTAGGTCAGCTTTAGTGTAGGTTAGTCGGCCTTCTCGTCCCGCTGGCTGATGGCGGCGACGAGCTGCTGCAACTGGTCGTTGTCGCGCAGGTTCAGGTCGCGCTGCGGATAAGGAATCTCGATGCCGTTTTCCTTGAACAGGTGCCACACCCGCTTCAGCACGTCGGAGCGGATATTGCTCATCCCTTCTTCCGGATCGCTGATCCAGAAGCGCAGTTCGAAATCCACCGAGCTGTCCCCGAAGCCCATCAGCAACACCTTTGGCACAGGTTCCATCAGCACCCGCGGCACCTCGAATGTGGCCTGGAGCAGCAGTTCCTCCACCTTGGCGATATCGCTGTCATAGGAAACGCCGACCGGTGCCTTCACGCGCACATCGCGCGAGGAATAGGACCAGTTCTCGACCTGGTTGATCATCAGGTTTTCGTTGGGAATCAGGTATTCCTTGCGATCGCGGGCGATGATCGAGATGGCGCGGATGCCGATCTTGCGGATCTGGCCATAGGCCTCGTTGCCGTTCATGTCGGCGATGGCGATCACGTCGCCCGGCTTGATCGACTTGTCCATCAGCAGGATGATCCCGGCGATCAGGTTGCCGAAGGTCTTCTGCAGGCCAAAGCCGATGGCGAGGCCGAATGCGCCGGAGAAAACCGCCAGCGCGGTGAGATCCACGCCCAAGAGGTCTATGCCGATCAGCAGGGCCAGCGCCCAGACCGCGATGGTGATGAGCTTCTCGCCAAGCAGCCGCTGCGAAGGATCGAACGAGGTAACGCGGGCAAGGGCGGCGCGAGCCAATTTCGCGCCGAACCGGGCGATCACGATAACCAGCAGCACGACAAGGATGACAACCAGCACGCTCCACAGCGAGAAGCGGGTGTCGTTCACCGTGAAGCCCCAGGCATCGAGCTGGGTGATGATGTCGCCCACGGTATTGCTGCGGCTGGTGACCGCATCGCGCAGGGCATCGGTCTCGACCAGGCTTTCCGTGGCTTCGGGCGCGGGGGTGGGGGTAGGGGTGATGGCGGGTGCCGGATCATGTGTAGTTGCCGGATCGGGTGCGGGCGTGCTCATGCCTCGTCCATTGCCTCCAGCGCCTGAGCCAGGTCAGCAATCAGGTCGCCTGCATCTTCCAGCCCGATCGACAGGCGCACACCCAGCTTGTCACCGGCCTGCCAGCCAGCGGGCGGCCACGCGGTCTCGCTGCGCACGCGGGCGGGATCGAACGGGATAGCGAGGCTTTCGAACCCGCCCCACGAAAAGCCGATGCCGAACAGGTCCAGCGCGTCGACCAGCCGGGCGCGATGAGCAGGCGTGCGGCCTTCGAGGACGAAGCTGAACAGACCGCAGCCGCCGGTGAAATCGCGCCGCCATAGGTCATGCCCCGGCGCGCCGGGCAGCATGGGGCACAGCACTTGCGCCACCTGCGGCTGCTGTTCCAGCCAGCGGGCCACTTCCAGCGCCGTGGCGGTCGAACGGTCGAGTCTGACACACATGGTGCGCAGGCCGCGCAGGGCCAGCGCGGCATCGTCGGGCGAGACAACCAGACCCAGCGCCTGGGCCTTCAATCGCAGGCGGGTGTACAGGCCCTCCCCCGCAGAAACCGAGCCCATCATCAGGTCCGAATGGCCGCCGACGTGTTTGGTCAGGCTCATGATCGTGACATCGCAGCCGTGGGCCAGCGCAGCAAAGCCGAGTGGCGAGGCCCAGGTGTTGTCGAGCAGCGAGACCGCGCCCCTGTCCCGCGCCATCGCGGCAAGGGCGGGCACATCGCATACTTCCATCGTCAGGCTACCGGGGCTTTCCAGCAGCACCGCTCTGGTCCGTTCGCAGAACCGGTCCGGAAACCCTGCAAGGTCGAGCGGATCGAAGAACCGCGTCTCGATTCCGCATCCGGCCAACAGGTTACGCGCCATGGAGCGGCTGGGTTCATAGGCGTTGTCTGTCACCAGCAGCACGTCGCCCGCCGACAGCACGCCCAGCAGCGCCCCGGCAATGGCCGAGACTCCGCTGGGATAGAGCAGCGTGCCGTAAGCGCCCGGTTCCAGCGCGGTCAGCGCATCGGCCAGTGCCCACTGGGTCGGGGCGCCCCGGCGGCCATAGTAGAACGTGCCATCGTCATTGGGCCGCGCGCGGGCGAGGTCCGCACTATCGGCGTAAAGATGGGTGGACGCACGCCAGACCGGCGGATTGACCACGGGTCCGGTCCATTCGGGCCGCCGTCCTGCCTCTACCAGCCGGGTGGCAGGCTTGTGGTCTTTGCCGGAATTCAACGCGCCGGCCCGGTTTCCTTGGGCAGGGCGGGGTCGGCACCCCATTCGCTCCAGCTGCCGTCATAGAGCGCCACGTCGGTCTTGCCCGCCAGTTCCAGCGCGAACAGCAGTACCGCCGCCGTCACCCCGCCGCCGCAGGTGGTCACAACGGGCTGCGATAGATCAACTCCCGCAGCCTCGAACGCGGCGCGGATCTCGGAAGGTGATTTGTAGGTGCCATCGTCATTCAGCACCTGGTCGAAAACCACGTTGCGCGAACCGGGGATGTGGCCATCGGCGATGTCGGGGCGGAAATCGGGCTGCTCTCCGGTGAAGCGCGCCGCGCCGCGGGCATCGACCACCTGTTCGGCGCGGCTGGAGAGGTTTGCGAGCATGTCTGCCTTGAAGCGCACCGGGGCGGGGCCAGCAGCCGGAGTGTGCGCCACAGGCGCAACTTGCGGCGTGCCGCTTTCCAGGGGGCGGCCTTCGTCGCGCCATTTGCCCAGTCCCCCGTCGAGGATGGTGACTTCTGCCACCCCGTGCATCCGGGCGATGAACCAGGCGCGGGCGGCGGTCTTCACATAGCTGTCGTCATAGATCACCAGCCGCATGCCGTTCGCCACGCCCAGCCTGGCCATCCGCTCGGCAAATTGCGCGGGCGTGGGAATTGCAGATGGCACCGGCGAGGCGGGATCGAAGAAGCTCGGCAGGTCGAGATAGCGCGCGCCGGGGATATGCGCGGCGGCGAATTCTGCGGCGGGATCGCGGCCCGCGTCGGGCAGGTGCGCCGAAGCGTCGAGAATGGCGAGGTCGTGTGCGCCGAGATTGTCGGCCAGCCACTGGGTCGAGACGAGGTTTTCCATGCGCTGTGGGATAGGCCAAGCGCAGGCCGACGACAATGCCGTGCTTGCCTCCCTGCGCCCGAAACGGCATCAGGCGCGCATGACTGATGCTGCTACCCCCAAGTTCCTCGGCCAGCAGAGCGCGCTTCCCGCCTCGCCCGAGGAGGCCGTGCTCGACTATGTGCCCAACCCGCGCAGCGGTTCGTTGTATCTGGTGCGCTTTGCCGCGCCGGAATTCACGTCGCTGTGCCCCGTCACCGGCCAGCCCGATTTCGCCCACCTGGTGATCGATTATGCGCCGGGCGAAACCATCGTCGAATCGAAAAGTCTCAAGCTGTTCCTCGGCTCGTTCCGCAACCATGCGGGCTTCCATGAGGATGTGACCGTGGGCATCGGCCAGCGGCTGATGGCCGAAATGCAGCCGCGCTGGCTGCGCATCGGCGGCTACTGGTATCCGCGCGGAGGCATCCCGATCGACGTGTTCTGGCAGAGCGGCGCGGCCCCCGACGGCCTGTGGGTGCCCGACCAGGGCGTTGCCTCCTATCGCGGGCGCGGTTGATCCGCTTGCTTGCAGGGAAGGCGTCTGGTTAGGACGAGCGCAAGGTTTGCCGGGTAAAGGGCGCTTCCGCCTGGCCGAGGGGAAAAAGGGTTGCTTGAATGCGTATCGTGATGATCGGAACGGGCTATGTGGGCCTGGTTTCAGGCGCCTGCTTCGCCGATTTCGGCCACCATGTGACCTGCGTGGACAAGGACAAGTCCAAGATCGACGCGCTGCTGGCGGGCCGCATTCCGATTTTCGAACCTGGCCTAGATGACCTTGTGGCGAGCAACGTGGCCACGGGCCGCCTCGACTTCACGCTCGATCTCGCCTCGGTGCTGCCGCAGGCCGATGCGGTGTTTATCGCGGTCGGCACGCCCTCGCGGCGCGGCGACGGGCACGCGGACCTCAGCTATGTCTATGCCGCCGCTGCCGAGATGGCTCCGCTGCTGCGTGATGGCGCGGTGGTAGTGGATAAATCCACCGTGCCGGTCGGCACCGGCGACGAGGTGGAAGCGATCATCCGAAAGGCGCGGCCGGACCTGAAGTTCGCCGTCGCCTCCAACCCCGAATTCCTGCGCGAAGGCGCCGCGATCGACGATTTCAAGCGGCCCGACCGCGTGGTGATCGGGGTGGACGATCCCCATGCCGAAGAAGTGCTGCAGGAAATCTACCGCCCGCTGACCCGCAACGATTCGCCGATCCTGGTGATGAGCAGGCGCGCGGCGGAATTGACCAAATATGCCGCCAACGCCTTCCTTGCCACCAAGATCAGCTTCATCAACGAGATCGCCGACCTGTGCGAAAAAGTGGGCGCGGACGTGCGCGATGTGGCGCGTGGCATCGGCAGCGATACCCGCATCGGCGCGCGGTTCCTGCAGCCGGGGCCGGGTTATGGCGGATCGTGCTTTCCCAAGGATACCCTGGCCCTGCTCAAGACCGGGCTGGACTATGGTGCGCCGCTGCAGATCGTCGATGCCGTGGTCAAGGTGAACGACCAGCGCAAGCAGGCGATGGGCGGCAAGATCATGGCTGCGATGGGCGGCGGAGTTGAGGGCGGGGACGTGGCCGGCAAGACCGTCGCCCTGCTCGGCCTCACTTTCAAGGCCGATACCGACGATATGCGTGATTCGCCCGCGATCGACATCACCCGCGCCCTGCGTGCGGCCGGCATTACCGTGCGGGCCTATGATCCCGAAGGCATGGAAACGTCGAAAGCCGTGATCGACGGGCTGGTCTATTGCGAAAGTTCGTACGACGCGATGACAGGGGCCGATGCGGCAGTGATCGTGACCGAATGGGACGCCTTCCGCGCGCTCGACCTTGCCCGCGCCCGCAAGGTTATGAAGCGCCCGCTGCTGGTAGACCTGCGCAACCTCTACAGCCGGTCAGACGTGGAGAAACAGGGTTTCGAATATGTCGCCGTGGGACGCTAGGCGTTCAGCCTAGAAGTGCACGGTCACTGTCACCGTGTCGCTGTAGTTGTCGGGTGTATAGTCAGCATCGGGCACGGTGACATAGACCGGGAAGTTCTGCGCAGAGCCGTTGCCCGTGCCTGAAGCGCCGTTGCCTGCGCCGCTGGTGCTGGCCGTATTGCCCCAGATCGGTCCGGTATTGCTGTTGCGGTGGAGCTGGTAGGCTGGCTGGTCGGTGTTGCTGCCGGTCCCACTTAGCACGCCCGCGCCGGCGCTGTTGCCGTTGGATGGTGCAAGGCTGATGGCATAGGGCGTACCATTGGGACAGGTCACGCTGATCGCGGTCGACCCGAACACCGGGCCGGCGGTTGCCGCCACCGTGCCAAGATTGGCATTGCCGAGTGCCGAGACATTGCAACTGTTCGAGACTGCTGCGGTCACCGGCAGGGTGAACTGCTGGGCCGAGAGTGGCGTACCCCCCACGCTTCCAAAGGTCTGGCAATTGCCGTTGTTGTCGAGGAAGCCGAGAATGCTGTTGTAGAAAAAGGCGTTGTAATTGCCTGCCGTGCTGCCCGCATCGCGTCCGGCATAGAAGGTGAAGCTGCCCGAAACCGACGACCCGAGGCGGCCGGTGATCGTGATCGACTGGCTCAGCGGCTGGCTGGCGGTCCAGATGGTGGAGAGGCTGGCATTGCGATAGACGTTGTAGTTGAGGAAGGTGTTGCTGCCGGTGTGGCGCAGCACCGGCTGGGCAGCAGTGCCTGGCCAGCTGGGGAATCCCAGCGCCACGCACAGGGTGAAGGTGCGCCGTGGGTTGACATATTTGGTGCAGGTCCAGGTGATCGTGCCCGTCCCTGACGAGGAGTTGCCCATGTCCAACCCCGCTGAACCGACCAGGCAAACGATATTGGCCTTGGCTTCCTGCGGGAACAGGGCCGACAATAGCGGAGCTGCGACAAGCATCAGGCACAGCCGCATCAAGCTGTCCAGCGGCAAGCGGGAGAAAAGGTCGGCCATTGCGCGTGTCATAGAACCTCGCAGGTTGTCTTGCCCAGCCGTCCCGCATTGTCGGACGGCAGTTCGTCAGGCAGGCGGAAGGTGCAGGTGCCGCTATCGGATTGCAGCACGACCAGCGCGCCGGGTTCGGCCCGCTCGATGAACAACTGCCCGCCGAAGCCCACCATGAGCGGCTGGCTGGCATCGTCATCCATCAATCCGGCCATACCGACCGGCAGTTCGGCCTCGGCTTCATCCACGAGGCTCACCAGGACGGAGCGGATCGGCGTAATGGCAAAATCGACCACCGCGCCCGAGCGGTCGGCGGGGACCGCCTGGCTCTCGATCCGTTCGACCCACAAGGTGGGAGGAAGATCGCTGGTGTCGATTGTCACGCGGTTGTTCTGCCAGGCGTTGAGACCGGTGACGAGGAGGTGGCCGCGGTCGTTGGTGCGGCCGATTTCGCGGTTGTGGACCCGCACCGGCACGTCGGCGACCCCGCTGGTTGAAACCACGGCAAACCCGTCGAACACCTTGCGGCTGGCGAACAGGCCTTCTTCCATCACCACCAGCGCGCCCGAATAACCGGCATAGGCCGAGGCCTGCCCGCCGATCATCCGTCCGCCGACTGTCGCCTGGCCGACCGACGCAAGGTGATCGACCTGTCCGGCTGTCTGCAAGCGGTCGCCATCAAAGGTAGCATCGGCGGCCCAGCCGGTGCCGCCTTCATACGGAAGCGAGCGGCGATAGCCGAACGAGGCACTGGTCCGCCGTTCGTTGGCCTGCAGCCCCGCGGATACATGATCGCCCGATCCCGGCACGAAGGACAGGCTGAGAAATGCTCCCCGCTCGCGTGTCCGCTGAAGATCCTGGTGGGCCGATAGGCTGAGCGAGAAGCGCGGTCCGAGGGAGCGATACCAGTTCATGCTGGCAAAGCTGGTGGTCGGCTGCGCGGTATGGCGCTGGCGGACAAGGCTGACACCGAAACTGCCGAGCCGGCCTGAGTTGTGGCCCACTGTCACCACGTCGCGCTCGCGGGGGACGCGGGCGTCGTGGACGGCGGCCAGATCGCGGTAATCGCGGCTGGCGCGCTGGGCCGTGGCCGACAGGTTGAAGCGGCTATCGGTCCATGAATAGCCCAGTTCGACCCGTGCACCGCTCTCGCCGCGATGATCGCTGGCGGCGACCGATCCGGCCAGCACTCCGCCAAATGGCATCAGCCAGGCCGCTCCCGCCCCGCCGTTGACCAGCCCCGCGCCCGCTTCCGCGTGGGCTTCGAGCGTGAGGTAATTGCTTAGACCGGTGCGCAAGCTGGTGCTCGCCACCGGGTCGGAGGCATAGTCGAACGAGCGCAGGCCATAGCTCTGCCGCACCGCGCCCAGTTCGATCGACCAGTCGGTCAGGCCTTCGCGCAGCAGTGCGGGCGTGTCGTAAATAGGGAAGTCGAAGGTGTTGACCTGCCCCAAGGCGTCGGTGACCACCAGTTGCGCGAGGCCCGCACCGTTGATCCGGTTGGCGCCACTGCCGACTTCGAACGGCCCCGGCGCGACCGCGCCCGAAAAGCGCTTCAGCCCGTCGATATAGAGATCGACCGTCGATGGCAGCGCGGCGTCGCCGAAGAACGCCGGGATGGGGGCGGTAACCAGATAGGGTTGCAGCGCGAAGTCCGTCCCGATCCGCACACCGCCCAGCCGCGTCGCACGCGACCAGCTCGTGCCGCGCGTGATGATGTCACCCGCGCGGATCGTCAGCCCCTGTTCGGGCAGCGACAGTGACACAGTGGTATCCAGCCGCAGAAAGCTGCGTCGGCCCGGCCCGCCGCCCACATGGAACAGGGCGGTGTTTTCCGCCAGGGCATTGCCTGAGAACAGCCGCGTTTCGGTGAAGCCGTCGATTGACACATCGTCGCCGATGAAGTTGGCGTTGAGATCGTAGTTCAGCAGCGCGCCGGTGGCGCTGGAGGGAACCGGACGGCTCTGATCATTGGTGTTCAGGCGGCTGGTGCCCACCGCAAGGCGGCTGGTCTCGACCATGACCGAGACCGATTGCAGCGCGGCGTTGTAGGTCACAGCGGCATCGAGCGCATCAGCCAGGGCAAGCAGGTCGGCAGGCGTGCCGTCGGCCGCTGTCTTGAGCCCCAGCTCGCCGATCACCTGGCGCGTCGCCCAAAGCTGGTCGTCTATCAGGCGGAACTGCGCCAGGCCGTGGTCCATACCATTCACCTCGACTGCCAGGATCAGGGCCACGCCGCGGCTATCCTGCAGGAACTGCATGCCAGGCTGTTCCAGTGCCACGGCAGAACGAAGCTGCGCGCGGTCGATGATGTTGGCGGTCTCGCCGGTGGTGGTGTCCTCACTGGCAGCAACCGGTTGAACCAGCAGCGCCGAGCCCAGGACTACCGCCTCACTGCCCCGAAGGAGCCAGCGACACCGGCTGCCTGGTCTGCGAGCCATTGAGTTGAACCTCGATCTGTCCGCCGCTGCCAAGGGCCGCAGCAGACTGTGTCAGGGCAAAGCGGCGCTGTGCCCCGGGCAGCACATAGCCCAGCAGGCCGCCTGCGATTGCAGTGCGCCGGCCGTCCTGTGCCACGAAATGGACATTGGCGAGCTGGGCCCGCGTTTGTCCCAAATTAACTACGTCGAGCCACGCGGCATCGCCGTTGGCCACGATGCTCAAGTCTAGTTCGGGTTGCTGCGGTGCATTGCAGGCAGGATTGGTCAGGTAAACCGGCACCGAATAGCGCAGGACATACTGCAGTCCCGCAGCTTCGCCGCTGGCTGCCGGTGGCAGTTCATCGACAATGATGCGGTAGCTGCGCTCGCACTCGGCCTGCGTTGCCGCATTGCCGAAGCGCACCAGGCGGATCACCTGCTGGCCATTGGGCGCAATTTCCACAAACGGCGGGCTGGCGACCAGGTCCTCGGTTTCGACCAGTTCGTCCTCGCCATTGTCCTGGTGCCAGCGGAACACCCGCACCTGGGCCCGCAGGGCCGTGTCCGACCCGTTGTTGAGCCAGACAACGCCCGAAAGCTCCGGGATCGTCACCGAAACCGGGGCCACCTGCAATCCCTCGGCATGCGCGGCCCCGGTGGGGGCCACGCATGCCAGCAGGGCGATTGCGATATGCGGAAGGGATCGCATGACAATCATCGAACGGTCAGTAGTTGACCGTCACGGTCACGGTGTCCGAATAGACAGCCGGAGCGTAGTTGGCGTCGTCAACCGTGACATAGACGGTCAGCGTCTGGTCGGCGCCGTTGCCGGTGCCGCTCACGCCATTGCCCACTGCCGTGGTCGTGGCAGTGTTGCCCCATATCGCGCCGCTCGAACCGGAGGCCGAACGCAGTTGGTAGGGCACGGTGTCCGGACCCGAAGCCGGATCCAGTTCGCCCGCGCCGTCGGTGGCGTTGTTCGACGGCGCCAGGCCGACGAAATAGGGCACGGTGTTCGAGCAGTTCACCGTGATGGTGCTGCTGCCCGACAGGTCGGTCGCGGTCGACGCCACGGTGCCGAGGTCGATGTCCGATGCGCTGCCGGCGGTAACCGAACAGGCAGCGGTGATTTCAAGCGAGATATCGAAGGTGTCGGTTTCCGTGGCAGCCCGCGCGCCCGTCGCCGAAATGGCGGCGAAAGCAACGCTGGCAAGCACGACCGACGACCGGATGGTCATGGTCATTGTATTATCCCCAGTAGTGCCACCAACAGGCGGTGACGGGGCGCTGACTAAATATAGGTTTTGAAGATGTGGTTAACGGGACGTCGTCGCGAGCCCTGGGAAATTCCCGTAAAAACAGCAGCGTTCCCTCTTGGCGAAATAGTTATCGGGCCGCCTTGTGAGCAGGGCGACGCGGGCGGGCGGGGTCCGGCGGGCAGTTAAAGAATTCTTGGCATATCGTTGCTAGGCAGTCGCATATCCACCTCGTTCGACTGACAGGACCGATGATCTTTACGCGCACTTCGCACACCCTGTTGTTTGCTGCCGGCATCCTGCTGTTGGTGGCAATGGTGGCCGATGAACGTGGCACGCTGGGGACTGTTGCGGCTGAAGCGCAGACCGATGGGACGCCGCAGGGCGAAGTACAGTTGGCCAACAGCCAGCGCCCCGCCACAGCCGATTATGTCGAAGAAGCCGTCGGTTGGGATGACGAGCCGGTGATCGACGACGCGGAATTTTTCGACAGCGGTCCGCCTGACGTAGTCGAGCCGGACAACACCTTCGATGAAGTGCTCGACCCGTCCCAGCACGCAATGGACCCCGCGCCCGTTGACGACGACTGGTAACCCCGCGCTCAAGTAGCCAAAGGCGATCGGCCCCTATCTGCTGACCGCAATACTGGCCTGCATGACCAATGGACGAACCGGCATGACCGGAGGCGCGGCCACCAGTTTGACCCACAGGGCATCCTCGCCCCTGAACCAGGATGTCTCGTTCGCGCGGCGCAATGCGTCCATGCTGGCAGCTTGCGTTCCGGAGGCTGCATTGGCGAATCCTGGCAGCTCGAACATGACCCAGGAGCCCTGGTCCATTTCGCTGATGCTGAGAGTTACTTCCGGCCTTTCGGTTTTCACTTGGATGTCGGTCCCGGCACGCACAGTGCTCTGGTTGCCGGTGACGGGAAATTCCGTGCCGTTGCGAACAAGCGCGACGGACGCTTCATCGGGGGCGGTTTGGGCGCCGAGCCGCCCGTTTCTTTGTGCAAGATACAGGCGCCCGACATCGCCTGTGCAAACAGAGGCGTTCCAGGTCGGATGAATCTCGCAGGTGTCGTCGGTGGCGACGCTGTTGTTCTCGCCGTCGTGGAGCAGGACATGGGAATTGGCGATGCCGGTCACCGAACCGTCCAGATCGAGGAACGACAGGGTCCGATAGGCCACGCCGCCACGATTATCATTGTCGAACCTGGGTTCGATGTTCGGAAAATACACCGGCTTGGCATTGACGAATTGCGCGCCCTCGATGGTGCTTGCTGTCGTGACGCCTGAGCTGGTGAACAGCAGCCATGATAGGGCCCCTGTCTTGCGCCTGTCGTTGTCCTGGTAATTCACGAATGTCGTATTCGCCACTTCATCGCGGTAGTCGTAGTATTCGTAGGCGCGGATCGGGAAGTCCGGGATGGAAGGCTTCGGCAGGCTGCGCCCATAGGCCAATTCCTCCGGCGTGGTCGGGTTTCCGATATTGTCTGTTTCACCCACGAACAGCGAATCCTCCAGCCGCGAGGTAAACTCCTGGCTGCCGAAGTCGCCCGACGAATGCGTCATGCCGATGGCGTTGTCGGCGAATTTCATGTTGCGGAATATTTGCAGCTCGCCCCGACCCCACAGGCCACCATTGCGGTTCTTGTAGGCGGTCAGGTCCTCGAACACCGTTTCCACGAAGGCGCTGTCCGGGTCAGCCGGATTTTCCCGCGGCATGAAGGCGTTGCCGGCCAGGCCGAAGGTGTTGTCTTCATTGATGTTCCGGTCGAACATGAACCCGTCGAAGTTGGAATGGGCCACGTTGCCCCTGAACTCGCCCATCGGCGTCCGGCGCGGCCAGGTGTTGAGGCTGACCTCCGTACCCAGGAAGGCGCCATTGGGATGTTCAGGCAGGGACAACCAGAAACCGTTCTGGTCGGAACCGGCCGCGACATTGTCGATGTAGCTGTTGTTCGGGTTGGTGATCCAGAAGGACGCCACCGTGTTGTCCGACGGCAGCAGCGTTGCTCCGCCTGCAAAACTGATCTGCCTGACGGTCATCCTGTTGGCGTAGGTGTAGTTGTTCTCTCCGTTGGCGGCGAGGTTGGTCGGCACGCATGGCAATGTCGGATGACACTTGGTCTGGATCGCCAGGTTCCGGACGAAGCGGTTGCCTGTTTCGATCCCGTCTTCAAGGAAGAAGCAGTGGCCTACTGTGTTGTAGGTGACGTTGTTCTCCACCTGGAGATTGTTTGTACCGTGGACCGTCACACAGCGGTTGAAAGTGTCATGGATGGAGGCGTTGCGTACATATTGGCCCGCGCCTTCGCCAAGGATGTGGAAGTGGATGGGATAGCGCGCCAGTTCTAGGTGCTGCCCCATGCGCGAAAGCTCGACACTGTCGATAAACACCCTGGAGCCGCTCATCGCCATGATGTGCCCGCCGAAATGGCTCGTCGCCGCATCTTCGGAGGCCTGGATACGGATGTTGCGCGTCAGGTTGGCAACTTCGCCGCGCTGATCCACGCCATAAGTGATCTCGCCGAAATGCATGTATCGCAGCGGCGCATCGATGGTGACGGTGTTGCCGCTGATGGCGGCGATGGTGCGCTTTTCCGCCTGGCGCGGGTCGAAGTCGGTGGAGGCCAGAACGATCTCGTCACCTACGCGCCATCCGCTCGCATCCAGCACGGTGAGGGAACTGCTGCCAGCCTCTGCCGTGGAGGATAGCTTCGACCAGGTGTGCTGGCGATTGCCATGCAGGCTGAGCGTGCCGCGCAACATCATGATGCCGCGGTCGCCCATGGTGTTGATGTCTTCGCCCCGAACCTTGTCGGTCAGTGTGATGATCGCCTGATGCTCGAACGGATCGGACTCGGTGCCGATTTCCAGCTCGCCGCCGGGCAGGTAGATCCAGTCGGTGGTGAGCGTCAGGTCGCGCTCGTTGAGGAAGGTCAGCTTGCCCTGCACGGTCAGGCTGCGCAGTTCGGGCGGGCTCACATCGAGCAGCATTTCGGTGCCGCGCGGAATCGTCACTTCCTCGCCCGCTGCGGGCACCCGGCCCGACGGCCATGCCGAGGCGTCCGACCACCTGACGGTCCGCGAGAACGCCGACGGCGGTGCCAAGTCCATCGCCATGGTGGTGTGATCATGGTGATCCTGCGCCGCAACACCCGCGCCTGTGCCGAGCAGCAGGGAGGCGGTTACGAGGCGAGTGTAAAGGCACAGGCGAGACTGTTTACGCATGACGGCTTTCCCCCTCCGGGACGCCGTGTCCCGCTTTTGTTTGTTTTGGGAAGGATTGTGCATCGAATGATCTCTGTTGCCAAGCGGTCGAGCAGCAAAAAGCGGACCGTCTGGTATCGAGCGGTTCGCAATGGTCAGCATTGACCTGGGGAACCGTCCAGGAGTCTTGTTTCGGGCGAGGGGGCTGCTGCGGCAAAACCGGGTGGCATCGTGGACAGCCTGTAGCCT
>NZ_JAMFLH010000014.1 GCF_023501975.1 Altererythrobacter sp. KTW20L | reverse complement strand
TGTGGTGTTCGTCGCGATGTCGGCGGCGTTGGTCGCGATATCGGCAGCATTATCGGCAATGTCCGAGGTGTTCTGCGCAATCGCGGCATCCTGCAGCGCGTCATTGGTTTCCAGCGCGTCGATGTCCGCCGCGTTGGTTGCGATGTCCGCCGCATTGGTTGCGATATCGGTAGCGTTATCGGCAATGTCCGAGGTGTTCTGCGCAATCGCCGCATCCTGCAGCACGTCATTGGTTTCCAGCGCGTCGATGTCGGCGGCATTGGTCGCGATGTCTGTGGTGTTCGTCGCGATGTCTGCCGCGTTGGTCGCGATGTCCGTGGTGTTGGTTGCGATGTCCGCCGCATTGGTCGCGATGTCGGCAGCGTTGGCGGCGATCAGCGTGTCCTGCGCGGTATCGGCAGCGAAAAGATCGCTGATGTCATCCTGCACATCGACCAAATCGTTTTGCAGATCGCTCACATTGGTTTGCAGATCGACGATATCAGCAGCGTTGGCGGCGATATTGGCAGTGTTGGCTGTAATCGCGGCGTCCTGCAGCGCGTCATTGGCTTCCAGATCGTCGATATCAGCAGCGTTGGTTGCAATGTCGGCAGTGTTGGTTGCGATATCCGTGGCGTTGGTCGCGATGTCTGTGGTGTTGGTTGCGATGTCGGCAGCGTTATCGGCAATGTCCGAGGTATTCTGCGCAATCGCGGCATCCTGCAGCGCGTCGTTGGTTTCCAGCGCGTCGATATCGGCAGCGTTGGTTGCAATGTCCGCCGCGTTGGTTGCGATATCGGCGGTGTTGGTTGCGATGTCGGCAGCGTTATCGGCAATGTCCGAGGCGTTCTGCGCAATCGCCACATCCTGCACATCGGTGTCATAAACTGTCTGCGCCAATGACGGAGCCGAGACCAGCAGTGCCGCAACGGCAGTACCTCCCAGCAGGGTCAGTTTTGTCTTACTCATGTTGATTTCTCCAATTCTCGTTCAAAATTTTCGAGAAGATTCAGTGCGGTGATGCGACCTGAAGTGATCTGCTGCTTTCCGGATCGATGTCCCCTCTTCTGCCTCGTCCGATCGATGGCCTGTCCCGCACCGGAAGTTCCCGCCGACGAAAGGGCCGGGCAGGTAGATTTCTGGCTGCAAGTGCCTGAGTGCAGGAAAAAAAGTTGAAACCGGGCATGATCGTCAGTTGGGAACTGTCGAACAAAGAGCCGTTACCGTTTCAGCCGAATCCCCCAAGCCATCGCCTACTTGGAGTAAACAGTATTGCGTGACTGACCGCGCTATGTAGGAATACTTATGTAATCGGTAACTTGAAGATTATGAATATTATGCATCCGAAATAGATGTACATCCGTTGGATGTGAATTCATCCTTGTTTGGCCGAAGCTGAAAGCGACCCGCAGGTCTGGCAGGCCATCCGTCGCAGATCCCCGCCACCCGGAATGATCAAGCTTGTAATCACCACCCAATGTCGCCAAGGGTGCGGCCAACCAATGGCTGCCCGATTGCGCATGAACCTGACCCACCCCTACCTCGATCTCGACGGCGACAAGCTGCGCGAGGAATGCGGCGTTTTCGGCGTCATCGGTCGTGCGGACGCGGCAGCGACCTGCGCGCTAGGCCTCCACGCCTTGCAGCATCGCGGGCAGGAGGCGGTCGGCATAACCAGCTTCGATGGAACGGAATTCTTTACCGTGCGCGGACTCGGCCACGTGGCGGAGAACTTCGCCACCGGGGAATCGATTGCCGAACTGCCCGGCCTGATGGCGGCAGGCCACGTGCGCTATTCGACCACCGGCGGCGCGAGCATGCGCAATGTCCAGCCGCTCTATGCGGACCTTGCCAGCGGCGGTTTCGCCGTCGCGCACAACGGCAATATCTCCAACGCTCGGCTGCTGCGCCAGGAACTGGTGCAGAAGGGCGCGATCTTCCAGTCAACATCCGATACCGAGGTAATAATCCACCTCGTCGCCACCAGCCGCTATCCGACCATGCTGGACAAGCTGGTCGATGCTCTGCGCCTGGTCGAAGGGGCCTATGCCCTGATCGTGATGACCCCGCGCGGCATGATGGCCTGCCGCGACCCGCTGGGCATCCGTCCACTTGTAATGGGCAAGCTTGGCGATGCCATCGTCTTCGCCAGCGAGACCGTGGCGCTCGACGTGGTCGGTGCCGAATTCATCCGCCAGATCGAGCCGGGCGAATTCGTCGAGGTCGATTTCGACAGCACGATCCGCAGCCACCGCCCCTTCGGCGAGGCACGCCCGCGCCCGTGCATTTTCGAGCACGTCTATTTCAGCCGCCCCGATTCGATCTTCAACGACCGCTCGGTCTATGCCAGCCGCCGCAACATCGGCATGGAACTGGCCAAGGAAGAACCGGTGGAAGCAGACCTGGTCGTGCCGGTGCCTGACAGCGGCGTTCCAGCAGCCATCGGCTATTCGCAGCAGAGTGGCATCCCGTTCGAGCTGGGGATCATCCGCAGCCACTATGTCGGCCGCACCTTCATCCAGCCGAGCGACGGCGCGCGCAATGCAGGGGTGGCGCGCAAGCACAACGCCAACCGCGCCATCGTGGCGGGCAAGCGCATCGTGCTGATCGACGATTCCATCGTGCGCGGCACTACCAGCCTCAAGATCGTGCAAATGATGCGCGATGCAGGGGCAAAGGAAGTCCACTTCCGCGTTGCCAGCCCGCCCACCGGCCACGGCTGCTATTACGGCGTGGATACACCCGAACGCTCCAAACTGCTGGCCGGCCGGATGGACCTGGCTGCCATGCGCGAATTCATCCAGGCCGACAGCCTCGCCTTCGTCTCGATCGACGGGCTCTATCGCGCCGTCGGCCTGGCCGGGCGCGACAATGTGAACCCGCAATATTGCGATGCCTGCTTCACTGGCGAATACCCCACCAGCCTGACCGACAATGCCATTGTCCAGGCGGAAGAGGCGCAACTGAAGCTGCCGGTCGGCAAGGTCGCCTGAGCCATGGGTGACGTGATTGCCAACAGGCCGCTGGAAGGCCGGATCGCGCTGGTCACCGGCGCCAGCAAGGGCATCGGCGCCGCCACGGCCATCGCACTTGCCGCGGCGGGTGCCCATGTCGTGATCACCGCGCGCACGGTGAAGGAATTGGAAGTGGTCGAGGATGCGATCCACGATGCCGGCGGCACCTCCACCATCGCCCCGCTCGACCTGACCGAGAACGACTCCATCGGCCGGCTGGCACAGGCCCTTGCCCAGCGGTGGGAGCGGCTGGACGTGCTGGTTATTTCCGCCGCCACCCTGCCCACGCTCACCCCCGTCACCCAGATCGACGCGCGCCAGTTCAACCAGGCGCTGACCTTGAATGTGCTGGCCACGCAGGCCCTGCTGGCGGTGTTCGATCCGCTGCTGAAACGCAGCAAGCATGGCCGGATCATCGGCCTCACCAGCTCGGTCGGGGCAGAGCCGCGCGCCTTCTGGGGCGCCTATGGCGCGACCAAGGCGGCATTCGACAACCTCCTGCTGAGCCACGGCCAGGAGATCGGCCGGATCAGCGATACGCGCGTCGCTATCGTCGATCCCGGCGCGACCCGCACGGCCATGCGCGCCAAGGCCTATCCGGGCGAAGATCCGCAGAGCGTTAAGCCGCCCGAAGTGGTCGGCCAGGCCATCGTCCAGATGCTGGTGGACGACTTTTCCAACCTGACCCGGAAAAGAGTGGAAACTTCAGCTTAACCATTGCCGGTAAGGTGCTGGTAAGCAGAACGGACCATTCTGTGCTCGCAAGGCCTTGAAAGGCCATGGTTGCAGCATACGAGGGGTGGGAATTCGGCATGACATTGCACAATGTCCAGGGGCGGTACGACGTGGCGGCGCAGGAGGACCGTTCGGCTCCGCGCACCAGGATCGTCATTCCGGCACAATTGCGCGCCTCGGGCATGCGTTCGTTCCAGACTGTGGTGAATGACCTGTCGCTTTCAGGCTTTTCCGCCACGGCAGTAACCCGGATGCACCCGGGTTCGATGTGCTGGCTGACCCTGCCCGGCCTCGAATCGCTCCAGGCAGAAGTGGTGTGGTGGGAAAACGGCCTGTGCGGCTGCGCCTTCTCCAACCTGATCAGCCCGATCGTGCACGAGAACATTCTCGCCCGATATCGCGGAGATGGCACCTATCGGGGCTGAAGCGGCTCAACTGCGGCCTGGACCGCACGATAGAACGCCTCGCGCCCGGCCCACAATTCGTCCGATGAAGCGATCGGCCAGTTGCCGTTGGTGGCAATCACCAGCCGCCGCGCCGGATCGATAAAAATGCCCTGCCCGAAGATGCCCTGCGCGGCAAAGGTGCCGTCGTCATAGGTCCACCACTGGAAGCCATAGCCCCGGCCCGGCTCGCCGATATCGGCCTGCTTGGTCGTTGCCATGTCGAACCAATCATCAGGCACGACCTGCTCGCCGCCGATCCGCCCGCCGTCCAGCACGAACAGCCCGAACCGCGCCATGTCGCGCGTGCCGGCCTGGATGCAGCAGCCGCTGATCTCGTGGCCGGTGGAGCCCAGCAACCAGGTTGCGTCCTGCTCCATGCCGAAGGGCGCCCAGATCCTTTCCGACAGGTATTGCGCCAGCGGCTTACCGGTGGCCGAACTCACCACCACGCCGATGAGGTTGGTCTCACCCGTCTTGTAGAGCCATTGTTCGCCTGCCGGCGCGGCGCGCGGCAGCCCGCGCATATAGCTGACCGTGGTATCGACCCCCGCTTCCGGCCGATGCGCATTGAACCGCGCCACGTCTGATTGGGGATCGCCGTAGTCCTCGCTCCATGCCACCCCGCTGGTCATGGTGAGAAGCTGGCGAATGGTCACGTCATCATATGCCGAACCTGCAAGATCAGGCACATAGGCGCTGACCCTGTCATCGAGCGAGCGGATCGCGCCGTCCTGCAGGGCTGCTCCCACCAGCGTGGAGGTGAGGCTTTTCGCCACCGAAAAACTGGTCCAGCGGCCGTCCGGTCCAAAGCCCCGCGCATAGCGTTCGAGCACCACCCGCCCGTCCACCAGCACGACCAGCCCGGCCACGCGCTGCTGTTCGATATAGGCATCAAGATAGAGATCGAGCGCCAGTGGTTCTCCTGCAGGCAGGGGGCGAACGCTGTTACCCCGCGCGATGACCCGCGAATCGACCACCCACCCCAGCTTGTCGAGCGCACGGAAACCGGCATCGCGCTGATCGTCGGTCCAGAACAGGATGTCGGTATCGGTCGGGCCGGTGGCAATCAGGGTGCGCAGATCGCGGTCGAGCGACAGCCAGCCCGCCGTGCCTAGCCCGGCCGCCAGGGCCAGCGCGATGAGCCAGCGCTTCATCCGGCCTTGACCAGCGTGGCTTGGCTCACGGTGATCCCCCCGCCTCGAAAACCGCCTTCGCAATACTGCAGGTAATAGCGCCACAGGCGGCAGAACCGTTCGTCGAACCCTGCAGGCAGACGCCCTTCACGCTCCGCCGCATCGAAGTTCTCACGCCACAGGCGCAGGGTCTCGGCATAGTCGAGGCCGAAGTCCTCCTGGTCCTGCCATGCCAGCCCGCGTTCTTCGGCCAGGCGGCGGAATTCGCTAGTGCGGATCAACAGCCCGCCAGGGAAGACATAGGCCTGGATGAAATCGGCGTTGCGGGCATAGCCGTCGAACAGTTCCTCGCGCATGGCGATGTACTGGATCGCCGCGCGGCCGCCCGGCTTCAGGTTGCGCGCCACGCAATCCATGAAGGTCGGCCAGTATTCGCGGCCCAGGGCCTCGACCATTTCCACGCTGACAATGGCATCGAACTGCCCGGCAACGTCGCGGTAATCCTGCTTGCGGAAATCGATACCGGGGTGTTTTTCGCGAGCCCAAGCCAGTTGTTCAGCGGACAGGCTGATGGCGGTCACTGCGCTGCCGTGATGGGCGAAATGTCCTGCCAGGCCGCCCCAACCGCAGCCGATTTCGAGCAGGCTACCAGGTTTGCCCAGCCGCTCCGCCAGCCGCTGCCACTTGCGTTGCTGCGCCTGCTCCAGCGGATCGTCGCCAGTGCGATAGGCCGCCGAATAGCTCATCGTCGGATCGAGCCAGGCGCCATAGAAATCGTTGCCGAGATCGTAATGCAGGTGGATGTTGCGCTGCGCCCGCGCTTTCGTGTTGCGGTTCAGCGCATGGAAGGCCCGCGCCGCCCAGCGCCACGGACCCTTGGCGCGGCCCACTTCGCCTAGCGACACGCCATTGGCCATGAACAAGGCAAACAGTGGCACCGGATCGGGGCTGGACCACTCGCCCGCCTCCCACGCCTGATACCATCCGGCCGAGCCGCCCGTGGCAAGCCGCAGCAGTGCGCGCCAGTCCTTCAGTTCAACGATGCATTCAAAACCGGGGGCCCGCCCACCCAGCCTGCGGTGGCTGCCATCGGGCAGGATTCCGTGGATTGTTCCTGTCACCAGCCCGGCGTCGATCCGGTCCAGTATCCCGGCAAACCCCGGCGCGACAAGGCGCGCGAGGAAGCCCGGGCTCGACCCGAAATTCCCACCTGCTTCCAGCAGCCCTGCTCCCCGCGTCGCCATGCGGCGTCTATGGACTTCGCGTCCGCGCGCGGCAAGATCAGGCCTTGCTGTTGCGGTATGATTCCAGCGCCCGCTCGCGTCCTTCGCGGTGGCCGATCAGCTGCGCGGGATAGTCTTCCGGGCGGCAAAAGTGGCTGGCCGGATCGTGGACATAGGGATCATCGAGGCCCGACAGCTCCGGCACCCATTGTCGGATGTATTCACCCGCATCGAATTTCTCGCTCTGGCTGAGCGGCGCCATGATGCGGACAAACATGTTGCTGTCCACGCCAGTGCCCGAAACCCACTGCCAGTTGGTGGCATTGCTCGGATAATCGGCATCGACCAGCGTATCCCAGAACCAGCGCTCGCCATGCCGCCAGTCGATCAGCAGGTGTTTGACGAGGAAGGAGGCGGCGATCATCCGCACGCGGTTGTGCATCCAGCCGCAATCCCACAACTGCCGCATCCCCGCGTCCACGATGGGATAGCCGGTGCGGCCCTGTTGCCAGGCTTTCAGGTCTGCCGCTGCCTGCTCGTCGGTTTGCGGGTCGCGCCACAGGCCATCATCGTAGCCGTCGCGATAGGACCGCGCGCCATAGTCCGGGAATTGCAGCACGAGGTTGGCGGCATAGTCGCGCCAGGCCAGTTCGGCGCGGAAGAAGCCGGGGCCTTCGCCGGTCATGCCTTCGGTCGCGTGCCACAACTGGCGCGGCGAGATCTCGCCGAAGTGGAGGTGCGGCGAGAGGCGCGACGTGCCGTCGATGGAAGGCAGCTCGCGGTCCTGCCGATAGGGGCCGAGATCGTCCGCGAATGCGTCCATCCGCTTGTGTGCGGCAAGGGAGCCCGGCGTCCACGCCTCGGCAAAGCCGCGCGCCCAGTCGGGATTGCGCGGCAGCAGGTCCCAGTCGGCCATCTTGTCGGAGGCGGGCCAGTCTTCGGGAGATGACAGCACGGGTTCGGGCAGCAGGTCCACCCCGTCGAGCCGCTCGAACAGGGCGTTCTTGAACGGCGTGAAGATCTTGTACGGCGTCCCGCCTCCGGTGGTCAGCGAACCGGGCGGGAGGAGGTAGAGGCCATCGTAGAGGCACAGCTCAAGTCGTGCGGAAACCGCGCGTTCGGCGCTCCGCCACCAGGGCTCGACATGGCGCAGAGCGTGGACTGTAGTGGCACCAGTTTCGTCGGCCAGTGCGGCCAGTACATCGGCAGACTTCCCGCGCCGCAGAATCAGCCGTGAATGATGGCGGGCGAGGTCCTTTTCCAGTGCCTTCAGGGAATGGTGTAGCCACCATCGGCTGGCCGCGCCCATCCGGCGGTGTCGGGGGGTCTCGTCATCGAGGATGTAGACCGGGATGACCGGGCCTTGCGCCGCAGCGATCGTGAAGGCGGGTTGGTCGGCCAGCCGCAGGTCGCGTCGCAGCCAGACGATTTGCGGCACTGGCACGGGCTTCCTCCTGCGATGGCGGAGAACGGCCCTAGGGTACGGGCAGTTCCGGCGGGACGCAGACTTCGGCGGGAAGCTCCACCGTGAACCCTCCCTCGCCGCGCCCCAGATAACGCGCGTCGGTTAGGAGATAGCGCCCGTCATCGGCAACACGGACCATCGGCACCCGCGACCAGAACAGGAAGGGCGCAGCTTCGGGCACGGCCTTGGCGATGTGCGGCTTGTCGCTCTCGGTCAGGTCGAAATCGCCGACCGGTTCGCCGTTGATGGTGTAGCGGCCATCACTGCCCACGATCATGTCGCGCTGCCAGAACAGGACCGGCGGCGGGCTGGCGATCACCACCGCGCCCTCGCCCGCCAGTTCGGCTTCCCGTGCATGGGTGATCGCGGCGTTAAGCCCGATGTAAGCGAGCATCACGGCCATCGCCGCGCGCGCGGGCTTGATCCAGTCACCCCCACGCTTCTCGCGGCGGAGCGAGAACCATACGCCGCCGACCAGGAGCACCCACAGGAACAGGTCGATGATGAACAGCACGTCGCCATAAAACCATTGCTGGCTGAACGGGGCGAGCAGGCGGATACCATAGACATTCATCCAGTCGAGGGCCGGATGGCTGAGGCAGCCGATCAGGCTGAGGAGGTAGAGCCATTTGAAGTTCACCGGCAGGCGGCTGTCGGGCCGCCCAAACCGGCCTTGGCCGCGTTTCGCCTGCCACCGGTCCCAGCCATAGAGCAAGCCCGCCAGCATCAGCGGCAGCAGGAACCACGCGGGCGGCCCGTGGGTGATCCCGCGACGGAAAGCCAGATGCTCCACCCCGTCGAGCCAGAAGAAACACGCCGCATCCACATCGGGCAGGTTTGCGCCGATGATCAGCGCGGGCATGGCAAGGCCGGTCTTCTTCTTCAGCCCGCACTGGCCAATCAGCGCGCCGGTGAGGGAGTGGGTGAGGTTGTCCATCGAAGATTGATTCACACGAAGACACGAAGATGTCGAGCCTAACCGATGCGCCCCCAATAATCGTTGGCAACCCGCTTCAGGCCGTCCTTGAAAGTGGCCTGCCCGAAATTCATCAGCAGACCTAGGGGCAGGTCCATCAGGCGCAGATAGGTCAGGACCTGCTTGCCGTGGACAGGTGCCAATTTTTCGATGGATTTCAACTCGATCACCAGCTTGCGCTCGACGAGCAAATCGATCCTGAATGCGTTGTCAACGACAACGCCCTTGTACCGCATGGTCATGGGGACCTGTCGTTCGACGGCATAACCGGCTTGCGAAATCAGTCCGCCAAGGAGCGCTTCATAAGCGCCTTCCAGCAACCCCGGGCCAAGATCACGATGCAACTGGAATCCACAATCCACAGCGATCCGTGCGAGGCTCTCCAGATCGTCCGGTCGCGACATCTTCGTGTCTTCGTGTGAGACTAAATCAAGCCGGATGCCCGCCGGTGTCCTCCACGGTCCAGGTCTGGCCCTTGGCGAGCAGCTTGGCGAGGTTGGCACTCTTGCCTTCGCTCGACTTGGCGCGCTCTTCCACGACGGCGCTTTCATAGGTCGGGCGCGGGTCGTCGTAGATTACGCCGAGCGCCATCGGGAACGGGCCAAATGGCGCCTCGATGAGCATGTGGGCGATAGAGCGGTTGCGGACATTGTGGACCAGCACCCCGGCGGCCTGCCAGTCCCCATCCACCACATCGACAACCTTCAGTTCCAGCAGGTCACGATCAAGCGCAATGCCCTTCACGCCGCCGGTCTTCTCGCTGCCGAACAGCATCGGTTCGCCATCGGCCAGCCACAGCTGGTGATCGTCCGCTCCCTTGGGCGCGGCGAAGGCATCGAACACGTCCTTGTTGTAGACGATGCAGTTCTGGAAGATCTCGATGAAGGCCGCGCCCTGGTGGGCATGGGCGGCCTTCAGCACGTCGGGCAGGTTCTTCGACACGTCGAACCCGCGCGCAACGAACCGCGCACCGGCACCCAGGGCAAAGGCGCAAGGGTTGGCCGGACGATCGACCGAGCCAATGGGGGTGCTGGGGCTCTTGGTGCCGATACGGCTGGTGGGCGAGTACTGGCCCTTGGTGAGGCCATAAATCTCGTTGTTGAACAGCATGATCTGCATGTTCACGTTGCGCCGCAGCACATGCATCATGTGGTTGCCGCCGATGGACAGGCCATCGCCATCGCCCGTCACCAGCCAGACGTCGAGTTCCGGATTGGCCAGCTTTGCGCCAGTCGCGAAAGCAGGCGCGCGGCCGTGGATGGTGTGGAAGCCGTAGGTCTCCATGTAATAGGGGAACCGGCTGGAGCAGCCGATGCCGCTGATGAACACCGTCTTGGCCGGATCACAGCCCAGCTGCGGCAGCGTGCGCTGGACCGCCTTCAGGATCGCATAGTCCCCGCAACCCGGGCACCAGCGCACCTCCTGGTCGGTTTCCCAGTCCTTGAGGGTGGTTTCGATTTTGGTCATCTCGTTCATTGCGCGTCTCCGGTCGCCTTCAGCGATCCATCGTCATGCCCACTTTCGGGAGTGGGCAACTGCTGCGTGTTGGCGTGGACCTCGCCGCCTTCGTTATCCGGGATTCCGTCGAAATAGCGGGCGATGGCCTCGTCCAGTTCGGCGATCTGGAACGGCTGGCCGCTGGTCTTGGTCAGGCTGTCGGCATCGACCAGCAACTGGTCGCGCAGCACGGTCTTGAACTGGCCGGTGTTCATTTCGGGCATCAGCACATGGCTGAACCCCGCGAGCAGCTCGCCCAGGTTGGCGGGCAGCGGCCAGATATTGCGCACGTGAATATGGCTTACGGCCAGACCCTTGCGGCGCGCATTGTCCACTGCGCGGCGGATCGGGCCATAGGTGCTGCCCCAGCCCACCACGGCGAGGTGGCCGGTCTTGTCGCCATGCGAAACCTGCTGGTCGGGCACGGCGATGCCATCGATCTTGGCCTTGCGGGCGTCGGTCATGATCTGGTGGTTTTCGGGGCTGTAATCGATGTTGCCGGTATCGACCTTCTTCTCGATCCCGCCGATGCGGTGCATCAGGTCAGGCGTACCCGGCTTGATCCACGGCCGCGCGCCCTTGGCATCGCGCTTGTAGGGCAGCAGCGTGTCGCCAGCGTTCTTCTCTTCGAGGAACTGGACCGGGAACGGCTCGTAGCTCGCCGGATCGGGCACCTTCCACGGTTCGGCGGCATTGGCGATATACCCATCGGTGAGGAGGATCACCGGCGTCATGTACTGCACGGCAATGCGGCAGGCCTCGATCGCGCAGTCGAACACGTCGCCCGGGCTGCTTGCCGAGATGACCGGGATCGGCGCATCGCCGTTGCGGCCATAGACCGCCTGGTACAGGTCGCTCTGCTCGGTCTTGGTCGGCAGGCCGGTGCTGGGGCCGCCGCGCTGGGAATTGACGATCACCAGCGGCAGCTCGGTCATCACGGCAAGGCCCATCGCTTCGCCCTTCAGCGCAATGCCGGGGCCGGACGAACTGGTCACGCCAAGCTGCCCTGCCCAGCTTGCGCCGATGGCGGCACAGATCGCGGCAATTTCGTCTTCCGCCTGGAAGGTGGTGACGCCGAATTCCTTCAGCCGAACGAGGTGGTGGAGGATCGAGCTGGCAGGCGTGATCGGATATCCGCCGAAGAACATCGGCAGGCCAGCCAGCTGCGCACCGGCGACCAGGCCAAGCGAAACGGCTTCCGCGCCGGTAATGGTCCGGTAAAGGCCCGGTTCGGCGGCCACGGGATCAATGTGGACCTTCTTGAGCGGCCCCGTCAGCTCGGCCGTTTCGCCATAGGCATGACCAGCGTTGAGCGCGGCAATGTTGGCGGCGGCGATAACGGGCTTGGTCTTGAACTTGGCGTTGAGCCAGTCGATCAGCGGCTGCCGGTCGCGGTCGAACATCCACAGCGCCAGGCCCAGCGTCCACATGTTCTTCGAGCGCAAGGCATCCTTGTTGCCGAGGCCAAACGGCTTCACCGCCTCGATCGTCAGCGCAGAAATGTCGAAGGCCAGCACATCCCACTTGGCCAGGCTGCCATCATCCAGCGGACTGACCTCGTACTTGGCCTTTTCGAGGTTGCGCTTGGTGAACTCGCCGGTGTCGATGATCACCAGCCCGCCAGGCTTCAGGGCCTGCAGGTTGGTCTTCAGCGCGGCGGGGTTCATCGCCACCAGCACGTCGGGCGCGTCGCCTGCGGTGTTGATCTCTCTGGAGCCGAAATTGATCTGGAAGGCCGAAACGCCGAACAGCGTGCCTTGCGGCGCGCGGATTTCGGCGGGGAAATCGGGGAAAGTGGCAAGATCGTTGCCCGCCAGTGCGGTGGACAGGGTGAACTGCCCGCCGGTAAGCTGCATGCCATCGCCGCTATCGCCCGCAAAGCGGACGACTACGCTGTCGGGCCCGGCCTGCGGGGTTGCGGAAGCCGCTCGATCGGCTGTCTGGGTCGCCATGGTATGTTCCTGCTTGCGCACATGCGCCTGTTATCGCGTGCCTCGGGGCACTTCTGACCTGTGCCCTATGGACCTGCCCTGCCCGGAGCAATCAAGTTTTTCTGTGCAGGCCGCAATCGGGTGATGGAATTGGTCCACCGCTTTGACTAGGCAATGCCCGATGAGCGCACCTGATCCCAAGCTGTACCGCCCCTGCGTGGGCACCATGATGGTCAATTCCGCCGGGCTCGCCTTTGTCGGCAAGCGCATCGACAACAAGGAGGGCGACTGGTGGCAGATGCCGCAGGGCGGCGTCGATCCGGGTGAAGACCTCGATGTGGCGATGGTGCGCGAGCTGGGCGAGGAGACCGGCGTGGCCAAACGGCACCTGGAAATCGTCACCAGGTTGGGGCGCGAACTGTTCTACGACCTGCCGCCCGAATTGCAGGGCAAGCTGTGGAAGGGCCGCTATGTCGGCCAGCGGCAGGTGTGGTACCTGGTTCGCTTTCTGGGCGAGGACAGCGACATCCGCCTCGACGCCCACAAGCATCCCGAATTCTGCGAATTCCGCTGGGTCGAGCCCGCGCTGCTGCCCGACCTGATCGTGCCGTTCAAACGGACGATCTACGAAGCCGTGGTGGAAGGCTTCGCGGGGAAAATCTGACCTAGTTCGCCGTTACACCCGCATCCGGAGTAATCTCGGCGGTCATCACGCGCGGCAGGGGGCCGCGGTCGATGGCGGCGGCGAGATCGAGCGTTTCCATGCAATCGGCCCCGCACAGGCTCTGCAACTGGGCGAGGTTCTGCCGCGCGGTGTCGAGCGCGCCCTTTTCTGCCAGGGCCTCGCCCTCGCCCGAAATGGCGGCGAGGTTTTCAGGATCGCGCTCCAGTGCCTCGCGGTAGAAGCGGATCGCCTTTCCCTGCAGGCCATCGGCGCGGGCGGCATTGCCGAGATCGACATAGACCGCCGAGAACGACGGATCGACCACCAGCGCGGCTTCGAACATGTCGATCGCCAATTGGGTATCCCCCGCATCCAGTGCCGCGCGGCCTTCTGCCGCCAGCGCCTCGGCACGCGGATCGGGCACCTTGCCCGCTGCCAGCCCGCTACTCGCAGTCACCGCGAAAACCAGTGACAAGGCAAGGGCAGCAGGGGTGTAGCGCATAAGGAGCTCCTTCAGTGCGGGCCGATCTGTCAGCATCTGGTCAGCCATAAGCGTGGGAAGCTATCACGCCGTAGATAAACTGGCGATGAAAAATCCGTCGGTTCCGGCATGATGCGGGGTGAGCCGTTTTCCCACCCCGCGCGGCGTGCCCAGGGGGAGTTCGACCGGCTGGGCAGTGAAGGCCGGATTTGCAGCAAGGAAGCGTCCCACCTGCCCTGCCCCTTCCTCGTCGAGCAGCGAACAGGTGATATAGACGATCCGCCCGCCGGGCCTGACCAGCGTAGCCGCCACATCGAGCAGGCGGGCCTGCAACTGGGCAAGGCGGGCCAGTTCCTGCGCAGTCAGCCGCCAGCGCGCCTCGGGATTGCGCCGCCATGTTCCTGTGCCAGAGCACGGCGCATCGACCAGCACCATGTCGGCCTTGCCCTGCCAGGGACCAAGCGCTTCCAGCTCGCGGCCGGGGTTGAGCAGGATAGTTTCGGAAATCCTCGCCCCTGCCCGCGCAGCCCGCGGAGCAAGCCGCGACAACCGCCCGCGGTCGGTATCGGCAGCGATGAGGGTGCCCTCATTCGCCATCGCAGCGGCCAGCGCCAGCGTCTTGCCGCCAGCGCCTGCGCACAGATCGATCACCAGTTCACCGGGTTTCGCAGCGGCGGCAAGGCACATGGCCTGGCTCCCCGCGTCCTGCACTTCGACCAGGCCATCGCAATAGGCGGGCCATTGCTCCACCTGGGTGCCGACAGGCAGGCGCAGGGCATTGGGCAGCGGCAGTTCCTCCGCCGGTTCGGGCAGGATGAGCGCGGCGCGGTCGGTCTTGAGGGTGTTCACCCGCAGGTCGAGCGGGGCACGGCCAAGCAAGGCTTCGGCTTCCTCACCGGTGATATCCGAGGCAGCAAGGCGCTCGACCAGCCACTGCGGGGCCACTCCGGCGCTGGCCGGTTCCTCGCCCGCGCCAATGGCGGGCGGCCCATACCCGGAGCCGTCGAACAGAGCCGCCAGCTCCGCATCGCGTGAAGCCAGCAGCAACATCGCCGCGCGGCCATTGGCCGGCACCGGCCCGCAGGCGCGGATCGCCGCATAGACGAGATCGCGGATCGCCCGCCGGTCCTTCGATCCGGCATAGCGGTTGGCCCGCGACCAGTCGGCCAAGATGCGGTCAGCGGGAGCGCCCTGCGACCGGGCAGCAGCGATCACGCTGTCGAGGATCGTGATAGCGGACTGGACACGCGCGGCGGGGGTCATTTGCGCTGTTCGAACAGGTCGTCGTATTCCTGACCGGTTGGCGCCTGGATGCAGAAATAGGTGTAGCGCGCAGGGAAAGCCTCTGAACTTGCAGAATTGCGCTGTTCTGTCAGCGTGCGGCCCCGCTCGATGCAAGCAGCCTCATCGAAATGCAGCGAGTGCTGCAAGGCCATGCTGTCTTCCGGGTGCGCGGGATTCCAGCCGATGAGGATCAGGATATATGGCAGGAACTCGACCATGTCCTAGCGCGTCGGATAATTCGGGGCCTCGCGGGTGATGCTCACATCGTGAACGTGGCTTTCGCTCAGCCCAGCGTTGGTGATGCGGATGAACCTCGCCCGCTCCTTGAGCGCCTCGATCGTGGCGCTGCCGGTATAGCCCATGGCCGCCTTGATGCCCCCGACAAGCTGGTGGACCACGTCGCGCGCCGGGCCCTTGAAGGCCACCTGGCCCTCGATGCCTTCGGGCACCAGCTTCATCTGGTCCTTGATGTCCTGCTGGAAATAACGGTCGGCAGACCCGCGCGCCATCGCCCCCACGCTGCCCATGCCGCGATAGCTCTTGTAGGCGCGGCCCTGATACAGGAATGTCTCGCCCGGTGCTTCCTCGGTCCCTGCCAGCAGGCTGCCGATCATCACGGTAGAGGCACCGGCGGCCAGCGCCTTGGCCGCATCGCCGCTGGTGCGCAGGCCGCCATCGGCGATCACCGGCACGTCACCCGCCGCGCTGGCAGCTTCCATGATCGCGGTGAGCTGCGGCACGCCGACACCGGCGACAATGCGCGTGGTGCAGATCGAGCCGGGGCCGATACCCACCTTCACCGCATCGGCGCCTGCGCCAACCAGCGCACGGGTCGCTTCGGCGGTGGCGATGTTGCCGGCGATGACCTGGACGGAATTCGACAGCTTCTTCACCCGCTCCACCGCGCGGGCCACGTCCTTGTTATGGCCGTGGGCGGTGTCGATCACGATCACGTCGCATTCGGCATCGACCAGCGCCTCGGTCCGGGCAAAGCCCTTGTCGCCGATGGTGGTCGCCGCCGCCACGCGCAGTCGGCCGGTCGAATCCTTGGTGGCATCGGGGTGCAGCACGGCCTTCTCGATATCCTTCACCGTGATCAGGCCGACGCAGTGATAGGCATTGTCCACCACCAGCAGCTTTTCGATCCGGCGGGCGTGGAGCAGGCGGCGTGCCTCTTCCATGCTGACGCCTTCGGATACCGTGGCGAGGTTGTCCTTGGTCATCAGCTCGCGCACCGGCTGCATGGGATTGTCTGCAAAGCGCACGTCGCGGTTGGTCAGGATGCCGGCCAGCTTGCCCGCCACATCGACCACCGGGATGCCGCTGATGCGGTGCATCGTCATCAGCGCCTGCGCCTCGCCCAGCGTGGCATCGGGCGTGATGGTGATGGGATTGACGACCATGCCGCTTTCGAACCGCTTCACCCGGCGCACCGCGATGCACTGTTCCTCCACCGTCAGGTTGCGGTGGAGCACGCCGATGCCGCCAAGCTGGGCCATGACGATAGCCATGTCGGCCTCGGTCACGGTGTCCATCGCGGCGGAGAGGACGGGGATATTGAGCGCGATCCCGCGCGTCAGCCGCGTGCGGGTGCTCGCCTGGCTCGGCACGATATCGCTCTCGCCCGGCCTCAGCAGGACGTCGTCGAATGTAAGGCCGGTTTCGATTTCCATGGGTGCCACCAGATGTTGTGCGCTTTTGCAGCGAATTTCGATTCGTGGCGGCCCATGTAACCGCATGGTGTGACAGAGGCTAGTGTGGTGGAAAAGTTCCTACTCCGCCGTCCACCCGCCGTCGACGCTCCAGTTCGCGCCGTTGATGTTCTGCGCTGCATCGCCGCACAGGAACAGCGCCATGGCCGCCACTTCGTCCACCGCAACGAACTTCTTGGTCGGCTGCTTGGCGAGCAGAATATCGTGCATCACCTGTTCGCGGGTCATGCCCCGCGCCGCCATCGTATCGGGGATCTGGTTTTCCACCAGCGGGGTCCAGACATAGCCGGGGCTGATGCAGTTGGCGGTAATGCCCGCTTCTGCCAGTTCCAGCGCCAGCACCTTCGTCAGGCCCACAATACCGTGCTTGGCGGCGACATAGGCCGCCTTGTAGGGGCTGGCGACGAGCGAGTGGGCGCTGGCCACGTTGATGATCCGGCCCCAGCCCGCGTCCTTCATGTGCGGCACGGCGAGGCGCGCGGTGTGGAAGGCTGCGGAGAGGTTCAATGCAATGATCGCGTCCCACTTTTCCGGCGGGAAGCTCTCTACCGGGGCGACGTGCTGCATCCCGGCATTGTTGACCAGCACGTCCACCGCGCCCGCCTCGGCCATCAGTCGCTCCACGCCCTCGGTCAAGGTCAGGTCCGCGCTGACGTGCATCGCGCCCAGTTCCTCGCACAGCGCCGCAATCGCCTCCGGCTCGCCGAAACCGGTCAGCAGAACCTCCGCCCCTTGCGCCTTCAAGGCCCGCGCGATGGCGAGGCCGATGCCCGAGGTGGAGCCCGTTACGAGCGCGCGCTTGCCACTAAGGAACATTATCGACTCCATCTGATTGTCTGGCATAGGTTTGCCTGACGGGCGGCAACAAGGTCCAGCCCCCAATTCGCAAGTGCAGCACACGAAGGGGTATTTCCATGCGGCTCAACCAGTTCGATCCGCGACGGGTCCGGGTCCGGCGTGGAGGGACCAGGGGCAGCGGCACCAGGATGGGCGGCGCAGGCGGCCTTGGCTGCGGCGGCATCGTGGTGGTGCTGATCGGTGCGCTGGTCTTCGGCGTGGACCCCGGCCAGATGGTCGGCATGGTCGAAGGCGTGCAGCAGACCACCGGCCAGCAGCAGCAAGGCCCCGCCGCGAGTGACGAAAGCGCCATGGAGATCTGCGACGACAATGCCTATGCGATGGAAGGCTGCAACGCGCTCGCCAACCTCAACGACACATGGGAGCCGATCTTCGCCGCCGCGCAGATCCCGTTCGAACAGCCGACCCTGTGGTATTACACCGGTGGCACCGAATCCGGCTGCGGCAGCGCGTCGAGTTCCATGGGGCCATTCTACTGCCCGGCCGACATGGGCATCTACATCGACACCAGCTTCTATGATGTGATGGCCCGCCAGATGGGCGCGGGCGGAGATTTTGCGCGCTATTACGTCATGGCCCACGAATATGGCCACCACATCCAGCACCTCACCGGCATGGCGCAGGAAGTGCGCAAACTGCAGCGTTCCGACGCCCGCAACGCCAACCAGTTGCAGGTGCGGCTGGAGCTGCAGGCCGATTGCTATGCCGGGGTATGGGCCGCGAAAAACAGGAACTTAATCGAGCCTGGGGATTTGGAAGAGGGCATGACAGCCGCCGCCGCCATCGGCGACGACACTCTGATGCGCAATGCCGGCCAGCGGGTGGATCACGAAAGCTTCACCCACGGCTCCAGCGCGCAACGAATGGAATGGCTGCGTAGGGGAATACAAACCGGTGATGAAGAACAATGCGATACTTTCGCCGACATGCGCCGCTAGGGCAGCGCTGATTTCACTGGCTGTGGGGGCAATGGCTTGTGCCATGCCCGCCATGGCCCAGAACGGCCTCGACGACAGGCCGCGCACCGTGCGCGATGTGGCTCTGACGCCGCTGACCGATCTCAACCTCAACCAGGACGATATCCCGCCGCTGCTGGTCGATGCGCGCAATGACCCCTATGACAACCAGGGCATCAATGGCTGCGCCGCGATCCTGAGCCGCGTGGCCGATCTCGATGCCATCCTGGGCGACGATTACGACACCCTTGCCCCCAGCGAGCGCCAGCTTTCCGCCACCTCTGTGGCCAGCCGTGTGGTCGGCAGCTTTATCCCGTTTCGCGGCATTATCCGGGAGCTTTCCGGAGCCAACGACCGCCAGCGCGATTTCCGCGAGGCGATCGCGGCGGGCATGATGCGTCGAGCCTATCTCAAGGGTCGCGGGGAATCGCTGGGTTGCGACTATCCCGCCAGCCCCGCCACGCCCGAACTGATCGCCCGGCTCCGGGCAGTTGACGCCGAGAACGAAGCACGCCGGGATCGCGGCGATGACAGCGACCGCCGCGCCGACAGTGGGCCGGTGGTGGACGAGAACGGCTTCTATTCCGAACCCGTGGTCCAGCAGGTAAATTAAGTTCGAAAACCTAAATCGTCGGTCCGCCGATCACCTTTACCGTCGGTAGCATCACCGTGGCCCGGATCAGCACGACTGGTGCAGGGTCGGCCAGCGGCGCCCTGACGCCCTGGACGGCAGGCGGCAGGGGAGGCGCTGGAGCTAACGGCAAGGTGAAGGGCACAAATTGCGCGGCCTCCATGGCTTCCATCAGTTCCATCGCGGCCAGGGTCCGAACCGCAGCTTCCCACATGGCCTGTTCGCGCCCGAGGCTGGAGATTTCGGCTTCGAGTTCTTTCAAAATCCGCGCACGCAACTCGGGCGGCATTCCTTCGGCTTCGAGGATGGCCCGCTGTGCCTCGCGCAGGCCGGTGCTGGCCTCCAGATGCGCGGCGCGCTGGCAGATGACCATGACCCAGCGGCCATCGGCAAGCTGGCGGTGGGTGACAATGTCGCTGCCGTCCTGACAGCCTGTCTCGACCTGCGGAATCTCCCGCATGGCGAAACGGGCGGCCTCCCGTCCTTCGGCGGCGGCTCGACTGGCTTCTTCGTCGACTCTCGCCATGTCAGCGTCGATCCTGGCCATCATGCGATCGATCTCGGCATCACTGAGCGCGGTCACGACCTCCCCATTCTCGGCGGAATCGGCCACGGTCGCTTCATGCGAGGTTTCGCGGTCGTTGCGCACGACATTGTGCGATGTCGCTAGCGCCTCGGCTTCGGGCGCTTCGGGCGCTTCAACCCGGGCATAGGAAATCGACGCGGTGAGCGGCAGGGCCAGCAGTGCGCCTGCACCGATGGCGGATAGGCCCAGTTTGCGGCGGGCCGATGAAACGTCGGTCATGGTGAGGCTGCGCAGGCGATGGATGATCGCCTTCTCGCCCAGTAGCGGGCAGGCCATGGAACTGGCCATCGGGGCCGCGAGTGCCAGTCGGCGACCGGCAGCAAAGCCGGCGATCACCTCGGCATAGGCCGCCCGCTCGTGCCACTCACGCCCTGCCACCACCCGCGCATCGCAGGCCGCTTCCTGGTCCCGGCGCATCGCGCGCCAGCCTGCCCATGCCAGCGGGTTGAACCAGTGCAGCGCCAGCAGCGGCTGGGCCGCCAAATTGGCGAGCAGATCGTGGCCGGAGTGGTGCGCCAGCTCGTGCGCAATGGCGAGGTCGCGCGCGGCGCGGTCGGGCTGGACCATGAAGCCCGGCGGCAGGGCCACCACCTTGTCACGCAAACCAAATGCCACGGGCGAATCCACCGCAGGCGTTTCCACCAGCCGCACACTGCCCGCCTCGCCCATTGGCCGGGCCTCTGCCAGCAGATCCCGGCGCATGGCGAAATAGTCGCGCGCGCGCCAGGCCAGCATGAGGGCCGCCCCACCCAGCCACAGCGCCAAGGCCAGCACCGGCAGCCAGCCGAGAGCCGGGGCGACGGCAGCAGCTTGCGGGGCATCGGCCAGCAGGATCACCAGCGGTTCGGCAGGCGCGGCTTCGACCGGCGCCATGCTTGCAGGCAAG
Organism: Altererythrobacter sp. KTW20L; assembly: GCF_023501975.1. Lineage (GTDB taxonomy): Bacteria > Pseudomonadota > Alphaproteobacteria > Sphingomonadales > Sphingomonadaceae > Alteraurantiacibacter. The sequence continues at coordinate 44,912 of NZ_JAMFLH010000014.1, read as the reverse complement.
ACCAAGGGCGGGAGGACCAGCCGGGCCAGTGGCAGTGCCCACATCGCATAGGCCACCTGCGGCCCGAAATGCCGCGCTACGGGGCGGCGCAGCACCAGCACCAGCGCAATCAGCGCGCCGGTCCACACGAAGGTGTCGAACAGCCACTGGGTCATTTCCGCAGCTCCTGCAGCAGGCGCTCGATCTCGGCGATGTCGTCGTCGGTCAGTTGTTCGCTGGCAGCGAGATGGGCGAACAGCGGCGCGGCGCGGCCGCCGAACAGCCGGTCAACCAGCCGGCGGCTTTCGGTGCCGACATAGGCGCTGCGCTCGATCAGCGGGGTGTAGAGGAAGCGGCGGCCCTGCGGCGTGGTGCCCAGCGCACCCTTGGACACAAGGCGGGCCAGCAGCGTCTTCACCGTCGGCATGGACCAGCCGCGCGCCCCGCACACCATGTCGCAGACTTCGGCGGCGCTCTGCGGCGAGCGTTCCCACAAGGCTTCCATGACCGCGTGTTCGGCATCGCTGATCCGCTCTGCCCCGGATTCGTTGGCTGGCAAATCGCTGTCGGTATCCGCCACTGCGGCCTCCTTGATCGACCGTGGAACGGCGCTATGACTACATTTGTAATCTGAACTGCCGGTGAATGCCCTCCCTTCACTCGCGGCGGGGCTGTAACAGCGCCCGACCATGAGCAAGAAATTCCCCTATGCCGTGCGCCGCCTGGACGATTGCCAGAACGTGGCAGATTTCCGCGAATTGGCGCAGCGCCGCCTGCCATATCCGGTGTTCCACTACATCGACGGCGCGGCTGACGACGAGAGCACGAAGGACCGCAACACTGCCGCCTTCGAAGATGTGGACCTCGTACCCGATGTGCTGGTGGGGGCCGACAACATCGACCCGTCCGCCACCATCATGGGCCGCACCACGTCGCTGCCGCTGATGCTCAGCCCCACGGCGCTGCAACGGCTGTTCCACTGGCAGGGCGAACGGGCGACTGCCGCCGTGGCCGAGAAGTTCAACCTGTGGTTCGGCATATCCAGCCTGTCGAGCGTGAGCATCGAGGAAGTGGGCGCGAACTATGCCGGGCCCAAGATGCTGCAATACTACTACCACAAGGATCGCGGCCTCAACGCGGCGCTGGTCGAGCGGGCCAAGGCGGCGAAGTTCGATGCCATCACCCTGACAGTGGACACGGTGGTTTCAGGCAACCGCGAACGCTGCAAGCGCACCGGCTTCCAGACCCCGCCGAAGATCACACCCGCCAGCTTCCTGTCCTATGCCACGCATCCGGCATGGGCGCTGAATTTCCTGTTCCGCGAGAAATTCGACCTGCCCAACCTCTCCACCCATGTGGCGGCAGGCTCCAACGCCTCGATCTCGATCCAGGACTATTTCAACTCGATGCTCGATCCCGGCCTCAACTGGCAGGCGGCAGAACATCTGCGCGACCAGTGGGGCGGCAAGTTCTGCCTCAAGGGCGTGATGTCGGTGGGCGATGCGCGGCGCGCGGCGGACATGGGGGTCGATGCAATCATGGTGTCGAACCACGGCGGGCGGCAACTCGATGGCAGCCGGGCTCCGTTCGACCAGCTCGACGAGATCGTCCAGGCCGTGGGTGACCGGATGGAAGTGATCCTCGACGGCGGCGTGCGGCGCGGATCGCATGTCCTGAAAGCGCTGGCGACCGGGGCCAAGGGCGTGAGCGGCGGCAGGCTCTATCTCTATGCCCTGGCGGCGGCGGGCCAGCCCGGCGTGGACCGGGCCGTGGGGCTTCTGGACGCCGAAATCCGGCGCGGGATGCAGCTCATGGGGGTGAACCGGGTGGACCAGCTCACCCCCGACAAGCTTCGGCGGCGCTAGGCGGAAGGACCATCCCAACCTAGATTGCGGGCATGCTGATCCGATTCGCCGCCGCCGTGTTGGCGCTTGCCTCCCCCGCCCTCGCGCAGGAAGAACTCCTACCCGCGCCCGCACCGCGCACGACCCACGTCGAATTGCAAACCACCATGGGCACTATCCTGATCGCGCTGGAGACCGAACGCGCACCCATCACTGCGGGCAACTTCCTGCGCTATGTCGAGGAGGACCGGTTCGATGGGGCGGTGTTCTACCGGGCGATGATCCTTGACTGGGAACCGCAGCCCAACGGGTTGATCCAGGGCGGCACGCAGTACGATCCCGACCGCATCCTGCCGCCCATCGCGCATGAGCCGACCAGTGTGACCGGCCTTGCCCACGTGCGCGGCGCGCTGTCGATGGCGCGCAATGAACCCGGCAGCGCGACCGGCGATTTCTCGATCATGCTGCAGGCCCAGCCCGCAATGGACGCCAACCCCGGCAACGAAGACCCGCAGTGGCACGATGGCTATGCCGTGTTCGGCCGGGTGGTGGGCGGCATGGATGTGATCGAAGCGATCCACGCCGCCCCGCGCGATCCCGACAAGGGCGAAGGCTGGATGAAGGGCGAGATGCTGGCCCAGCCGGTGGTGATCGTGGATGCGGTGGTGGTGGAGCTACCCGATCAGTCCTGACCCTCAGCGCGCGTCAGGAAGGCAATCTCAAGCAGGAAATCGTCGTCGAATTCCACATGGTGCGGCACTTCGGGCAGGATCATGGCGGTGGCAGGTGCAGCAAGGTGCGTAACCGTGCCCGATCCATCATCCATAACCAGCCGCACTTCCCCTTCATGCAGCGAAATCCGGCCCCACCTGTCCGGCTTCAGCCGGTGTTCGGCCAGCAGCCCCTTGGGCAAGGTTTCGGCGCTGAAAGGCCCGATGGTCCGCACTACGGCAAAACCATCGGGAATGCCTCGGTCGCTCACAGTGTCACCGCACAGATCACGGCGATGCCCATGCCGAATGCGGCGACGGCCATCGGCACAACCAGCACCTGGCCATAGACCGCTTTTGCATCCATCGGCCCGCACCAGGTCTGCAACGGCTCACCGCGCAGCAGTGGCGAACGGCCATCCGGCCCCGCCTGCCGGGCGAGGATCCGCGCCACGCCGAAGAAGATCGCGGTGTAGAGGATCGAGATGACAATGGCGAAGCGGGCATGTCCGCTGCCGCCAGTGGCAAGTGCGATGGCGGCGAAGAACACCGCATAGCTGGCGATCATGCCAACCCAGATGTTGCCCGGCAGTTCGAACCGGCGGCTTTCCGGCTGGGCCGGAGCGGCTGTCACCTCCGGCAATATCCCGGTCGTCTGTGCCAGGTCGAAATCGACCGGATCGGCAAAGCGGGCGAAGTCTGTATCGTGCTGTTCAAACATGGGGCAGGCTCCTTTTGGGCGCATGCGGCGTCAGTCCGTCGCGGCGCATTTCGATTCCGATCAGCAGGCTTTCGGCGATCATCCGCGCGCGGGCGGCATATTCGGCCACCCCGGCAGACTGCGGGCATTCATCGCGCAGGGTCTGGTAGAACAGGTCGAGCCAGTGGGCGAAGTGCCGTTCCTCAAGGCCCGGAATGGCCTGGTGGCGGACCATCGGATTGCCCGAGAATTCTGCCGTACCCAGCAGGACCGAGCGCCAGAACTGCTTCATCCGGCCAAGGTGGACCGGCCAGTCGGTGATCCGTTCTGCAAAGATCGGGCCGAGCAGGTCGTCCCTTCGTACGCGGGTGTAGAAGCGCTCAACTACGCGGTCGATCAACTCCTCGTCGATACCGATGGCTTCGGCCTCTTCCCGCTTGCGCTGGCGGATCGCCTCTATGCGAGCGCGGTGGTCGGGGGTGCGGCTGATGGCAGTTTGCATGGCTCGACTCACTAAGAGGCATTTGATATGCCTGTTTAACAAGCTTGCCTGTAAAAGCAATATCCTGTATACCTGTTTTATGCAGTTGAGCTTGCACACGGACTATGCCCTCAGGGTGCTGATGATGCTGGGGGCCACCCGCAGCCAGGCGACGATTGACGAGATCGCCCTGCGCTACGGTATTTCACGCAACCACCTCGCCAAGGTCGTCCAGGCACTCCAGGCCGAGGGGCTGGTGGAGACCCTCCGCGGGCGTGGCGGCGGCCTGCGGCTGGCGCGACCGCCGAAGGAAATCAACGTCGGCTCGGTGGTCCGCCGCCTTGAGCGGTTCGACGGCTTTGTCACCTGCATGGGCGGAAGTCGGGCCGAAGCCGAGGGCGGTTGCGCCATTGACGGCGCCTGCCGCCTCAAGCCTGCGCTGGCTGGCGCGCTCGACGCCTTCCTGTCGCATCTCGACCAGTTCACCCTGGCCGATTTCGTGAAGGGCCAGCGCAGGTCTCTGCTGGAACGCCTGGCGATCGACGAGCCCGCCCCGGAATCAACAGCTCCTCCCGCCCTGCCAGCCTGACATCGACCCGACAAAGGCGGGCACTTGCGCGGGATCAATTGCCACCCGGCAGCAGTTGCCTACTATGCACCTTGCGGGACCGGGCCCCTCTGGCGACCATCTGGTCGTGATGTCGGACCGCGCCGGGGTTTGCCCGGTGTCGGCTCTCCACCCCTTCGCCGTCACCGAAGACTCCGGCTCCACAGCTTTCGAGGAGGATCTGCCATGACGACCATTCCGCTAACCAGGACCGCGCTGCTCTATGCGCCTGTCGAGACCTTCAACCTTGAACGCGGTCCGGCAGCCTATGCGCTGGACCTGTGTGCAGGCCACGGCATGGCGCTGACAGCCATGCTGCTCAATACCGACAATGCCAATCCCTTCAGCGCCAGCAGCCGCACCCGCGAACAGATGGCGACGGCTTCCGACAAGCTCGACCAGCTCAAGTTCGACAACATTGCAGCGATGGAAAGTGCCTGCGCGGCCAGGTCGCTCGATCTGTCGGTGATCGCCAGGCTCGACCATTCGCGCGGATTCTTCCGCTTCGTGAACGATCGTGCGCGCCTGCATGACCTGGTGATCTGCAGCAGCAGCAAGGAGGGCATGCTGAGCGAACGGCTGGTCTGCGAAGGCCTGCTGTTCGATGCCGGGCGACCGCTGCTGCTGGTGCCCCACGGCCATGCGGGCGGCTATTCCGCCCGAAAAATCGCCGTGGCCTGGGACAACAGCCGCGGGGCCGCCCGCGCCCTGGGCGATGCCCTGGCCCTGCTGCCGGGGATCGAGGAAGTGGTGTTCCTGGTCATCGGGGACGAGAAGTCCATCGACACCGGCATCGCGCCGGAGGACCTGTGTGCCTCTGTCGCCCGTCACGGCATCAAGGCCACGGTCGAACATCGCAGCAAGGGCAGCCGCTGGATTGGCGATGCCTTGCAGGAAGAAGCGCGGGACGCCGGGGCTGATATGCTGGTGATGGGCGCGCATGGCCATTCGCGGCTGCGCGAATTCCTGCTCGGCGGCGCGACACTCGACGTGCTGAACGTCCTGCGCCTGCCGGTGCTGATGGCGAACTAAGCTAAAAGATTGTAGCGGCGCGGAGCAATCCGCGCCGCTGCCGATCAATAAACCCGCTTCTTCGGTTTGATGTACTCGATATCGTCGGTCAGCGTATATTCGTGGACCGGGCGATAATCGATCCGCACTTCGCCACCCGAACCACCCCAGCCTTCGAACCAGGCGGCGGTGTGCTTCATCCATTCGGCATCGTTGCGTTCGGGGAAATCCTCGTGCGCGTGGGCACCGCGGCTTTCCTTGCGATTGGCGGCGCTGTTCATCGTCACCACGGCCTGGGCCATCAGGTTGTCGAGTTCGAGCGTCTCGATCAGGTCCGAATTCCAGATCAGGCTGCGGTCGGACACGTGGATGTCCTGCATCCGCTTGTTGGTTTCGGCCAGCAGCGACACGCCTTCGGCCATCAGCGCGGTGTCACGGAACACGGCGGCGTGCTTCTGCATGGTCTTCTGCATGTCGGCCCGCACCGCCGCCGTGGGCGAGCCGCCCTTGGCGTTGCGGAAGTGGTCGAGCCGGGTCAGCGCGAGGTCGGCGCTGTCCTTGGGCAGTTCATCATGCGCCTGGCCCAGCGGAATAGTCTCCTTCAGGCGGAAACCGGTCGCGCGGCCGAACACCACCAGGTCGATCAGCGAGTTGGAGCCGAGGCGGTTGGCCCCGTGGACCGAAACGCAGGCCGCCTCGCCCACGGCGAACAGGCCGGGGACCACGTGGTCGGGATTGCCATCGGGGCCGATGGTCACGACCTCGCCGTGGTAGTTACAGGGGATGCCGCCCATGTTGTAATGGACGGTCGGCGTCACCGGCAGCGGCTGGCGGGTCAGGTCAACGCCGGCAAAGATCTTGCCGCTTTCGGTAATGCCGGGCAGCCGCTGGGCCAGCGTTTCGGCCGGGATATGGTCGAGGTGGAGGTAGATGTGGTCCTTTTCCGGACCCACGCCACGCCCTTCGCGCATTTCCAGCGCCATCGAACGGCTGACAACGTCACGCGATGCCAGGTCTTTCGCCGAAGGGGCATAGCGTTCCATGAACCGCTCGCCTTCGGAATTGGTCAGGTAACCGCCCTCGCCCCGCGCGCCTTCGGTGATGAGCACGCCTGCACCATAGATGCCGGTAGGGTGGAACTGGACGAATTCCATGTCCTGCAGTGGCAATCCGGCGCGCAGCACCATGCCGCCGCCGTCGCCGGTGCAGGTGTGGGCGCTGGTGGCCGTGTAGTAGCAGCGGCCATAGCCACCCGTCGCCAGCACCACGCCGTGCGCGCGGAAGCGATGGATGGTGCCATCGTCGAGGCACATGGCGATCACGCCGACGCAGCGCTTGTTGGCGCCCTCGCCCTGCATGATGAGGTCGATGGCGAAGTATTCGATGAAGAAGTCCGCCGCGTACTTCAGGCTCTGCTGGTAGAGCGCGTGGAGCATTGCGTGGCCGGTACGGTCGGCGGCAGCGGCGGTGCGCTGCACAGGCGGGCCTTCGCCCATGTTCTGCATGTGACCGCCGAACGGGCGCTGGTAGATCGTGCCATCGGCATTGCGGCTGAACGGCACGCCAGCGTGCTCCAGCTCGTAAACCGCTGCCGGAGCTTCACGCGCCAGATATTCGATCGCGTCCTGGTCGCCCAGCCAGTCCGAGCCCTTGACGGTGTCGAACATGTGCCAGGTCCAGTGGTCGGGCGAATTGTTGCCCAAGGACGCCGCGATGCCGCCCTGGGCCGCAACCGTGTGCGAACGCGTGGGGAAGACCTTGGAGATATTGGCGGTGCGCAATCCGGCTTCTGCAGCGCCCATCGTGGCGCGCAGGCCCGATCCGCCCGCACCCACCACTACCACGTCATAGACATGGTCGATGATCTTGTAGGCAGGCTGTGTCGATGCAGTGCTGGCCATCAGGCGGCACCTCCCAGAGTCGCGGTAAGCGCGAGGCGGACAATGGCGAACAGGCCGAAGCCCGCGCCGATGAAAGTGAACAGGTTGAGCACCACGATGGCGGCAAAGTGGTTGCCGGGCGTGTGGACATAGTCCTCGATCAGCACCTGCAAGCCCAGCCGCGCGTGCCAGAACACGCTGACGAGGAACAGCGCCACCAGGGTCGCCGCCACCGGGTGGGAGAAATAGCCGGTCACGGTGGCATAGCTGGCATCGGGCAGGAGCAGGAAGCTCGCCACCAGAAACAACCCGCCAAGGAAATTGCCAACCGCGGTAAAGCGCTGCAGCAGCCAGTGGTGCGTGCCGTGTTTGGCCGAGCCGAGCCCGCGCACCTTGCCTATGGAGGTTCCGTTACCCATCGTCCCGTTCCCCCTTACAGCAAGATGATCGCGGCCCAGAAGGCCACGGTCAGCACGACGCCGCTGATGACCGAGACCACCGAGAAGCGCTTGTTGGTTTCCAGTTCGTAGCCCGCGCCCATGTCGAGCACAAAGTGGCGCAGGCCAGAACTCATGTGGTTGAAGAATGCCCAGGACAGTCCGATCAGCACCACGATACCATACCAGCTCATCGCATGATCCATGAACCGGGCATAGGAACTCGCGCCGCCTGCCATGGCGGCCAGCCACCAGACCAGCACCGGCAGGCCGACAAGGGCCATGCCATCACCTGCCGCGCGGTGGAGGATAGAGACCAGCATGTGCGGTCCCCATTTCCAGATGGAAAGATGCGGCGATAGGGGTCTGGCGGCCATCGGTTCGGTCCCTCTAGTCCTGCGACTGTCGTTCGATGCGCCCTCACTTAGCGTTTGTGCCGCAACACGCAAGCGGACCATGGTCTGTAATGGGGATGCGTACGCGCGTTCCTCCCCATTTTCACGCAGCGCAAATGGGGAGGTGGCAGGGCGCAGCCCTGACGGAGGGGAGAAGTCCCGCATTGCGCCATAGCCTTCTTCCACCCTGCGGGCGGTCCCCCTCCCCATTTGCGATGCGCGAAAACGGGGAGGAACCTGTCTCGCGGTGGCGGGAGGATTGCGCTAGGTGATCGTGATGATTCCGCTTCACATCCTTGTCACAGGCTCCAGCCGGGGCATCGGCGCGGCGATTGCGGCGCAGTTGCGCGGGCGCGGGGCCGTGGTGGTGGGCCAGGCGACCAGCGCGACAGACGGCGATACGATTGCCGCCGACTTCGCCGAGCCGGTCGCGCCGCAGATGCTGTGGGGCGAGGCGCTGGAGCGGCTGGACGGGCGGATCGACGTGCTGGTGAACAATGCCGGGCTGTTCTCGCCCAATCCGCTCGACGCTTCGGACATCGAATGGCTTGACCAGTGGGAGGATACGATCCGCATCAACCTCACCGCCGCCGCGCAATTGAGCCGCTTTGCCGTGCAGCACTGGCTGGAGCGCGGGAGCGAGGGCCGGCTTGTCCACGTGGCCAGCCGCGCCGGACATCGCGGCGATTCTCCCGCGCACTGGCACTATGCCGCGGCAAAGGCGGGGATGCTGGCGATGCACAAGACCATCGCTCGCGGTTATGCGGCACAAGGCGTATTGAGCTTTGCCGTGGCTCCGGGCTTTACCGACACGGCGATGGCGGGCGACTATCTGGCGAGCCGGGGCGGTGCGGGCCTGCTGGCCGACATTCCGCTGGGCCGGGTGGCCACGCCGGAGGAAGTGGCGACGGTGGCGACATTCTGCGCGCTCGACGCGCCAGCCAGCATGACGGGAGCAACAATCGATGCCAATGGGGCGAGCTATGTCCGTTAGAACCTTGTTTGCCCTGCCCCTGCTGCTGGCATCCTGTGCCCCAGCCACCTTCGCAAGCGAAGCCCCGCCCGCCTCTTCCTGGACCGCGCAGTGCGAAGACTGGGATGACTGGGACAAGTCCGGCCCGCCGTTCCGCATTCACGGCGATACCTATTACGTCGGCACCTGCGGGATCGGCGCGATCCTTATCACCTCCGAAAGCGGCCACGTGCTGATCGACAGCGGGACGGAGCCGGGTGCAGCGGTCGTGTTGCAGAACATCCGCTCGCTCGGGCTGGACCCGGCGGATATTGCCGTGGTGCTGTCCAGCCATGAGCACTTCGACCATGTGGGCGGCCATGCGCTGGTCCAGCGGGCCGCTCCCGATGCGCAGTTCCTCGCCCTTCCCGTTGCGGCTCAGGTGCTGCGCAGTGGCATGGATGATCCATCCGATCCACAGGCCGGGATGCATCCGGGGCTGGAACCGGTGACAGTCGCGCGCGAACTGGCTGATGGCGAAGTGGTCACCAGCAGCCGCCATTCGATCACGGTGATCGCCACCCCAGGGCACACTGCAGGGGCCACCAGTTTTTCGTGGCAAAGCTGCGACATTGCAGGCAACTGCCGCTCCATCGTCTATGCCGACTCCATGTCGCCGGTCAGCGCCGATGACTATCGTTTCTCAGATCATCCCGCCTATCTCGCCGCCTATCGCGCCGGAGTTGCCCGCTTCTCCAGTGCAACCGAGGATGACTGCGACATCCTCCTCACCCCGCACCCGTCTGCCAGCGGGCTGCGCGACAAGCTGTTGGCGGAAGACCTCACCAGCGGCATGAATTGCCGCCAATATGCCGCCTCGATCACCGAGCGGCTTGATCAACGCCTTGCCGAGGAAGCCGCCACCCAATGAGCTGGAAACTAGCCGTCACCGCCCCGCGCCTCGCCATCGAGCAGGCGCTCGCCCGGCAGGAGGCGGACCCGGACTGGGATCCGGCACTGGTCGTGACCGGGTTCGAAGTCGATCCTGACGAGCCCGAGGTGTGGCAGCTCGATGCCTATTGCGAAGGCAAGCCGAGCCAGGCGGAACGCAACGCCGTGAAGCGCCTGTTCGACGCCCCCCTGCCCCGCATCCGGCCCTTCGAACTGCCCGATGCAGATTGGGTTAGCGAGAGCCAGAAAGGCATGGACCCGATCCGCGCCGGGCGCTTCCATGTCCGCACGCCCGACCATCCGCGCAGCAATGAACCCGGCGTGCGCGATTTCTGCATTCCTGCCGCGCAAGCCTTCGGCACCGGCCAGCATGCCACCACGGCGGGCTGTCTTGCCATGCTCGATGCCATGAAGCGGCAGGGCGTGATGGCGCGCAACATTGCCGATATCGGCACCGGCACGGGCCTGCTGGCCTTTGCCGCCCTGCACCTGTGGCCCCGCGCCCATGCCACGGCGAGCGATATCGACCCGGTGTGTCTGCCTGCCGTGGAGGAAAACGCCGAACTCAACGGCGTGCCGCTGGGCAACAGGCGCGGCCAGCTCGACATGGTGATCGCCGAGGGGATGGATGACGACACCCTGCAGGACAATGCGCCTTATGACCTCCTCATCGCCAATATCCTCGCCGCCCCGCTGATCGAGCTGGCACCGGCCTTTGCCGCCGCCATGGCCCCGCGCGGGCATATCGTATTGTCGGGCCTGCTGGTGACGCAGGAGGCCCACGTCCGCGCCGCCTATCGGCTGGCGGGATACCGCCTGCAGGCGCGCATCACCAATGGCGACTGGTCGATCCTGTGGCTGCGCCAGCGCTTCGGATTCTGAAGCGCGCCGCTTTGGCGACAGGCGCGGCGCTGGCGCTGCTGGTTGTGGGGTTTCCGCTGGCGGGCTGGATCGGGAGTGCGATCCCGCGCAACGATGCTCCCGCGCCGGTTACCGATGGCGTCGAGATCATGGTCGAGACCAACGGTGTCCACACCGGCATCGTCATGCCGATCGTCAGCCCGGAAATGGACTGGCGCGCGCTGTTGCCTTCTGCCGCCCTGCCGGTGAACGGCCGCCTGCCGACCCATGTGGCAGTCGGCTGGGGGGAGCGCGAGGTGTTCCTCAATGTCCCCACCTGGGGCGACTTGAGACCCGGCACGGCTCTGCGCATCGCCACACGGGGCGGCGCGCCGGTTATGCGGGTGAGCCACTATGTGCGCCCCGCCCCCGGCCCCGATCACCGTCCGGTCATGCTCAGCCGCGAGGACTATGGCCGCATGGTGGAAGCCATCGCCGCCAGCCTGGCCGATGAAGCCGCCCCGCGCCAGATCCTGCGCGGCACCAATCCGCGCGATGCCTATTACCGTGCGCGCGGGCACTATACCCTGGCCTACACTTGCAATAACTGGGTGGCGGACATGCTGGCGCAAGGCGGTGTGCAGATGGGGCGCTGGACGCCCTTTGCCGGGGGAGTGATGAAATGGATCGAGCCGCCTTCAGAGGGGTAATGGCCGCGCTGGCCTTGCTGGCCGCGCCTGCCTCTGCCCAGACCACGGCGGAGGATGTCCACGCGGCAGAGCGCGCCATGTTCGGCTTCGGCACGCTGCGGCAGGGGGCCGATGGCAACAACCCCGATGCTCCCAATGCCTCCAACACCGATGAGGCGCGGGTGGGCGAATATGCCATGCCTCCGCTGTTCGAAAGTGCCCGCCAGCAGACTCCCACTGGATGGCCCGCCCGCCGCGAGGAAATGGCGCGCATGGTGGAGGACAACTGGGCCGGGCGCATCCCCGCCGTCGTATCCACCTTCCGCGTGGTGTGGGACAAGGTTCCTGCCGATGCGGGCGACTATGCCGCCACGGTGGAAGAGTGGACCGGACGGGTCATCGCGCCCGATGGCCGCAGCGGCCCGGTGATCTCGGCCACGATCCATTTTCCGCAGAGCCGCCCGGATGCCGCCCCGTCGATCATCAACTACACCTATGTCTGGCCCGGCGGGCGCATGCCGAACTTTGGCGGCACTCCGCCGCCCGATGCCATTGCCCAGGCGCTGGATCGCGGGTGGGCCCATGTGGAATACCGCCCGCAACTGCTCCAGGCCGACAGCGCCGCGACCATGCAGGACGGCGTGATCGGCCTCGCCCGCTGGCCGCGCGCGCAGCATGACTGGGGCGCACTGCGCGCCTGGGGCTGGGGCGCGAGCCAGTTGCGCGAGGAGCTGGCGCGCGATCCGCGCATCGATGGCCAGATGGTCACCCTCACCGGCCATTCGCGCTTCGGCAAGGGCGTGCTGGTGACCGCCGCCTTCGACCACGCGTTCCACGATGCCCACGTATCGAGCAGCGGCGCAGGCGGGGCCAAGCTGATGCGCCGCGATTTCGGCGAGCGGTGGGAGAACATGAGCTCCAGCGGCGCATTCCACTGGTTCACCCCCAATATCATGAACTTCGCCCGCGATCCCCTCACCGTGCACGACCTGCCGGTGGACGCGCACATGCTGATTGCCTTGCGCGCACCCCGCCCGCTGTTCATCACCAGCGGCCTGGCCGAAAAGGGCGATAGCTGGGTCGATCCAGCCGGCATGTGGTCCGCCTTCAGCGAAGCGCAACCGGCGTGGGAGCTGTTCGGCGCCTCCGTGCCAAGCGGCATGGTCATGCCCGTTCCCGAAAGCCGCGAGCAGCTATCCTTCCCGCTCGCCTGGTACCAGCACGGCGAAGGGCACGTCGCCTGGCCGGCCTATGACGAGTTTTACGACCACGCGGAGATGTTTGGGGAGTGAGTTTCGGCGGCTTTTGGGGGATGGTTGGAAGATAGCGAATGTCAGATATGAGGGTGGTTAGCGGACGTTTGGGTAGCGCTACTGGGGGTTCATTACCTGCAACGGCAACGCCCGTCCCGCCAAGCTGTACAGCGAATATCCGGCAGTAGTGAGGAAGCCGCAGTCGTCCGTCACCGCTGGAGTTGGGTATTCCATCGTCGCGACTAGCGTAAACCTCTGACCGGCGTCGTCTCGCAACACCTCCGCTGAATCGTCAGACAGCTTTCCATTCTCGCCCAAGAAGTCGGCCATATACCAAACCGACGCCTTCTCGCCGTCGCACCGGCCAGTGCCAATCATCGGATAAACATCGTGCTCGGCCATGTAAGCTACGTCATCCCGGCTGACCGAGATCGCCAGCGACGGAACTAGCGCAGATCGATCCACTATGGCGCTCTCCGACTGGGCCACACGCTCGCATGCACCGAGGAAAACGAGCGGAATTACTAAGGCCGCCCGACACCTGAGCACAGATATCATTGTAAGTCCTCCTCGGCCTCACTAACGCCCGTGGCCGACGTCCGTAAAGGGGTCGTTAGCTGAAAGGCAACTTTTGGCGTCAGACGACCAGTTAGCCGACCAACCTCAAAACCAAGCGCGCACCCCCAGCAGCACCGCCACCTCCGACGCATCATCCCCCGCAGCGCGCGCCATGCGGCGGGTCTTGCCCAGGGCCTGTTCCCATTGCACGCCGACATAGGGCGCGAACTGGCGGGTAATTTCGTAGCGCAGGCGCAGGCCTGTTTCCACGCTCGACAGCCCGGCACCCAGCCCGCGTTCGGGCACGTCCTGCGCGGCCAGGTCGAATTCCACGCGCGGTTGCAGGATCAGGCTTTGGGTGATCCGCATGTCGTGGTCCGCCTCGATTGTCGCGGTAACATCGCCCCGGTCGGACAGGTAGGCCATGGCATCGACGTGGATCATGTATGGCGCCAGCCCCTGCACGCCCAGCGCCAGATGGCTGCGGGTTTCGGGTTCCAGATCGAGCCGCACCCCTGCGCGCAGGTCGAACCACGGGCCGATGGCATGGCTCCACAGCGCCTCGACTTCGGCATCGTGCACAGAACCGCCGAACTCGCCCTCGCCCTCGGTCGTCAGCACGAAGCGGTTGATGTCGCCGCCGTAGGTGGCCTCGGCTTCCCAGGCGTAGCCCTCGCTGTCGCCCAGCGCGGCTTCGAGGCGTTTGAGGCGCACCACGCCAAACTGCATCCGCCCGCCTTCCAGCGCCATGACCTCCCGCGCCGGAGCCATCGCCGCCTCGCCCCACACCGCGTCGGCAGCATGGCGCGGCCCCTCGTTTGCGCGTGGTGGCGGCGCGGTGGCGGGGACTGGCGCGGCGGGCATGGCGTGCTGCGAATGGTCCATTGCTCCATGATTCATGGTCGAATGGTCCATTTGCGAGTGGTCCATCGCTCCGTGGTCCATCGTCGAATGGTCCATCGCCCCGTGGTCCATTTCCGAATGGTCCGGCTCCGGCGCGGCAGGCTCTGCCGCCGGAGCGCCGTGGGCCGAGTGATCGACCTCCTGCGCCATCACCGGCGAAGCCAGCGCCAGCAGCGGCAGGGTGAACAGTGCGCCCCTCATGCCATGGGCCTTACGGTTACGACCTGCATCATGCCCGCGTGCATGTGGTAGAGCAGGTGGCAGTGGAAGGCCCAGTCGCCCGGTTCGTTGGCGGTGAGATCGAAAGTCGCCTTGCCGCCCGGTTGCACCACCAGCGTATGCTTGCGCGGCTGGCGCGTGGCATCGGCCCCGTTGACCAGTTCGAAGAAATGGCCGTGCAAGTGGATCGGGTGCGCCATCATGGTGTCGTTGACCAGTGTCACCCGCACCCGTTCATCGAACCCGAAGCGGATCGGGTGATCGGTGACGGCGGAAAATTCGCGTCCGTCGAACGACCACATGTAGCGTTCCATGTTGCCCGTCAGGTGGATCTGCAACTCGCGTTCCGGAGGGCGTAGGGGGTTGGGATCGGCAGCGGCAAGATCGGTATAGCGCAGCACGCGGTGGCTCACCGTGTCGAGGCCGAGGCCGGGACAGTCCATCCGGTCCACCGGCATCGGCGCGACCATGTCCACACCCGGTCCGGTGCCGACATGCGGCGGCAGAAGCGAGGTATCGCGCATGGAGTGGTCCATGTCTGCATGATCGCCGTGGCCCATGCCCATGTCCGCCATGGTCAGCGTCACCGGCTCGCGCAGCGGCGGAACCTCGCCCCGCGCACCCGGCGCGCTGGTCAGCGTGGCCACGGCCATGCCCGAACGGTCCATCGCCTCGGCCACAATCGTGTGAGCGCCAGCCCCAGGGGTTACGATCACGTCATAGGTTTCGGCCACGCCGATCTGGAATTCATCGAGCGGCACCGGCGTCACCGCCTGCCCGTCAGCCTCGATGACCACCATTTCAACGCCCGGGATGCGCACATTGAAGAAGGTCATCGCGCTGCCGTTGATCACCCGCAGCCGCACCCGCTCGCCCGGCTCGAACCGCAGTTCGAGATCGTCCGCCGGGCCGTGGCCGTTGACGAGGTAGGTATATTCGGGCGCGGAGACATCGGCGATATCGCGCGGGTTCATCCGCATCCGGCCCCACATCAGCCGGTCGGCAGCGGACATGTCTCCGCTGGTCAGGGTCTGCATCTGCCGGTTGTAATGGTGTTCCCCGACCTTCAGCTTGCGCATGATTTCGTGGCCGTGGGTGGGCGTGAATTCGCTCAGCAGCAGCACCACATCACGGTCATAGGCCGGGCCATGATAATGCAACGGATCGATGATGATCGGGCCATAATGCCCCGCCTGCTCCTGCAAGCCGGAATGCGAATGCCACCAGTATGTGCCCGCCTGCCGGATGGGGAATTCATAGGTGAACGTCTCGCCCGGGCGGATGCCGGGGAAGCTGACGCCGGGCACGCCATCGTACTGGAACGGCACCAGCAGCCCGTGCCAGTGGATCGAGCTGTCCTCGGCCAGGGTGTTGGTGACATGGAGCCGCACGTTCTGCCCTTCGCGCAGGCGCACCAGCGGGCCGGGAACGCTGCCGTTCACCGTCACCGCATGGCCGCTGCGATTGCCGGTGGCGAAATGGCTTTCTCCGATGGCGAGGCGGATGTCCTCGCCCGAAACCTCGTCGAACCCCTTGCGCGCCGCCGGCATTCCCACAGCCCTGCCCTGCGCCCAGGCCGGCATCGGCAGGGCCGCAAAGGCGGCGAGCGCGGCGGTGGAGCGGATGAACTGGCGGCGGTGGATCATGGCATTCCTGTCGAGACTTGAACTGGCCCGACACCCCAACTATATACCCCCCCAGGGTATTTCAAGGTGAAAGCGACGAAGCGATGGAAAACGACAAGGCAGCACTGAAAAACCGCCTGCGCCGCATCGAAGGCCAGGTGCGCGGCATTGCCCAGATGGTCGAGGATGATCGCTACTGCATCGACATCCTGACGCAGATGCAGGCGGTCAAATCCGCCCTCGCCCGCGCCGAGAGCGCCGTGCTGAAACAGCACGCCGCCTGCTGCGTGGCCGAAGCCATCGCCAGCGGGGATGCCGATGAACAGCGCACCAAGTTTACCGAATTGGTGGACCTGTTCGAACGCGCCAGAAACTAGGATCATCACGATGTCCGACAGCAAGACAGCCTCGATCCACCGCATGGTCATGGACAAGCATACCTGTCCATACGGCCTACAGGCCCTGCACCTGCTGAAATCGCGCGGTTACACGGTGGAGGACCACCACCTTTCGACCCGTGCCGAGACCGATGAGTTCAAGGAAGCCGAGGGCGTAAAGACCACGCCGCAGGTCTTCATCGGTGGCGAACGGATAGGCGGGCATGACGATTTGCGCCGCCACCTCGGCCTGAAAGTGCGCGATCCCGATGCCGTATCCTATCGCCCGGTCGTGGCAATCTTTGCCATGGCTGCGGCCATGGCGCTGGGCCTGTCGTGGCACATGACCGGCACACTGGTGACAGTGGCGGCGGCCGCATGGTTCATCAGCCTGTCGATGTGTATCCTGGCGCTACTCAAGCTGCAGGACGTGACAGGCTTTGCCACCATGTTCCTCAACTATGATCTGCTGGCCAAGCGCTGGGTGCCCTATGCCACGCTTTACCCCTTCGGCGAGGGGCTGGCGGGCGTACTGATGACCGCGCATGCGCTGCCCTGGCTGTCGATCCCGGTGGCGCTGTTTATCGGCACGATCGGCGCGGTGAGCGTGTTCAAGGCGGTCTATCTCGACAAGCGCGAACTCAAATGCGCCTGCGTGGGCGGATCGTCACGGGTACCGCTGGGCTTTGTCTCCCTGACCGAGAATCTGTTCATGATCGGCATGGCGCTTTGGATGCTGGCCAAGCTGGCTGGCTGGAACACCCTTTAGGCCAGCGCGGCGGGCACCTTCCTCCGCCGCATCCGCCACCGTAGCCACCCGGTAATCAACAGTGCCAGCGGGACCAGCCCGGCGAGCACGGCCAGCACCCGCCCGGCCAGGCCGCCAGCCGAGCCATCGTGCAACGGATGCAGCCAGTTGTTGACCGTGCTGCCGCCTGCCGCCTGCCGCACGTCCTGCACCGCCAGCACCCGCCCGCTTGCGCCATCCACCCACACATAGCTGTGTGGAAAGCGATAGCTGGGATCGCCCGGCACCTGCATTCGCAAGCGATAGCTGCCGCCTGCCACGGGCGGGGTCTCGATCCACGCCAGTCGCGCATCCGGCAGTGCACTTGCCGCAGCAATCACTGCCTGCGACGGGCGGACAGGTGCAGACCCGCTCTCGACCGCATGGACATGCGGCGCAGGGTCCACCGGCAAGCTTGCGGCACCGAGCACCGCAATGCTCTCGTCCGGCAGGGCCAGCATGACCCCCGTGCCGGTCAGCAGGACAAGGAACAGCGATCCCCACAGCCCCGCCAGCTTGTGCCAGTCGCGCAGGACCCGCTGGCGGTGGGCATCGCGCTTGAAGCGCAGGGCCTTGCCCCAGGAATCGCGGCTCCACGCACGAGGCCACCAGGCCCATAGCCCGCTCAGCAGCAACGCCAGCAGCGGCAGTCCCGCCCAGCCCACGATGGCTGCGCCAGTCGTGCCCAGCAGCAGGCGGTAATGGAGGTCATAGACGAAGGTCATGGCATATTCGCCCCAGTAGTCGCGGCGCAGCACCTGCGAACCATCGGGCGACAGCCAGACCATCATCGGGCGGAAGGCGTGGCCTTCGCGCTCCGGCGGGTTGTAGTAGCGCGCCGGAATTGCCCCCGGCCTGCCGGTCACCTCGAACCTCCACGGCCCCGGCTTGTCCGGATATTCGGCCCGCACCGTTTCCAGCGCGCGGTCCCAGTCGGGCGGCGCCGTGCCTTCCATCCGGATCTCGGGATGCAGCAGGGCGTCGAGTTCCGGATAGAACACCAGCACCGACCCGGTGAGGCCGAGGAGGACAAGCAGGCCGCCGAGCCCGAGCCCCAGCCACAGGTGGAGCTTGCGCACGGCGCGGCGCAGCCTGTCCCCCTGTTGCCGCATCAGAAGCGCAGCCGCGCGCTGGCGGTCACGTTGCGCGGATTTGCCGGGCTGTGCAGCGACTGCGCGCCATCCCACCAGACATATTCGTAGTAGTCATCGGTGATGTTCTTGACCGCCAGGCCTAGCTCCACCGTTTCGCTCACTTGCCACGATGCACTGGCGTCAAACACCGCAAGCGCGCCCCACTTGCCTTGCGTGTTGGCCGTGGTGAGGTGATAGGACGACTGGCCCCGCGTAGTGAGCGACAGGGTGAGGACGTCGCCCGGCGTCCAGTCAATCCCGCCCGACCACAAGGCCTCTGGCGTGTGGTTGATCGCATTGCCGGCCAGTTGCGGGGTGGCGGGATCGGGCACGGCGATGATCGCTTCCTGCCACGAGAATGCACCCCACAGGGTCAGGCCCTGCGCGGGCGTTACGCTCGCCTGCACGTCGATCCCGCGCCGGTTGGTGCTGCCGACATTCTCGAAATCGCCCAGCGGATCGTTGAGCTTGCGGGCAATTTCCCCGCTGGCGCTCTGCTCCCAATAGGCAACGCGCGCCTGGAACAGGCCAGCCACTTCATATCGGGCACCCAGCTCCCACCCTTCGTTGATCGACGGGGCGAGGTCCACCACGCGCGGTGCGATCAGGTAGGCGCCCGACCCCAGCCCGATCTGGAACGTGCGGCCCCAGTTGCCATAGAGCGTCCATCCGGCAGCCGGCAGCACGGCAACCGACAGCTTGGGCTGGTCGATCGAGCCATAGTCGTTGATCGGCGCGGTGGTGCTGTTCAGCCGATTGGTGAAATTGCCGCCCACCCAGTCGATCCGCCAGGCAGGCGTGATACGCAGCCAGTCTGCCGGCTCGAGCACCGCCTGGACATAGGCTCCGCTTACCGACAGGTCGAACTGCTGGTCGCGGGTCTGGCTGGTGGGAACGCGCTCCACCGCCAGCCAGCGCAACGATTGGTTGTCCTGCCGCTGCACATCGCCGCCCGCCTCCAGCATCAGCGGCATGGCGCCCAGTTCGCCATGCCAGTGCAGCGCGCTCATCACGCCATAGTGATCCTCGCGCGTCAGCCGCCGTTGTTGCGAAGCACCGGCCGAGAACTTGACGAAGCGATCATCGTCAAACCGGTTGAAATAGGCCCGCGATGTCCAGTCGAGGCTGTCCGAAAAGGCGACATCGGCGGTCAGCGCATATTGCTGGATGTCACGCTCGTCGCCATCGCTGGCATTATAGGCGTTGGTCTGCTGCGGATCGGCGCGGCTGGCGGCGAAGGTCAGGTAGCCCGGCTCTTCGGCATCGGCCTCGTAATAGCGCGCGATTGCGCCCAGGGCAACGTCATCCCCCACCGACAGGCCCCACCTGCCCGACAGGCTGAGCCGCTGGCTTGCGCCATGATCGCGGTAGCCCCGGCTGTCGCGATAGGCGACCTGGTAGTTCTGGCTCAGGCTGCCGCTATCGAACCCGGCGACAGCCTGCCCCTCGAACGTGGAATAGCTGCCCGCAGAGCCGCGCGCTTCAATGTAGTTGCCGCCGCTACGGGTGATGATGTTGGCACTGCCGGCAATGGCGTGGAGGCCAAAGCGCGGGTCGGACGTGCCGCGCACCACCTCGATCGTCTTGATGTTCAGCGGGAACACCATGTCGATATAGGGCATGTTGCCATCGTTGCTGTTCGACGGCACGCCATCGATCAGCAGCTTGACCGCGTTGATATTGCCCTCGCCGTTGAACCCGCGCAGGCTGAACTTGCCGCTGGTGGTGCCCTGGTTGAAATCGGTCACCTGCACGCCGGGCATCTGGCCGATCAGCTCATAGACGTTATCGACATCGGCAGCTTGCGCCACGTCGCCGCCCATGCGGTCCACCGATGTGAGGACATTGCCGGTGTTGCCCGCCATGCCGCGCGCGGTGACGATGATGTCGCCCACGGAAAAGCTGGTGTCGGCGGGGCGGGATTGGTCCTGCGCAAGAAGTGGCGCAGGCGCCGCAAGGGCGGCAATCATGGCGAAATTCGAAATTCTCATCGCGTTAAATCCTAGACTATACGCCCTTGCTCGCCGGGAAAGACCCGCAAGCCAGAGGGCTGAAATTGATCAGAATGAAGCCCGCGCCCGCAGCCACACGCCGCGACCCGCGCCGGGCAGGCGTTCGCCCAGGGCCACGTCCGATGCGCCCACCCGGTTCACACCGGAAAGGTGCGGCTGGTAGTAGCTGTCGAACAGGTTCTCGATTCCGCCATCCAGCACGATCCCGGGGGCCAGGGCAAAGCTGCCGAACAGGCCGAACACGGCATAGCCGCTGCTGGCCGTCTCGCCGTTGGTGGCAGAGACATGGCCCTGCCCGTCCGCCGCGCTCATCTCTGCACCGAGCGACCAGCGGTCCTCCTGCCAGATTGCCGCCAGCCGCAGGGCCGTGGGTGGAACGCGGTAGAGGTTGTCGGCAATGTCGCGCCGTTTGCCGCGCACCCAGCTGCTGGTGCCCTCCAGCAGCAGATGATGGCCAACTGCAGCAGTGAAATCGAAGTCCAGTCCGAAAAGTTCGGCATCGACATTGCGGAACATCAGCGGCGTGGCATCGCCGTTCATGTTTGCCACCATCTCAACCGGACTGTTTATCACCCCGGGGGTGTCATCGAACGGCGTACCCTGGATATAGTCGTCCACCCGGCGATAGAAGGCCGTCGGGCGGAAGGTGACGCCGCCGGTGGCGAGGTCGAACCCCGCTTCGGCGATCCATGCCACTTCCGGCTTCAGTGCCTGGTTGCCGACATAGATATTGCCATCGGCCAGGCCATAGCTCGCTTCGGTGGGCAGCCAGGCGAAGCGTTCCAGCGTGCCGGGCACACGGGTCTTGCGGGCCAGGGTCAGGCGCGGGGTCACTTCATCGCCCGGCAGCCACAGCCGCAGGGCCGCATCGAAAGTGGTGTCGGAAGCCTCCCTTGCGCTGCCGGCAAAGGCATTGGCCAGCATGACCGGGCCGCCCATCACCGCGCTGCCGAGCGTTGGCACGCCTGCTTCCTGCCGCGTCCGGTCAATGCGTGCTCCCAGCTCGAATTCGGCATTGCCCAGGCCGCTGCGCCACTGGACGAAGCCGCCCACGCGGTCCGCCTGATGATCGGGCTGGGAATCCAGGAAGAAGGCCGCATTCGCCGGATTGGTGATGCGCACGAACTTGTCCACCCATTCGGCATCGCCGCCCAGCATGACATGGCGCGTTGCCGTGCCCAGCCGCAGGGCCACATCGGCGGTGAACGTGTCGGAATCGGCAAAGGTTGCCCGCGGCGTAGGCGCTACCGGGCGGCGGACGGTCTGGTTGTCCATCAGGTGGCTTACCGAGACATGGCCAACCTTCAGCTCCAGCCCCACGGTTTCCGTCAGGTCGCCACGCCAGCCGCCCTGGAAGAAATCGGTGTTGAAATAGACCATGTCGAGCGCGAACGAAGGGTTGCCCGAAGGGTCGGTCTCGCTGCGGCGGTATTCGGCAAATATCTCGCCCCCGCCCAGCTTCGCCCCGGCATGGACGCCATAGAGATTGCGTTCGAAGGCGGTACCGCCAACTCTGCCGCCCGCAAAGCGATAGTCCTCGCCCTCCTCGCGGCTGGCAATCACGCCCAGGCGCACCGTATCGCTGGACAGGGCAAAAAGGCCGCCAGCGGCATAGCTTTCATCCACGCTGCGATACTGGGCAGCCAGGCTGCCATGCAGTTCCAGCGCCGGGCCGGAAGCATATTTCGCCTGCACCAGCTCGGCATTCACCGCGCCGGCCAGGCTGGGGCCCTGGGAAACCGGCGCGACGCCGCGGGCAATCTCGATCCGCTCGACCAGGATCGACGGGGCATAGTGCAGCGGCGGGTCCATCGCATTGGGGCCGCCGGTGGCAAAGCGCTGGCCGTTGATGCGGCCGGTCACCCGCTCACCGAACAGTCCGCGGTAGGACAACTGCCCCGAAAGCGCGCCGTTGCCCACGGCCGCCCCGCCCGGCGCGCGGGCGGCAATGGCCACGGCATCGGCCGGAAGGGCGATCTGGTGCGGCGGCTCGACACTGTCGGCATCCCCGGCGGGAGACGGTGCGGCGGTGACGCGGATGATATCGGTCAGGATATCCTGGGTGTCACCTGCGGGTGCGCTGTCCTGCGCGCTGGCAGGGATGGCGGCAAGCATAAGGGGCGCGGCGGCAACGGCGCAGCGCAAGGCATGGATTGGTTTCATCGAAGATCTCGTCAGGACAGGAATTGGGCCGGAAAGTCGGCGCGCAACCCGTCATCGGGCCCGGCGCACGGCTTTCATGCTGCTGGTGTCAGACGAGTGAGGGCGGCCCCGTGGCAGGCGGCAGGTGGTGCGGCGATGCGGGCGACAGGGCGCGGGTGCGGGTGGCATTCCACACCGCTTCGGCCACCTGCGGCAAGGCCGGGCGCGCCATGGGATCGGGCGGAGTCGAATTGTCGGCCAGGTGGGTATAGGCGCAGGGGCTCGGCTGGCTGTCGCCTTCGTCCGACGCGGGCGCATCGTCCTTCATCGGGATGACCAGCATGGTGTCCGAATTGCACATGGCGATCACCAGCTCGCCGCGGCTGTCCTGCGCAATCATCGTGCCGCCCGGCATCACTGCGCGCATCATCAGCGCTGCAGCGATCAGCAGCAGGCACGCGGCGTTGCGCCAGCTATGCGAATGGGCGGACATGGTGCCGGACCTTAAACCTCGCTTGACGGATTTTCCAGCCGGTTTCGCTCAGCCCGCCGCCCTGACGATTTCGGCCCAGGCCGCCTCGTCGATCACCTCGATGCCGAGAGCCGCCGCCTGCTTCAGCTTCGATCCCGCGCCGGGCCCAGCCACGACCAAATCCGTCTTCGCGCTCACCGTGCCTGCCGCCTTGGCGCCGAGCCTCTCGGCCTGGGCCTTGGCCTCGTCACGGCTCATGGTTTCAAGCTTGCCGGTGAAGACCACGGTCTTGCCCGAGACTGCGCTGGCAGTGGTTTCCACCACAAAGTCGGGCGGCGAGACTTCGGACAGCAGGTCTTCCCACACCGCCACGTTGTGCGGTTCATGGAAGAAGTCGTGGAGCGCTTCCACCACGGCGGGACCGACACCGTCGATGGCGGTGAGTTCGGCGAGGGCATCCTCCCCGGACCGGGGAGGGGGACCATCCGCAGGATGGTGGAGGGGCGAGAGACCGGGCGCCCCTCCACCACCTTGCAGGTGGTCCCCCTCCCCCAGGTGGGAGGACCCCGCAGCTTCCACTATTTCGCGCAGCGTTTCCAGCCGCACGAAGCGCTTCATCAGGTCGCGCGCTGTCACCGCGCCCACGTGCCGGATGCCGAGGCCGAACAGCAGGCGCGCGGCATCGGGGCTTCGCCGCGCCTCGATGCTTGCCAACAGGTTGTCCACAGACTTGTCCTGCCACCCCTCGCGCCCGACGATCTCGGCGCGGCGCTGTTTCAGGCGGAAGATGTCGGCCGGGCTTTCCAGCCAGCCTAGCGCGAAAAACTCGTCGATGGTCTTCTCGCCCAGCCCGTCGATATCGAGCGCCGCGCGGGAGACGAAGTGTTTCAGCCGCTCGGTCCGCTGCGCCGGGCAGACGAGGCCGCCGGTGCAGCGCACATCGACTTCGCCCTCTTCGGCCACAGCCTCGCTGTCACATTCGGGGCAATGGTCGGGGAATGCGTAGGCAGGCCGATCCTCCTCGCGGGTCAGGTTTTCGACCACCTGCGGGATCACGTCACCGGCACGCTGGACCACCACGCGGTCGCCCGGACGCACGCCGAGCCGCGCAATCTCGTCACGGTTGTGCAGCGTGACATTGGTCACGGTAACGCCGCCCACCAGCACCGGCGCGAGCCTGCCCACCGGCGTCAGCTTGCCGGTGCGCCCCACCTGGATGTCGATCCGCTCCAGCGTGGTCTCAGCGCGCTCTGCGGGAAACTTGTGCGCAATGGCCCAGCGCGGGGCCTTGGCGACGAAGCCCAGCCGCCCCTGCCAGTCGAGCCGATCCACCTTGTAGACCACCCCGTCGATCTCGTAGCCCAGCCCCGCGCGGGCGGCCTGGATGCTGCGGTATTGCTGCAGCATTTCCTCGACCGAACGGCACAGCACAAGGTCGGGCGAGACTGGCAGGCCCCAGCTTTCGATGGCCCGCATCACCTCCATCTGGGTGGCCCCCGGAACCGCGCTCGCCGCGCCCCAGCCGTGGGCGAGGAAGCGCAAGGGGCGGGCCTTGGTGACGCTGGCATCCTTCTGCCGCAAGGAGCCGGCAGCGGCATTGCGCGGGTTAGCGAAAAGCTTTCCACCGCTGGATTCCTGAGCCGCGTTGAGTGCGGTAAAGTCCTGTTTTGACATGTAAACTTCGCCGCGGATTTCGAACACGTCGGGCACAGGCCCACCCCCGGCCCCTCCCGCAAGCGGGAGGGGAGACAGGCGCTGCGGAATGTCGGAAATATGCGCCACATTGGCCGTCACATCCTCGCCCACCTGCCCGTCACCGCGGGTGGCGGCGCGGACCAGCACGCCCTTTTCATAGCGCAGCGAACACGACAGGCCGTCGATCTTGTCTTCCGCCGTGAACACCACTTGCGTCTCTTCCGGCAGCGCGAGGAACCGCCGAACGCGGGCGACGAATTCCGCCACCTCCTCATCGGCAAAGGCGTTGTCGAGGCTCATCATGCGAACCTCGTGAAGCACCCTAGCCAGCGATTTTGAGGAGGGAGCACCAACAATCTGGCGGACGCTGAAGAGATCTTCTTCATTGAGGACTAATGAATCCTCGATCTCTTGCGCTCGCCTTTTAAGTGCATCAAATTCTGCATCGGAAATAATCGGGTCATCCAAATCGTCGTATTGATACCGATGAAATCTAATCTTTTCCGTTAGCTCGGACAGTTCTTTAGCAAGAGGAACAAGCTCTCGCTGTCTCTTTTCGGTACGCTTGAATTTTTCGTGCTCTTTCCGAGTATCAATTGCCATGTGAACACACATCAAAAAAATTAAATGATATAGAAATAACAAATATGTGAGCAAGAATTTCCCGATTTATGGCATCTCGCGGGAGAAGCCAACTTCGCTCACTCCGCCCCCAACAGCCGTTCATCGCGCTCGAAGGTCCAGGCGCTACCATCCCACTCCATCGTATAGCGGTTCGACGGGGTGCTTTGCGCGCCCGACATATAGCTGGCGAAGCCGCTGCACCGTTCCGCATCGGCGCAGGTGAAGCTGTGGACCGAGAATACCAGCGCAGGTTCGCCGCTGACGGCATCCTGCCAGCCGCCATCAATCAGCGCGCAGCCCGACAGCGGAGAGAGCGCTTCATAGCGCATCATCAGTTCGCGTTCGTCCCCGGGGTCTTTCGCCACCTCCTCGCGCCCGTCGCTCACCGCGATGCACACCGTGGGCCGCGTGGCGACATCGCTGGCGAAGTAGTTGGCCAGCAGGTGATCGGCGAGCGCCAGCAGCGGCTCCGACTTGTCGGCGGCGAGCGCAGGCAGGTTGGAGCCACTATCGGACTCGCGTCCCTTTTCCTCCTGATGGGTGCAGCCGGCAAATAGGAGTATGCAACCTAGAACCGACGCACTTGTGATCTTAGGCACCATTTATCTCCAGACACTTAAAAAATAACGATTTGCTCCAAACTCAATCAATCTCAACACTGAAGGTGTCCGCACTGAGTTTGGCTTGACGAACTTTCACCCAAGGAGCTGCGCTTTCCACACTTTCTCTAATACGCTGAGAATCTTCCTTCTCGCATCTTGCGCCAATTATTATCTCAAATAGACCCCGACTTTTGTAGATCACATTAGTCATGTTTATAGTCGAATAGACTAATCGCACCTCTTCTTCATATGACCAGTCAGAGGGTTTAACGAAAAATAGCGATTTGTACAGTTCGCTCCGAAGTCTAATCCTATCTTCAGAATGCTGAACATTCGCAGGAACTAATGCAATGCGAGAAAGTAAGCTAACAGGGACAACCGGCCTTGATTGCGTATAACGCACCGTCCCAATGGTGACATTTCGAACATCGAATGCCCTTACATTGAAGTGAAAACAAGCGCCTTGTGAGAATTTGCATAATGCGACCACAGAAGGTGAGAATCTGCTCTTTTTGCAAACGATACAATTCTCGCGTTTTCCACCGTATTTTCTAATCTTTTTGTTATTATGCTTTGGCAATCATCAAAATCGATTGCATATTTTTCTTTCCGTTGGTCCTTTATTATTCCGTCATTGTCGAAGAATACAGAACAATCGGCAAACGTCTCTTCCGAAAAATCATCGAATATCCGAGGGGAACCCTCCCAAGGGTCATTCAGCGATCTTATTGTTGAGCCAATTATAGAGCAATCAACTAATGTCTTCTCGAAGTAATTCCAAGATTGCTTTCCATCCAACGATATATATTTGTATATCGATTCATAATCACTTGTGCCAAACCGAATTTTCAGTCGTCTTCTCTCCTCAGCCGAGAGTCGGTTGTCCATCACACTCCCTCCAGCAAGCGATCCGCCTGGGCGCGGGCCTCGGCGGTTATTTCGGCGCCGCTCAACATGCGGGCGATCTCTTCCTTGCGGCCTCCGGCATCGAGTTGCAGCACGGATGTGCGCGTGACCGTGCCGGTCGAGCTCTTGGCGATCAGGTAGTGCAGGCCGCCGCGCGCTGCCACCTGCGGGCTATGGGTGACCGCGAGCAACTGCCCGCCGCCATCCGGTCCGGTGTTGGCGAGCCGTTCCAGCCGCTCGCCAATGGCGCTGGCAACGGCCCCGCCCACGCCGCGATCGATCTCGTCGAATATCACCGTGGCCGCCCCGCCCTTTTCCGCCAGAGCCACCTTCAGCGCCAAGATGAAGCGCGACAGTTCGCCGCCGCTGGCGATCTTGTTCAAGGGCGCAAAGTCGGCGCCGGGATTGGTCGAGATGAGGAATTCCACGCTGTCCATGCCCGCCGGACCCCAGCGGTCCTCGTCCATCACGGCGACAGCGGTGCGGAACCTTGCCGCGTCCAGCTTCAGCGGTGCCAGTTCCGCCGCGACGGCCTCGTCCAGTTGCAGCGCGGCGGAAACGCGGGTGGAATGGAGCGCCTCGGCGCGGGCGAGATAGACCTGCCGCGCCCTGGCTGCGGCCGCTTCCTGCGCGGCAAGGTCCGCCTCGCCATGCTCGATCGCATCGAGCTGTTCGCGCATGGCAAGCATCAGGCGGCCAAGGTCATCGGGCTGGCAGCCGTGCATGCGGGCGAGCGCGCGCAGTTCGAACAGGCGGGTTTCCATCCGGTCGAGATCTTCGGGATCGAACAGCAGGGCTTCGGCGGCGGCGGCCAGCTTGTCCTCCGCCTCGCCCGCCTCGATCACTGCGCGGTCCAGCGCGGCCAGGGCTTCGGCCAACAGCGGGTGCTGGTCGGCCACGCGATCAAGCTTGCGGGCGGCACTGCGCATCTGTGCCAGCGCGCTGTCGGACCCGTCCCAGAACTTGCGCAGGTCTTCCAGCTCTTCGGCCAGCTTCTCGCCCTTCTGCATATCGGCGCGGGCCAGAGCGAGGCGCTGTTCCTCGCCTTCTTCCGGCGCGATTGCGGTGAGTTCGGCGAGGTGGGCGAGCAGCAGGTCCTGTTCGGCGCTGGCGGCGGTGATGGCAGCACGGCTCGCTTCCAGCCGGTCGGCTGCTGCCTTCCACGCCGCATGGGCTTCGGCCACGCCCGCCACATCACCCCCGGCGAACCGGTCGAGCAGCATTCTATGGCCGCGCGGGTTAACCAGGCCTCGATCATCATGCTGGCCGTGCAGTTCGACCAGCGCGCCCGAAATCTCGCGCAGCAGGGCTACGCCGGTCGGCTGGTCGTTGATGAAGGCCTTGGACCCGCCATCGGCCTTGAGGCTGCGGCGGATGATCAGCGGTTCGCCCGGTTCGATCTCCAGCTCCGCCCCGGCCAGCGCGGCGGACACGGCATCGGGCAGGCGGGCGAATTCGAAGGTGGCAGTAACGCTGGCGCTATCCTCGCCCGCGCGCACCAGGCCATTGTCCGCCCGGTTGCCCAGCACCAGGCCCAGCGCGTCGAGCAGGATCGACTTGCCTGCCCCGGTCTCGCCCGTCAGCACGCCCAGACCCGGCCCGAAGGCGAGGTCGAGCGCTTCGATCAGCACGATGTTGCGGATGGCGAGCGATGTCAGCATGCCGGATCAGGGTTAAGCCGGACCCGGCCGAATCGCAATCACTTGCGCGGTGACAACGGGGGATCAGCCGCCTTGCGCGACGTTCTCCAGCCCCACGGCGGGACCGTGGCGGCCGATCAGGCGATAGGCCCGCTCGTACCACTCGTCGCCGGGATAGTTCGCGCCAAGCACGGCGGCATAGCGCTGCGCTTCTTCGGGGATGCCCAGCGCCAGGCTGGTTTCCGCAAGGCGGAACAGGGCTTCGGGCGTGTGGCTGGTGGTCTGGTAGGTTTCGATCACTTCGCGGAAGCGGTACTGCGCCGCAAGCCAGTGGCCGGCGCGCTCGTAATAGCGGCCGATTTCCATTTCCTTGCCGGCCAGGTGGTCGTTCACGAGGTCAAGTTTGAGGCGGGCATCGTTGGCGTACTGGCTTTGCGGATAACGACGGATCACCTCGTTCAGCGCGCGCTGCGCCTGCAGGGTAATCGCCTGGTCGCGCTGCACGTCGCTGATCTGCTCGTAATAGGACATGGCGATCAGGTAATAGGCATAGGGCGCGTCGCGGTTGCCGGGGTGGATCGACAGGAACCGCGTGGCCGACTGGATCGACTGGTTGTAATTGCGCTGCGCGTAATAGGCAAAGGCGCTCATCAACTGGGCGCGGCGGGCCCAGGGAGAATAGGGGTGCTGGCGCTCGGTCTCGTCGAACAAGGCGGCGGCCAGGGCAAGGTCGCCCCGGTCAAGCCGGGCCTTGGCTGCATTGTAGAGCGATTCCACGTCACGCGCGACATAGGCCGTTTCCACCCCGCTGCCACCGCCCCGCGATGCACAGCCGGTAAGGGCAACAGCAGACATGGCGAGCACGCCGAGCGACAGGATCCTGGTGTTCGAAAGCCTCATGGGGACCAGCCTATAACCAGCCGCCACGTGAACGCCAAGTGAAGTTGGTGTCAAAAGCAGCGACCAGCACCAATTCGGGTTCTTCAAGCCCGGCCCGACCGTGGCCTGCCGGTGAGGCGACCCGCCCTGTTCGCGCTGGCGGGCCTTGCCTATGCCATGCTGCGGATGCCGAAGGTGGAGGAGCCGGAAGCGGAAATCACCGCAAAATTCGATTGATAACATAGGTTAGTCGCCTTCCGGCAAAAGCAGTGCAATAGGGCCATGGGTTGGTGCACTTGCGTGCCGGCGGTCGCTTGGCGCGCGCTGGCGTATCGTGCTAGCCGCAGAGTCCGTGACGGGGGGATACCATGAGTGACTCGATGCAAGGCCTGGCATCCCCGCTTCCAGCCGCCGTTTCCGATGCCTATCGCGCGGTCTTCGACCATGCCGCTGTCGGTCTCGCCCGCGTAGCGCCCGACGGATCGTTCATCGAGGTCAACGACTGCGTCTGCCAGATCACCGGCTATCACCGCGAGGAACTGCTGGGCATGAACTTCCAGGCCATCACCCATCCCGATGATCTGGGGGAAGACCTGGCCAATACCGAGATGCTGCTGTCGGGCAGCCAGCAATCCTATGCGATGGACAAGCGCTATGTCCGCAAGGACGGATCGACAGTGTGGGTGCGGCTTTCGGGTTCGCTGATGCTGACCGCTGCGGGCGAACCGGACTATTTCGTCAGCGTGATTTCCGACATTTCCGCCAGCAAGGCAGCCGAGCTGGAATTGCAGAAAACCGAGCGCCAGTTGCGCCGCGTGCTCGACCAGCTGTTCGCCTTTGTCGGCCTGCTGACGGTCGATGGCGTGGTCCTGCACGCCAATGAAGCGCCGCTGAAGGCCGCCGGAATCACCCTGGGCGACGTGGTCGGCAAGCGGTTCGAAGATGCCTGGTGGTGGTCTTACGATCCGGCGATCCAGGAGCAGGTCCGCCAGTCCATCGCCCGTGCGGCAGCGGGAGAACTGGTGCGCTTCGACGTGCCGGTGCGGATGTCCGAAGGGCGGCTGATGTATATCGACTTCCAGCTTTCCCCGATGCGCGACGAGGACGGCAGGATCATCGGCCTCATCCCTTCGGCCATCGATATCGACCAGCGCAAGGCGGCCGAGGAACACAACCAGTTGCTGCTGGCCGAGCTCAACCACCGGGTGCGCAACAGCCTCACCATCGTCCAGCATTTCGCCCGCCACGCCTTTCGCTCAGTTGCCGATCCCGGCGGCGCGCTGCCCACCTTCGAACGGCGCCTTACGGCGCTTGGCGCGGCGCACACCCTGCTTACCCAGGCCCAGTGGGAGCCGGTTTCGCTGGCCGATCTGATCGCGCGGACCGTGGCGGCGGCCTGCGGGGGCGCGGACCGGTTCGTGATCGAAGGCCCGCTGGTAGTCCTGCCGCCGAAGACCGCGGTGACCCTCAGCCTCGCCCTGCACGAACTGTGCACCAACGCCGTGAAATATGGCGCGCTGTCGACCGAAGGCGGCACGGTCCAAGTGGCCTGGGATATCCCCGGTTCGGAGGCGGATAGCAGCGAGGCCGATTTCCTGCTCATCTGGCGCGAGGTCGATGGCCCTGCCGTCTCCCAGCCGGAAAAGAGCGGCTTCGGCACCCGGATGATCGAGCGGGCGCTGGCCCAGGAATTCCATGGCGAGGTGAATATGGGTTATTTCCCCAGCGGTCTGGTCTGCACACTGCGCGGCAGGGTGCCCGTGGCCGAGAGCCGTCCGGCATGAACGGCCTTGCGGGAAAGCGGATCCTGGTGGTGGAAGACGAGTTCTTCATTGCCGAGATGACGAGCGAGATGCTGACAGACTGGGGGGCGACAGTGGTCGGCCCGGCCTATACCCTGGCCGAGGCGAAGGAACTGGCCGAAAACCGTGAGCTCGATGCGGCCGTGCTCGACATGAACCTGCACGGCGACCCGGTCGATGCCATTGCCGATGCCCTGAACGCCAGAGGCGTGCCCTTTGTATACGTGACCGGCTATGCCGGCGTCGGGACCGATCCGGTTGCCGCCCCGGTGCTGGGCAAGCCGATCGACGGCGAGGAACTGCGCGTGGTCCTGCTGTCGCTTATGGCGAACCCGGCCTGAAGTCGATCAGGAACCTAATCCCGCCTGAAACCCTTGTCCTTTTGGGATCACCAAAAGGGACCGATAATGCGCGCGACTGGCTGGATTGCACTGTACCTGGCGATCGTAACCCTGCCGCTGCTGGTCCTGCTGTTCGGTGACGATGTGCCGCCCGGCTACGAATTCGGGTGGGATTTGGCCAAGGCGCTGGGTTTTGCCGCCATGTCGATGTTCGGCGTGCAATTTGCCCTGACCGCCCGGTTCCATGCCGCCACTGCCCCGTTCGGCATCGACATCATCTACTTCCTCCACCGCTACCTGGCGATTGCCGCGCTGGTCCTGGTGCTGGCGCACTTCGCGATTTTCTGGATCTGGTATCAGGACAGTCTTGGCGAATTGAACCCCTTGGTCGCGCCGTGGCACATGACCGCCGGGCGCGCGGCACTGCTGGCATTTATCGCAGCAGTAATAACGTCGGAATTCCGCGAGAAGCTGCATCTCGAATACGGCCTGTGGCGCTTTGCCCATATCGTGCTGGCCGTCGGCGGCTTCGCCCTTGCCGCCGGGCATATCCTTGGGGTCGGCTACTATACCGAGGCACCGCTGAAGCGCGCGCTGTGGCTGTCGTTCACGCTGTCGTGGGTGCTGCTGATCGTGTGGGTGCGGATCGTGCGCCCGGCCATACAGCAGCGCCGTCCCTACCGGGTGAGCGAAGTTCGCCAAGAGGGCGACGACGCCTGGACCCTGGTGCTCGAACCCGAAGGTCATCGCGGGTGGCGCAGGTTCCAGCCCGGCCAGTTCGCCTGGCTCACGCTGAAAGCATCGCCGTGGCTGACGAAAGAGCACCCGTTCTCGCTATCCTCCGCCCCGCACCAGCTTCCCACGGTGGAAATGACGATCAAGGATCTGGGCGATTTCACCGGCACCATCAGTGAGACCAAAGTGGGCGACAGGGCCTATCTCGATGGCCCGTTCGGCATTTTCAGTTACCAGCGCGTTCCCCGCGCGGAAGGCTTCGTGTTCATTGTTGGCGGGGTCGGGATCACGCCGGTCATCAGCATGTTACGCAGCATGGCGCATGAGGGCGAGACCCGCCCGGTCTGGCTGTTCTATGCCAATCCGGACCTTGGCAGCGCGCTGTTCAAGGATGAGATCGACACCCTCGCCCGCCAGCTCAATGTGCAGGTGCTGCACATCGTGCAGGAAGCCCCGCCCGACTGGACCGGCCACACCGGCCTGCTGACCCAGGAGATGCTCGAAGAGGAAGTGCCGGAGGAATTGCGCCAAAAGCTTCACTATTTCCTCTGCGGTCCCCCGCCGATGCTGGAGGCTGCCGAGGCCCACCTCACCGCCCTCACTGTCCCCCGCCGCCACATCCACGCCGAGATCTTCAACCTTTAGGAAGGAACCCCCCGATGCGCCGGAGAAGAGCCTTGCTGCTGGTTGTCGTCACCGTGCTGCTGGTGCTGGTGCTGGCCCTCGGCTTTGCGTGGATCCAGCCGAAGGGGGGGTAAGAGCCTACTCCCAGAATGCCACGCTGCGGCATTCGATGCTCTCGCGCACGTTGGCACCGGGTTCGCTGCTGTCGCGGAAGGCCGAGTGGGGGCAGCGCCAGGTTTTGCTGTGGTCGCTGTCGTGGAACTTGAACAGCAGCGCGTCGTCAGCCGTCATGCCGCGGAAATACCACCAGCGGTGGCCGGGATGATAGCTGAAGATCGTGGCGGCCAGCTTCTTGCCCTCGTCCGGATCGGGCGCGGTCAGGGCGGCGCCTTCGGGGAACTGGTCCACGATGTAGAGGGTGTTCGATTTCTCGCTCCCGCCGAAGCTGGTGCGGCCGTCGCACAGGGCCAGCGGCACGTCCTGCGGCGGGGGCGAGAAGGTGCGCCAGAAGCTGGAGATGAGGAACCGCTTGTAGCCCGGCCCGTCGGGGAAATGGGTGCGATAGGTATGTTCGGCCATGCGCCCCGCCGTAGCGGTGTTGATATCGACGTGGGCCTCGCCCGCAGGCGGCTGGGTGCCGCCCGAGTGCTGGTAGTTTTCGACCTTTTCCTGTTTGTGCTGCGACAGGTCGGCGCTGGTGCGGATCATCCAGCCGCGCGCCACGCACTTGTCCGCGCCGGTCAGCGCCAGCACGTTGCGTTCCACCTCGCGCTCGTACAATTCCTCGACACTGGCCTTGTCGTGGAAGTCGCTCACTGCGCTCGGCAGGTGGGCGATGGTGAAGCCGTGGGTATCGAGCGCAAAGTGCTCGCGGATCGGCATGCCGTCGCGGATCGTCACCTCGTGGTCGGAATAGGTGCCGGTATTGATCTCCTCGCCCTGGCTGACATAGCGCCGGGTGACGAAGTCGCCTTCATCGACATAGCGCATCATCGCCCGCACCTGGCGGGCGTGGTCTTCTCCATTGTCGAGCGCGCGGGTTGCCATCGTCATCCTCCTGCCGGTCGCGAGCATATCGCGACTCTATCGTTCGTTACAAATAGTGCCATGCACCACTGGCGGGGCGCAAGCGCCAGCGCTAGGATGGGACCAAGAAAAGAACAGGGAGAGGAAAAAATGAGCGCCTTGCCGCCGACAGTGGACGATTCGCCGATCTGGGATATCTGGCTGTCGCAGTTCCGCCTGCCGATCATCAACGTCAATTGCGAGGTGGGGACGTTCGCCGCGCTGTCCGATGGCGCCTATTCCACCGACGATCTGGCACAGGAGCTGGGCGTCGATTCCCGCGCGCTGGCGATGCACCTGGCGGCGCTGTGTGCCATGGGTATGGTCGAAAAGCGGCTGGGCCAGTGGCGCGCCACCCACCTCGCCCGCACCTGGCTACACCCGGAAGGCGAAGGCTACTGGGGCCACTTCTGCAAGCAGATCGACAACAACACCCTGCTGCAGGAACGCCTGCTGGAATCGCTGCGCACCGGCAAGCGGCCCGGCTCGGCCGGTGAAGGATCGGGCGACGTGACTGAACGCCCTGCCGAGTGGGAGCGCGGGACCATGTCGGCCGAAGCCGCCCAAGGCATCGCCACGTTCATGCACGCCCACAGCCAGGCCCCGGCACTGGGCGCGGCGGCGCAGCCGGTGTTCGGCACGCTCGGTTCGCTGATGGACGTGGGCTGCGGATCGGGCGTCTATGGCATCGAGATCGCGCGGGCCAATCCGGGCCTGAAGGTCGTGCTGATGGACCTGAAGGAAATGGCCACCGAAGCGCAGAAGTTCGTCGATCGGGCGGGCATGGGCGCGCAGGTGACAACCGCCGGCGTCAACATGTTCACCGAGGAATGGCGGCGCGGGCATCACGGGCACTTCTTCTCCAACGTGTTCCACGACTGGTCGGACGAAACCAACCGCCTGCTGGCGAAAAAGAGCTTCGATGCCCTGCCCAGCGGCGGGCGGATCTTCCTCAACGAGATCCTGATGGACGACGAAGGCACCGGCCCCTTCCCCGCCGCCGCCTTCAGCCTGCTGATGCTGGTGGGCACGCTGGGCAAGCAATACAGCCTGCCCGAATTCAGGGACATCCTTGAAAGCGCAGGCTTTACGCAGGTTTCGGCAGAGCGCACCGGTGGCGGGTACTATTCGCTTGTTTCTGCGGTGAAGCCCTAGGCACTCATGCCTAGTGGCCGGATGACGCGCGCCAAACCCTGCCGGGCCTAGAGCTCCGCCCCTGTCCATTGCCGGAAGGGGTTGCCATGCCTGCCAGATTTATTGCCTCGCTTGCCGCCGACCGGAGCGGGGCGACCGCAATCGAATATGCGCTGATCGCCTCACTGATCGCTGTAGCGGCAGTCGGGGGCTTCGTGACACTGGGCAACCAGGTGGGCACCACTTTCACCGACGTGGAAGCCGCGATCAGCGAGGCCATCGCCTGACACGGCTCGCTTTCTTGCCACCGGGGGGGCATTTGTGGCAAAGTCACGCCCTGATCGGGGGATTGAGGATATGCGGCAACTGCCACTGGGACTGACGCTGGCCGGACTGCTTCTGGCAGGCACAACAGCGCCTGCCGTGGCCGAAACGCTGGAAGAACTCGATGCCCTGTCTGACCTGACCGCAACCGAGGCCGGCGGCATTGCCGCTGCGCGCGAGGCGGCGGGGCGCGGCGAACTGCTCGATGCCCTGGCCATGCTCGAACGCACGCTCGGCGCATTCCCCCGCTCGGCCGAAGCGCTGCTGCTCCACGCGCAATATCTCTGCGCCATCGATGACCGGCAGGGCGGCCTGGTGGAGCTGCGGCTGCTGCGGGAACGGGACTACCAGGACAACGCGCTCGAAGATGTCCGCACTTTCTGCGGGGGGAACTGAGCCATGATCCGCACCCCGCGCCCGCTCGCCCTGCTGGCCCTCGGCACCGCGCTCGCTGCCCTGGCCGCCCCCGCCCATGCGCAGGAACGGGTCGAGGTGGGCAATGCCGCCAGCGTGGTGGGGCAGGTCCGGCTTGGCGCCGGCCCCACGGCCCAGCCGCGCCAGATCGAGCGCCGCCAGCGCATCGCCTGGGGTGACCGGATCGAGACCGGGCGGGATTCGCAGCTGCAGATCCTCCTGCTCGACCGTTCGACCTTCGGCATGGGCGCCCGCTCGCGCCTCACCATCGACCGCTTCGTCTATGATCCGAACGAGGGCCGCTCGCTGTTCGCCACGATCACCCAGGGCGCGCTGCGGTTCTTTTCGGGGCGCAGCAATGCGGCCGACACGGCGGAGATCACCATGCCTTCGGGCCGCATCGGCATCCGCGGCACCGCGCTCGACATGCTGGTGGGCGAACGCGCCCGTGGCATTGCGCGGGACGAACCGGCCGTCGAACGCGGCGGCATCGACCGGGACGAGGCAACGCTGGTGGTCCTGCGCGGCCCGGGCGAGAATACCGCGGGCGGCCTCACCCCCGGCCTCGCCACGGTCACCGCCGCCGGCGTCACCGTGGTGCTCGACCGGCCGGGCCTTGCCGCCTTCATCCCCCGCAACGGAGCGCCGCCGCAAGGGCCGTTCCAGATCAGCGATGCGGGGCTTGCCCGCGTGCAGGCGCGGGTCATGCCCGCCGTGGCCGATGCGCGCGGCGGTGACGGGTTCCTCAACACGCTGATCCCCGTGGCCGTGGGCGCGGCGGCCGTGGTGGGCGCAGCCGTGCTGCTGTCCGGCGGTGATGATGACAACGACGATCCGGGCCCAACCGGCGCGCAGGGTCCGGGCACCAGCCCCACCGCACCGCCTTCGCCCAACCAGGGACCATAGGTTCCACGAGAACCCTTCGCCCGCTGGGGCATTGATCCGCCATGCCACCTGCCAACCCCGCCCGTCCTGAACTGATCCCCGCCCCATGACTGCAAAGCGCAAAAGCCGCTGGCCGCGCCGCTTGGCCTACGCCCTGCTGGTCCTGTGCCTGCTGGCGGGAGTCGCGCTGGCGGCTCTGCACCTTACCGGTCATTCGCCCGCCGCCATGCTGCGCACCTACGACCTTGAACGTGACGCCCGCGCCATCGCCCGGCAGACCGACCGGCAGGTGCGCAGCGCCACCGACAATGTCGCCCGCGAGCTTGGCGGAGCAGCCCTGGCCCACACCATCCGCCTGTCGCGCAACCAGGCCCGCACCGAACGCACCCTGCCCATTCCCGACGATATCCGCGAGCAGCTCGAACCGCACTTCACCTCGATCGATTTCGACCACGTGCGGTGGAAACCCGCCACCGGCAGCATGAACCTCGGCACGGTGCTCACCACCTGGTACCTTACCGAAGGGGCCGTGGTGCTGGAGGACGTGATCGTGTTCTCCTCCGTCCGCGGCACCCGCGACCTGCGACTGTGGGCGCATGAACTGACCCACGTGGTGCAATACCAGGAACTGGGCGTGGACCGCTTCGCCCGCACCTATGTGCTGGGCTACACCGGACTGGAAAAGCAGGCAGAGGATAACGCGCTGCGGATCATGGCCAAGCTGGCGGGGGATTAGGGCAGGCATGGCTTGCGATGCAGGACGGCGCGCTGCAAAGTAGAGCGCATGACGCCACAGGATTTCATCGCCAAGTGGCGCGCAGCCGACCAGAAGGAACGGTCCGGCTCGCACAGCCACTTCAACGATCTTTGCGCCCTGCTCGGCCTGCTCGATCCGATCACCGCCGATCCCAAGGGCGAATGGTTCGCCTTTGAAAAGGGCGCCAGCAAGACCACCGGCGGCGAAGGCTGGGCAGATGTCTGGCGCAAGGAATGCTTCGCCTGGGAGTACAAGGGCCAGGGCAAGGATCTGAACAAGGCCTATGCCCAGTTGCAGCAATACAGCGTGGCGCTGGACAGTCCGCCGCTGCTGATCGTGTCCGACATGGATCGCATCGTGATCCACACCAACTGGACCAACACCGTCCACGAGGTGCACGAATACACGCTGGAAGACCTGCTGGATGGCAATGTCCGCGAACAGCTGAAGCGCGCCTTCACCGATCCCGAACACTTCAAGCCCAGCAAGACCCGCGCCGCGCTGACCGAGGAAACCGCCCGCGAATTTGCTGGGATTGCCCAGCGCCTGCGCGATCGCGGGCACGAAGCGCACCGCGTGGCGCACTTCGTCAACCTGCTGGTGTTCTGCATGTTTGCCGAAGACACCGGCCTGCTGCCCGATAACCTGTTTACCCGAATGCTGGACCTGTGCCGGACCGATCCTGACAGCTTCGCCGAACATGCCGGAACGCTGTTCGGCGCGATGGCGCAACAGGGCGGCAAGGTGGGGTTCCAGCGGATTGACTGGTTCAACGGCGGCCTGTTTGCCGATGATCACGCCCTGCCCGTTTCGCGGCAGGACGTGGAAGACCTGCACCGCGCCGCCCAGCGTGACTGGTCGCAGATCGATCCATCCATCCTTGGCACCCTGTTCGAACGCGGGCTGGACCCGGCCAAGCGCAGCCAGCTTGGCGCGCACTATACCGACCGCGAAAAGATCATGATGATCGTGCAGCCGGTGATTATCGACCCGCTGGAGGCCGAATGGGCCGAAGCGCTGGGGAAAATGACCGCGCTGGTCGATGCCATGCCGCGCCGCACGGCGGAACGGCTGCTGTCCCCTGCCGAAAAGCGCAAGGGCGAAAAGCTGCTGGCCGATGCCGGCGCCATCCACCTGGCCTTTATCGAACGGCTGGTGAACTTCCGCGTGCTCGATCCCGCCTGCGGTTCGGGCAATTTCCTTTATGTGGCGCTGAAGGCGCTGAAGGACATCGAACATCGCGCCAATCTGGATGCCGAAGCGCTGGGCCTGCCGCGCGGCTTCCCGAGAGTTGGCCCGGAGAGCGTGCTGGGAATCGAATTGAACCCCTATGCCGCCGAACTGGCGCGGGTCTCCGTGTGGATCGGTGAAATCCAGTGGATGAAGCGCAACGGCTTTGATGCGGCGAAGAACCCGATCCTGCGGAACCTCGATACGATTGAATGCCGCGATGCCGTGCTGGATTGGGCCCCCCCTACTTCGTCACCCCGGCCCCCGAGCCGGGGTCCCGCTGCTTCAGGCGGCGAAGACAACAGCGGGACCCCGGGTCAAGCCCGGGGTGACGGGGAAGAGGGGGCGGAAGTTAATTCAGGCCCGCGTCGCGCAAAGTGGCCCGATGCTGACGTGGTGGTGGGCAACCCGCCGTTTCTTGGCGACAAGAAGATGATTGCCGAGCTGGGCGAGGATTATACCCACGCCCTGC
Source organism: Altererythrobacter sp. KTW20L (assembly GCF_023501975.1). Classification (GTDB taxonomy): domain Bacteria; phylum Pseudomonadota; class Alphaproteobacteria; order Sphingomonadales; family Sphingomonadaceae; genus Alteraurantiacibacter. Next base: position 5,826 of record NZ_JAMFLH010000014.1, on the reverse strand, counting down.
GCAAGGCGTGGCCCCAAGTGCCCGGCGGAGCTGATTTGGTTTGCTTTTGGTTTGCTGCTGCTTGGGACAGGATCGTGGCGCGCAAATTGGAATGAGCTGGCTTTGTTGCGACGAACTCGGTCCGAGGCGGAGCAAATCGTATCGTGCTTAGAGAAGTGGTCGAACTTGGCCAAATATTTGAAGCATGGAGCGATGAGGGCTGGACAGTCGACGGTGCGGCGGTGAGAGTCTCGCTCGTGTGCTTTAGCCTTGTCGGCAATAGGTCTAGCCGGCTCAACGGAAATATCGTCACGCGAACTCTCGCTGACCTTACTTCCAACAACGATTCGTTCGACCTTTCGTCAGCGGTGCCTTTGAGATCAAATTCTGGGCAAGCCTTCATTGGCGACCAAAAGAACGGACCATTTGACCTTTCTGGCGAGCTTGCTCGCGATCTTTTGGTGAGCAGAGGAAACCCTAACGGAAAGCCAAACAGGGATGTCCTTCGCTTGTGGATGAACGGGATGGATGTCACTCGGAGGGCGAGTGGGAAATGGATAATCGACTTTGGCACCGAAATGTCGAAGGACGACGCCATGCTGTACGAGCAGCCGTTCGAAATCGTGCACGCACTGGTTCGACCTATGCGAGAGAACGTACGCAGGGCTAACCATCGCAACAATTGGTGGATTCACGGCGAGGCCCGACCCGGTATGAGGAGGGCGCTAGCCTCACTTTCTCGATATATTGTAACTCCAAGAGTTGCGAAGCATCGTCTATTTGCTTTGCTAGACAGCGCAGTTTTACCCGACTGTCAGCTTGTTGTTATAGCCCGCGACGACGACACCACCTTCGGCGTGCTCCACTCGCGCTTCCACGAACTGTGGTCACTCCGCATGGGCACTTTCCTCGGCGTGGGCAATGATCCGCGCTATACCCCGTCCACCACCTTCGAAACCTTCCCCTTCCCCGAAGGCCTGACGCCAAACATTCCCGCCGCAGACTATGCCGCCGATCCTCGCGCGCAAGCCATCGCCGCCGCCGCCGCGCGATTGAACGAATTGCGCGAGAACTGGCTCAATCCGGCGGACCTGGTGGTGCGGGTGCCCGAAGTGGTGCCCGGATACCCGGACCGCGTGCTGCCGAAGGACGAGGCAGCGGCCAGGGAACTGGCCAAGCGCACTCTCACCAACCTCTACAACGCGCGCCCCGCATGGCTGGACAACGCGCACAAGGCCTTGGACGAGGCCGTGGCCGAGGCATACGGCTGGGGTGACGACTGGCGCGCAGGCCTGTTGACCGATGACGAGATACTCGCCCGCCTGTTCCGCCTGAACCAGGAACGGGCGGGGTCGGCCTGACGCCCCGTCACTTCTCACTCGCCCGGAACACCCCGTCCCACCCCGCCCCCGGCGGATTGGCGCGCAGGCTGGCCACGCGGGCGCGCATGATGTCCTGCAAGGGGGCGAGGCCGAGTGCATCGTAGTCGGCCGAGGCCAGCGCCGCCTCTGCCGCCTGCCAGTCCTGCGCGCGGGTTGCGGCCAGGAACATGGCGTGGGTCTCGGCGAGCGCGTGGAACTGCGGGGTGGCGGCCAGGGTCTCGTCACCCAGCAGGGCGTGGATCGTCTCGGGCGCGTCGCGGCCCACCACCTGCACGCGGTCAAGCTCGATCAGGGCGAAGTGGCTCAGCTCGGCCGCCAGCGCGCTGCCGGTGACAATGCTCACGCCATATTGCTTGGTCAGCCCCTCCAGCCGGCTCGCCATGTTCACCGTGTCGCCGATCAGAGTATAGGACAGGCGCTGGCGCGAGCCCATGTTGCCCACGCAGCACAGCCCGGAATTGAGGCCGATCCCGATGGTCACCTCGCCCGGCCAGGTGACGCCGGGGGTGCCGGGCATCGTGCGGTTGAGCTCCCCGGTGCGCGCCACCATCTCCAGCGCGGCGCGGGCGGCCTGGGCGTGGTGGTCGGGATCGTCCAATGGCGCGTTCCAGAAGGCCAGCACGGCATCGCCGATATACTTGTCGAGCGTGGCGCGGCGGGCGAGGAGTATCTCGCTCATCGGGGTGAGGAAGGTGATGAGGAAGTCGATCACCTGGCGCGGGGACAGGCGCTCCGATATGCGGCTGAAGCCCCGGATATCGGCCATCAGCACGGTCATGTCGCGCTCCTCCCCGCCCAGCTCCAGCTTGCCGGGGTCCGCCGCGATCTGCCGCACCAGTTCGGGCGAGAGGTATCGGTCGAAGGCGCTGCGGATATAGCTGCGCTGCCGCTCCTCGCGGTAATAGGCGCTGACCGTCTGCACGGCATAGACCAGCGCCACGGCCACCATCGGCCATGTCGGATCGAGCAGCAGGCGCGCTTGCGTAAAGGCCAGCCAGCTCGCCCCCGCCACGCCAGCAATCCCCGCCAGCGCCGCCACCGCGCCCCACAGCGCGCCAAGCCTCGGCGTGACCAGCGCCAGCGTCAGCCCCAGCAGCAACGTCAGCACCAGCTCCAGCCCGCCCGCCCAGTCCGGCCGCTGGAGGAAGTGCCCCGCCAGCACCTGCCGCGCCGCCTCGGCATGGACATTCACCCCGGCGGTGAGCGGGCTGAGCGGCGTAGAGACAAGGTCCTGCAAGCCCGCCGCGCTCCCGCCAACAAACACCACGGCCCCGCCCACCCGACGCGCCAGCTCGGCATCGGACAGCGCGCCCGTCACGATCGGCGCGGCGGATAGCGGCGCGGGGTTGCTGGCGGCAAAGTGGACCCACATCTCGCCCGCGTCCGTCACCGGAATCTCGCGCCCCGCCAGCCGCACGGCCACGGCCGCCGCATCGCGCGTGGTCGCCTGCCCGCTGCCGTCGCTCGCCAGCAGCACGGGCGAGTCTGCATCCAAGGCCAAGCGCAGTGCCTCCAGCCCGAGCGAGGGGATCGGCACGCCGCGATGCAGCGCCACCAGCGGCACGCGGCGCACGATCCTGTCGCCATCCCCCTCCAGGCTGACAAAGCCGTTGCCCGCCGCCGCCGCCTCAAGCACTGGCAGCGGCTGGAGCGCGCCCTGATAGGCCTCCAGATGCGCCACCGGTAAAGAGCCCTGCACCGTCCACCCCACCTTGGGCTCGAAAGCGCGGCCCATCGGGCGGCGGTCGAGGAAGGTGGCGGTCACCACGGGCACGGCGGCAAAGGCCTCGGCCAGCAGGGCATCGTGGCCGGGCAGGGCCTCCAGCGCGGCGCGCACGGCGGGGTCGGCCTGCCGCCGGGCGAGCGCATCGGGCGAGGTGCGGTCTTCCTCCGAAAACACCACGTCGAAGGCCACCACGGCGGCGCCCGCCTCCCCCAACCGGCGGGTCAGGGTAGCCAGGTCGGTGCGGGGCCAGGGCCACTGGCCGAGCTCGGCGATCGAGGCCTCGTCGATATCGACCACGACCACGCCGCCATCCCCCTCGGCACTACGGGGAGCAGCCACCTGGAACATGTCGAACACCTGCAGCCGCAGCCGCTCCATCGGCGCGGGATCGAGCCACTGCAACAGCACCAGCAGCGCCAGCACGGCCAAACCCGGCCCGATCCTGATCCACCGCTCCATGTGCTCCCCTCCTCCGGCCTAGCCTAACCCCTTTCCTACAGCCCGCAAGCCGCTCCATGGCCCTCTCCCCCCTCCCCGCAAAAGCCCTTCCCCATGACCACCACGCCCGACGACGACGACCAGCCCAATCTCCCCGCCACCACCCTGCCCGAGTTCGAGCCCGTCCCCCGCCGCCGCATGCGGCAAGGCGGGTGGAGCGCGGAACGGCAGCGCGAATTCATCGCCTGGCTCGCCCGCACCGGCAGTGTGCGCGCCGCCTGCCGCCGCATGGGCGTGGGCGAATACGGCGTCTATGACCTGCGCCGCCATCCGCAGGGCGCCAGCTTCCGCGCCGCGTGGGAGGCCGCGCTCGATATCGGCGTGCAGATGCTGGAGGACGTGGCCATGGACCGCGCGCTCAATGGCGTGGAGGAGCAGGTGTTCCACCAGGGCGAACTGGTCGGCACGCGCCGGGTCTATAATGACCGGCTGCTGATGTTCATCCTGCGCAACCGCGCCCCCAAACGCTTTGCCGCCGATGGAGCCAGGGGCATGAGCGCGGTGGACCGCCAGACCCTCGCCCGCCTGAAACGCGAATGGCGCAAGGAATGGGAACGCGAACAGGTGCTGCTGGCCGCCGAGCAGGATGCCCAGGTGCTCGAAAGCCTCAACGCCAAGCTAGACCTCATCCGCCACCGCGAGGAACAGACCGCCGCCCTCCTGGCCGAAGACCTGCCGGACGAGCACGACCCTGACAGCGCGGAAAACTGGACCTGCCCCCAACCCCCGCAATGGCTGCAAGACCAATGGGCCGCGCGCGAGGCCAAGGCGCCGGAGGACGAGCGGGGGTGGCGGTTGAACGGGCTGGGGGAGCGGTGGCGGGAGTGAGGTGCCTAGGCCTATAAAAATCAGATCTTTCGTAAAGTCCCGTCAGCCAGGGCGCCGCTTAATACAGAACCTAAGCCACCCCGAGCTTTACTCGTTGCAATGGTCAGCTTCTTCGAAGCACGGCTCGCACCAAGATATACGCGGGAGACATACCGACGACGCCCACCCACACTCAAATTATCTTCGCTTAGATCGACTTCATCTAAATGTATTATGTAAACCGACGAAAATTGAAGACCAGCAACGTATTCCGGCATACTGAAAATCACTTTGCGCTTCGCATAGCTCAGTTGCCTGAGATCCTCCCGCGTTGTCATTGGTACACATTTCTCAAGAATGCGCGGAGCCTTCCTATATCGATCAAAAAGATTCTCAGACGCGCACAACACCGCAACGTCACGACCACCACCCTCAAGATGCCGAGCATCTTCAACTGCCTGTTCAAAAATGGCGTTTACGAGACTAACATCTGTTTCGAATTCGATGCACGTTGGAATTTCGCCGCTGTCTTGCGAAGACTGGGCCTCATAGGCCTGAAATTCACCTTCCAGATCCATTGCTGGGAATGCACCATCTAATGATTGCAAAAACTGGGCAATCTCGGGAGTGGCGCGGTAAACTTGTTTGAGATCAACGGGTACTGTTTCACCTACTCCTGGATTGCGAAACCGTTCCACACCACCGGAAAGACCTGCATCAGAGACGCTCTGCTTTAGGTCATAGGCCATTATCAACGGCCACTTCTTCTGAAACGAAGCGCGACTTTTAAACAGATTGTGCAATGTCATTGCCTCAAGTCGCGTGAAGTAATGATACTCGTCGACGAATATCACATCGAAGCCAATCCTGTCACGTAACTGTGACCATTCATGAGTGCTAAGGTATCGACTATAATCAGCGATCATCTGATCCATACTCAGGAAGCTCTGCTCCCGCAGAGCAATTCGATAGCACTCGTGGATCTCCAATATCAACGAAACATCCTCTGCGGACTCAAGTTGCATTTGCCACTGCTCGCGCGGTGCCCGACAATATGATTCGCCCTCGGTCGTACCTTTCCTAATGTTATCTGCATCAAGTACACATGCGAATTCATTCATGACGTCATCGACCACAGTGGCCCTCAAGTCCAAATCCGTCATGGTTCTCAATAACGAAGAATTACGTTTTCTAGCCTCAATCACAATTGTGGGATTTCGTAGAATGGAATCAATAGCATCATTTATCATGATGCGCTGGAGTTGACGCCCATCCCGGCCGTCGAGGGAAAGCGGCATTAGCCCCTTATCAGCATAGCCAAGTCTCTCTTGAGCGAGCTCGTAAAGCGTGCCAATCCAAAGGCGCGGTGACCATCAGGTGTGCGCATATTCGCCCACTTTTCACTTGGATCAAGCGTAGACATCATCCCCCGCA
>NZ_JAMFLH010000013.1 GCF_023501975.1 Altererythrobacter sp. KTW20L | reverse complement strand
CTACGGTCCCGGATCGGGCCGCTAAGCGACGACCATTAGATCAAGAAAACAGGGGCCGGAGGGAAACCTCCGGCCCCTTTTTCGTGGGTCTTTCAGGCTGTTGTCCGTTCTGCGGCCTGCTCTGCCTCGATGATGGCCTGGACCCTTGCCTTGTAGGGTTTGTAGCAGGCGATCTTGAGCCAAAATCCCGCCGCGCCGAACACCGCGGCCGTGGTGAACATCGAATAGCGCAGGAGGGCCTCGTCTTGGAACACGTAGTCCGTCACCAGCGCCACGAACAAGGGCCCGAGCGCGGCCCCGACTACACTGATCGCAAAGGCAAAAGCGGCGAAAATCTGGCCGCGATATTCGTTCGGAGTCACCGTGGTCAGCGCGGCCGTGGTGGCAGGGGCACCGATGCCGATGGCCACATAGGACAGGGCCGTCATCGTCAGTGCCCACTCTGCTGTCGGCATCAACAGGGCAGCCAGCATGATCGGCACGCTCGTGCCGGTGCCCACGATCGAGATGATGATCATCGCGCCCGCATGCTTCTTCGCCATGCGCTCGCCCCAGATCGCACCCAGCAGCAGGCCGACAGGCGTGATGGCGATGCTCAAGGTGCCGATGATCGGGCCGACCAGCTCCGGCCCCCAGCCATAGGTCCGCTGGTAGAACGGAATGCGCCAGTTGAGCAGGCCGTTGACCTCGATCTGCAGCAGGGCCGCGCCGATCAGGAACGGATAGAAAAAGGCCCGTTCGCGGTGGGCATAGCGGAACACTTCGAGCAGCGGCGGCTTGGTCTTCCGTTCGCGCCCGCGCCGGGCCGGTTCCTTGATGGTGAACCACACCAGCGCCGCCACGCCCACGCCGGGCAAGCCCACCAGTAGCAGCACGAACTGCCAGTCGGACAATATCAGGCCTGCCACGTTGAAGGTCTTGCCGCCGACAATCCCCATCAGCGTGCCGCCGATAATCAGCGAAAGTGCCGCGCCCAACGATATGCCGAACTGGTAGATCGACAGCGCGCGCGGGTATTTTTCGCGCGGGACGAGGTCGGAAATCATGCTGATGGCATTGGGGCCCTTCAGCGCCTCGCCCGCGCCCACCAGGCTGCGGCTGAAGGCGAGGCCGGCAAAGCTCTTGGCGAGCGCGCCGCCTGCCGTGGCAAGGCTCCACAAGGCGATCCCGAACGACAGGATCGCCTTGCGGTTGCCGGTATCGGCAAAGCGGCTCATCGGCAGGCCGACCAGCGCATAGGTGATCGAGAAGGCCGCCCCGATCAGCAGGCTGACTTCGGTATCGGACAACAGCAGGTCGCGCTTGATCGGCTCGATCAGGATCGAGATTATGCCGCGATCGACATTGTCCAGGGCGTTGACCAGCGCGAACAGGCAGATGGCGTACCAGGCGCCGCGCGCGGGCGGGTAGGGCGGCTCCTTCGACTGTGCCGGGGTTGTCGCCCCGGTGCTCACCTGCCGCCGGTCGCCCGGTGTGCGTCGGCAAGCCCGTCCATTTCGGTCACCGGATTGCCCGGACCGGAACCGCGATTGGGAATGAATTCGTTGAGCACATTGCGCCGCTGGATCAGCCAGCGCCCGTCGGGCCGGCTGAATTCGTCGCGGTAGATGCCATAGGTGCCCATCTTCATCTCGTCAGCCGGGCCGTTATTGGCCATCTCGACCCACAGGGTGGTGGCCCAGGCGCGGTCGCCCTCGACCCGCACGACCGATTGCAGCACCACGTGGCGCAGCTTGGCGGGCTGGCCGTCCTCGGTGTGGTAGAACCGGCCGATGCCTTCGGAGAAATTGGTGACGGCGGTGCGGATCTCGTCATGGCCGCGATAGGTGCCGCTGGCGAACTCCAGTTCCGCATCGGGTGCGAAGGTGGCGATGTAGGCATCCCAGTCGAAGTAATCGATGGCGAACAGGTAGCGCGCCATCAGGTCCTCGATCTCGGCCCGGTCCTGGGCATAGGTGGCGGAATACTCCTGCGCGGCGGCAGGTGCGACAAGCGCGGTTGCGCCCGTTGCTGCTGCGACAAGAGCCGTAAGGCCGTACTTCCAGATGGTCATGTGATCCCCTCCCTCAGTTGTGTCATTCGCCGGTCCAGTCCTGGTTTGCCCGGGCAATCAGGTAATGGTGCACCGCCTCGGACTGTTCGGGCGACAGCAGGTCGGCAAAGCTTGCCATGCCGTTGGCCGCACGGGTGCCGCCCAGCACGATGTCGGCAAAGGCTGCGTGGGTGGCGGGCGACATATGGCGCAGGTCCTTGATTCCGCCGCGCGCCGCATTGCCGTGGCACAACGAACAGTTGGCACCATAAAGCTGCTCGCCCAGCGCCACCTGCTCGGGCGTTGCCGTCAGCGGGGGCGGGGGTGCAAGTTCGGGCAGGGCGAAGCTTTCCGCCGGCATCGGCGGCAGCTCGGCCCTGCCGCCCAGGCGGAACACCAACAACCGCGGCTGGCCGAGGAACAGCGCGGCATAGGCCCCCCGCTCGACATGGGCGAGGCCGCCGCCCCACCCGGCGTTGACTGCGACATATTGCACCCCATCGACCATGTAGGTGATAGGGGCGGCAATCGGCACGTTGTGGACCGGCATCTCCCACACCTTCTCGCCCGTATCGGCGCGATAGGCGGCGAACGTGGTGCCGATGGTGCCCTGGAACACCAGGTTGCCGCCCGTTGCCAGCACCCCGCCCGAACCCTTCTTGTCATAGGGTACGCGCCACCGCTCGGTCTGGGTGACGGGATCCCATGCGGCCAGCCAGCCTTTGGAATGGGCATCGGCATAGGCGGCAATCTCACGCCGGATGTCGTCGTGGCCGGCAAAGGCCGTGCCGAGCGAGCGGCTGGCCGGATCATAGGTCTCGGCCTCTGCATAGGCCATGTAGGTTTCGGTTACGGGGATGTAGACAAGGCCGGTTTGTGGACTGAAGGCCATTGGGTTCCAGTTGTGCGCCCCGCCCGCGCCGGGGCTGACCATGACCGGGATCGTGCCAAAGCGCGCCTCGGGGTTCTCGATCGGCCTGCCGGTGGCCATGTCCACCCCGCTGGCCCAGCTGATCGGGGCAATGGCCTCGGCGCTGACCAGCTCACCCGTGGCTCGGTCGAGCACATAGAAAAAGCCGTTCTTGGGCGCCTGCATGATGACCTGCCGCATGCGCCCGCCGATGGTGAGGTCGGCCAGGATCATGTTCTGCGTGGCGGTATAGTCCCAGGTCTCGCCCGGCGTGGTCTGGTAGTGCCAGCGGTATTCGCCGGTCGCGATATCCAGCGCCACGATGGATGCGAGGTAGAGGTTGTCGCCACCGCCGGGGGACCGGTAGCGGTAGGCCCAGGGCGAGCCGTTGCCGGTGCCGACATAGACCAGGCCCAGCGCCGGATCGAAGGCCAGCGAGTCCCACACCGTCCCGCCGCCGCCCTTGTGCCACCAGTTGCCGGTCCAGGTTTGCGCGGCGCGCTCCATCGCTTCGTTCTCGAAGCCGAGTTCCGGATTGCCGGGCACCGTGTACCAGCGCCACAGCATTTCGCCGCTTTCCGCGTCATAGGCCGAGACATAGCCGCGCACGCCGTTTTCGGCGCCGGCATTGCCGATCAATACGCGGCCATCATAGACCCGCGGCGCACCGGTGATGGTGTAGCCCTGCGTCTGGTCGGTGGTCTGCACACTCCACAGCGGTTCGCCATTGGCAGCATCCAGCGCGATCAGGCGGCCATCGAGCGTGGCGACCATAATCTTGCCATCCCAGGCAGCCAGCCCGCGCGTCACGATATCGCAGCAGGCCTCGCGCCCGAAGCGCAAGGGGACTTGCGGATCATAGCGCCACAATTGTCGCCCGGTCGCCGCGTCATAGGCGGTGACGATATTCCACGGCTCGGTGTTGTAGAGCACGCGGCCCAGCACCAGGGGGGTCGCTTCCTGCCCGCGATCGGTGTTGAGATCGGCATACCATGCAAGGCCCAGGTTGCCGACATTGCCGGCATTGATCTGGTCGAGCGGGCTGAACCGCTGTTCGTCCCATGTGCGACCGGTGGAGACCCATTGCCCCGGCTCTACGGCTTCGGAGTTCTGCGCGCCCGCGATCCCTCCCCAAATCCCCCAGGGAATTCCTCCGGCCAGCAGCAGGCCCGCCATGAGGGCGAGCCGGACCTGCCGGATCATGCTGCCCCCGTACCCGACGCAGCCCCCGGGATATCGGCGGCATTGGCCCAGAAACCGTGGACCTGGCCGACGCAGCGATAGGGCATCTTGACCCGCGCACGTGGCCCGCCGGCGATGTCAGCCAGGTCGAACAGGATCAGGTCGGAGCGTCCGGCTTCGGCCGTGCTTGACCCCAGCCCGATCAGGTAGCCATCGCCTTCCGCCGCATCGGGCCGGCGCGGCACGAAGGTCATTTCCGACAGCGAATAGCCCGGTACGCTGGCGATGCGAGTGGTCTTTTCCTGGTGGTCGATAATGCCCCAGCCGCCATTCGGCCCGGTCACCTGCAGGAAGCCCCAGCGATAGGGCAGGGTGTGGAAGCGGTCATCCTGCCGCGAAAGCACGCCCTGGAGTTCGGGGAAGATCGTTTCGGACTGGAAGCGGTCGTTCGTGCGGCTGCCCACGTCCACCGTAAAGCGGCGCAGGTAGCCTGTGCCCTTCACCGGATCGAACGGTTCGTGCAGGCTCGGGAAGAACGGGAACTGGTTGCCCTCGCCGCCGTCCCAGTCGATGGTGATTTTCGTGCCTTCGTTCCACCCGCCCATCACGTGGGTGCAGAACAGGTTGGGGCCGGTGAACCACTTGAGGTCGCGCCCGTCACCCCCGCGGCGCATCACGCCGAGATAGCAGGGGGCGCTGCTGTCATAGGAGAAATGCACCCCGCCTGCACGGATGCGGGCCTCGTCTGCCACCATGTTGGTGAGGTAGAGCACGATGTAATCCTGCGTAACGCAGAAATCGTGCATCATCCCGGCATAGGGCGCCGCGACGTTAACCGACCAGAAAATGTTGCCGCTGCGGTCAGCCTCGTAAACGTTGATGTCTTTCGACAGCAGGCCGGTGGATTCGTAGCCATAGCCTATCAACCCGCCGGTCGCGGGGTCGATCTTAGGATGGGCGGTGTGGGTCTGGCTGTCGAGCCGGCCACCGAAGGTATATTCCGGATCGATTGTCTCCAGCGTCAGCGGGTCCATGTAAACCGGCGGGCTGTCCTCCTTGAACACCAGCAGCTTGCCGTGGTGCAGGAATAGCTGGGTATTCGCCGTGCCCCGGTTCAGGCCGGCAACGCTGGGATCGTCGGTGAAAGGGTTGCGGTACATGCCGAACAGGCTGCGCCGCGCTTCGGCCTGGGCCACGAAGCGGGCGTTGCGGGCATAGCGGGTGCGGTAATCGACGTGACCGTTCTGGATGCGGAACATCGACACGTGGCCTTCGCCATCGAACGGGATGTCGCCGACATAGGCTTCGGGCTTGGGATACTGCGGATCCGGGCCCACGCGGTAGAACACGCCGTCGAGGTCCACCGGCCAGTCGCCTTCGACCTCGCAATCGCGTTGGTCCATCTCGGTGCGGTTGCGGGCCGAGGCAGGGCCGCCGCCGAACGCACGCGGATCGTCGGGGAAATCGACCTGCGGCGCGCCCGAAGGACGCCTGGCCGGGGTGCCCTGGGCGAGCGCTGCGCCGCTCATGCCGAGGAGCGCAGCTCCGGTTCCCAGCGTGGTCGCCCCCATGAAGCCGCGCCGGTCGAGCCGCAGGCCCTTGATCTGGTCAGTCATGTCATCCCTCTCCCGCGCCGGTGTCGCCCCTGCGCTGTAAGATCATGCTTGCGCGGCGCGGGCCATTTGACAAGCGCAAAAGACTAACGGCTGTTACTATCCGGCCCCGCGAATGCCTTGTGCCAGCGCTGTCCACAGGTGGCGCGGTTGAATTGCCGGGCTGTGCACCTTAATTCGGCGCAATCCAGACAGGGACACCCGATTCCATGACCACCCACAAGACCCGCATGCTCATCATCGGCTCCGGCCCGGCCGGCCTTTCCGCCGCGATCTATGGCGCGCGTGCCGGGATGGAGCCGATCGTGGTGCAGGGCCTGCAGCCGGGCGGCCAGCTCACCATCACTACCGATGTCGAGAATTATCCCGGCTTTGCCGACGTGGTGCAGGGCCCGTGGCTGATGGAGCAGATGCAGAAACAGGCCGAACACGTCGGCACGCGGATGATGTGGGACACGATCACCGAAGTGGATCTGGCCAACGGCTCGCCGTTCGTTGCCAAGGGCGATTCGGGTGACGAATACGTCGGCGATGTGCTCGTGATCGCCACTGGGGCCGCCGCCAAGTGGCTGGGCGTTCCGGGCGAGCAGGAGCTGGGCGGCAAGGGCGTTTCGGCCTGCGCCACCTGCGACGGGTTCTTCTATCGTGGCAAGAAGGTGGCGGTGATCGGCGGCGGCAATACTGCGGTGGAAGAAGCGCTTTACCTCACCAACCATTCCCCCGACGTGACCGTGATCCACCGCCGCGATTCCTTCCGCGCCGAGAAGATCCTGCAGGATCGCCTGTTTGCCAATGAACGGGTCAACGTGCTGTGGAACAAGGCAGTCGAACGGTTCATGCCGGCAGAAAACGGCACGTTGGGCCACCTCGAACTGGTCGATACCGTCACCGGCGAGAAGAGCACGCTCGAAGTGGACGGGGCCTTCGTCGCCATCGGCCACGCGCCATCGACCGAGCTGTTTGCAGGCAAGCTGGAGATGGACGCCAGCGGATACCTGAAGGTCGAACCCGGCACGCCGAAAACCGCCATCCCCGGCGTGTTCGCCTGCGGCGACGTGATGGACCACACCTATCGCCAGGCGGTGACGGCGGCGGGGACCGGCTGCATGGCAGCGCTCGATGCCGAGCGGTTCCTGGCCGAAAAGGACTTTGCCGAAAAGGAAGCCGTAGCCGCCGAATAGGGGCGGCGCGCGCCGTGCGAAGGCGTAAAGCTTGTTGTGTCCGGCAAAAGAGGGGTCTAGGCACCGCCGCTTGGCTAGGCCCGGTCCGACACGCATTCGGTACCTGCTGGAGAATATAAGTCATATGCAGCACGAGCGCGTGTTGATTGCCGGTGGCGGTATCGCGGGCCTTGCCCTGGCACTTACCCTCGACCAGATTGGCGTACCCTGCGTGGTGTTCGAAAGCGTGGCCGAGCTGCGCCCGCTTGGCGTGGGCATCAATATCCAGCCCAATGCCGTGCGCGAACTGGAAGACCTCGGCATCGGCGAGGCCGACATGGACCAGGTCGGCCTGCCCGCGCGCGAATGGGCGCTGGTCGGGCTGAACGGCAAGGACATCTATTCCGAACCGCGCGGCAAGCTGGCGGGCTACAAGTGGCACCAGTATGCGGTCCATCGCGGCAAGTTCCACCTTATGCTTTACCGCAAGGTGATCGAGCGGCTGGGGCCCGATGCGGTCAAGCTGGGTCACCAGGTCACCGGCTACCGCAAGGAAGCCGACGGGTCGGTCACGGCCACGGTCACTAAACGTGACGGGCAGACCGAGGAGTTTTCAGGCGCACTGCTGTTCGGGGCGGAAGGCATCCATTCCGGCGTGCGGGCGCAGATGCACCCTGGCCAGCCGCCGATTCACTGGGGCGGCACGATCATGTGGCGCGGCACGGCTCGGGGCGTGCCGATCCGCAGCGGATCATCGTTCGTCGGCCTTGGCACCAGCCGCCACCGCATCGTGTTCTACCCCATCTCGCACCCTGACGAGAACGGCCTGGCCGATATCAACTGGATCGCCGAGCAGACTTACGAGGACGGCCACGACTGGAGCAGTTCGGGCTGGTTCCGCCCGGTCGAACTGGCCGAGTTCGCCCACGAATTCGACGACTTCGTCTATGACTGGCTCGACGTGCCCGCGCTGCTGGCGAGGTCCGAAGCAGCTTACGAAAACCCCATGATCGACCGCGATCCGCTGCCCACCTGGGTCGATGGTCCGGTGGCGCTGCTGGGCGATGCGGCGCATCCGATGTATCCGACAGGTTCCAACGGTGCCTCGCAGGCGATCATCGATGCCCGCGCGATCGGCCGGTTCATGCTGGAACACGGGGCAACTCCCGCCGCACTCAAGGCCTACGACGACGAACTATGCCAGCCCATCGGCCAGGTCGCCCTGCGCAACCGCGGGTCAGGACCGTTCGGCCTGTTGACCATGGTGGAAGACCGCTGCGGCGGGGTGTTCGACAATATCGATGCGGTGATCCCGGCAGAAGAGCGCAAGGCGTTCATGGGCGCCTACCAGAAGGCGGCCGGTTTTGCCCGCGAAGTGCTCAACCAGGCGCCGCGGACCATTCCCGAAGGCGCAAAGGTGGTGCGGGTGGCAGCGTGACCATCCGGCTGGAGCACGCGTTCGACCTGGTGGTGGAACTGTCCCCGCCGTACGAAATGGGCGGCTGTTCGACCGGAACGCGGCGCATCATCCCCATTGTCGGCGGCACGGCCACGGGGGCGTTGATCCAGGGACGCGTGCTCGATGTGGGGGCGGACTGGCAGACGGTGACGACCAACCACGTGGCCGAACTCGATGCGCGTTATGCCATCGAAACGGCCGATGGCGCGGTGATCGAGGTGGTCAGCCGCGGCATCCGGCATGCCTCGCGCGAAGTGGCCGAGCGGATCAAGGCGGGCGAGCAGGTGCCGACTTCGGAATACTACATGCGCACCGCGGTCCGCCTCGATTGCGGGCACCCCGACTATGCCTGGGTCAACCGCTCGCTGTTCCTGGCGACCGGCGGCAAGGTTGGCGCAACGGTGAACCTGTCGGTCTATCGGGTAGCCTGAAGAACCAACAACCAGCCTACTTGTGATCCGAGCGCCCAAAGTCGGGCCGCGGATCGTCCTGCCCCAGTGCTACGATGCTTCGGCGGATGGCGCGGGTGCGGCTGAAGGTATCGTGCATCATCTGCCCGTCGCCTGCCTTGATCGCCTCGCGCATCAGGGCAAGGTCGGTCAGGAAGGTGTCGAGCATGTCGAGCACCGCGTCCTTGTTGTTGAGGAACACGTCGCGCCACATGGTGGGATCGCTGGCGGCGATGCGGGTAAAATCGCGGAAACCGCCGGCCGAATACTTGATCACCTCGCTGCGGGTCACCTGCTCCAGGTCACTGGCCGTGCCGACGATGGTATAGGCGATGAGGTGGGGGATGTGGCTCGTCACGGCGAGCACGCGATCATGATGGTCCGCATCCATCGTTTCGACCATGGCGCCCAGCGATTCCCAGAAATCGACCAGTTGCATGACCTTGGCCTGGGCCGCACCCTCGGGCGGGGTGACGATGCACCAGCGCTGGTGGAACAGGGTGGAAAAGCCGGCGTCCGGCCCGGAATTCTCGGTCCCTGCAACGGGATGCGCCGGGATGATCTCGAAGCCGGGCAGGGCATCGGTCAGCACGTCGGTGATCGACCGCTTGGATGAGCCGACATCGGTGATGACGCAATCGGGCGATAGGTCGGCCACAATGGCGGCGGCGGCAGCGCGCATGGCGCCGATGGGCACGCACAGGATCACCAGGTCCGCCCCGCGTACTGCATCGCCCGGATCGTCGCAGATGACATCGGCCAGCTGCCGCTCGCGCGCACGGGTGCGGACCTTGGGATCGGTGTCGTAACCGGTGGTGACCGTGCCCGGCAGGTCGTCGCGCACGGCCAGGCCGATGGAGCCGCCGATGAGGCCGAGGCCGATGATGGCGATGCGCTTGAAGGTCATCCAGCGGCTTCTGCCATGCGGCGCAAGCAGGTGGCAATATCATCCATCTGTGCTGCCGTGCCGATGGTGATGCGCAGCGCCTGCGGCAGGCCCTGGCCCGGCAGGTGGCGCACGGCATAGCCTGCGCGGCTGATGCCCTCGAACGCCTCGGCGGCGGTCAGCGCTCCTTCGAACAGCACGAGCACGAAGTTCGCCTCGCTCGGCACGGCGCGCAGGCCGTGGTTGCCCAGTGCCTCGATCGCGGCAACGAAGCGGGCGCGTTCAGTGCGGTTGTGCTCGCGGCTGGCGGTCACGAACTGCTGGTCAGCTAGCGCGGCCACGCCTGCGGCTTGCGCAGAGCTCGTGACATTGAACGGCCCGCGGATACGGTTCAGCGCATCGACGATCTGAGGCGCGCCGGTGCCCCAGCCGATCCGCTCGCCCGCAAGGCCATAGATCTTGGAGAAGGTGTGGGTGACCAGCACGTTGGCACTGCCTGCCACCAGCGCCAGCGCGCCATCGTCATCCTCTGGCGCGACATATTCGGCATAGGCCCGGTCCACCACCAGCAGCACGTCAGATGGCAGTCCCGCGTGCAGCCGCGCAAGGTCTGCGCGGGGCAGGTAGGTGCCTGTGGGATTGTTCGGGTTGGCGAGGAAGACCACGCGGGTTTTCTCGTTCACACAGGCGAGCAGGGCATCGACATCGGTGCCGAATTCCTTGTCCGGAGCCACCACCGGCGTCGCCCCGCAGCGCCGCGCGGCAATGTCATAGACCGAAAAACCATAGCGCACATAGGCGACCTCGTCCCCCGGTCCGGCGAAGGCCTGGGCGGCCAGGTTGAGCAGTTCGTCGGAACCAGTGCCGCACACGATCAGCGCGGGATCGATCCCGTGCAGCTGGCCGATCGCTCCGCGCAGCTCAACCGAATCCGGATCGGGATAAGCCGCGCTATCTGCCACCGCTGCCCGCGCCGCCAGTGCCGCCGGGCTGGTTCCCAGCGGGTTCTCGTTGGCCGACAGCTTGACCAGTGGGCGACCGTCCGCCGCTTTCGACTTGCCCGGCACATAGGCATGGATCGCCGCAATCCATGGTTTCATCTGGGGTTTCATTGTGGGGGCACTGGTGGAGGGCATGTTGGTCGCATCCTGATTCACGGCGAGGCACTTAACCCGTTGCGCGGCCAATTGACAGCCTGCGTGTCAGGCCCCAAGTCCATGCCTCCCATGGCCAGCGTCCTTGCATCCAACCTCCAGACGGTCACACTCGACGCGCCCCTTGCGCTCGATAGCGGCAAGTCGCTGGCAGACGCGCGCGTGGCTTACGAGACTTATGGCGAGCTTGCGGCAGACAAGTCGAACGTCATCCTGATCTTCCACGCCCTGACTGGTGACCAGTTCGTGTCGGGCACCAATCCTGTCACCGGCAAGCCGGGGTGGTGGGACCGCATGGTCGGCCCCGGCCTGCCGATCGATACGGCCCGCTTCCATGTGATCTGCGCCAATATCATCGGCGGCTGCATGGGTTCGACAGGCCCCGCCAGTCTGGCCGACGATGGCCAACCCTGGGGGATGCGCTTTCCCGTCATCACTATTCGCGACATGGTGCGCGCGCAGGTGGCTCTGCTCGACCAGCTTGGCATCGGGCAATTGCACGCGGTCATCGGTGGGTCGATGGGGGGGATGCTGGCGCTGAGCCTGGCCGCCCACTGGCCGGATCGCGCGGCGCGGGTGCTGGCGATTGCCACCACGGCGCGGCACTCTGCCCAGAACATCGCCTTCCACGAAGTTGGCCGACAGGCGATCATGGCCGACCCCGACTGGCAGGGCGGTGATTACTATGCTGCGGGCAAGGGGCCGGAAAAGGGCCTGAGCGTGGCGCGCATGGCGGCGCACATCACCTACCTGTCGGAAGCCGGGCTGACCGAGAAATTCGGCCGCCGCCTGCAGGATCGGGATGCGAAAAGCTTCGGCTTCGACGCCGATTTCCAGGTGGAAAGCTACCTGCGCTATCAGGGGATTGCCTTCACCAACCGGTTCGATGCCAATTCCTATCTCTATATCACGCGGGCGATGGATTACTTCGACCTGGCGGAGGAGCACGGAGGACGCCTCGCCGATGCCTTCACCGATGCAAAAGCGCGGTTCTGCGTCATCAGCTTCGATACCGACTGGCTCTATCCCACGGCGGAAAGCCGGGCGATTGTCCATGCGCTGAATGCCGTGGCGGCCCCGGTCAGCTTCGTGGAGCTGAGCGCGCCGTATGGCCACGATAGCTTCCTGCTCGAATGCCCTGCGCTCGACCGGGTGGTGGGGGGCTTTATCGGATGAGCTTGCGCCCCGACCTCGCCAAGATCGCCAGCCTGGTGCCACAAGGCGTGCGCGTGCTCGACGTCGGCTGCGGTGAGGGCGAGTTGATGGACGTGCTGCGGCGCGAACGCGGGATCGACGCACGCGGGCTGGAGATCGATCCGGAACTGGTGGAAAAATGCGTCAGCCGCGGCCTTTCCGTGGTGCAGGGCGATGCCGACCGTGACCTGGTGGAATATCCCGATGCCGCCTTCGACGTGGCGATCCTCAGCCAAACGCTGCAGACCGCCTCGCGTCCCGATTACATGCTCGACCAGTTGCTGCGCATCGGCCGCACGGCCTTCGTCAGCTTTCCCAACTTCGCCTACTGGCGGATGCGGGTTGCGCTGCTGGTCCACGGTCGGATGCCGGTGACGCGGCACCTGCCGGTCAGCTGGTACGAAACTCAGAATATCCACCACGTCACGGTGGACGATTTCCGCGCCCTGCTGGCCGACAAGGGGGTGACGGTGGACGGCTGCTGGTTCTTCGCCGGCGGACGCGAGATCGGCCGTGCGAATGCCAACTGGCGGGCCGAGCACGCGGTGTTCAAGCTGAGCCGCTAGCCGCTTTCAAAGTGCTGCAATTCATGGGATGACCCTGTGTCGGACTCGCCGAACAAGTGCGGGATGCCCACCGTGTTCCACCTCGGCGAACCGCCGCAGGTCACATGGTGCGGCCACGTGCGCGATATCGTGGCGCAGGAAGGCGGGGTGTGGAAGATTGCCCGCAAGGAGATCCTGCCGTGGGCGGGCAAGGTGCTGGAGCGGTTTGGGCGGGGGTGAGTGCGGGGTTGGCCTAGGTTTGAGGGTCTGGAATCGAGAAGTTGAATCGGTCCCCGTGGCGTACGACACGCAGCACCTTCATTGTAGCGGATATGCCGAAGCGCGAACTTTCGGCAATCATGGTGACTGTTGATTTGCCTCTCGACCCATCGCCTGCGATGCCGATTCGATAACGCCAACCTTTCGGCCTCCTGGATGCTCAGTTCGTGTTCAACACGAAGTTGCTTGATGAGCATGAGCCACCTCGCATAGCCCCCTCGAAACTTCCTTCTCGACTTCTTGTAGTTCGCTACAAATTCATCGCGCGATGGAAGTGGAGGCAGATTGGGTAGTGCGGGTCTGTCAGTCATGATTGGAAGCTAACAGGTAGCTGTTTTCCTGCCACTCCCTCATTAGCCACTCACACAAATCACACTGTCATCCCGCGCCAGACACCACAGGCTGAGCCTCGCCGCCTTGGCCCGCTCCACCGCCATGCTGGTGGGTAGCGAGATGGTGGCCAGCGTCGTGGCCCCGGCGCGGACGGCCTTTTCGACGATCTCGTAGGAACAGCGCGCGGTGGAGAGGATGAAGCCGCCTTGCATCGGCAATCCCTTGCCCGCCATCGCGCCGACCAGCTTGTCCATCGCGTTGTGGCGGCCGACGTCCTCGCGCACGCAAACGATGCGGCCACCGCTGTCCGCATAGGCGGCGGCGTGGGCGGCACCGGTGGCGCGGCTCAGCGGTTGGTGATCGCGCAACTGGCCCAATGCGGAGAAGATGGCTTGCGGCTGGATCGCGGTATGCTCCGCAACAGGCGGCAGCGGCCGCGCCACGGCCTCCAGGTTCTCTATCCCGCAGAGCCCGCAGCTCGACTCTGCCACGCGGGTGCGGACCCGTTCGGTCAGCTTGTCGATGCCGAGGCCGGATAGCTGCGCGCGGACGATCCAGCCCTTTTCCACCTCCGCCACATCGAGGTCAGCCACATCGGCGGGCGACTGCGCCAGCCCTTCGGTCAGCGCGAAGCCCAGTGCGAAATCGGGCAGGTCCGCCGGCGTCGCCATCATTACCGCATAGGCGAGGCCGTTGAATTCCAGCGCCACGGGCACTTCGGGCACCCAAGTACGCTCGACCGGGCGTTGGTCACCCGCAGTGGTGAACTCCACCGGATTAACCGGCGTCGTTATGGCCCACCTCGTTCACGCTGTTGAAGTCCGTCCCGCCCGATTGCGGCGTAGGCGTGATGCCCGATGCCAGCACGTCGATCGCCCGCCCGGCAATATCGCCCAGTGCCGCGCGGTCATCGGCAAAGATCGCCGCCTTCATCCGCGGGTCCCAGAACTTGCGGATGTGGTCGGCCGTGGCGAGCACGGCGTTGTCATGGCCGATGGCGGCATAGTTGTTGCCGATTTGGTCGGCCATGCGGCGCAGTTTGGCGATATCCATTATTCAATTCCGTTCGGTTCGAGCGAAGTCGAGAACCATTGGCGCGAGCGTGTCTCGACTACGCTCGACACGGACGGCTCCCGTCTTGCATTTATTCCGCAGGCTCCATCTCGGCAGCGCCCTCGATGCGGCGCGCACGGGTGGAGAGCGCTTCATACTCTTCCTGCCATTCGCTCGGGCCGTTGCTGGCTGTCACCTGCACTGCGGTCACCTTGTATTCGGGGCAATTGGTGGCCCAGTCCGAATTGTCGGTGGTGATGACGTTGGCCTGCGTGAGCGGGTGGTGGAACGTGGTGTAGACCACGCCTGGTGCCACGCGATCGGTAACCTGCAGCCGCAGGGTGGTTTCGCCCGCACGGCTGGCAAGCTTGGTCCAGTCGCCATCCTTCAGGCCGCGGTTTTCGGCGTCGGTGGGGTGCATTTCCAGCAAGTCTTCCTCGTGCCACACCACGTTGGCCGTGCGGCGGGTCTGCGCGCCGACGTTGTATTGCGACAGGATGCGGCCGGTGGTCAGCAGCAGCGGGAAGCGCGGACCGGTGCGTTCATCGGTGGGGATATATTCGGTCACCACGAACTTGCCCTTGCCGCGCACGAAGCCTTCGACGTGCATGATCGGGCTGCCCTTGGGCGCCTTCTCGTTGACCGGCCACTGCAGCGGTTCGCCACTATCGACGCGGTCCCACGACACGCCGGCAAAGGTCGGCGTGAGACGTGCGATTTCGTCGAGGATTTCGCTGGCGTGGGTGTAGTTCCAGTCACAACCGATGGCATTGGCGAGCAGCTGGGTCACTTCCCAGTCCTCATAGCCATTGGCCGGGTCCATCACCCGGCGGACCGGCTGGATGCGGCGTTCGGCATTGGTGAAGGTGCCGCTCTTCTCCAGGAAGGTCGAACCCGGCAGGAACACGTGTGCGTAGTGCGCAGTCTCGTTCAGGAACAGGTCGTGGACGATGACCAGGTCCATCGCGGCAAGGCCGGCCGAAACGTGGCGGGTGTCGGGATCGGACTGGAGGATGTCCTCGCCCTGGATGTAGATCGCCTTGAAGCTGCCATCGACGGCGGCATCGAGCATGTTGGGAATGCGCAGGCCCGGTTCGGCATCGAGGGTAACGCCCCAGTCATCCTCGAACAGCTTGCGGGTCGCCCCGTCGGAGATGTGGCGATAGCCCGACAGTTCATGCGGGAAGCTGCCCATGTCGCAGGCACCCTGCACGTTGTTCTGCCCGCGCAGCGGGTTCACGCCCACGCCGCGGCGGCCGATATTGCCGGTTGCCATGGCGAGGTTGGCAATGGCCATCACGGTGGAGGAACCCTGGCTGTGTTCGGTCACGCCGAGGCCATAGTAGATCGCCCCGTTGCCACCGGTGGCAAACAGGCGCGCCGCGGCGCGCAGTTCCTTGGCGGGAACGCGGGTGACGCTTTCGAGGAATTCGGGGCTGTGGCGTTCGTCCGAAACGAAGCGCGCCCAGTCCTGAAACTCGTCCCAGTCGCAGCGTTCCTTGACGAAGGCTTCATCGGCGAGGCCTTCGGTCACGATGACGTGCGCCATGCTGGTGAGCACGGCGACATTGGTGCCGGGCTGCAAGGGCAGGTGATGCGCGGCTTCGATATGCGGCGAGCGCACCAGATCAATGCGGCGCGGATCGATCACGATCAGCTTGGCCCCTGCACGCAGGCGCTTCTTCATGCGGCTGGCGAAGACCGGGTGGCCATCGGTGGGGTTGGCACCGATCACCAGGATCACGTCGGAATCCTCGACGGAGTCAAAGTCCTGCGTACCGGCGCTGGTACCGAAGGTGGTCGACAGGCCGAACCCGGTCGGGCTGTGGCACACGCGGGCGCAGGTATCGACGTTGTTGGCGCCGAAACCGGCCCGGATCAGCTTCTGGACGAGGAACACGTCCTCATTCGTGCAGCGGCTGGAGGTGATGCCGCCCAGCGCGCGCGCGCCGTGTTCGGCCTTGATCGCCTTGATGCGGGTTGCGGTGAAGCCAATGGCTTCTTCCCACGATACTTCACGCCACGGCTGGTCGATCGATTCGCGGATCATCGGCTTGGTGATGCGGTCGGCGTGGTTGGCATAGCCCCAGGCGAAGCGGCCCTTGACGCAGCTATGGCCATGGTTGGCCTTGCCATCCTTCCAGGGGACCATGCGGACGACCTGCTCGCCGCGCATTTCGGCGCGGAAGGTGCAGCCGACGCCGCAATAGGCGCAGGTGGTGACCACGGCGCGTTCGGGCTTGCCGATGGCTTTGACGCTCTTTTCCTGCAGCGTGGCGGTGGGGCAAGCCTGCACGCAGGCACCGCACGACACGCACTCGCTGGACAGGAAATCGTCTACTTCCTGCCCGGCGCTGACCATCGAGGCGAAACCGCGCCCGTCGATCGTCAGGGCGAAAGTGCCCTGCACTTCGGCGCAGGCGCGCACGCAGCGGCTGCACACGATGCACTTGGAAGCGTCAAAATCGAAATAGGGGTTCGACACGTCGGTTTCGAGGCCGAGGTGGTTGTCGCCCGCATAGCCATAGCGCACATCGCGCAGGCCGACATTGGCAGCCTGGTCCTGCAATTCGCAGTCGTTGTTGGCGCTGCAGGTCAGGCAATCGAGCGGGTGGTCGGAGATATACAGCTCCATCACGCCCTTGCGCAGCTTGGCGAGGCGTTCGGTCTGGGTCTTGACCTTCATGCCGGGCGCAACCGGCGTGGTGCAGCTGGCGGGTGTTCCGCGCGCGCCTTCGATCTCGACCAGGCACAGGCGGCACGAGCCATAGGCCTTGACGTTGTCGGTCGCGCACAGCTTGGGAATGTCGCCTCCGATTTCGGCTGCGGCGCGCATCACGCTGGTGCCCGCCGGAACGGTCACTTCGCGCCCGTCGATGGTCAGGGTGACCTGTTCGGCGGATTTGGCTTCGGGTGTCCCGAAATCCTTCTGGCGTTCGTATCCCATCACTTTTGCTCCAACGCGGCGAGATCCGCCGGGGTGTTTATGTTTGCGGGTGCGGATGCAGCAGTCACCGCCCGTGCATCCACGGACTTTGCAAAGGCCAGCATCGAGTGGCGTCCTTCACTCTGGAGGAGCGCCTTGACCGCGTCTGCGGCCTCTGTCTTCCAATGCCCCACAACCGGCTGGGTTGCAAGATAGGCCGAAGGCGGTGTCAATTCTTCCAGCAGGTCGGCGGGCAAGTCCACGCTGTCCACGCCGCAGCTCAGCACGCTGGCAAAGCCGTTGTCCTGCGCATGGATCAGGCCCGCCGCGATTCCGCCCAGCGGCCCCATGTGCGGGCGCGGCCAGTCGGGGATGCATTCAACAGGACCTTCTGTGCGACCGGCGATCACGACCTTGCTGCACAGCGCCGACAGGGCCTCCACCGCGCGGGCAAGCAGGGTCTGCCCGTCCAGCGCGGCAAGCGCCTTGTCGCTGCCGAAACGCGTGCTCATCCCGCCTGCAAGGACAACGCCCAGGATCACTCGGCGTCAGCCATCGCGCTGGCATCCGGTGCGAAATCCTGCGGCCAGTTCTTCAGCGCGCTCATCACCGGATAGGGGGTGAAGCCGCCAAGAGCGCAGAGTGAGCCGAACTTCATCGTCTCGCACAGGTCGGTCAGAAGCTCGACTTCCTCGGCTACGCTGCGGCCAACGGTCTTCTTCGTGTTGTGCATCTGCGGGGTGAGTTCCAGCACGTCGCGCTGGCGGCCACCATCGCGGATGCGGTCGATCAGCTCGACCCCGCGCGTGGAGCCGATGCGGCAGGGCGTGCACTTGCCGCAGCTTTCGACCGCGCAGAATTCCATCGCGAAACGGGCCATGGCGCCCATGTCGGCGGTATCGTCGAACACGGTGATACCGGCATGGCCGATCAGCGCGTCGGCTGCGGCATAGGCTTCATAATCGAACGGAATGTCGAACTGGTCGGGGTGGAGGTAGGCACCCAGGGGGCCGCCAACCTGCACGGCCTTGACCGGACGACCGCTCTCGGTGCCGCCGCCGATATCATGGACCAGCTCGCGCAGGGTGATGCCGAAAGCGACCTCGTACAGGCCGCCGTGCTTGATGTTGCCTGCCAGCTGGATCGGCATGGTGCCCTTGGACCGGTTGATGCCGAGGCTGTCATAGAGGCTCGCCCCGCCTTCGGTCAGGATGTGCGGGATGGCGGCCAGGGTCAGCACGTTGTTGACCACGGTCGGGCGGCCCATGAAGCCTTCCAGCGCGGGCAGCGGCGGCTTGGCACGCACTTCGCCGCGCTTGCCTTCAAGCGAGTTCAGCAGCGAGGTTTCCTCACCGCAGACATAGGCGCCAGCGCCCACGCGCACTTCGCATTGGAACGGCGCGATGATGTGCGCGCATTGCGCCAGCGCGGCGTTCAGCTTGGCGATGGCATCGGGATATTCGCTGCGGACATAGATGTAGCCTTGGCTGGCACCCACGGCGTCGCCAGCGATGGCCATGCCTTCGATCAGCTGGAACGGATCGCCTTCCATCACCATGCGATCGGCAAAGGTGGCGCTGTCACCTTCATCCGCGTTGCATACGATGTATTTCTGGAGGCCCGGTGCGGCGAGCACGGTCTTCCACTTGATGCCCGCCGGGAAGCCTGCACCGCCGCGGCCGCGCAGGCCGGAGGCGAGCACTTCGGCAACGATTGCTTCGGGCTCCATCGAGCGCGCGCGCGACAGGCCGACAAAGCCGCCGGTCGCCTTGTAATCATCCAGGTTCGTCGGCCTGGTCTTGCCGGCGCGGGCGAAGGTCAGCCGCTGTTGCCCGGTGATGAAGGGATGGTCGGCGATTACGCCGATGCCCAAGTCGCTCGACCCGTCGAGGATGGCATCGACATCGGCCAGGGTGGCGGGGCCGAAGCCCTTGCCTTCGATGTCCACCAGCGGCTCAAGCCACTGCATGCCCCAGCTCGATACGCGGTGAACCTCGTGCCCCTTGGCGACGAAAGCGCGGGCGAGGTCATCGGCACCCAGCGCGCGGGCGAGGGCATCGTCGGAAATCTTGATAAGCATCAGGCGTTCTCGATCACTTGGGCGAGCTTGTCGGCATCGAGCCGGGCATAGAGCGCATCGCCCACGCGGGCATTGGGGCCGGCGGAGCACAGGCCGAGGCAATAGACGGTGTGCAGCTTCACCCGCTCACCGGCGGCAGCCTTGGCGCCGTCCATCAGGGCTTCGACCCCGCGCGACTTGCAGGCCTCTGCCCGGCAGATCTGCACCACGGGGCGCGGATCTGCTGTGGGGGTGAAATCGTGGTAGAAACTGACCACGCCGTGCACATCGGCGCGGCTGAGGTTCAGCGCATCGGCGATTGCCGCTTCGGCTTCCACATCGACGCAGCGGAACTCGTGCTGCACATCGTGCAGGATGGGCAGCAGCGGCCCTTCGCGGTGGCGGTGCTCGGCGACGATCTCGCCGATGCGGGTGGTCTTGTCACTCATGCGTTCAGTTTTCCTGCGTGCCAGGCGATATGGTCGGCCATGAAGGTCGAGATGAAGAAGTAGGAGTGGTCGTAGCCGTCCTGCATCCGGATCGTGGCGGGCATTCCGGCCTGAGCCGTGGCCTCTGCCAGTAGATGCGTTTTCAGCTGGCCTTCCAGGAAGTTGTCCGCCGTGCCCTGGTCCACCAGCAGGTCGGGCAGGCTGGCGCCGTCCTCGATCAGGGCGCAGGCATCGTATTCGCGCCATGCAGCCCGGTCTTGGCCCAGGTAGCCGCCCAGCGCCTTTTCGCCCCACGGGCAATTCAGCGGGGATACAATCGGCGAGAAGGCGCTGGTCGAGGCGTAGCGCCCCGGATTGCGCAGGGAAATCGTCAGCGCGCCGTGGCCGCCCATGCTGTGCCCGGTGATCCCCTGGCGCGCCATGTCCACCGGGAAATTGGCTTCGATCAGCGCGGGCAGTTCGTTCTCGACATAGTCGCGCATGCGGAAATTGGCCGCCCAGGGTTCCTGCGTGGCATTGACGTAGAAACCGGCGCCCTTGCCGAAATCGTAGCCTTCGTCATCCGGCACATCCCCCCCGTCATTGGTAGGGCCGCGCGGGGACGTGTCGGGTGCGACGAAGATTATGCCATGCTTGGCGCAAGCGGCGCGGTACTCGCCCTTTTCCATGACATTGGCATGGGTGCAGGTGAGGCCCGAAAGGTAGGTCAGCACCGGCAGCTTCTGACCCGGCACATGGTCGGGCACGAACACGGCAAAGGTCATCGTGGTGCCGGTGGCGGCCGACAGGTGCGAATAGACGCCCTGCGTGCCGCCGTGGCTGCGTGTTGTGCTGACCGTTTCCAGTGTCATGACCGCATTACATCCAGTGCAGCGCGCATAGCTTGTGGCCGGTCGGATCGCGCAGGTAGGCGAGGTAGAGCCGGTTGGCCCCGACCTCGCGCACACCCGGCGGGTTCTCGATCGCCGTGCCGCCTGCCGCGACGCCTGCAGCATGCCACGCGTCGCACTGTTCGGGGCTGTCCATGGTGAATCCGATGGTGTTGCCGTTGGCCACGCTGGCCGGCTCGCCATTGATCGGCTTCACCGCGATGAACACGCCGCCGTTATGTGTATAGCGAACGCGGCCACGCGCTTCGTCCAGCACGCCGGGTTCGCCGCCCACGGCGGTAAACACGGCGTCGTAGAATGTCTTGGACGCGGCCAGGTCGTCGGTGCCGACCATGTTGTGGCTATACACCGCAGGATTACTCCTTGGGGCCGGTATTGGCAGTGAAGGCGCAGATCTTGTGGCCATCGGGATCGCGCAGGTAGGCCCCGTACATGTTGCCCGGGCTGTTCTCGCGGAAACCGGGGGCTCCGGCATCGGTGCCGCCGTTGGCGAGACCGGCGGCATGCCAGGCATCGACCTGGGCATAGTCGGCCGCCTTGAAGCCGAAAGTAAAGCCGTTCATGCAGGTCGCCGCTTCGCCATCGGCGGGCTTGGCAACGATGAACGTGCCGCCTTCGCCGGCATAGCCGCTGCCGTGGGGCAGGGGGAAACCGTGGTGGCCCAGCACGCCCATGACAGCGTCATAGAACTTGCGGCTGGCATCGATGTCATTGGTGCCGACGAATACGTGATTGAACATGGCAGGCCCTCTCCTCGTGGCGAAACCGCCGGTGATTCCCGGCAGGGTCGCTGTCTCGCTTCATCACATAGCCGAATTTTTCAGCCTTGTGAAATGTTGATGTGCATCTTTTGCAGGCGCGGCTGCACCCCTGGTACAGCCGTCCCACTACCTCGCCGGCGAAAGCCCGACAGATGGACTTTAGAACACCACGACCGAACGGATCGACTTGCCTGCATGCATCAGGTCGAAGGCGGTGTTGATCTCCTCCAGGCCCATCACGTGGGTGATCATCGGGTCGATCTGGATCTTGCCGGTCATGTACATATCGACGATCTTGGGCACGTCGGTGCGGCCCTTGGCCCCGCCGAACGCCGTGCCGCGCCAGTTGCGTCCGGTGACGAGCTGGAACGGGCGGGTGGCGATTTCCTTGCCCGCTTCGGCCACGCCGATGATGATGCTGGTGCCCCAGCCGCGGTGGCAGGCTTCGAGCGCGGTGCGCATCACTTCGGTGTTGCCGGTGGCGTCGAAGGTATAGTCCGCCCCACCGTCGGTCATTTCGACGATCTTCGCGACGGTCTGCTCGCGGCTCATGCCGCGGGAGTTGAGGAAGTCGGTCATGCCGAACTTGCGGCCCCATTCCTCGCGATCAGGGTTGATGTCCACGCCGATGATCTTGTTGGCACCCGCCATCCGTGCGCCCTGCAGCACGTTGAGGCCGATCCCGCCCAAGCCGAACACCACCACGTTGTCTCCCACCTGGACCTTGGCGGTGTTGGTGACAGCGCCGACGCCCGTGGTCACCCCGCAACCGATGTAGCAGGCCGACTGGAACGGCGCGTCCTCACGGATCTTCGCAACCGCGATTTCCGGCAGCACGGTGAAGTTCGAGAAGGTCGAACAGCCCATGTAGTGGAAGATCGTCTGCCCCTTGTAGGAAAAGCGGCTGGTGCCATCGGGCATCAGGCCCTTGCCCTGCGTGGCGCGGATCGCGGTGCACAGGTTGGTCTTGCCCGACAGGCACGATTTACACTGGCGGCATTCCGGCGTGTAGAGCGGGATCACATGGTCGCCCGGCTTGACCGATGTCACGCCCGGGCCGACTTCACGCACAATCCCGGCACCTTCGTGGCCCAGCACCGAGGGGAACAGTCCTTCGCTGTCGAGCCCGTCCAGCGTATAGGCATCGGTGTGGCAGATGCCGGTGGCCATGATTTCCACCAGCACTTCACCCGCCTTCGGCCCTTCGAGGTCGAGCTCGACGATCTCGAGCGGCTTCTTGGCTTCGAATGCAACGGCGGCGCGGGTCTTCATCGGTCAGTCTCTCAATTGGTTCTGCAGGATAATAATTAGCATCCTATTGGCTTATTGTTCTGCCAATCGCCACCTCTAAATGCCCCCCTGCGGCGCTTCCCGGTCGAGGAAGCGCCGCAGTAGTGCGTTTGCCGAGCGGGGCTTGACCCCCGCAGACGATGATGTGCGAGGCTCCCGTCAGGGGGCCTCGCCAGCAGGAATATTGTCCATGAATTCCTTGTCGCCATCTTTCAGCGGCAGGATGAAGAACAATACCGCCGCAGCGACAGAACCCATTGCCATGATGATCGAAACCGGCAGCAACTGGTCGTTCCCCAAGATGGTGAACAGGAAGCCGGCGATGACCGGCGAACCCGCTGCACCGAAGCGGCCGATCCCCAGCACGAAACCGGTGCCCGTGGCGCGGGCATAGGCCGGGAAGCCGCGGGCATAGGCAGCATAGTAGCCCACGATGGCGGCATTGGTCAGGAAGCCGGTGAAGAAGGTGGCCATGCGCCAGCCCCACAAGCTGTCCTTGGCAATGCCGAAGGCGGCAACTGCAATCGCCGCCAGCAGCAGCATCACGATGGTCGGGCCCTTGATGTCCCATTTCTTCATGAAGAAGCCAAAGATGAACCCGCCGACGGTCCCGCCGACATTGGCCCAGACCAGCACAGTTGCCGCTTCCGACGGATCATAGCCGAAGTCGGCCACGATCTGCGGCGCGAACTTGAGGATGTAATAGAAGGTGAAGGTGTGGAACATATAGCCGAAGCCGAGCAGCAGGGTGACCTTGCGCAAGGCCGGCTTCGACAGGATGTCGGTGATCTTGGGCTGATCTTCCTTGCGGATCGCCGTGGGCAGGGCATCGATGTCCCGCAGGCCCATGAAGCGCAGCGATTTGTTGATTTTTTCCAGCGCGCCTTCACGCCGCGTGGCGACATAATAGGCCGGGGTTTCCGGCACCAGCAGCATGACCAGCGGCACGCAGACCACGGTGATGATGCCGCCGAACACGAACATGGAGCGCCATGTATATTCTTGCAAGAGCTCAGCCGCGACCAGCCCGCCCAGCACTGCGCCAAGAGGGTAGCCGATGACCATCAGCGCCATCGCCAGGCCGCGATCCTTCTTGTTGGAGCATTCTGCCGTCACTGCATTGATCGAGGCGAGCATGCCGCCGATGCCGATGCCGGTGATGAAACGGAACGCCGTGAGGTCCCACACGCCGCCTGCCTGCGAGGCCAGGAACATGCCGATGCCGCCGATAACCAGGCAAATGATGATGGTGGGCTTGCGGCCCATCCTGTCGGCCAGTCCGCCCAGCAAGACCGAGCCGAAGCCCATGCCGACCAGTTCCGCACCGAGCATGATGCCCAGTTCCGAGCGGGGAATCCCCCATTCAGCCGAAATGCCTGGCGCGGCAAATGCGCTCGACAGCACGTCGAACCCGTCATTCGCGTTAAGGAGTACCATGACGGCGACGATGATCCACATTCGGAGCGTCATCGGACTTTCTTCGATCACCCGTTTGGGGTCGTTGTTTGCAGCTATGCTAGCCATTAGGCTGGGTTCCTCTCCCGTTAAGCGCCCTCAATCGTGGATTCGGCTGAGCATTTCCACCAGTTTTTCGATTTCGGCCGGTGTGAAGCGGCTTTTCAGCCAGGTTTCATGGCTTTCGATGCAGGCTTTGGCTTCCTCCAGCGCGCTTTCGCCAAGGGGAGTGAGGAACAGCGATTGCTTGCGCCCGTCGCTGCTCGACCTCTCGCGCCTCAGGTAACCGCGTTCCTGCAGCCGGTTGACGATTGTCATGGTGGTCGCGCGGTCCATGCGCAGCCGCCCGCCCAGCGCAATCTGGGCGATACCCGGATGATCGCCCACCAGCCACAGCACGGAAACCTGCTTCTGCGTCATGTCCAGGCCGGTGAAAGTTTCCGAAAAATGGCGATAGACAGCGCCGTGTGCCAGCCGGATGTGGAACCCGACGATGCCGTCGAGCGCTCCGAGATCCGGGGCGGCCGTGTCATCATTGTCCACGATCAATGCGGGTCGATCCAAGCTGCGCTGTCCTCATGCCGGTATTGCCTATTTGTTAGTAAAGCATACAATTCGGTGCAAGGAGAGGACTCAAGTCATGGCGCAATTCCCCGATACCCCGTCGTTCACCGGCTTCAACACGCCCAGCCGGATCGAGGCGGACATTACCGACCTGCAGCACACCGGCACGATTCCCAAGGAACTCAACGGCGCGTTCTTCCGCGTCCAGCCCGATCCGATCTATCCGCCAATGCTGGGCGACGACATTGCCTTCAATGGCGATGGCAACATCACGCGGTTCCACATCCACGATGGCCAGGTCGATTTCCGACAGCGCTATGTCAAGACGGCCAAGTACAAGGCGGAAAAAGCCGCCGGGCGCGGCCTGTTCGGCAATTACCGCAACCCGCTGACCGACGATCCGTCCACCAAGGGCATGATCCGTTCGACCGCCAACACCAATGCCTGGATCTATGCCGGCAAGCTGTGGGCGATGAAGGAGGATAGCCCCGCCCTGGTGATGGACCCGGTCACGATGGAGACCGAGGATTTCGAAACCTTTGATGGCGCAATGAAGAGCCAGACCTTTACTGCCCACCCCAAGATCGACCCGGTCACCGGCAACATGGTCGCCATTGGCTATGCCGCGAGCGGCATCTGCAGCGATGACGTATCCTACATGGAAGTCGCGCCCGATGGATCGCTGGTGCGCGAGAAGTGGTTCAAGGTGCCGTACTATTGCATGATGCACGATTTCGGTATCACCGAGGATTACCTCGTGCTGCATATCGTGCCCAGCGTGGGTTCGTGGGACCAGCTCGAACAGGGCAAGCCCGCCTTCATGTTCGACACCACCAGGGAGGTCTATCTCGGCATCATCCCGCGCCGCGATGACCTGAAGGACGAGGACATCCGCTGGTTCAAGCGCGACAACTGCTTTGCCAGCCACGTGCTCAACGCCTGGCAGGAAGGCAGCAAGGTCCATTTCGTGGTGCCCGAAGCGAAGAACAACATGTTCCCGTTCTTCCCCGACATCCACGGCGCGCCATTCAACGGTCCCGAAGCGATGAGCAAGCTGACCCGCTGGACGGTGGACATGGCCAGCAATGGTGATGAGTTCGACGAGGTGGTGCAGTTGACCGATACCGCCAGCGAATTCCCGCGCATCGACGACCGCTTCACCGGCGTGAAGAACCGCTATGGCTGGAGCCTTGAGATGGACATGGCCCGGCCTTGCGAACTCAAAGGCGGCAGCGCTGGCGGGTTCCTGATGAACTGCCTGTTCCTGAAAGACCTGGAAACCGGTGCCGAGCAGCACTGGTGGTGCGGCTCGGTGTCCAGCCTGCAGGAGCCGTGCTTCGTTCCGCGAGCCAAGGATGCGCCTGAGGGCGACGGCTGGATCGTGATGGTCTGCAACCGGCTGGAAGACCACCGCAGCGACCTGCTGATCTTCGATGCGCTGGAAATCGAGAAGGGCCCGGTCGCCACGGTCCAGGTGCCGATCCGCCTGCGCTTCGGCCTGCACGGCAATTTTGCCCGGGCAGAAGATATCGGGCTTGATACAAGAGTGGCCGAACCGGCATAACCGGACGGCAAGAGGGGGAGGATCGAATGAAGAAATTGACGGCGGCGCTGGCGGCGCTGGCGCTGGCAGGCTGCGCGGCTTCGGACAAGGCCGCGCAACCAGCTGCGGAGGCGGCGGCATTTGGCGAAGCGGAAACCTTCGGCAGCCTGCCGCCCAGCGCCCCGACAATCGCCATGCGCTGGCAATGGCTCAACCCCGATGTCAATTCCTTCACCTTCCGCAACACCCATCAGGTCTTCGCCTTCCGCACCGTGGCCGCTCCGGCAGAGGCGCGCGCCCTGCCTGAGGGGGCGGCCCTGGCCATGCCCACCGCCATGATCGACGGGGCAGATGGAGACTATGCCGCCTGGGCTGATCGCACCTTCACCAATGCCTTCATGGTGCTGAAGGAGGGCGAGGTGGTGTTCGAGGACTATCGCAACCGGATGACGGCAGACACGCCGCATATCGCCTTCTCGATGACCAAGACCATCACCGCCATGCTGGTGGGCCAGGCGCTGGAGCGCGGCGAGATCGCCCTCGATGATCTTGCCAGCAAATATGTCCCGGTGCTGGCCGAGGGCGCCTATGGCGAGGCGACTGTTCGCAACCTCCTCGAAATGCGCAGCGGCGCGGATATCGAGGAGCGCTATGATTTCGGCACCAACCCCAGCCTGGCAGCGCAGATCCACGAGACCGCGATTGTCCGCAACGAAGCGCGCTTTGCCGATTTTGCAGTCGGCATCGGCCAGCGCAGTGCGCCCGATGCAACTTTCAACTACGCCTCGCTCGATACCGCGGTGATTGGCTGGATTCTGGAGGAAGCGACCGGGCAGCGGCTGGAGGACCTGGTGGAAAGCCGCATCTGGCAACCACTTGGCGCCGAGCATGATGGATACTTCCTGGCCGATGGCCCGGTCGGCACGGGACGGGCACTAAACAGCATGGGGTACAACGCCACCCTGCGTGATTTTGCCCGGCTGGGGCAGCTCATGCTGGACGATGGCATGGTCGGCGAGACCCGCGTGCTGCCCGAAGGCTGGGTGGCACAGATGGCGGCGATGAGGCCCACCGGCGCTCCTGCAGGGGCGGGCTTCCCCGGCTATGGCCTGCAGACCTGGCAGGTGGACACCGAACCGGGCGCCTATGCCGCAGTCGGGCTGGCCGGGCAGTTCATCTATGTCCACCCGTCCACCCGCACGGTGATCGTCAAGCTGAGCTACAACCCGCCGGTCGAGCCCGAATGGCTGAACCCCGAAGTGCTCGGCTACTTTGCGCGGGTCGCCAATTCACCGGCCGACTAGCGGTGGCCCTGCATGGCCCTGATCCCGGCAGGTTCGCCGCCAGTATTGTCGGGCGGGATAAGGTCATGGTCGGCGTAGTGATGGCGGCCATGGACCAGCCCGTCGGCCGCCGTGTCGCCTTCCTCGGTGGCATAGCGATCCCGTTCGAACTGGCTGTCCTCGATTTCGGCCACCATGGCCTGCGACCTGTTGCGCGCGCGGATCAGCCAGACCATCAGGACGAAGGGAGCGGCCAATGCGAGGATGAAAATCACTTCGGCCATAACCAGCACCCCTCGTTCAAGCCCAGAAACACTAATACAGCTTGTTGAACCTGCAATCAGCCCGAGACAAGCACAGAGGAACAGGAGCACCCATGATCAAGCCCGAACTCGAATTCGTCTATGAAGCCAGTGGCGACTTGGAGCCTCCGCGCGAAATCGGCCCGGTGGTCGATGGCACGCGGCGGATCATCCCGATCACTGCCGGTGGCTATGTCAAAGGTCCGCTGATTTCGGGCAAGCTGATGGGCAACAGCGCCGACTGGCAACTGACCCGCCCCGATGGCGTGACCGTAGCCGATGCCATTTATGCCATCGAAACCGACGACGGCGCGCTGATCCAGATCCGCAACAAGGGCCTGCGCCATGGCCCGCCCGAAGTGATGGACCGGCTGCGGCGGGGCGAAGAGGTCGATCCGGCGGAGTACTATTTCCGCACCGTGCCTGAATTCATCGCGCCCACCGGCCCCTATGACTGGATGAACAAGTCGATCTTCATTTGCAGCGGCGCACGCTATGCCAGCTCGATCAAACTGTGGGTCTGGCGGGTGCTCTGATACACATTAAGGCAGTTTGCCATATTTACAGGAACGCCCGGGGGCCTCATCCTTTGTCCTTACTGGATCAAGGAGATTTTCCATGCGCATCACTGTTGCCCCCGCCGCCCTGCTTGCCGCCCTGCCGTTGTTCGCCCTGGCCGCTTGCGGGGGTTCCGAACCGGCTGACGATGCCGGGATGGGTGACGACACGGCCATGATGGAAGCACAGTCAGGCCCGCAGAATGCCATGGCGACCCTGCTGGACGCCGATGGCAACGAAGTCGGCACGGTTACTGCCACCGGTTCTGGCGGCGGCGTGACGATCGACCTCACCGTCATGGGCCTCGAGCCCGGCATGCGCGGTGTCCACATCCACGAGACCGGATCGTGCTCGCCCGACTTCTCCGCAGCAGGCGGCCACTGGAACCCCGCCGGCATGAGCCATGGTCTCGAAAGCGAGGGTGGCCAGCATGCGGGCGACATGCCCAATCTGGAGGTTGGCGCCGATGGCACGGGCACGCTCAGCTATATGCTGTCGATGGAAGCCAGCTTCGAAGGCCTGATGGACGCCGACGGATCGGCCTTCGTCATCCATGCGGGCGAAGACGACCAGACGACCGACCCTTCGGGCAACAGCGGCGATCGCATTGCCTGCGGCGTGTTCGAAGCAGCCTGATCTAAATCAAGAGAGACTTACAGTGCGGCCGGGCCCCTCGGGGTCCGGCCGCATTGCTTTGCCTAGCCGCGCGGCTTGCCAGGGAAGGGTTTGCGCGGCTTGTTGCTGAACGGCGAACTGGCACCCGATGGCTTGCCCGAAAATGGCTTGCCGCCGCCGCCCGGACCCTTGCGATGGGGCTTGCCCGGGCCTGACCGGGTGCTGGAGAAACCGCCGCCACCGGGCTTGCC
This sequence comes from Altererythrobacter sp. KTW20L, assembly GCF_023501975.1. Taxonomy (GTDB): domain Bacteria; phylum Pseudomonadota; class Alphaproteobacteria; order Sphingomonadales; family Sphingomonadaceae; genus Alteraurantiacibacter. The sequence goes on along the minus strand of NZ_JAMFLH010000013.1, from coordinate 50,634 downwards.
GGTGGGGCGCGGTTCGACCCGCGGGGCGTTGTTGGGGCGGTCCTTGTAAACCCGGCGCGGGCCACGGCTCATTTCCTGCGGCCCATTGGCGCTGCGTTCGATGCCGAGCGAATCCTCGCCAGCCTCCAGCTCCATTTCGCCCGTGCGGCGGACCGCATCGGCAAACTTGTCGGCGATGGCGCGCGGGATCTGCACGAAGCTCTCGCCCGGAGCGATGCGGATCGCGCCGATCTCGTTCTTCGATACGTGCCCTCGGCGGCACAGCACCGGCAGGATCCACTTGGGATCAGCGCCATTGCTGCGGCCGATGTCGAGCTTGAACCACACAGTATCCTCGAAGCCCGGGCGGTGCCGGTCGGCCTGGGCCGCGCCGCGTGCTTCGGGGGTGTTGGCGACCAGTTCCTCAGGCTGCGGCATCTTGGCGCGGTGGGCCTGGACCAGCAAAATGGCCACTTCCTCCGGTGTGCGCTGGGCGAGCAGTTGGGTTGCCAGTTCGCGATCTTCCTCTTCGGCCTCGACCGGTTCGAGCAGCTTTTCCAGCAGGCGCGCATGGTCCTGCCGGCGGATCATCTGCGCGGTCGGCGCCTCGATCCACTCGGCCTCGATCTTGGCGCCGCGCAGCATCTGTTCGATGCGCTTGCGGCGCGGATAGGGGACGATCAGCACGGCCGTGCCCTTCTTGCCCGCGCGGCCGGTGCGGCCCGAACGGTGCTGCAGGGCTTCGGCATCGCGCGGAATCTCCACATGGACCACCAGCGAAACGCCGGGCAGGTCGATGCCGCGCGCGGCCACGTCGGTCGCCACGCAGACACGGGCGCGGCGATCGCGCAGGGCCTGCATGGCGGTGTTGCGCTCGCTCTGCGAGTGCTCGCCCGAGAGGGCTACCACGGCAAAGCCGCGTTCCTGCAGAGTGGCGTGCAAGTGGCGCACCTTCTCGCGCGTCGCGCAGAACAGGATGGCGGTTTCCGCTTCGTGGAAGCGCAGCAGATTGACCACCGCGTTTTCGATTTCCGGCGGGCTGACGGTGATGGCCTGGTAGGCGATGTCACCGTGGCCGCGCTCGTCACCCACGGTCGAGATGCGCAGGGCATTTTGCTGGTAGCGGCTGGCGAGGTTGACGATCTGGCGCGGCAGGGTGGCGGAGAACAGCAGCGTGCGGCGGCCTTCCGGCGTGCCGTCGAGGATTTCCTCAAGCTCGTCCCGGAAGCCCATGTCGAGCATTTCGTCGGCTTCATCGAGCACGGCGGTCTTGAGTCCGGTGAGGTTCAGTGCGCCGCGTTCGAGGTGATCGCGCAGGCGGCCGGGCGTGCCGACCACGATCTGTGCGCCGCCCGCCAGGTTGCGCCGTTCCTTGCTGGCATCCATCCCGCCGACGCAGGTGGCGATCTGCGCGCCGGCGCCGCGATAGAGCCAGGCCAGTTCGCGCGCGACCTGCAGGGCCAATTCGCGGGTAGGGGCGATGACCAGTGCCAGCGGACCCGAATTGCGCGGCACCTGGCCGTTCTCGTCGAGCATGTCCTCGGCCATAGCGAGGCCGAAGGCGACGGTCTTGCCCGATCCGGTCTGGGCGGAAACCAGGAGGTCGCGGCCCTTTGCCTCGTCCTCGACCACGGAGGACTGGACGGCGGTAAGTTCGGTATAGCCGCGCTCGGTAAGGGCGGCGGAAAGAAGCGGCGGGAGATTGGGAAAGGACATGTAGGATAACGGCTTTCGGGTGGCGCCGCCAAGGTATTCGGCCGAGCGCAGGGGGTTCGGTCAAGCCGAATCCACCCCACGCGGAACCAGCCAGATGGCCGCGCCCCTACACGCATTATTCGCGTTTGGCTTTACCTGTCTCGCCTGAAACCAAAAATGGCTCGGCGCGGAAGGTCAGGCGATGCGGATATCGAGCAGGCTTGGCCCTTCTTGCGCGAAGCTCCATTCGAGCGCGCCGTCCAGCTCGTCCACGCTAGCCACCACTCGCGACGGCACCCCCTGGGCATCGGCCAGCTTGGCGAAATCGAGGCCGGTGAGGTCACAGCCCGGCACGTGGTTCATGCCGAATTCCGATGAAAAGCCCGTCAGTGCGGCATAGGCGGCATTGTTCATGATGCAGAAGCTGACGTTCGCCTGCTCCTGCATGGCAGTGAACAACCCCTGGATAGTGTACATCGCAGCGCCATCGCCAAGGATCGCGATCACCTTGTCCGATTGGCCGAGAGCCACACCGATCGCGCCTGGTAGCGAATAGCCCAGGCCACCGCTGGCGCAGGAATAGAACCCGCCCTCGCGCCGGATCGGCAGGGTGACGTGCACCGGGTGACGCGCTGTCGGGGATTCCTCCACGATGACGGCATCTTCCGGGCGCAGTTGCGACAGGCGCTTGAGCACATAGGCGGCCTTCATTTCAGGGGCCGGGTCGATGAACTGGTGGGTCTTGCCGGTGAACTTGCGGGCGGGCAGCCGCTCTGCCAACTGTTCCAGTCCGGCCCTGATATCGCCCAGAACGCCGCCACCGCCGGGCAGGTTCGACAGGTGCTGAGGATCGTCGGTCAGGGCCATCAGGCTGGCATGTGCAGGCCAGTGCGGGCCGCTGCCTTCGACGTGATAGGTGAACACCGGAGCGCCGACGACGAGGATCGCGTCGTGCGGGTCCAGCGCATCGCGGATCTGGTCACGCCAGGCGTTGATGAACCCGGCGAACTGCGGGTGATCTTCGGGGAAGGTCTCTCGCGCGGCATAGGGCGCTGCCCAGACAGAAAGGCCCGCCTTCTCGGCCAGCGCCACGGCGGCATCCCACGCGCCCGCATTTGCCGCGGCCGTGCCGATCACCAGCGCGGGGTTGTCGGCCCCGGCCAGCATGGAGGCGATGGCGTCGATCCCGGCGGGGTCAGGGAAGGTACGTAGCGAAAGGCTGGGCAGGGCGGGCATGTCGCATTCCCGCTCCCAGTCATCGACTGGGATCGACACGAAGACCGGACCCATTGGCGGGGTGAGAGCTATGGCGAAAGCGCGGGCCAGCGCCAGCGGCACGTCTTCCGCCCGCGCCGGTTCGATGGCGAACTTGACGTAAGGCCGGGGGAATTCGGTCGGCCGTTCCGCGCCCAGGAACGGGTCATGGGGCAGGATCGAGCGCGCCTGCTGGCCCGCCGTCACCACCACCGGCGCGTTGTTCTTCCACGCGGTGAACAGGTTGCCCAGGCTGTGGCCGGTACCGGCCGAGCTATGCAGGTTGACCAGCGCCGCACGACCGGTGGAGCGGGCATAGCCATCGGCCATGCCCATCACCACGGCCTCGTTCAGCCCCATCACATAGGGGAACGGCATGGCCTTCAGCATCGGCAGTTCGGTGCTGCCCGGATTACCGAACAGCCGGTCCACTCCATAGTGGGCAAAGACCGCATAGGCGGCCTCGCGGACATTGCAGCGCCCGGCCGTCATGGTCGTCGTCATGATCAGACATCCTCTCCGGCGGACCGCGCCCGCTCGCGCACCGAAGCCTCGTCGCGGTTCACCCGGAACAGCACGATCAGCAGGCACACCACGGTGGCCGGCACGATCCAGTTGACCGAGATGATCGCCTGGCCCAGATCGCCGCCGTTCCGGTCGGAGATGATGCCGACAAGATAGGGGCCGGTGCCCAAGCCCAGCAGGGTGGAGACGATGATATAGGTGGACGAGGTGATCCCCCGCATGCGCGGCAGCACCAGATCGTACAGCAGCGAGTAGAGCGGCGGCAGCCACAGGGTGAGGATGATCGAATAGACGCTGAAGCGGATGTAGAAATCCATCACCGTGTCGGCGCTATAGGCCCAGATGCCGAACACCGGCGAGATGCCCAGCGATGCCAGCGTCAGCCAGACCCGTCCGCGCGCGCCCAGCTTCCTCGTCAGGAAATCGGACAGCGGCCCGGCAACCATCGGCCCGGCAATGCCAAGAGCCGTGGCCAGCAGGCCGAACTGGATAGCGGTCTGGGTCAACGACAGGTCGAACTCGCGCACGAGGAAAGACGGGGTAAAGCCCATCACGCCATAGTTGATCGCTGTCTGGAAGCCGCCCACCATCATCAGGAGCACCAGCGAGGGCGACCAGATGACCTTGTAGGTCGGCATGTCGGTCAGCTTCAATGACTGGAACAGGTTGAGGATCACGAAAGCGCCGAATCCCGCCACGAACCACTGCAGGACGTGGGGGTTAAGCTCGGTCCCCAGGACCGCCAGGTTGGGCCGGGGGGAAAAGTCCATCGCCAGCAGCGTCATGGTGACGCAGACCGCCACGATCAATGCGAAGCCGACCAGGTTGATGGTCCATTGCCGCGCGCCCGCCTTGCGGTGCCACAGCATGAACCAGTTGGCGCCCGGCGTGACCGCGCCCAGCACGGCAGCGCTGGCCTTGAACGGATGGGGATCGGGCTTGGTCCTGATCCCGTCCATCTGGCCGCGGGTCGGCTCCTTCATGCGGTAGATCAGCCAAGCCAGCGGCAGGCCGGGCGCAGCGGCGACGAGAAAGGCCACCTGCCAGCCGTAGAATCCGCCAGGAGCGCCGGTTGCCGCATAACGCAGGTCCCACCATTCGGCCACAACGCCGCCTAGCACGATCGACAGGCCAAGGCCGATCGCCACGGCAATGCCGAGCGCGGCCATGGCCGTGCCGCGCTTCTCGCGTGGGAACTCGTCGAAGATGATCGAATTGGCCGCCGGTTGCGTGGCACCTTCGCCGATGCCCACGCCAAGCCGCGAGATCGCCAGCAGCAGGAAGCCGTTGGCAAAGGCGGCAAGACCGGTGGAGACTGACCAGAAGGCGAGGCAAATGCCCAGCAGCTTCGTGCGGATCCAGCCATCGACCAGCCGCCCGAGCGGGAGCGAGAACAGCGCATAGAACAGGGCGAACAGTGTTCCGTAAAGCAGGCCGATCTCGGCATCGCCGATCCCCAGATCGCGGCTGATGCTGGGGGCCAAGATCGCCAGGATCTGCCGGTCGAGCAGGCTCATCGCCTGTGCGGCCGAGACGAGCATCAGCGCATACCAGCCGGCGCGGCTGACCTTGGTGCGTGGTTTCAGCGGATCATTCTCTTCCGCAGGTATCGTGGCCATCTCCGAACTCTCTCCCGTTCACGCCTGTCGCTTGGACCTATTGGCCCAACGCTTTGGCGATCGATATTGCGATGGGCGTGGTTGCCCGTCCTGTCAGGCCGCTTAATGTGCGGCTGTCGTTTTCGAGTGCGCCAAGCGAAGTGGCATGGGCCGAGTTGGCGACCACGGCGGCCACATAGGGCGGCAGGCCGACGGCCTCCAGCGACGCGGCATATTCCGCCTCGCCCATGTCGACGTACTGGATATCCTTGCCCGTCTGGCGGCCCAGTTCCTCGGCAAAATCGGCCATGGTCCAGCTGTCGTCACCCGCCAGGTCATAGGTTTTGCCGCCCGTGCCCTCGACCAGCAGCGCGGCCAGCCCTGCGGCATAGTCGGCGCGGGAAGCGGAGGATACGCGGCCCGCGCCTTGTGCCCCGGTAATGACGCCCATCTCAACCTGCACCGGCAGCGATCCCATGTAGTTTTCCGAATACCAGCCGAGCCGCGCCACATCGTGCGTGATGCCGCTAGCGGCCAGCATGTCCTCGGTCGCCTTGTGTTCGGCGCCCAGTTTGATCGGCGTGGTGTCGGCCTTGAGGATCGAGGTGTAGAGCATGTAGGAAACGCCCGCCGCCTTTGCCGCATCGATCACCGCGCCGTGCTGGCGCGGACGTTCGCCCAGCGCAGAACCCGAAATCAGCAGCAGCCTGTCCACCCCGGCAAGTTGCGCCGCCAGGGTATCGGGCTGGTCATAGTCCATCGCCCGGACATCAACCCCGCGCGCCGCGTAATCCGCCAGCTTGGCCACATCGCGCCCGAAGGCCACCACGCTTCCCGCGTCCACCCTGTCCAGCAGTTCGCCAAGCACCAGTCTGCCCAGCTGCCCGCTCGCGCCGGCCACGCCATAGGTCGTCATTTCGGCTCTCTCCTCCGCGTGCGTGCAGACTTGCGCGATTCGTTACAGTTTGAACAGCGTTTCCGCATTGGCCTGGAAGAACTTGCGCTTCTGCGCCTCGCCCATGTCCATGGTGTCGAGCAGCCGCACTTCGTCGGGCACGTACTGGTAGGGGTAATCCATCGCGTACATCACCCGGTCCTCGCCCATCACTTCCATCATCAGGCGGATCGAAGCGGGGCTGGGCAGTCCACTGGTCGTGCCCCAGACATTGTGCCGCAGATAGTGATGCAGCGAATGCTGCAGCGGCTTCAGCCGGTCATAGCGCTGCGAGCGGACCCCGGCATTGAACATGTAGTTTGTCCGGTCGATCCAGAACGGCAGGCCTTCCGCGCCGTGGCCCAGCACCAGTTGCAGCGACGGGTAGCGGTCGAACACGCCCGTCGTCAGCAGGCGCAGCGCGTGATAGCTGGTCTCCACCGCGAACCCGTAAACCGCGCCATCCAGCCCGGCATTGGCCATGTCGCCGATCATGTCATCGGGCAGGCCCTGCGGGTGGATATAGAGCGGCAGGTCGAGATCGGCGCAGGCGCGCAGGATCGGGTCGAACTGCGCCTCGTCCAGGTAATGGCCGTGGGTGTGGCTGTTGACCTGCACCCCGTGGAAGCCCAGCTCCTCCTTGCCGCGCCGCAGTTCCTCGGCCGACCATTCAGGGTCGAGCGGGGCAATGGCGATCATGCCGTGGAACCTGTCAGGGTAACGCTCGCAGGCGTCCTTCAGGTGATCGTTGGCATTGCGGGCGATGCGGCGGGCTTCCTCGGGATCGTGCATCGACTGGGTGCCGGGGCTGGTGAGCGCGAGCACCGCCTTGTCGATCCCCGCCTCGTCCATCGCCGCGATACGCAGCGGGCCAAGGTCGAGCAGGCGCTCGCGGATGAAGGTGGTGCGCTCGCTGGCGCTGGTGCCGTAAAAGCCCCACAGCGAAACAGTGCCCTTGTCGGCGCGGCCTTCCTTGACCAGCCGCATGATGGCATCGAGCTGCTCCGCCGTGGCGAAGGCTTCTTCGGTGGCGATGCGCAGGTAACCGCGGTCACCGCCGGTTTTCAGTTCATGGGTCACGTGTCGTCCTCAGTTGCGATAGGAAGCGGGCCAGATGCCCTGCTTGCCGGGGGAAAGGATACCGGCGGGATCAAGGCAGTCCTTGATCTTCTCGGCCAGGCGGCGTTGGGCATTGTCGTTGAAATCGTACAGCGCGGCAACTTCATCCATGAAATCGACATGGCTGCGGTATTCGCCGTAACCAAGCCTGGCGGCCGGTTCGAGCATGGCCTTGGTCGCGGCATAGGCGCTTCGGGTCTGTTCCTCGTTGCTGGTGTCGAACACGATCAGCGCCACGTGGATCATGGAGCGCCTGCCCACGATGATGGCGCTGGAATAGTCGAGATCGCGCTCCCGCAGGACTTTCGCGCACAGGTCGCGGATGGCCGTGCCATCCTTGCCCGCAATCGGCATGGCGCAGGAAAAGCCGATGTGGCCGCCATCCTCGCCGCCGTACCAGCGGGTCATGCGGTCGAGCGCCATGGAGGGGATGCCGGCCTGCACATTATGGTGCGGGTTGTCGAAGGCAGGCAGGTTGTGTCCGTCGAACTCCTCGAACACCACCGAAGCGCCAGGAATCGTGGCAAAGGCGGCTTCGATCTTGGCGCGGTTGTGGGCCACGACCGGCGCATCGCCCTGGACAGCAAAGCGCATCACCCAGCGGCCGAAGCCGGGCGTGGCGGCTATCTTGTCGATCACCTCGTCGGGGATGGCATCGCTGCCGGTATACCAGTCCTCGCGCCCCCAGAAGGCGGATGCGGCGCAGACCGCGTTGATGATCATCGGCTGGTTCGAAATCGTCCCGTCGATCATCAGCGGGCGCAGCACTTCGAGGAAAGTGCCGAAATGCTCCTCGTTATCGAGCATGAACCAGCCGGGCGCATAGACTTCGGGCGCATGCATCAGGGCTACGCCCATCTTGGTCACCACGCCAAAGTTCGACTGGGTGAAAATCCCGTCCCAGCTTGGTCCGGCACTGTGCGGATAGACCAGCCAGTTGTGCGGATTGGACATGCCGCCCATGCCGGTGCGGACAATGTCACCGTTGGCCAGCACCACTTCCATGCCGCAGTGATGGCCGAAATGGTCGCCGATGGGCGTGTAGCCCACGCCGTGTTCCAGCGCGTTGCCGATGATCGAGCCGCCGGCAAGGTCGGGTACGCTCATCCACAGCTTCGATCCGGTGGCCTTGAGATGTTCGTAGAGGTCGAAGAAGCGGACGCCTGGTTCGACCAGCGCCATGCAGTTGTCCTCGTCCACTTCGAGCACGCGGTTCATCCGGCGCAGGCTCATGGCAAAGCTGCCCGACACGCGCGGCGCGCCGCCGCCATAGCCCTTGTTGCGGCCCTGGCTGCTGGTCCAGACCGGCGTGCCATGTTCGGTGGCGATCCGCAGGACCGCCTGCACCTCCTCCACGCTGCCCGGCATCAGCACCGCGCCGGGGCGATACCATTCTCCGGGCGGGGCGAAGGGATCGCCATGGTCGGCCATCCGCTCCTCGTCGAGGATCACGTGCTCGCTGCCCAGGGCGGCCTGCATCGCGGCAATTGCGGCATCGAGACTGCCTGCTGGCAATGTGTGCTGGTCCATCGATCCTCTCCCTTGCGATCCCGGAGGCTGTTGCCCCTCTTGTCCTTTGCGTTCAGCCTTCGTGAACGGCTTTCAGCACCATGCAGGCCTTGACACCTTCCGGCCCGTCTTCGCTGCCGTGGCCGGACCATTTCACCCCGCCGAACGGCGCATCGGCCCCGCCGATCATGTGGCTGTTGATGCCGACCATGCCAGCTTCCAGCTGCGCCGCGAGCCGCCGCTGGCGCTGGACATCATTGGTCCAGGCATAGGCGGCCAGGCCATAGGGCAGGCGGTTGGCCTCGGCGATCATGGCGTCTTCGGCCTTGAACGGGTTGATGATGGCGACCGGGCCGAACGGTTCTTCGTGCATGATCTCGGCATCCAGCGGCACTTCGGACAGGACCGAAGGTGCATAGAAGTAGCCCTGGTTGCCTACGCGCTCGCCGCCAGTGCCGAGCTTGGCGCCCTTGGCCACGGCATCGCCGATCAGGCGGTCCATCGCTTCGGGACGGCGCGGGTTGGCCATCGGGCCCATGGTGGTGCCTTCATCGAGACCATTACCGACAACGACCTTCTTGGCCCCTTCGATGAAACCGTCGCGGAAGCGCTCGAAAATGCTCTCCTCCACGATGAAGCGGGTGGGGGAAACGCAGACCTGACCGGCGTTGCGGTACTTGCCACCCACGGCCGTGGCCAAAGCCTTGTCGAAATCGGCATCGGCGAAGACCAGCACCGGACCGTGGCCGCCCAGTTCCATCGTGGTGCGGATCATGTTGTCCGCCGCCAGCTTCGCCAGATGCTTGCCGACCACGGTGGAGCCGGTGAACGACAGCTTGCGGATGATCGGGCTGGCGAGCAAGTGGCGGCTCACTTCATCGGGCACGCCGAACACGGCCTGGGCCACGCTTGGCGGCAGGCCCGCATCGAGCAGGCATTGCAGCACGCCGAGCGCAGAGGCCGGAGTCTCCTCGGCACACTTCAGGATCACCGAACAGCCCGCCGCAATCGGCGCGCCCAGCTTGCGGCCGGGATTGCCAAGCGGGAAGTTCCACGGAGCGAAAGCCGCAACGGGGCCAACCGGCTCCCACCGCACGGTGGAGCGCATACCTTCGGGCCGCACCAGTTCGCGGCCATAGAGGCGGCTGCATTCACCGGCGTAGAAGTTGAACAGGCCGACGTTCATCATCACTTCGATGCGTGCTTCGGCAAAGGGCTTGCCCTGTTCCATCGTCGCAATGCGGGCCATGTCGTCGGCCCGTTCGAGCATCAGCCGCGCCGCGCCGGTCAGCACGTGGGCGCGTTCCTGCGGGGTGCTTTTGCGCCACAGGGCAAAGCCTTCCTCTGCCACTTCCAGTGCGCGGTCGAGATCGGCGGCATCGGCCAGCGGGAGCTTGCCGATCACTTCACCGGTGGCCGGGTTGACCACGTCGGAAGTACGGCGGCTGCCGGCCGGGACCTGCTCGCCGTTGATGATCATGTGGAGTCTTGGGTATTGGGTCATCAGATAATCTCCGTGCGCCCCGAACTTGTCGGAAGGCGGGGTGCGGTGCAAGGTCCGTGCGGCGGCAAAGTCACCACGAAAGGGAGGACGGGAATAGGGAAAGCAGGCGGCGCGCTCTCGCGGAAAGCCTGGTTCCAGGCATGGCAACAGGCTCTGTGGCCATATACGAGTCTCTCTCCCAATTCGTATGTGTTGCTTACGATTGATAGGGACGGCGGACGAAGTCAACGGCCTTGCGACATTCCGCCGCTTCGCGATAATGGCGCCAAACCCGGGAACAGAGGAGCAGGAACGGACATGGCCAAATATGACGACAACTACGGCAGGGACAGGGCCGAGATCGAGGATCTGATGGCGCGCTACCTGATGGCCATGGATTACAACGATTTCGATACCTACGCCGATACCTTCACCGAGGACGGCACGCTGGATTATGCCACCGGCACGGTCACCGGCCGCGAAAACATCCGGGCCGAAAGCAAGGCGTTCAAGGAACGGGTCGGCAAGATGTTCACCGACATCGACGGCCAGCCTGCGCTGCTGCGCCATGTCTTGTGCCATTCGGTCATCCGGGTGGAGGGCGACCTTGCCTGGCACACCGGTTTCTGGTTCGAATTCGACAACGGCGGCGAACGCAACAAAGCCGGGCGCAAGACCATCCTGATGGGCACCTATGGCATCTACGAGGACCAGCTGAAGCGCGTGGATGGCGAGTGGAAGTTCTTCTATCGCAACATCCGCAACGAATTCCTCCCCGGGCGCGACAGCGGCACGGTGAACCCGGTACTGGCAATGGATGCCCTGGCGGAAAAATCCTCAGGGTGAAGCCTGTGTTCAGCTGCTGGCTGGCAGGGGCGGCAGGATGAACCGCCTGCTGCTCCCGCTCGCCGCCCTGGGCATGGTATCGGGCCTGACTGTGCCCGCTGCGGCGCAGGACCGTTCGCGGGATCCTGCTCCTGGGGCTGCCCTGCCGTCGCTCGATCTCGACCAGCGGATGCTGCTGCGCTGTTCGGCCACTTTTGCCCTGGTTGCTTTCCGCCAGGAAGCGGGCGTGGACTGGGCCCTGGCCCTGCCGCCCATGGGCGAACGGGGCCGCGAATTCTTTGTTCGCGCCAGTGCGCTGGTGATGGATGAAACCGGCATCGGGCCGGACGTGCTCGACCGCCTGCTCTCGGCCGAGGCGGAATCGCTTGTTGCCGCCAACCAGATCGAGGCGATCATGCCGCTATGCATGGGCCTGCTCGAACAGGCGGGCCTCTAGCAGCCGCCGGGCGGATTAGTCACAAGTCCGTCGCAATCGTTATTGTGGGAACCGATGGCATGGGGCAAAGACTTGGGTTCCATGTGGAAGCTCCATCACTTCGCCCTCTGTCCCTTTTCCCGCAAGACGCGCCTCGCCCTCAGCGAGAAGGGCGTGGCCTATGATCTTGAGCGGGTCTATCCATGGGATGCGACCGACGAATTCTATCGCAAGAATCCCGCCGCCCGCGTGCCCGTGCTGGAAGACGAGGCGAAGCGGCTGGTGCTGGTCGATAGCCAGGCGATCTGCGAGTATTTCGAGGAGACCGAGGATCGCACCCCGCTGATCCTGGGCAACGCTTTGCAGCGTGCGGAAATCCGGCGGCTGGTGGCCTTGTTCGACGAGAACTTCTTTGCCGATGTGACCCACCCCCTGCTCCACGAGAAGATGAAGAAGCGGCTGGTGCTGCGCGCCACGCCGGATTCCGGCGCATTGCGCAACGCCATGAAGCTGGCGCACGAGCACCTGGAATATATCGACTGGCTGGTCGGTAACCGCCGCTGGCTGGCAGGTGCGCAAATGAGCCTGGCCGATTTCGCCGCTGCCGCGCAGATCTCCGTCGCCGACTATCTCGGCGGGATCGACTGGGCCGGGCACGAAGAGGCGCACGGCTGGTACCGGGTGATGAAAAGCCGCCCCAGCTTCCGCCCGCTGCTGCAGGAAAAGATGGAAGGCATCCCGCCGCCCAGGCACTACGCGGATGTGAATAGCTAGATATTCGCTCGCAGAGTCGCGGAAGTCGCAGAGACGTCGCTGCATAGCCGAAGGCTTGATATCTTCCCGGCGCCTCTGCGCCTCTGCGAGCGCCTTCACTTCTGTGAGCGCCGCCCCATATTGGATTGCAAAGGAGCAAACCGATGCCGGAGAAGATGAACCTGCCCGAAGATGAATGGCGCGAGCGTCTGTCGCCCGAACAATACCGCATTCTGCGCCAGGGCGGCACAGAGCGGGCCTTCACCGGCAAGTACGAGAAGAACAAGCAGGCGGGCATCTACAAATGCGCCGGGTGCGGGTTGCCGCTGTTCGCCAGCGACACGAAGTATGACAGCGGTTCGGGCTGGCCCAGCTTCACCGCGCCTGCCGCCGGTGAGGCGGTCGCTGAGCATCGCGATGTGAGCCACGGCATGGTCCGCACCGAGATTACCTGTGCGCGCTGCGCCGGGCACCTGGGCCACGTGTTTCCGGATGGCCCCGGGCCCGAAGGCCTGCGCTATTGCATCAATTCGGCCAGCCTCGATTTCCTGCCCGAAGATGCGGCAAGCGACAGGGCGGAGGATAACTAGGCCGAACGCCAGCTGCCGCGTGTTCATTCCATGTTAGGTTTGATCTATGCATGGCAACGCGGGATTGATGCTGCGCACATGACCGCGCGGCAATAAGGGTGACCGGAAGCCAGATGGCAAGCAGGCGGGGCGAGCGCTCCAGAAAGTCGCGAAGTGCAGCGCCGCCTCCCCGCACAAGCGGGTGGAAGGCGACGTTCTGGCGCTGGTTCAGGCGGGCCGCGATGGCTGGGGGCGCGCTCGGCATTGTCGCTGCCATCGGCATTTTCACTGCCGTATTCTTCGCCGCGCGCGAGATGCCCAGCTATTCCGCCCTGATGAGCAGCCAGACCGGCCAGTCCATTGTGGTGCGCGCGCGCGACGGCAGCGAGATCGTGGCGCTTGGCCCGTCCTATGGCGAGTGGCTGCGGCAGGACGAAATTCCCGACGTGATGAAGCAGGCGATGATCAGCGTGGAGGATCACCGCTTCTATTCGCACTTCGGGCTCGATCCGCTGGGCCTGGGCCGCGCTCTGTGGAACGCCTTTTCGGAAGACCGGCAGGTGTCGGCCACCTCGACCATTACCCAGCAGCTGGCACGCAACGTATTCCTTAATTCCAACCGCACACTCGATCGCAAGGTCAACGAGGCGATCCTGGCCATGGCGCTGGAATGGAATTTCTCCAAGGAGCAGATCCTAGAGCTCTACCTCAACAAGGTCTATTTCGGCGGCGGGGCCTATGGCATCGATTCGGCCAGCCGCCGGTTCTTCAGCCATTCCGCCCGCGAACTGACGCTGGAAGAAGCCGCCATCATTGCCGGGCTGGTGAAAGCGCCCAGCCGCTATTCGCCCACTGCAGACATCGATGCCGCGGTCAGCCGCGCCAACGTGGTGGTGCAGCAGATGGTCCGCTATGGCGATCTCGATCCGGCCCTCGCGCGCGAAGTCGATGTGACCACTGTCCGCCTGCGCGCAGAATCGGGCCAGAATTCGGTGCGCTACTTTACCGACTGGGTGCTCCCCCAGCTTGACCTGCTGCTGCCCAACGGCACGTTCGAGCCGATCGAGGTGTGGACCACGATCGATACCGGGATGCAGGCCGCCGCTACCGCCGCCATCACCAGCAACGTGCCGGGCGGGGCCCAGGGCGCGCTGGTCAGCCTGGACCGCGATGGCGCGATCCTGGCGATGGTGGGCGGGACAGACTATGTCGCCAGCAATTACAATCGCGCCACAACCGCCATGCGCCAGCCGGGTTCGGCGTGGAAGCTGTTCGTCTATCTCGCCGCGCTGGAAGCGGGCTACACGCCCGGCTCCGGTGTGCGCGATGTGCCCGTCACGATCAACGGGTGGAGCCCGCGCAATTCCAATGGCCGGTTCACCGGCGACATCGATGTGCGGTCGGCCTTTGCCTATTCGGTCAACACAGTGGCGGCGCAACTGGGCAACGAGGTGGGCTTTTCCAATGTCGCCAACATGGCGCGGCGGTTCGGCATAACATCCGACATCAACACCCAGCCCGCCATGGTGCTGGGCAGTTCCGAAGTACGCGTGATCGACATGACCCGCGCCTTTGCCGCCGTTGCCGCGCGCGGCCAGTCGATCGAGCCCTATGGCATCGTGCGGGTGACCACGGCCGATGGCGAGGAGTTGTACCGCCACAAGGAAGCCCGCGCCTATACCCTGGTGCCCGACTATGTCGCCGCCGGCATTACCGACCTGTTGCAGACCGCGGTCAACACCGGCACCGGTCGCGCGGCACAGATCGGGCGGCCGGTGGCGGGCAAGACCGGCACGACCACCAGCAACAAGGACGGCTGGTTCGTCGGTTTTTCCAGCGGCATTACCACCGGCGTGTGGATGGGCCGGGATGACAACGCAGCGGTTGCGGGCCTGCAGGGCGGCACGGCCCCGGCGCGGGCCTTTGCTGCCTATATGCGCTATGCCGTGCGTGACCGGCCGGTCGAGGAATTCGATACCGACCTGCAACTGCCCGAATGGCAGCTGGAGCCGGATGACGAGTATTACTACGGCGATCCGGGCGACTATTACTACATCGACGAGCAGGGCAACCTGGTCGAGCCGGCCGGCCAGGGCTCACGATCAGGCAGCGGCTTCGATGTGGATGGCGAGCGTGGCGGCGGTCCGGGGTTGCCTCCCAGAGGCGGGGTCGAGAGCATGGGCCTGCCCGATCCGCCCCCTGCGGCAACCGACGATTTCCTCGAACAGGCGACCGGAGGTGCGCTTCCCTCCGCCCGCCAGGGGCCGGGCAATGTCAATGTTCGGCGCGGAGCCGATCCGCCACGCGGCGCGGCACCCTGACAGCGGGATTGACTGAGGGAACACACGAAAAAGGGGCCGCTCCCGGCTAAGGAGCGGCCCCTTTTTCGTGCCTCTGCGCGAAAGCCTAGTTGGCGGCGCGCAAGCGGACCGGGATAGTGCGGGCCGGCTGGCCGCGCACGATGATCCTGAGCAGGATGGCATCGCGTCCTTCGGCCTGGACTGCCCGGACCTGCGCTTCGAGCGCTTCGGGCGTGGTCACTGCCTGGCCATTGGCGCTGGTGATGATGGTGCCGCGACCGAGGCCCTTGGTGGCAGCGTCCGAACTGGCATCCACCGCATTGACCACCACGCCGGTGACATCGGCTGCAGCGCCGAGGCTGCGGGCGATCTGCGGCGTCAAGGCGATGGCCTGCACGCCCAGCGCCTGTTCGGTGAGGCCGGTGCCCTTGCCCGGATCGATCTGGCCCTGGGCTTCATCGTCGGGATCGAAGGTCTGCGCCTGGGTGCGCAGTTCGGCCTCGCTCGGGCGGCGGCCCACGGTCACCGTGGCGCGGCGGCGTTCGCCATCGCGCAGGTATTCGACCGGCACCCGGGTGCCCGGCGCGATATTGGAGACGATATAAGACAGGCTCGTATTGCGCGTGATGTCGACGTTGTTGACCGAGAGCACCACGTCGCCCGATTGGAGGCCGGCGGACTCGGCCGCCTGGCCCGGCTGGACCGACTGGATGAATTCGCCGCTGTTTTCCGGGATACCCAGCGCCTCGGCGAAATCGCGATCGATCGGGTTGATCTGCACGCCGAGGAAACCGCGGGCGATTTCCTCGCCGCTGATCAGCTGCTGAATGATTGGCTGCGCATCCTCTGCCGGGATGGCAAGGCCGATGCCGACATTGCCGCCCGAGGGCGACAGGATGGCGTTGTTCACCCCGATCACATTGCCCGCCATGTCGAACAGCGGTCCGCCGGAATTGCCGCGATTGATCGAGGCATCGGTCTGGATATAGCGGTCGAACGCGCCGCGGTTGCCGGTGGAGCGATAGACCGCCGAGATGATCCCGGCAGTTACAGTGCCATCGAGGCCGAACGGGTTGCCGATGGCGATCACCCAGTCACCCACCCGCGATGCGGTGGAATCGCCGAAGCGGACGAAGGGGAAGGGTTGCGGACGACCGATCTTGAGCACGGCCAGGTCGCTCTGCTCGTCACTGCCGACGACTTCTGCCTCATAGGCCGAGCCGTCAGCCAGGGTGACGGTGACAGACTGGAGTTGCGCCCGCGAATCCGGCGGATTGATCACGTGGTTGTTGGTGACGACATAGCCATCGGCCGAAACGATGAAGCCCGAGCCCAATGACTGCGCCTCGCGGGTCGTCGGCCCGCCGCCGCCGCGATTGCCGAACATGTCGGCAAAGGGCGTTCCGGCAAAGGGGTTGGTGTTCTCGATCGTCACCCGCTGGCGGGTAGAGATGTTCACCACCGCCGGAGTCAGCGCCTCGGTCAGGTCGGCAAAGCTTGACGGCGCACCGGCCACCGGCACGGCATTGCCCGTCTGCAGCAGTTCGTTCTGCGCGACTTGCGCGCCTGCCGGGATCCCGGTGATCAGGCTGATGGCCGCCCCGCCGGCAAGCAGGGCCGAGGTGATGCCGTAAGAATATCGCACTGGCTTCACGTCCTTGTTCATCCTTCAATAGCTCAATCTATGGCCGCTTCGCCTATCCGCAAGGGCGGACGAAGCCATGTGTGTCCCCGCTGCATTTTCACCCCAAGACACCTGAACCGGCTTTGAACGACAAATGTAGTCGTCGACCGGGAGAAGGCGGCCGGACTCTAGCCGCCGCGGAATTGGCGCAGATATTCGTTGTCCGGGCTCATGATGATGGCCGCTTCGCTATCATCCGATTCGAATGTGGCGCGATAGGACTGCATGGCGCGGTAGAAGTCGTAGAACTCCGGATCCTTGTTGTAGGCTTCGGCATAGATATTCGCGGCCGAGGCCTGGGCTTCGGAAGTGATGATTCGCGCGTCACGCGCGCCCACCGCGCGGATCGTGCCGGCTTCTTCTTGCCGGTCCGATTCCATCCGGCTGAAGGCCGCCTGCAACGGCGTGCCTTCAGGCAGGTCGGCGCGCTTGATCCGCACGTCGAGGATCTGCGCACCATATTGCCGCGCCTGGATGTCGAGCGCGGTCTTGATGTTGGTCATCGCGTTGCCGCGTTCCGGCGTCAGCAGGCTGGCGAAGGTACGACGGCCCAGCTCCTGCCGAAGTGCCGAGTTCATGATTGGTAGCAGGTTCATCCGCAACTGGGCTTCGGTCCCCGCCCGTTCGACCATCAGCACCGGATCGATGATGCGAAGACGGGCATAGGCATCGACCACCAGGCGCTGCTGGTCGATTGCCAGCACTTCCTGCCGTTCCATTTCGAGGTCGAGCACGCGGCGATCGACCATCTGGATGCGCTCGTAAAGCGGAATTCGATACCAGATACCGGCGCCGGTTTCGCCGAACTGCTGGTCCGGCTTGAACTGGTTGACCGTATAGACCGGCTGCCCGGCGCGGATTTTCACGCCTTGCTGGGTTTCAGGAATGATCACCACGGTGCTGAGCAAGGCTACCAGCGCCACGCCGACAGCGATGATCGAGGTCTTGTGCTGTTCCCACATGTCACTGCCCTCCATTTACGCGGGGGGCTGCTGGCGGATCCGACGGGGCCGGGGCGGCAGCACCCGACACCTGGCGGCGGCGGAATTCGGGTAGCGGCAGGTAAGGCGTCACGCCGGAAGTCTCCACGATGGTCTTGTCGGTCCTGGACAGCACGGCTTCCATGGTTTCGTAATAGAGCCGGCGGCGGGTGACTTCTGGGGCAAGGCGATATTCGGCATAGATGTTGTCGAACGCGGCAGCATCACCCTGTGCTTGCGCCAGCAACTGCTGTTCATAGCGGCGCGCTTCGTTGATCGCGCGTTCGGCATTCTGCCGGGCGGCGAGCACGTCGTTGAACGCCTCGATCACCTGTTCGGGCGCATCGGTCCGTTCGATTTCCACGCCCTGCACCTGGATGCCGGACCGGAAGGCATCGAGCATCCCCTGCATATTGTTGCGCACGGCTTCCTGGGCAGAAGCGCGGCCTTCACCTGTCAGGATCCGGTCGAGTGATTGTTCGGCCACGGCGGCGCGCATCGCTGCCTCGCCCATTTCGCGCAGGGTCTCGCGCGGTTCCTCAAGCTGATAGCGGAACAGCGAGAGGTCCGAGATATTCCACCGGATAAGGTAAGTCAGGTTCACCAGGTTCTGGTCGGCAGTGAGGATCAGCTTTTCCTCGTTGCCTTCGGGAATCCGCTCGGTGCGGATTTCGCTGACGTTCTCTACATCCACGATCTGGATCGGCCATGGCATGGTGAAGTTCGTGCCCGGCCCCAGCGTGGTGGAGTAGCGCCCGCCCAGCCATGTCACCACGGCCTGCTCGCGCGGCTGGATGAAGTGGACGCTGGAAACGAACAGCCAGATGACTGCCACCGCGCCCAGCCCCAGCGGCAGCCAGCTGCCACCCCCGGGCCGTTGCGGCATCCGGAAATTGGGGCCGCGCGGGCCGCCGCCGCCGGTGCGGCGCGGTCCTTCGGGGCCACGATGCTTGAACAGGTCCTCGATCGACGCGGAACGGCGCGGCTTGTCGCCGGCTTCACCGCCGTTGTCATTGCCGCCGCCGCTGCCGCCGGGCAGCCACGGATTGCGCGGACCCCGCGGGGGCGTGCCCTCGCTGCCCTCGGCCGGACCGTCGGGTCCGCCACCATCACCATCACCACTGGAACCGCCTCCGCCGGAGCTTCCGCCCCAGGGGTTCTTTTTACCAGCCATCGCCAAAGCGATCTTTTCGAACAATCCGCCCAGTCTCTCCATGCCAACCTGTATAGGGGGCAAATCCGCAAAAAACAGGGGAGAGACGGCAATTTTCGCTGCACCAAGTCACAAGTGTCGCTAGCAGGGCGCGATGAGCAGCCCAGAAATCATCCGTCAGGCCCTTCCTGCTGAACTCTCCGCCATGGTCCGTTCGGTCAAATTTACCGATGGCGTGGCCACCATCATCGCCGATGCCGGGGTCCTTGGCCGCAGTGCGGCGGCGCAGTTGCAGAAGGAATTGGAGCAGGCGGCATCCCGCGTGCCGGGCGTGACCGAGGTTCGCGTCGCCCTGATGAGCGAGCGCGTGAAGCGCCGGATCGTTGCGGTCGGCTCGGGCAAGGGCGGGGTGGGCAAGTCCACCCTCACCGCCAATCTCGCCGTGGCGCTGGCCAAGATGGGCCGCAAGGTGGGCGTGGTCGATGCCGATATCTATGGTCCCAGCCAGGTTATGCTGCTCGACCCCGCACGCGGAAAACCGCGGGCCGAGGGCAATACCCTGATCCCGGTGGACAGTGAATTCGGCGTGAAGCTGCTGTCGATGGCGCAGCTGGTCGAAGGCGGCAAGGCGATTGCCTGGCGCGGGCCGATGGTGGGCCAGGCCCTCACCCAGATGATGGAAGCCGACTGGGGCGATGCGGAACTGCTGCTGGTCGATCTGCCGCCCGGCACCGGGGATGTGCAACTTACCATGCTGCAGAAGTTCAAACCCGACGGGGCGCTGATCGTCACCACTCCGCAGGACCTGGCGCTGATCGATGCCACGCGGGCCATCGACTTGTTTTCGCAGGCGAAAATCCCGGTTGTCGGCATGGTCGAGAACATGGCGGGCTATGTCTGCCCGCATTGCGGCGAGGCGAGCGATCCCTTCGGCAGCGGCGGGGCAGAAGCGGCGGCGCGGGCGCTGGGGCACGAATTCCTCGGCCGCGTGCCGCTCCACATGGCGATTCGCGTGGCGAGCGACACCGGGCAGCCGCCCGCCGCCAGCGATGGCGAGCAGGGCCAGGTCTTCGCCGCGATTGCCGGCAGGCTGGGCCAATGGCTGGATAGCAACAAGGGTTGAAACGGGCCTAGAAGGGCAGAGAGGAGCAGAACGGGCTTGAAGCTGACCAGGCGCAGGGTGTTGACGGGGGCTGCCGTGGGCGGCGGGCTGCTCGTCGCCTTTTCCCTGCTGCCGCGCCGGTTCGACAGCCCGCTGGAGCCACTGGCGGGCGAGACTGCATTCGACGCCTGGCTCAAGATCGCCAGCGATGGCGTAGTGACCGTCGCCGTGCCGCAGCTCGAGATGGGGCAGGGCATCACCACCCTGTTGCCGCAGGTCGTGGCGATGGAGCTGGGGGCCGACTGGCGGCAGGTGGCAGTGGAGCCCGCGCCGGTCAGTGGGGCCTATGCCAACCTGCCGCTGGCGGCGCGCTGGGCTCCGTTGTGGCGGCCCGCCATCCAGGCCCTGGCCGACGAGCCCGACGACCTGCTGCTGCGCCGATGGGCCGAACGCAACAGCTTTTCCGCCACAGCCGACGGCACGGGCATGGCCGCCTTTGAAATGCCCTGCCGCCTCGCCGCCGCATCTGCCCGCGCCATGCTGGAAATGGCTGCCGCCGAACGCTGGGGCGTGTCGTGGGAGCAGTGCGAGGTCGAGGCCGGCTTCGTGGTGTTCGAGGACCGGCGGCTGACTTTCGGCGAACTGGCGCTGGAAGCGGCAGGGTTCGAGCCGCCCGATCCCCCGCCTCTGCGCCCGCAGGCCCCGCGCGATCCGGCGTTCGACGATCCGGCGCTGGCGGCGGGCGACGCGGTGGCCGCCACGGCCTTCCCCCGGCTCGACCTGCCGTCCAAGGTCGATGGCTCCTACCTCTTCGCCGCCGACGTGCGCCTGGCCGACATGGTCTATGCCGCGATCCGCCACGGCCCGCGCGAACAGGCGGAACTGACCGGCTATGACGTGCAGAACACTGCCGGGATCAGCGGTCTGGTGGGGGTGGTGCGCGGCAAGCGCTGGCTCGCCGCCGCCGCGACCGACTGGTGGACCGCCGAACGCGCGCTCACCGCGATGAATCCGCGCTTTGCTGCAGAACGCGTGGTGCGCAGCGAACGGATCGAGGCCGCGCTCGACGATGCGGTGCGCCGGGGATCGGGACAGTTGCTGGCCAGCCGGGGCGAGGGCGACGACAATTACACCCCGTCGATGGCCCTGCGATACGACATCGCCCCTGCCGTCCACGCCACGATCGAGACCTCCAGCGTAACCGCGCGGCTGGCCAATGGACGGCTGGAATTGTGGATGGCGAGCCAGG
Organism: Altererythrobacter sp. KTW20L; assembly: GCF_023501975.1. GTDB lineage: Bacteria > Pseudomonadota > Alphaproteobacteria > Sphingomonadales > Sphingomonadaceae > Alteraurantiacibacter. The sequence continues at coordinate 29,487 of NZ_JAMFLH010000013.1, read as the reverse complement.
CCCCCGAAGCAGCACGGGCAGCCGCGGCAAAAGCCATCGGCATCGCCCGGTCCGACGTGGTGCTCTATCCCATGCCGGCCGGGGGCAGCTTCGACCGGCGGCTGGAACATGACCACGCCATCGAAGCCGCGCTGATTACGCGCGAACTGAACCGCCCGGTGCAACTGACCTGGTCGCGGGCGGAGGAACAGCTCGCCCTGCAACCGCGCCCGCCCGCCGCCGCCCTGATTGGCGCGCAACTGACGCAGGATGGCCGCATCGCCAAAATGCGCGTCCGCGTTGCCACGCCGCCTGCCGCGCTGGAATTCGGCCGCCGCCTGTTCGACAACCTGACCGGCTGGGCCGCGATCGAGGCGGTGGCGGGCGAGATCGACCCGCTGGCGCTGGAAGGCATCGACCCGCCCTATGCCATTCCGGACCTGGCGATCTATCACCTGCCGGTGGACCTGCCGCTGCCATCGGGGCGGATGCGCGGCAATGCCCACGGCCTCACCTGCTTCATGATAGAAAGCTTCATCAACGAGGTTGCCCGGCGCGGCGGGCACGAGCCGATGAGCTTCCGCATCGCGATGCTGGGCGGCGATCCGAAACTGGTCGAATGCCTGCAACGCGCTGCGCGGCTGGGCGACTGGGATGGCGGCGGCCGTGGCACCGGGCAGGGCATCGCCTGCCACCGGATGGAGGTGGGCGGACGCACCGGCCGCGTGGCCGTGGTCGCCACGGCTGGCACCAATGAACGTGGGGTCGGGGTGAGCGACATCGCCGTGGCGGTCGATATCGGCCGCGTGGTCAACCGCGACATCGCCCTGCAACAGATCGAAGGCGGGGTAGTCTTCGCTCTCGGCCTCGCGCTCGGCTGCTCGACCCGCTATGCCGAGGGGCGGCCTGCGCTTGCCCGCCTCAACGAATTGCGGGTGCCGGGGCTGGCCGATTGCCCGCGCATCACCGTGGACCTGGTGGACAGCGACGGCGACAGCTTCGATCCGGGGGAGATCGGCGTGCCTGCGGTGGCCCCGGCCATGGCCGCCGCGTTCCATTCGGCCACCGGCCTTGCCCTTCGCAGCTTGCCGTTCGACCTTTCCCGCGCCATGCGTGCCGCGCCGCCGCCCGAAGCGGGCACCGAAGCCCCGGTCGATGGAAGCGGCGGCCAACCCACTACCGCCGAGGCACTGGACAGCCAGCAGCCCGATGCAGGAGCAGATGACCAGTGAGCCTTGACCAATGACCTGGACTGACCAGCAGTTGCCGACCGACCACCCGCCGGTCAAAAGCGGCAAGGTGGGCGTGCTGATCGTCAACCTCGGCACGCCTGCCGCGCCGACTGCCGGAGCGGTGAAGACCTATCTGGCCGAATTCCTGTCCGACCGGCGCGTGGTGGAAATCCCGCCCATCGCATGGCAGCCGATCCTGCGCGGCATCATCCTCAACACGCGCCCGAAGAAGAGCGCCCACGCCTATCAACAGGTATGGACCGACGACGGCTCGCCACTGGCCGCGATCACCTACCGCCAGGCGCTGGGCCTGGCCGAGCGGCTGGGCCATAAGGTGCAGGTGGACTGGGCCATGCGCTATGGCGAGCCATCGATCCCGCGCCAGTTGCAGGCGATGATGGCCAACGGTTGCGAGCGGATCCTGCTCGCCCCGCTCTATCCGCAATATTGCGGCGCGACCACGGCGACCGTGGTGGACAAGGCTGGCGACACGCTGAAAGCCATGCGCTGGCAACCGACATTGCGCGTCATGCCACCCTATCACGATGATCCGACATATATCGCGGCGCTGGCAGCAGACCTTGGCGCGCAGCTCGATGCGCTGGAATTTGCGCCGGAAGTGCTCCTGCTCAGCTTTCACGGTATGCCTCAGCGGACGCTGGAACTGGGCGATCCCTACCACTGCCACTGCATGAAGACCGCACGCCTGCTGACCACCGCACTTGGTCGCTCTGACTTGCGCGTGCGGACCACGTTCCAGAGCCGCTTCGGGCGGGCCAAGTGGCTGGAGCCTGCCACCGACACGGTGCTGGAGGAAGAGGCGGCGGCAGGAACCAAACGCCTCGCCATCGCTGCGCCGGGCTTCTCCGCCGATTGCCTCGAAACGCTGGAGGAACTGGCGATCCGGGGCAAGGAGCAGTTCACCGAAGCAGGCGGCGAGCAGTTTGCCGCGCTGTCATGTCTCAACGATGGGGCACATGGCATGGCGATGCTGGAAGGGCTGATCCGGCGGGAACTGGCGGGCTGGGTCTAGTTCGGCCAATTTAACTTCGCTCCCGTTCGTGTCGAGCGAAGTCGAGACACCGCAGCACGGCATCTCGACTTCGCTCGATGCGAACGGACCGTGGGTGTAATCGCAGAAAATCGAGGAAAACGTTCGAACCTTATGACCGAATACCTCATCCTGTTTGCACTGGTGTTCGGCATCAACCTGCTGCCGGCCTTCGGGCCGCCGACGGCGGCGATCCTGGTGCTCTATGGGCTGAATTCGGACCTGCCGCTTATGGGACTGGTGCCGGTTGCGGCCCTGGCGGCGGCATCAGGGCGATACGTGCTGGCCCACGGCTTCCGGTTCTTTGCCCGCTATGTCTCCGAAAAGACCCGCGCCAACCTCGCCGCCGCGCGCGCCGCGTTCGAGCGCAAGAAGCATAGCGGCCTCGCCGCTCTGGCGCTGTTTGCCGTATCACCCCTGCCTTCGGCGCAGCTGTTTGCCGCCGTGGGGCTGACGGGAGTGCGGATCCTGCCGTTCACCCTGGCTTTCTTTTCCGGGCGGCTGGTGTCCTATACCTTCTATGCCGGTTCCGCAGGGCTGGTGGCGGAGCATACCTCGGTCGGCCACGTGTTCCAGGACAGCCTGACCAGCCCGCTGGGCGTGGCATTGCAGGTGGCCATGCTGGCCATGCTGGTGGCGCTGATGAAGGTGGACTGGGCGAAGGTGTTCGGATCGGGCGAGGGCCGGGACTAGAAAGCGGCTAGAAATCTATCGTCTAAAAGTCGATCGCGATGCCGTTCTTTTCCCAGTCGCCATAACGGGTGGGGCTCAGCTCCTCGTCATCGACCGGCGCTGCGGGCGCTGGGGTGGGATCGTTGCTCCAGTGGGCGGGCTTGGCGAATGTGGCAGGCCGCTGGGTTGCGCGTTTGGTCATGGGCATGAAGATGGGCGCACTGGTATCGCGATGCAATGCCGCTTAAGGGCCGGGGCATGGTTCAAGACAATCCTGCCGGACTTCCCGCCCGCCGCGCCGCGCTCAAACTGATGGACGCCGTGCTGCGCCGGGGCGAAACGCTCGACACGGCGCAGGGTTCTGCGCTCAAGGGCGTGCAGAACGGAGCCGACCGGGCGCTGGCCCGCGCCATCGCGGGCGAAGCGCTGCGCTGGCTGGTCGATCTCGATGCGCTGATCGACAGCGCCACCCGCAACCGCCTGGCCGACGATGCCAAGCCGCGCGCCGTGCTGCGGTTGATGCTGGCCCAGTTGCTGCGGCTGGAAACCCCGCCCCATGCCGTGGTGGCGACGGCACTGCCGCTGCTCGATGGCGGGCCGCGGCGGCTGGCGCACGGGGTGTTCTCCACCCTGTCGAAGCGCGGCGTGACCTTGCCCGAAGTGCCGACCCTGCCCGACCTGGCGCTGGCCCGTTGGGGAGAGCTGGCGAACGAGATCGCCCCCGGTCTCGCCGTTCCGCCGCCGCTCGACCTGACGTTGCGGGATCCTGCGACAACCGACGAATGGGCGCAGCGCCTCGGCGGCACATCGCTGATGCCCGGCCATGTGCGGCTGGCGCGCGGCACGGCGGTGGAGAAGCTGGAGGGCTTCGACGAGGGCGCCTGGTGGGTGCAGGACCTCGCCGCCTCGCTGCCCGCGCGTTTCCTTGGAGCTGGCGAGGGCAGGTTCGCGCTCGACCTGTGTTCAGCGCCGGGCGGCAAGACGCTGCAACTGGCGGCGGCGGGCTGGCGGGTCACCTCGCTCGACATGAGCGAGAAGCGGCTGGAGCGATTGCGCGAGAATCTCGCCCGCACCGGGCTGACCGCTGACGTGATCGAGGCCGACGCCCTGCTCTGGCGACCGAAGGAACCCTATGACGCTGTGCTGCTCGATGCGCCGTGCACCGCCACCGGCACCTGTCGCCGCCACCCCGATGTGCTCCACCGCATCGGCCCGCGCCAGATCGCCGAGATGGCCGAACTGCAGGCCGCGCTGGTCGAACGGGCGGCGGGCTGGCTCAAGCCCGGCGGGCGGCTGGTCTATGCCACCTGTTCGATGGAACAGGCCGAGGGCGAGGAACAGGCGGCCGCAATTGCGCTCACGCCCGATCCGGTCACGGCGGACGAGCTGCCCGCCGGAATTGCCCCGTCACCCGACGGCACCGTGCGCACCCACCCCGGCATGCTGGCCGAACAGGGCGGCATCGATGGCTTTTTCATCGCCCGCTTCGTGGCCCCATAGGGGCGGGTTAAGGCCAAAGTAACCATGCCTGGAAAGGACAACGAGACCATATTGTCCTAGGCCCGACCAATGGCCGTTCCTGCGCGCATTGAAATCATCGACCACGAGGCGCGGCTGCGCTCGGGCGAACTGGCGGACAGCCCCTATGGCAGCCTGCTCGGTGGCGGTCCGCGTGCGCCGAAGAAGAAGCGTCCGGTGCTGATGCTGGCCGCCGAAGAGCTGGAACAGGCGCACCAGGCCATCGCCATGGGCGGCGCGCAGATCATGGAAGCAGCCGACGATCCAGTGACGGAAGCACGCCCGCGCATGCCGTCGATGCTGCTGGGCCTCGCCCCGCTGGGTGCCGACGAGGACTGGGAGCCGCCGGTTGCCGCCCCTGCTGCCGTTGAAGAGGCATGGGACGAACCGGAGCCTGAGCCCGAGCCAGCACCGGTCCTGCGTCTGCCCGATCCGGTGGAAGAACCGGCACCGCCAAGCTATTCGCTCGACGATAGCGAGGAATGGGAAGCTTCGGTCCCATCGATCGAGGACCAGTTAAAGCGCATGCGCCACCTGACCAAGGCCGAGGCCCTGCCACCGGTAGTGGAGGAGCAGGTCGCACCGCCGCTCCCCGCACCGGAGCCGGAACCTGTTGCGCTGGTCCAGCCGCAACCCGAACCCGAGCCCGATCCCGATCCAGCAGAGCCGGTGCTCGACCTGCCGCTCGCCGCGATGATGCCCGAACCGGTCGAGCCCGAACCCGAGCCCGAACCGGACTACTTCGATGACGGTCCCGACCTCTCGTGGATGATGCCGAAGGAGCCCCGCCGCTTCCAGTTCGCCGTAGCCGATGCCGAGGTCGATCACAGCCACCTGCGAGCCCGGCTGGTCCGCGAGGCGCCGCAAGTTGAACCCGACCTGCCGCCGTCACTATGGGACCGTTTCCGGGACTGGCTCGCGCGCCTGCTGGGCTAGGTTTTCACTTTCGCCGCAAAGCTCTTGCGCAGTTTCATTAGCTTGGGCGGGATAACCGCCAGGCAATAGGAATTGCGCTGGCCTTCGCCTTCCCAATATCCTTGGTGATAGTCCTCCGCCGGATACCATGGGGCAGGGCCTTCGATGGTGGTGACGGCGCGGCTGCCGGGATGGCCCTCGTTCCACCGCGCAATCGCCGCCTCGGCCTCGGCACGCTGGGCATCGTCCAGCGGGAAAATCGCGCTGCGGTACTGCGTGCCCACGTCGTTGCCCTGGCGATTGAGCTGGCTGGGATCGTGCGTGCCCATGAACATGTCGTAGACTTCGGGCAGCGAGACCACGGCGGGATCGAAAGTCACGCGGATTGCCTCGGCATGGCCGGTCGTGCCGCTGCACACCGCCTTGTAGGTGGGATCGGGCACGCTGCCGCCGATATAGCCGCTCTCGACCTCGTTCACCCCCACCACGTCGTTGAATACCGCTTCGGTGCACCAGAAGCATCCGCCCGCGATGATTGCCTGTTCCTGCGCCATCAAACCGTCTCCTTGCCGGGCCGAGATGGGGACGAAAGACCCGCTTGTCATCCCGGACCATCGGGGTAGGATCGACCAGACCACAACGGAGAGCCCCCCAATGCGCATCCTTGCCGCCCTTGCCGCCACTGCGGCGCTCGCCCTGTCCATGCCCGCTGCGGCCCAGCTCCAGATCCCAACCGAACTGGCCGAAGTGCTGGCAGATAGCCGCCGCGATGCCGACCGGGCGCGCGACCAGTACCGCAATCCGGCCGAAACGCTGGCCTTCTTCGATGTCCGGCCGGGCATGACCGTAGTGGATTTCATGCCGGCGGGTGGCTGGTTCAGCCGTGTGCTGATTCCCTATCTCGGCGCGGAAGGCACCTATATCGGCCTCAACCCGACGATTGCGGATGACGCCACGGGCTTCATGGCCAACATGCGCAACTATGCCGAAACACTGCCCCCCCAGGCGCAGCAGTGGGTCGCGGGACAAGGCGCGCGAGTGATCGGAGCCAATTCCGCCACCGTTCCGGCAGAACTGGCAGGCACGGCCGACCGCTTCCTGATTTTCCGCGAAATGCACAATATCCGCCGTCTTGGCTGGTTGCACGAAACCATGGTCACGGCGCGCATGATGTTGAAGGATGATGGCCTGCTGGGCATCGAACAGCACCGCGCCGCGCCCGGCCAGCCGATGTCCTATGTCCTGGGTGATCGCGGCTACCAGCGAGAGGCCGACGTGATCGGGCTGCTGTCGGCCTATGGCTTCGAACTCGTTGCGCGCAGCGAGATCAACGCCAATCCCAACGATCCGGCCAACTGGGAAGGCGGCGTGTGGTCCTTGCCGCCCAGCTTTGCCGGCGCTCCCGAAGGCAGCGAGGAGCGTGCCCGCCGCGCGGCCATCGGCGAAAGCGACCGGATGACCCTGCTGTTCCGCAAGCGGCCCTGAGAACCCGTGCTTGAGAAGGGTGCCGCCAGTCGCTAACTGGCGCACATGACCAAGCTCTCTGTCGCCGCCCTCCAATTGGCCCTCTCGTCCGATGACGAGGGCGAGAACATCGCCGCCGTTTCCGCCCTGGTGGAACAAGCCGCGAGCGAAGGCGCGCAGGTGATCCTCCCACCAGAGCTGTTTTCCGGCCCCTATTTCTGCCGCGAGGAGAAGGACGAGTTCTTCGCGCTCGCCCGCCCCACGGCCCAGCATCCCTCGGTGATCGCGATGCAGGCGCTGGCGGCAAAGCTGAAGGTCGCCATCCCGACCAGCTTTTTCGAGCGTGACGGCCACCACTATTACAACACCATGGCCATGATCGATGCCGGGGGCGAGATCATGGGCACTTACCGCAAGAGCCACATTCCCGATGGCCCAGGTTACGAGGAAAAGTTCTTTTTCCGCCCGGGCAACGATGGCTTCAAGGTATGGGATCTGCCCACGCCAACCGGCGTCGCGCGCATTGGTATCGGCATCTGCTGGGACCAGTGGTATCCCGAAACAGCCCGCTGCCTGGCGCTGATGGGGGCCGAGGTATTGTTCTATCCCACGGCCATCGGGTCCGAACCCAAGGACCGCGACATGGATACCAGCCGCATGTGGCGCCGCGCCATGGTCGGCCATGCGGTAAGCAATTGCATGCCGGTGGTCGCCGCCAACCGCATCGGCCACGAAGGCAGCCAGGAAAGCGGCAACAGCTTCTACGGCCACAGCTTCATTGCCGACGAGTGGGGCGATCTGGTGGAACAGTTCGGCGCGGACGAGACCGGCACGCTGGTCTCCACGCTCGACCTCGAGGCCGCCCGACGCCACCGCGCCAGCTGGGGCTTCTTCCGCGATCGCCGCCCGCAGCTTTACGGGCGGATCGCGCAGGATATCTGAGCCTTGTTTCCCGCCATGCTGATGCCCCAATCCCCGTTCGTGTCGAGCGAAGTCGAGACACCCCGCACCATGTGTCTCGACTTCGCTCGACACGAACGGATGACGGGATAGGCCGAGGTGTTTCGCTATGTCCTCGCGCTCGGTTCCAACCAGCGCCATCCGGCAATCGGCCAACCGCGCGCCGTGGTGGCGAAAGCGGCACAACTGGTGGACGGGACGCTCGGCCAGGTGCTGGCGGTGTCGCCGGTGATCGAAACCGCGCCTGTCGGGCCGTCGCTCAGGCGCTATGCCAATGCCGCGCTGGTCCTAGATAGCCCGCTTGATCCGGCAGGGCTGCTCCAGGCCTTGCAGCATCTCGAGGCGCAGCTCGGCCGGGTGAAGCGCGGACAGCGCTGGCGAGCCCGCGTGATCGATCTCGACATAGTGTTGTGGTCGGGCGGGACCTTCGCCGGCCCCCGCCTCACTGTGCCGCACCTGCTGTTCCGCCAGCGCGACTTCGTGCTGGGTCCGGCGGCTGCCATCGCACCCGGCTGGCGCGACCCCGTCAGCGGGTTGACCATGGCGCAACTCCATGCACGCTTGACCCGCCGCCGCCCCCTCCTTAGGTGAGCCGCTCCACCCAGCGATGTGGGCCCGTAGCTCAGTAGGTAGAGCAGCTGACTTTTAATCAGCGGGTCACAGGTTCGAATCCTGTCGGGCTCACCATCCCCGCTGCCGGTGCCTCCCACCAACGATGTCCCCTGCCAGCCGGAGCCGCGCGCATTCGGGCGAGATTCGTTTCATTCAATAATGGTGACGCGGCATCGGCAACCGGGCGCAGGCCACCTGTTAGGGTGTCAGAATGTTCGGTCCATGTCGCGAGATCCGATTAATATCATTTAAAAACAGCTGGATAATTGCCATCCATCTTTTTAGATAGAAATCCAATGATTCAAAGCACAAACATTATTTAACGATATCGAAACAAAAACATATCATTTGAGTCCTACGGGGTATCGCGTCGGGAGCTAGCGGCGCCGGATCCGCTTGGCCCGCTGGAGGAGCGGGAGGACCGGTGTGCAGGCCCACAGGGGTTCGCGCCGGACAGGACTGCCGGCCAAGCGCCGGGTGAAAACAAAAGGGGAGGATTCAATGAGGAAATTCGACACAGCGGCCCTGAAGGCCTGCCTGATGCTGGGCGTTGCGGGGATCGTGCCGATCTCCGTGCCTGCCATGGCGCAATCGGCCAGCCAGGGTCAGGAGGAGGCCGAGGCAGAAGATGACGGTGATCTGCCGATCCCGACAGCGTCCGCAATGGATAGGGACAGGATCATCGTGACCGGCTCGCGCATTGCGCGCCCCGAGTACTCGGCGACCAGTCCGATGGTCACGATTGACGCGGATCAGCTTGAAGAGAGTGCGGCCATCAACCTGGAAGCCAACCTCAATCGCCTGCCCCAATTCACACCGGCATTGACCCAGTTCAATGCCCAGGACATCCAGGCCAATGCGAACAACACGGTGGGCATTTCTACCGTTAGCCTGCGCTCGCTCGGATCGAACCGCAACCTCGTGCTCGTCGATGGCCGACGCGGCACGCCGATTAACGGATCGGGCGTGATCGACATCAATTCAATCCCGTCCGCCGCTGTCCGCCGCGTCGAAGTGATTACTGGCGGCGCATCCTCCACCTATGGCGCTGATGCCGTGGGCGGCGTCGTGAATTTCATTCTGCGTGACGATTTCGAAGGCGTCGATCTTGATGCCCAGGGATCGGTCACGGAAGAGGGTGACGGGTTCGAGTACACCGTCTCTGCCCTGATCGGCGCTGCGCTGGCCGATGGCCGGGGCAACGTGCTTATCGGTCTCGAGCACTATGATCGTAGTGAAGTTTTTCGACAGGATCGGAGGTGGTTTAATGATCTGGCCCGCAGTCCGCTGACCAGCGGTACCGATGCTCGCATTACACAAAACTTCATTGACTTTTCCAACAGCCGCAACCTGCCCAGCCAGGCGGCTTACAATTCGGTCTATGGCATTCCCGATGGCCTCGCCAACGTGCCGCGTTCGGGCTCGCTGTATTTCAACGATGACAACTCGCTGTGGCTCAATGGCTATGACGCCCCTTCCGACCGGTTCGTGGTGGTGAACTACAATGACGAACTGGACGGCTTCTTCCGCAAGATTTCGGATGATGGCCGCTTGTATGAAAACTTCACCGACCAGCTCTTGTCGAGCCCGCAGGATCGATGGGCCTTCTTCTCAAAGGGCGAATACGATATAACCGACAGTATCCGGCTGGTCGGCCAGGCATATTACGCCATGACCGAAACGCGCTCCGTCAGCTTCTACAACTCGATGTCTGGCAGCGTTGGTGTCGAAATTCCCTATGACAACGAAATCTACACCGGAAATGCGGATTTCGACATTCCGTCTTCGGTTCTGGCCAACGGGAATACGAATCCCGATTTCCTGTCGGGCGGCCTATATGGACTGGACTGCCCGGCTGTCGGCGGCTGCACCAACAGGCAAGTCTATCCGGTCACACCGGACATGGTGACGCTACTCAACAGCCGCGCCAACCCCAACGCCAGCTATAGGGTCAATGTCATTCCCACCGCGTTCGGCCGCCGGCGGACCGAAAATCGCAACCAAACATTCAATATGCTGCTGGGCCTGGAAGGCGATGTGGGTGGTACGGACTGGACATGGGACATCACCGCCTCGCATGGCGAGACGACTGCCAAAACCGACCAGTATGGATATGTCTCGGTCGAGCGTTGGCGTACGATCATGCAGGCTCCAAATTTTGGCCGCAATTTCGCTGTCACCGCTGACAACGTCTATGGTGCAACTGCGACTTGCACGACCGGCCTCAGCCCCTTGGTAAATCCGGGTGATTACTCGGCCGATTGCCAGCTTGCCACCAGCATCGATCTGCAACTCGAAAACCGCGTTGTGCAGGAATATATTGAGGCCAACCTGCAAGGCGGTCTGTTCGACCTGCCGTACGGCGAGCTGCGCTTTGCCTTGGGCACGCATTACCGAGAGAACTCGATCGACTTCCATGCCGATTCGTCGTCGGTTGAGGGTTCGACCTTCTACGAAACCGCCGCAGGCACGTTCCCGCAGGCGAGCACAAGCGGCAAGACCAATGTGAAGGAGATTTACGGCGAGTTGCTGGTTCCGTTGGTAAATAACTTGCCGTTCGCCGAAGCGCTGAACCTTGAGCTGGGCTACCGCCTGTCAGATTACCAGTCCGTCGGCACAGTCCACACATACAAGATCAACGGTGAATACGCACCGTTCGACTGGCTCCGCTTCCGCGGCGGATACCAAGTTGCGAGCCGCGCGCCGAACCTTGGTGAACTGTTCACGGCCCGGACCCAGACACTGCGCAGTTCGGCCGATGGCGATGCCTGCTCGATCGGCCTGATCACCCAGCCCGTGGGTTATGGCAACTATTCGGCCAATCCGATCGATCCGAGTGACCCCGACGATGTCGGAAACCCCAATGCCGCCCAAGTCCGTGGCTTGTGCGAAGCCACGATGACTGCCGATGCGGTCGAGGCTTACTACAACGATCCGGATCGGGTTTTCCCGCAGGTTGGCTTCAGCGTCCCATCGCTGGAAGTCGGCGCGCGCGAATTGCAGGAGGAAACTGCTATCACTTACACCATCGGCGGCGTGATCCAGTCACCGTCGGACAACCCGTGGCTGCGTCGCCTGAACCTGGCAATTGATTACTACAACGTCACGATCAAGGATGGCATCGACCTCCAGGGGCCGGATTCGGTCTTGCGCCAGTGCTATTCGGCGATCTTCAACCCTAATTACGAGATCAATGATGCCTGTAATCGCATCCGTCGCGACGATCAGAGCGGCAATATCGAACTGATCGAAGTTAACTACGCCAATCTCGGTAGAGTCGAAACTTCTGGCGTTGATGCTAATCTTACTTGGGGTGTCGGCTTCCGGGATGTTGGTGTGCCGGTGCCAGGACGGCTCAACATCAATGTCAACGCGACCTATGTCGTAGACTTCAAGACGACCCCCGACCAGTTCGTGATCCCGATGACCGACTACACAGGATCGACCGGCGGTGGTGACGTAGGTACGCAGTCGAGCCCCTTCGAATATCGCCTGCTCACCCGGGTCAGCTACTCGGTCGGACCTGCCACCATCGGTGTGCAGTGGCAGCACTTTCCGTCGCTGGTCCACTCGACGACGCTAACCAACACCGGAGCGCCGATCATCTCCAACACGCCGTCTTACAACCTGTTCAATCTCAATGGGCGCTTCGTCGTGTCGGACAGCATCAACGTTCGCTTCGGCGTAGACAACTTGTTCAACAAGGCGCCGCCGCTTGCCTCGTTCCGCTTGAACGATGTGCTGGGCGACCGCACTTTGCCGGGTGGTTCGTACAGCTTTTACCACAACACCATCGGGCGTCGCCTTTATGCTGGCGTGAATGTAGGCTTCTAGGTCCTGACTTCGTGGCCCTCGGGCTTGCTTCGAAGGCGGCGGTGGGTTCCAGCTCCCAAATTCTGGCCCACCGCCGTTCTGTTATGATCGCACTCAAGTGAAGGACTCTTGCATGAACAAGCGCCTCATCTTGATAGGGTCCGCAATTATGGCAGGTACGGCGTTAAATGCTGGTCCCGCGCGGTCCCAAGCAGAAGACTACGAACAGATTGTCATAACTATGCGGGCCTGTTCGCAAATCGCCGATCTCGCCGCGCGCGTGAACTGCTATGATAACACCATCCGGCAAGATGGCGTGCCGGATGGACCGGTTGCAGCTCCACGCACGGGGACCGCGCTTCCAGCTGTGGGGGGGCTTGGAGCGGAACAGGTCGAACGAGATCTCGCTCGCGCCCAAGGGGACAGTCGCGAAAATCTCATAGCGCGTGTGACCGGGGTCGAGCGGCTCCAGCCGGGAATCTACTTAATGACACTGGACAGCGGGGCGCAATGGCAGTTCGTCGAAGCCGCCCCTATGACTTACGATCCGCCACAAATTGGATCCAGTATCCGTATCGAGCCAGCCGCACTGGGCAGCTATATGATGCGCTACGATGGTCAGCGCTCACTGCGCGTGCGCCGCGTGCGCTAGGCTGGCTGACCCCCTCCCGGCGGGCCTCCCCTGCCGGCAGCACAATACCCGGATCGACGCAGACGATCCGGGTATTGTCGTTTCCGCAGTGTCAGTCGCTCAGGGATTAGCCGCCGCCGTCGCTGCTGCCTCGGCACGGCTGGCGGTGATATAGTTGCGGATCTGCACGTTGCCTTCGTGGCAGGCATATTCGAAGAACTCGTAATCGTCGTCGCGCACCCAGTCGAGCCGCGCGCCCCAGGGCGCGGTGAACACCACCGGATCGGTATAGAGCGTTTCATAGACGATCGAATCCGGCCCGGTCATGGTGAAGCGTTCCACCAGTTTCGCTTCGGCACTGGTCGGCGTATCGTTGCTGGGCGGCGAGCCCGATGTGACGATGTTGGTGGCAGACGGGCCGGGGCGGAAGTTGGTGGTTGCCACCACGAGCGTATTGGCATCTTCCCAATAGCCGCGGCTCTCGCCCAGCCAGTGGCCGATCTGCGACGGGATGGGCGGGCGGCCATCGGTATAGATCACGCGAGTCTCGTGGATCATCTCCATCTGGATCGCCACAAGGCCCGGCGCCTGGAAAATGCGCAACCCGTTGTTGTACATCATCGGCATCATCGAGGCGGGCACGCCGCGGGTGATGCAGCGGTCCCAGTTGTCGAAATCGGTCCAGTGGTTGAATTCCTGGCCGGCCCGCCAGCTTGACCGCATCAGGGCAGCGCGACGCTGGCCTTCCTCGGTCATGGCGGGCAGGCGGCCATCCTGCGGCACGACAAGCAATGAGGTGCGGCGGCTGCCCACGCCCATTTCCACCCAGTGACCCTGGCCCATCGCATCGCTCTCATCCTCGGCGGCATAGCGGCCGGCAAGCTGCTCGATGCGGGCCTGGCGGATGTCATATTCCTCGTCGGTCAGGAAGTGGCGGTTGCCCTGTTCGGCGGTGCGCTGCAGCGGCAGGCCATTGAGGTGGTCGATCGGCCAGGTGCCGCGAAAGTCGGGATCGCCCCAGGCCGTGGTAGCGGGCACATAGTCATCGGGCACAGGCGGCAGGACCGTTAGCGGATCGGTCGCCGCCGTATCTGCGCCGCCACGCGGCCCGCCAACTTGCGCGAAGTAATTGGTCACGCCGTCGGGATCGGCCAGCCAGACGGTGACAAGGCCGAAGCCCGCGAGCCGGTTCAGCGGCGTCTGCACCCCGATATTGCGGCTGGCGGCGCGGGCATCGGCGAGGGCCGCATCGCTCACCACATACTGGATGCCGGAGCTGCCGTTATCGGCCGGGACGCCTGCTGCTACCTGGTAGAGATAGATCGTGGTTTCGCCATGGCGATAGGGATACTTGGTGACGCCCAGCATGGCATCTCCGACCGGCGGAAGTTCGGTCAGCCCCACGAATTCGCGGTAATAGGCGCGGCTTTCATCAAGGTTGGACACGCCGATGCCCACGCCCACCCCATCGTTGGAATTGTCCTGCGCGCCGGGCCGCACGATGATCTGCACCGGGAAACCGCCCGGATCGACTGCCATCGCGCCTTGCGTGCCATCGCCCAGATCGCGGAACTGGGGCACGGGAAAGCCTGCTTCGGCAAAGCGCGTGCGCACGCTGTCCATGTCGGGATAAGTCAGGGTGAACATCCGCAGGCCGGTGCCGCCGGTCGGGCCGCCTTCCAGCGCATAGGTGCGACCGGCGGGCTGCCCGGCCGACAGCTTGATCTGCCCGCTGCCGACGCCGGTCAGGATCATCTGCTGGGTGTCGGTCAGCTGGATCGGGTTCAATGACCTGAGGCCCAGCGCGTTGATGTAGAAATTGACCATCTGTTCGGTCGCCGCGCGCGGGAAGCGGCGGAACACGTTCATCGACGGCTGGACGAAGATGTCCGCATTGGATGCGCTAAGCTGTTCGGGTGAGAGCGAGCCGGGGGCATAACGCAGGTCGTCCGCCACCTGGATCACCGCACCTTCGGGCGTGGTTGCGGTGGTCTGCGCGCTGGTCTGTACGGCAGCAGCCGAGGCCAGCAGCAGGGCAGCAACAGCGAAGCGGGATTTGCGGAACATGGGAAACTCCATCGAAAGGCTGGCGCGTCAGCTGGGCAAAATTTAGTTGGGCAGGGCGAAAGTGATCAGCGCCTCGCCGTTGAGCGGGCGGTTATTCTCGTCACGCGGTGCACCGGTGGCGGGAGCTCCGGCGGCGACGACCGCGACATATTGCCGCCCGTCGCTGCCCTGGTAGGTGATCGGCACGGTTTGCGCGGCATAGGGCAGGGTGGCGCCCCACAGTTCCGCCCCGCTGGCGGCATCGAAGGCGCGCAGCACGGCATCGTTGGTCGCGCCGATGAACAGCAATCCGCCTGCCGTGGCGATCGGTCCGCCGAAGGTGTTGTTGCTGCCGGTGTCCTGCCTGCCTTCGGGCAGTTGCGGCGTGGTGCCAAGGATCGAGGACCACAGGATCTCGCCGCTGTTGCCATCGACCGCATGGAGCCTGCCCCACGGCGGGCGGATGCACGGCAGGTTGACCCGCTGGCCATCGTCGGTCTGATAGCTGGCGCTGAAGCTGGAATAGGCCCCGGGCCCGGCCAGGCTGCCGCGGTCATAGCGCTGGTTCGAGGCGGCGGTGCCGCGGCCATAGTCGCCTTCGGGATCGCGCTCTTCCACCCAGCCGATCGCCCCGCTTTCGGTGGTGTTGATATAGATAATGCCGCTGCGTGGATCGGCCGCGCTGCCGCCCCAGTTGGACCCGCCGTTGTGCGGCATGTTGATCGAGGCGCGCGGCGGATCGCCCGGCTTGTGCAGGAAGAACGGGGTGAACGGCCCGGCATTGAAGAACCGCCCGCCATAGCTGTCGAGCAGGGCGCGGCAGGCCTGGGCATGTTCGGGCGTGGTGTCTTCGGCTGTCACCACGTCGTCGGTGGTCCACCACATGCGGCTGAGCGGCTTGGGCAGAACGGGGATCGGCTGGGTGGGGCTATACCATTCGCCCGGCACGTCGCCCGGGGCCACCAGCATCTCGTTGATGCCGTGGATCGGTTCGCCCGTCTCGCGATTTAGGATGTACATCAGGCCCGGCTTGCCGGTTTCCGACAGGGCGGGGATGGTGACCCCGTCCACCACGGCATCGAACAACACCGGCGGGGCCGGCAGGTCCCAGTCCCACAGGTCATGGTGGATGGTCTGGAAATGCCACTTGTAGGCACCCGTCTGCATGTCCAGCGCGACGATCGAATTGCCGAACAGGTTGTCGCCCGGCCGGTCGCCGCCATAGTAGTTGGGGCTGGGGCTGCCGAGCGTGATATAGACCGTGTCCGTCGCCGGATCGGCGGTGGTGTACCAGATCCACATGTTGGTGCCCGACCGGCCATCCCAGCCATCGTCGAGCCAGGTTTCATGACCCACTTCGCCGGGCTGCGGAACGCTGTTGAATTCCCACAGCTTGGCACCGGTGCGCGCGTCATAGGCGCGGGTATTGCCGGGCGTGCCGCGCGGCATCTCGCCCACGCTGGCCCCGATCACCATGACATTGCCAAAAATGCTGGGCGGATAGCCATAGGGTGCGCCATCGAACAGGGTTTCGCCATTGGTGCCGAAGCTGGTGTCCACCTGTCCGGTGGCGGGGTCGAGAGCGCGCAGGCCGGTGCCGAACGAATAGAACAGGCGTGGGCCGTTCGCACCTTCTCCGGGCCACCACGATACGGCACGGCGGATCAGCCCGCCGCCTTCCGGGACATGGCGCCACAACTCGCGGCCCGTATGCGCCTGCAGCGCCACCACGCCATTGCCCAGCGGCAGGTACATCACCCCGTCCACCACGATGGGCACGGTTCCGCCCAGCAGCCCGCCGCCGCCATCGGGCCGCAGCACCATGTTCCACGCCTGTTCAAGCTGGCCCACATTGCCGGTGTCGATCTGGTCGAGCGGCGAGAAGCGGGTGCCCCAGTCATCGCGGGCATAGCGCGGCCAGTCGGCTGGTTGCTCCCCCGGCACCTGGGCCGAGGCAGTTCCGCCAGCGGCCCCGGCAAGGGCCCCGACAACTGCAAGGGCAGCACAAGCTGTCAACAATGTGGGCAAGCGCATGGTGTTTTTTCCTCCCGGTAGCGGACAAGCGAATCCAGCCAGTCCTCCGATCGGATATTCGTTAGCATTAGAAGAATTATGAAATCAAACTAATTTCACGATCGATGGCAGGCTTATTCGCTGTCCTGCTGCAGCGCTCCGACCGCGCGATCGACTAGCATTATAAGTTGCCGCATGTCCTCGGAGCCCAGGCTATCGCGGATCGGCGCTTCTATGGTCGCCACGGCTGCCATCATCGCCTCGGTCGTGCGCTGGCCTTTGTCGGTCAGTATTAGGCTGTTGCGGCGCCGGTCCTGCTGCGATCGTTCGCGCGTTACCAGGCCGCGGTTCTCCAGCTCGTCCACCACGCCCACCAATGCCGGACCGGTGATGCCCGCCCAGTCGGCCAGCTGCTTCTGCGAATTGCCGGGATTGGCCGCGATCAGCGACATGATGGTGAGCGATCCTGTCGGCAAACCGAAGGGTTCGCTGACCGCAATCGACCGGGCGTGGAGCATGTTGCGCAGCAGCCGCGCCCGCGGCCCGACAGCGTCGGAAAATAGCCCCCAGTCCAGCGAACCGCCCCCTCAAGTTAACTTTGTCCAACTTTCCGGACAAATTGCACAAATGATTCATTTTTGCAACCATCGTGGACAGGAGGGGCGGGTTCAGTCGGGCTGGTCATAATCATCCGCCAGGTGCTGCGGCCCCCAGCCGAAGCTGGAAGCGGCCGGATCGCTCAGCATGCCCGCGTTCCAGTCGTCGAACGCCTGCTTCAGTGCGGCGAAGACATCGGCCTGGCGGTCCTTCAGGTTGCTGCGCTCCATCGGGTCGGAGATGATGTCGAACAGGTATTCATGGCTGTTGATCTTGAGGTACTTGTAGCGCCCCCGCCGGGCGGCGCGCTGGTCTCCAG
The DNA here is from genome assembly GCF_023501975.1 of Altererythrobacter sp. KTW20L. GTDB lineage: Bacteria > Pseudomonadota > Alphaproteobacteria > Sphingomonadales > Sphingomonadaceae > Alteraurantiacibacter. Next base: position 11,665 of record NZ_JAMFLH010000013.1, on the reverse strand, counting down.
CGGTTCTTCTAGGCCCACGGCCAGGCGGTACTGGTAGCGCCCGGTGATCAGCCCTACCCGCGTGGCCGAACAGACCGCGCTGTTGGCATAGCCGTGGGTGAACTTCATCCCCTGCGCCGCCAGGCTGTCAAGCACCGGCGTCCGGTATTCGCGGCGGCCATAGGAGGACAGGTCGGCATAGCCGAGGTCATCGGCCATGATGAACAGGAAGTTGGGCTTGGCGTGCGGCGTATGGGCCAGTCCCGGCATTGCCACCGCGAGCGCAGCCGTTCCCAAAGCGCCGCCGATCGCGCTGCGGCGCGTCATGCCCCCATGGTGTTGGTCATCTGCAAATCTCTCCCCTGATCCGCCGCATGGATGATGCGGTGTCGTGATGCCAACCACGGCCATTGTGCGCGAAGGCCGCGCCGTGCGCAACTGTCGAAGCAATCGAGCTTTCTTTCAGCAATATCCGAAAACTAACGGCACCTGTCACAGCTTCGACATTGCTTGTCAGCGGTCACGTCGCGGGTTTCCCCTTAGGGTTTTGGCCACACGCACGATTGCGTGCCGATGGTCCTTGGGGGAATTCGATGATCCGCAACAACCTGCGCCAACACCTGATGGCGGGCCTGGTGGCCGCACTGGCTGCCACAGCATCGCTGCCTGCCGTGGCCCAGCAACAGTCGCCCGAAATGGCCGAACAGCAGTTCCGCGCCCTTGCGCTGCAGGAAGCGGACCGGGCGCGCGATCCAGATTTCGACTATGCGCTGGCCACGGCCGCGCTCGACAGCGGGCACTATGGCGCGGCGATCATCGCCTTGCAGCGGGTGCTGGCTGTCCAGCCGGGCAATGCCGCAGCCCGCGCCGAACTGGCCCGCGCCTATGCCCTGGCAGGCGATATCGACACTGCCCGCGCGGAATTCGCCACGGTGGTGGACGATCCCAGCCTGCCCGATCCGGTGCGCCAGCGCTTTACCGGCTTCGTACGCCAGTTCGACCGGCAGATCGCCGGCGGCGGCAGCGATGTGTCGGGCTATGTCGATGCGCGCGCAGGGCATGACAGCAACATCAACGCCGCGACCGATCTAACGCAGCTCACCATCCCGCTGTTCTCGTTCCTCGGCCCCGGCCAGCTCGGCCCCGGCGCCCGCGCGCAGGATGACGAGTATTACGAGCTTTCCGCCGGTGTCTCGGGCGTTACCGCCGTCTCGCGGCAGGACCGCCTGTTCGCCTCGGTCCTCGGATCGTGGCGCGACAATTTCGACAGCAGTGCGTTCGATACGGCGAGCCTGACCGGCACCGCCGGGTTCGCCCACAGCTTTGCCAACCGCGACGTGCTGTCGCTGTCGGGCCAGGTCCAGCGCTTCTGGCTGGACGGTAGCGGCTATCGCGACAGCTACGGCGCAGTCATGCAATACACCCGCGTGCTGACCGGCGGCCGCGCGCTGACCCTGTCGGCGCAGGCCAATCGCCTCGATTTCGATGGCCAGCCGCTGCTCGATGCCGATCGCTATGCCGTGGCTGTCGGTTTCGTGACGCGCAATGTCTCGGCCACCGTGACTGCGGGCAAGGAAGAGACCCGGCAGCAGGCTGGCGATGCCTTTTCCAATGCCTTCGCCAATGTTTCGCTCGGCGGCGAATATCCGCTGACCGAGCGGCTTGCGCTGCAGGGCGGCGTGGCTTTCGATCTCAGGCGCTATGATGCAGCCGATGCGCTGTTCCTGGTGGAACGCGCCGACGAGCGGATCGACGCCCAGCTTGGCTTCAAGCTGCTGCTGGCCGGCAACCTCTATTTCCAGCCGCGCGCCACCTACACGCGCAACTGGAGCAACATCGCCCTCTACGATTACGACCGCTTCACCCTGTCCGCAGGTGTGCGGCTCGAATTCTGACCTTCCTCGACGCGACCTCGGGAGCCAACAACATGATCCGCCAATCCACCACTCGCCGCACCAGTGCTGCCCTGCTGCTCTCCGCCTCGGCTCTGGCCATCGCCAGTGTCCCGGTCCAGGCAGCCGACGTGCTGTTCTCGACCACCGGGGTTACCGAGGTCACGCCCGGCCAGCGGATGATGCACGGCACCGGCGTGCTGCAACTGCGGCTGGACAACGGCGCCACACTGTCGTTCGTCGACGGGGCGGAATTCACGCTCAACGCCGATGGCTCGATCGAGCTGCACAAGGGCAGCGTGACCGTGGCGGGCGCGGCGGGCGGCGAGACCGTGGTGCGGATGCCCGAAGGGGTCGAAGGTCGCGTGGGCGGCACCGGCAATGCCGCCAGCTTCACCGTGGGCGAGGCGGGCGAGAGCGACGGCCACACCCTGACCGGCACCAGCACGATCACCCGCGGGCGGACCAGTCGCACCTTCGCCGAAGGGCAGATGTGGGAAAGCTCGGGCCGCAGCGGCATCCGCCGCGCCTTCGCCCGTGCCAGCCAGGACACGCCTTCTGCCGCCCCTGAACCGCAAGTGGCGGTGGCCGACCTTGACGATGGCCCCGTGGCAGCAGCCGAGAATGGCCTGCCGGTTTCGCTGGGCGATGGCCTTGCCGCCGCCGGTGCATCGTCCGATGTCGTGGCGCTGGGCCGCAGGCTGGACGCGGCCAACGGCAATCCGCTGCTCGATACCTATCCGGCGGGCGACCTTGCGCGGCTGGTGGCGCTGGCCGCCGATCTGGAAGGGTTGAATGGCGGCACGCCGTTTCCCGCAGCCCAGGCCGACGTGATCCGCACCTACCTGCGCTACCTCGCCAATGGCGGGTCGGGCGCGCAATTCCTGTCGGCCTATGCAGGTTTCCTGACGCAGTATCTCGACCTGGTGCGGGCAGGCGGCCTGCCGTCGCAGTTCGGCCCGGCATCGGTGGGCGATATCAACGCTTTCCTCGCCTATCAGAGCAGGCTGGGGCGGCTTGCCGAGCTGTCGGCGCAGAACCGCGCGCTGGCCGAAACCTACCTCGCCTTCATCCGCGGTGGCGGCAATGCCAACCAGTTTTCCCGCACCTATACCGATCTGGTCGAAGCCTATTTCGCCTTTGTGCGGGGCGGCGGCGATCCGGCGCAGTTCGCGGGTGCATCGCAGGAAGTGCTTGATGCCTACATCGCCTTCCTGGGCGCAAGCGGGCTGGCGCAGCAGCTTTCGGAAACCGACCAGCAGATCCTTGCCGCCTATCTCGATACCGGGGGCTTTGCCTTCGCCTCGATCTATGCCGAGGCGCTGGGCGAATACTTCGCTTTCCTCCAGCGCGGCGGTCTGCCGAGCGCTTCGACTACTCTGACCCCGGCACAGCTTGAAGCCTATCTCGACCTGGTCGACCGGTCGGGACTGTTCGCGCAACTGCTGGGTGACCAGGCCGCGTTCTATGCCGCCTATCTCGCCCACCTGCGGCAGGGCGGCGCGGCCGATGCCTTCGGGCAGCTCAATGCCAATGTGTTTGCCGGATATGCCGGGCAGCTGAATGCCTATTTCGCCTTCCTGCAGGGCGGAGGCCTGCCCAGCCAGTTCACCGGCGATCCGGCGCTGCTGGCGCAATACCTTGCGGCGCTCGACGATGCCGATGCGCTGGAAGTGTTCCTTGGCGGCAATGCCGGGTTCTTCGCGCAGTATCTCGCCTTCCTGCAGGGCGGCGGGAATATCGACCTGTGGAACGGGCTCAATGCCAACATCTTTGCCGGCTATGCCAGCGCGCTCGATGCCTATTACACTTTCCTCGCGCAGGGCGGCCTGCCGAGCCAGTACACCGAACTGACGCAGGAACAGATCGCCGCCTATGTCGCCGCCTTGCAGGCGCAGGGTGCGACCAGCGCATTTCTTGCCGGGCTGGCCGGGTTCTACACCGACTACCTCGCCTATCTTGCCGGTGGCGGGAACCCCGATGTCTATACCGGGCTGCCGGTCCTCAACCTGCCCGCCTTCGCCGATGCGCTGAACGCCTATGCCGCCTTCCTCGCGGCGGGCGGCCTGCCGAGCGCCTATGACGGGGCGGGGTTGGACCTGCTGGCGATCTATCTCGACGCGATCGGCCGGTCGGGCGACCTGGCCGCGCTGCTGGGCGCCAATGCCGACCTGCTCGATGCCTATTTCGCGTTCTTTGCCACAGGCGGCAATGCCGACCAGTTTGCCGGACTGCCGCTCTATGCCGGCTATGTCAGCGCGCTGCAGGCCTACTTCGCCTTCCTCGATGCGGGCGGCCTTCCGGCCGACTATACCGCGCTGACCCCGGCGCAGGTACAGAGCTACCTTGCCGCGCTGTCGGCAGCGGGCGGGTTCGGCACGCAACTGGGCGGGCTGGCCGATTTCTACACGGCCTATTTCGCCTACCTTTCCACCGGCGGTGCGCCCAACGGCTTCTCCGGACTGCCGGTCTATGCCGACTATGTCAGCGCCTTGAATGCCTACTATGCTTTCCTGGCAGGGGGCGGCTTGCCGGGTGATTACACGGCGCTGACGCCGCAACAGGTGGCTGATTACCTCGCGGCACTGAACGGCGCAGGCGGGTTTGCCGCCTATGGTTCGCTCAACGGCTTCTTCACGCAGTACTTCGCCTTCATCTCGGGCGGCGGCAATCCGGCGGAGTTTTCCGGCCTGCCGGTCTATGCCGACTACGTCAGCGCGCTGAATGCCTACTTCGCCTTCCTGGCGGGAGGCGGCCTGCCGGGGGATTACACGCTGCTGACCGCGCAACAGATCGCCGATTATCTGGCGGCCTTGAACGGTGCAGGCGGGTTGGCCGCATTCGGCTCGCTCAACACCTTCTTCACGCAGTATTTTGCCTTCCTGCAAGGCGGCGGCGATCCTGACGACTTTGGCGGCCTGCCGATCTTTGTCGATTATCTGGCTGCGATAGAGGCGTTCTATGCCTTCCTGGCAGGTGGCGGGCTGCCTTCGGCCTATACCGCGCTAACACCGGAGCAGATCGAAGCCTATCTCGCCGCGCTCGATGCCGCCGGTCTGCTTGCCGCCAGCTTCAGCGGGGATGTGCTCGCGTTCTACACCAGCTTCCTCGCTTTCCTTGCCGGCGGCGGCGTGCCGGACAATTTCGGCGGTCTACCGGGCGGGCTGGATACAACTTTTACAGGTATTTACAGAGCTTTGTTGCAACCGGGGGTAAGCTCCTTTGGACCATTCGCGGCTGCCACTGTAACTGCCGATGGCCAGATCACGACAACGACCAATGGAGGCGTGGTCACCAATCATGCCGCAACCGCAGGCACGCTGCGGGAGCATGGCCGCTTTGGCAATGATGTGGCCTTTACCCGCTATGAAAATCCGGCCCCGAGCGGCCAAGCCACAAATCAGAACACGCATCTGCTGGTTGGCAATCCCGCCACCAATCTGCCAGCTTCCGGCACTGTGGAATATGCGCTGGTTGGCGGCACATTGCCCACCGATGTGTTTGTGGAGCAAGGCACAACCGGCTCATTCTCCGGGCGTATGGCGGTTGTTTTCAAACCCGTTCCTGAAGTGGGCCTTGATTTCGATGTCTATTTTGGTGGACGCGGCTGGAATACGCGCACTGCCGGCGGCGCGGATGATCCTGATGCACAAGGGCTGGTGGTCGGCGCAGATGGCCGCTTCAGTTTCACCTCCGGCACAGAATTGACCACCACAGCGCTGATCGACGGCTCTTGTGCAGTGTCCTGTTCAACCCGCGTGTTCGGCTCCCTTTTTGGAGATGGCGCACCCTATGCGGGCTTTGCCTATCAAATCTCGGCCACCGCGAACGGCACAACCGATGCCAGGTTCTCCAATGTCAGTGGGCTGGCGGTATATGGCCAAAGCGGCACCGCATTGCCCAGCCTTGGCACCCTGCCCGGCGGCGGTGGCGGCGGGGTGCTGACCACCCTGACCAATGAGAGCCTTGCCTTTGCCAATCTGTTTGTCGGCGACGATGCGGTGTCCGGCGGCAGCGTGACCTATGATCCGCAGGGGCGCATTGTTGGCTACCAAAGCCGCGTGCAGGAAGTGTTCGCACTGGGTTCCGCCAGCATTGCCGAAAGCGATAGCAGTGCCGGGATTACCTGGACCCGCTGGGCGTCCGGCACTCCGGCTGGAGACTATTACGGCACCACCAGCTTTGCTCCGCTGGGCGCGAATGGCGGTTGGCACGTTATTGCAGGGGATGCGCTGGCCAATATGCCCGCCAGCGGCACGGTGGCTTATGATCTTGTTGGTTTCACCACCCCCACCCGCACGGGTGAAGGCACGGCGAGCGGATCGGTCAGCGGATCGGCAGTGGTCCTGTTCGGGGCAAACCCGCGTTTTGGCCTCGATATTGATGTCACGAGCGGCAACGATATGCTCAATCTGGCGACTGACGGTGGCGTGATCGATGTCAGCCAGTCGCGGCTGGCGATCAATGCGGCAGGCGTGTTCAATTCCGTCGGGACCAATCCGCAAATCATCACCACCAATCTGGCGGGCAATTTCTGCACCAGCGGCTGCCTTAGCTTCGTACAGGGCTTCCTTTCGGGAGATGGCGCGGCAGGTGCAGGCCTTTCCTATGCCATCCGTCAGGAAGGTTTGAACTCGCAGGGATTCATCAACGGAACCGCGGCCTTCGCCAAGGGCGATGCGATTGATCTGGGCGGTGGAGCTTTGGGCAGCAACATCTATGGCGTGGTGCAGGCCCCTGATACGCTCGACTTCTTCGTCGGAACAGGTGTCGTCGCCAATGATGGCGTGATCACTTCGCTCACCCCCAATGGAAATTCCGCGATCAATCCGCAGGCAGGGGCCACGGAAGGTGAATTCGGGCGCTTTGCCGATACCGTCGCCTTCACCCGCTATTTCGAAAGCGACAGCTTCTATACCAACCGGGTGCGCGATTTCCTTGCTGGGACCCCGGCGACCAATCTGCCAGCCAGCGGTACGGTGAATTACGTTCTGCTTGGCGGGTCTGCTCCGGCAGACAATTTCGGCACCGACAATTCAACCGGCTTTTTGACCAATGGCGCGCTGGCGGTAAGCTTCGGGGCGACATCGCGGGTCGGGCTGGAATTCGATGTCTATGTCGATGATCTGGGCTGGCACGTGCAGACCACGGGTGGCGCGGCCAATCCCGGCAATGGCGGCCTGGTGATTAATTCGCTCAATGCCTTTGGCGGGCAAGTGGTGACCACCAATCTGGCCGGCAACGCCTGCACGCCGACCTGCAATACCGCTATCAACGGGGCGCTCTTCGGGGCAGGTGCCAGCCATGCCGGCTTCACCTATCTGATCAACGAATTCCGCGCTGACCAATCGATTGTGACTGGCACGGCGATCTTCGGCGCTTCCGGAACCGAGGTAGCGAGCATCGGCACCGATCCGCGCTCTGGCGGCGGTGGTGGCGGCGGCGGCGCATACACCTCCGACTTCACCGGCACGCGCGCCGACCAGGTGTTCTACACCTACACCAACGGCACACTGGCGCTCGCCTTCGGGGGCGAGGCAACCTTCGCCAACGGTGGCCTGACCGGCGTATCGGGCGCCGCGGTCGGCAGCGCATCATCGGGCACCACGCAGGTCGTGGAAGCGGGCGATGTCGGCGCGCTTGCCTGGGCGCGCTGGACGAACGGCAGCGTGACCAATGCCAACGTCTTCGGCACCACGCCCACGGTGGTTGGAGCTAACGGCGGCTATCATGTCATGGCGGGCGCGGCCTCCACAAGTCTGCCCGCCAGTGGCAAGATCGATTACAACCTGATTGCCACCACCTCGCCAACCGACACGGTCGGCTCGGCACCGGGCACGCTGACCGGCGGCCTGGCGATCCAGTTCGGCACCACGTCCAAAGTCGGCTTCGAACTGCAGATGGATGTCGGCGGCAAGGGTTACGGCGTTGCCACCAGCGGTGGTTCTGCCAACCCTTCGGCTAGCGCGGTCAACCTTGTGCTTGGCGCCGCAGGGCCGACATTCTCTGCCGCGTTCAACTCGATCAACAGCTCGGTCACGGGAACAGGCGGAGCCTGCGTTGCCAGCTGCCAGGTGAGCGTCAGCGGTGCGCTCTATGGTGCCAATGGCCAGTTCGCCGGCGTGGCCTTGAATGTGGGCGATTTCGGCGGGGGTGTTTCGGCCACCGGCCTGGCCATCTTCGAGGCCGCCGGAACCACGGTCAACAACAACCCCTATGCCTCGGCACCGGGCGGTGGTTTCTCAACCCTGTCAACCGGCACTGCCCCTGCACCGGCCGAATGGGATCGCTGGGCCGTGGCGCCGGGCGACATCTCCACCGGCAACGGCATGGGCCAGGGCGTGGCCATGATGGCTCCGGGCCTGGATCAGCTGGCCGCCAGCGGCATCCAGTTCTCGGCTGAGCAGCTGACCCGGCTGGAGGCGCACATCATCTCGCAAGGGCGGGCCAACTGACCCGCCCTTGATGGAGCACAGGAGCGGCGTGTCTGCCGACGCCCGCCGCATCTGAAAACCGGCCCTTCCTTTGCGGGAAGGGCCGGTTTCTTGTTGTCGGGAAAGAGAAAAGGAAAAGCGCTCGCTCTCAGCGGAAGACGATATAGACGCTGGCAGGCTGGCTGCCGCGGTTCTCCAGTTCGATCGAGAAGCGTTCGGTATAGATCGGCAGCCAGTTGCAGTTGCCGCGCGGGGAGAGGTCCTGCTGGCAGACGGGTTCGGCCCGCGGAGTCCTGATCGCCAGGGCAACTTCGCCGCCGCCGCTTGACTCGGCAGCAATGCGCGCGCGTTCACCGGCCAGGAACACCTGTTCGATGCGCAGGCTCTGCCCCGGTTCCACCCGCGCACGGCGATAGGCCGGGCCGAGCGCACGCCCGCGCCACGGGGTGGCTCCTTGCGCCTGGTGCTCGCTGCGCCAATGGGCCAGCGGGTCTTCCCCCGCGCCCTCTGCCAACCGCACATCCAGCGCGTCGAGCCGTTCGATCAGGGGCGCGCGCAAGGCGGGATCGTCGATTCCATCAGCTGCCGCCAGCAGGGCCACAGCATCGCTCAAGGCGTCACCGGTGGGAGCGGGCAGGGCCACGGGTGTGAGGGCGAGCGGAGCCTGGGCGGGCGCAGCAGATGCGCAGCCCCCCAGCAGCATCACGGCAACAAGCGATCCCATCCGCTTCATTTCGTTTCCCCCGGATTCGGCCCTGCATCCCACAGCGCGTGCGGCTTGATCATGAAATGCGCGCCCACCTTGGAATCGACCAGCGCAATCCGCAAGCCGTGGCGCAGGGCGATGGCGCGGGCGAGCGCCAGTCCCAGGCCGTGGCTGGTCTTGCCCGACGGGGCCTGCCCGGCGCGGAAGCGGTCGAACACCAGCGGGCGCAATGACGGCTCGACCCCCGGCCCGTCGTCCTGCACCGCGATCACCGGACCCTTGGCCACCGACAGCGTAACCTGCCCGCCGCGCGGGACATATTTCAGCGCATTGTCGAGCAGGTTGGAAATGAGCCGCGTCAGTTGCATCGGCTCGCCCATCATGGTCACGCCGGGCTCGATGAAAGTGCGGAAGGTCACGCCTTCCTCCTCTGCACTACCGGAATAGAGTTCGGCCAGATCACTGGCGAGCGAGGACAGGTCGACTTCGGTGAGGCCCGCCAGATCACCAACCCGCGCCTCGCTGCTGGCGATGTCGAGCAGCGAATCGAGCATGGTCACCACCCCGCGGATATCGCGGCGGCACTGTTCGATCACTGCCGGATCGCATTCGGGCGGCAGTTCGCGCATGGCGTTGATCAGCCGCCCGTCGAGGTGGGTCAGCGGGGTGCGGATTTCGTGCGCGATGTGGTCCGACATGTGCCGGTGGGTGCGCGCCAGGTTGGCCGAACGGCCGATGGCGCGAGTGGAATAGGTGGCCAGCTCGCCGATTTCGTCATCGTGCAGGTCGTCCGCTCCGGCCGGTTCGCGCCCTGCCTCGGCATCGCGGAAGGCCGCGCTGATCGCGCCGATCCGCTGGCGCAGGTGGCCTGCGGCCCGGCGGCCGAGCAGCCAGGTGGCCAGCACGATCAGCAGGGCCGTACCACCGAACAGTAGCGCCATCCGGACCAGCGCCGCACGGTCGCGCTCGTATGTGCGGGCCACCAGCAGGTCGAGATCGGGCGACAGCCGCGTGGCGCGGGCGAACACCTCGGTCCCGTCGGCCAGGGTCAGGAAACCCGATTCCGACAAGCCTGCGCCAAGCGTGGGCCATGCCTTGACGTTGCCGCCCAGCGGGGTGCCATCGGGCCGCACCAGCATGTAGCGCGCCTGCCGCCCTTCCAGACTGACCACGCTGGAGCGGTCCTCGAGCCGGGCGAGCAGTTCGCCCTCGCCGCCTGAGGCATAGATATCGACCAGGCCGGCGATGTCGGTATCGACCGTGGCGAGCAGTGATCGTTCCATCGCGCTCCACGATTGCCACCCGGTCACCGCGAACAGCAGCGCCAGCGCGCCCAGCGCGAACAACGTGGCGCGGCGGGTGATGGCCGTGAAGATGGACCGGCTGGCGGGGATGATCGGACTACTCGCCACGGGTCAATCGGTATCCCGTGCCCCAGATCGTCTCCAGCGCAGGCTTGTCGAAGCCTGCCTCCAGCTTGCGGCGCAGGCGGCCAATGTTGACATCGACCACATTGGTCTGCGGATCGAAGTTCATCTTCCACACGTCGCGCAGCAGCATGTCGCGGGTGACGACTTCGCCCGCGTTTTCCATGAAGTAGCGGAACAGCTCGAATTCCTTGGGGGAGAGGGCCACGTGCACATTGCGGCGGAAGGCGGTGCGCGCCTTCACGTGGCATTCGAACTGGCCGTAGATGATGATGGCAGAGTGCGTCCGCCCCTCGGCCCGCCGGACCAGCGCTTTCAGCCGGGCCATCAGTTCCTCAGGCTCATAGGGTTTGGCGAGGTAATCATCCACGCCCGCATCCAGCCCCTCGACCCGGTTGCTCGCCCGTCCCAGTGCCGACAGCATCAGCACCGGCGCATCGACCCCGCTGGCGCGCAAACGCTGGACAATCTCCAGCCCGTCCATGTCGGGCAGCATACGGTCGAGGATGATGGTGTCGAACTGTTCCAGCGCGGCGCGGCGCAGGCCATCGGCCCCGCGCATTTCCCACACCACCTGGCACCCCTGCCGGGCCAGCAGCGCGGTCAGGTCGGCGGCGGCATCGGCATTGTCCTCGACATAGAGCAGCTTCATGCCCGATCCTTTACCGTTCCGTCCCGCGGCACGCCCCCCGGAAAGGCCACCCGCAAGCCTGCGCGCCGATTTGCGCCATTCCGCCATAGCCTGCACCCGGCACGGCTGCTTGCGACACGCGTTGTCCCATCAATGACATATGCTGTTAGATTTGCCACCTCGTCCCCTTGACCGTTAGGTTATCGGCAAAACGGAAGCGCGCAACCATGATGAAGCTCCATAGGCCAGACCCTGCGCCCCGTGGCTATGCCCCGCGCCGCCGCCCGCGCTGGTGGCTGGTGGGGCTAATCGTGGTGGGGCACCTGCTGCTGGGCGCCTTGCTCATAAGGTTGCTGGCGCCCGAATTCACCCAGCGCATGGTCGAGCAGGCGGGCCGGGGCTTTACCGTGATCGTCACCACGCCGCCCCCAACGCCCGAGCCGGAGCCTGAACCCGATGCCGGCGCAGCAGGCGATCCCGGACGCGAGGCAACGGCGCGCGAGGTGTCCGCTCCGCCCAATCCTTTGCCCAGCCCCAGCCCGCTGCCGCGCGCCGCCTCCACCGGCACGCAAGTCACCTCTGGCGCGCGCGAGGAA
>NZ_JAMFLH010000012.1 GCF_023501975.1 Altererythrobacter sp. KTW20L | reverse complement strand
GCCGAAAAGATAGACCGAATTCGCCATTACCTGCCCCATCCATATTGCCGAAGGTGACACAAGTGACACCGCGTCACTTTAAATGTTGCCAGTAAGCCACTGGAAAGCATCAGCTTTCTATTCAGCGGACAAAGTGACACACCCCCGGAAGAATTGCGCCTGTCAGCCCTCGATACGCGAGAAATCCGCCACATTGTGCACTGCAGCACGGAATCGTGCAAGCAGGGCAAGGCGCTGCGACCGCTTGGCCGGGTCCGCGTCATTCACCGTCACAGTTTCAAAGAACGCATCGATCGGTGCGCGCAAGCTGGCCAGCGCCGACATGGCCCCGGCAAAATCCTCCGCCGCAATGGCGCTTTCCGCCTTAGGCTCGGCAGCGTCGAGCGCTTCGATCAGCGCCTTTTCGGCAGGTTCGGGCGTGTAGGAAAGGTTCTCCGGCGTCCGCATCGCCATCTTGGCATCGATCACTGCTTTCAGGTCCGGATCATCGACGCCCGACAGCGGGTCTTCCTCGCCCGTCTGCGAGAGCTCGCCCTCCACGCCCTGCCAGTCCTCCTTCTTGAGGATATTGGCGGCGCGCTTGTATCCCGCGAGCAGGTTGGCGCCGTCTGCCGTCTCGACATAGCTTTGCAATGCAGTCACCCTTGCCAGCAGGCGGACAAGATCGTCCTCGCCTCCCAGAGCAAACACCGCATCGATCAAATCGTGCCTGACACCGGCTTCGCGCTGCTGGACTTTGAGGCGGTCGATCGCGAAGGATCGGAAGTCTTTCCAGCAAGAAGCATAGTCAGCGAAGTGAGGCTTATCCCCTCCAGAAGCAGAGTGGGATGCCATGACCAACTGCCCTCTGATGTGGAGTTGAAAGTTCTTGCCATCTTTAAATGCGAATTCGACATTAGGGTAATAGGTGATCAAGTCTAGCCAGCGCTCGCGCCGAGAAACGTCCTTGAACATCTTGTCTTCGATCGCAGCGAGCCATCCAGTCCACGCCACGAAATAATAGGCGACCGAAAATAGGTCCTCCAGTTGAACCCTTATTTGGCTGGTGAGCAGAAGCGACTCCACAGCGATAATGGCACGCCTGAGAGCGAACGGGTCCTTGGACCCCGTAGGTTTCTCACCGATTGCAAAAAAGCTCGCCAGCGTATCCAGCTTATCCGCCAAACTCACTGCCACGGTCACCGGCGCGGTCGGTACGTCGTCCCCCTGCCCGACCGGCTTGTAGTGGTCGCGGATGGCGTCGGCCACGGCATCGGGCAGGCCTTCGGCGCGAGCGTAGTAGCCGCCCATCAGGCCCTGCAGTTCGGGGAATTCGCCGACCATGTCGGTAACGAGGTCGGCCTTGCACAGGCGTGCGGCCTGTTCGGCGAGATCGGCGAGCTTCTCCCTCTCCCCTTCAGGGGAGGGGGTCGGGGGGTGGGGGACTGCGAGCGCGGCGTCTGCCGCCCCCATACCCAACCCTCTCCCCTGAAGGGGAGAGGGCTTCACAATCCCCTCTTCAACCAGCCACCGCGCCAGCTTGGCCACCCGCTCGACCTTGTCGGCCACGGTTCCCAGCTTCTCGTGGAAAGTGATGCGCGACAATTTCTCCGCCTGCTGCGCCAGCGGCACCTTGCGGTCCTGCTCCCAGAAAAAGCGCGCATCGCTGAGGCGCGCGGCGAGAACCTTGCGGTTGCCATCGACCACCACGGCGGGATCGTCGGCCACGATGTTGGCGGTGCAGACGAAGGCGTTGGCGAGCTTGCGGTCCTCCCCGGCACGGGGAGGATATTCGCACACGAAATACTTCTGGTTGACCCGCGCGGTCAGCTGGATCACCTCGGGCGGGACATCGAGGAAGCTTTCATCGAACCGGCCGAGCAGCGGCACCGGCCATTCGGTGAGGCCGGCGTTCTCGATCACCAGCCCTTCGTCTTCCACCAGCACCAGCCCTTCGGCCAGCGCGGCGGCGCGGGCCAGTTCGCGGATAGTATTCTGTCGCTCCTCATGATCGACGATCACGTGGCAGGCGCGCAGCTTGTCCTGATAGTCGCTGGCGCTGCCGATGGTGATTTCGCCCGGGCAGTGGAACCGGTGGCCGCGCGTGGCATAGCCGCTGGCTACGCCGCCCGCCTCGTATTCAACCAGGTCTTCGCCCAGGATCGCCACGATGCCGGACAAGGGCCGCACCCAGCGCGCGCTTTCAGTGCTGACCGAGGCCGCGCCCCAGCGCATCGACTTGGGCCAGGGGAAGGCACGGATGATGGCGGGAATGGCTTCCGCCAGCACGTCCTTCACCGCACGGCCGGGCTTTTCCACCACGGCGTAATAGACCCCGTCGCGTTCCTCCAGCTGGTCCTGTGTCAGCCCTGTCTTGCGCAGGAAGCCTTCCAGCGCCTGCGGCGGCGCTGAGGTGCGCGGGCCCTTGGTTTCCTCGCTCACGCTCTCGGTCGTCAGCGGCAGGTCGCGGGCAATCAGCGCAAGTCGGCGCGGGGTGGACCATATGGTGAGTTCGCCCACTTCCACACCCGCCGCGCCCATCTGCGCCCGGAACAGCTTTTCGAGGTCAGCGCGGGCGCCGGCCTGCATCCGCGCCGGGATTTCCTCGCACCTGAGTTCGAGCAGGAAGTCGCTCATGCGCTCCACTCCGGATATTTTGCGGCCCAGCCTGCGGCTTCCTTGGCCATGTGCGCCTCGCAAGAGCCGCGCGCCAGTTCGCGCACGCGGGCCATGTAGCTGGCGCGTTCCTGCACGGAGATCACGCCGCGTGCCTGCAACAGGTTGAACAGGTGGCTGGCCTCCACTGCCTGCTCATAGGCGGCAATCGGCACGCCCGCATCGAGTGAGCGCTGGCACTCCGCCTCGGCCCGGCGAAAGCCCTCGAACAGGCTGTCGGTATCGGCAATCTCGAAGTTCCACTTCGACATCTGGCGTTCGTTTTCGAGGAACACGTCTCCGTAGGTCACGCCGCGACCGTTGAAATCGAGGTCGTACACGTTGTCCACGCCCTGGATATACATCGCCAGGCGTTCCAGCCCGTAAGTCAGCTCGCCCGCCACCGGCTTGCAATCGAACCCGCCCATCTGCTGGAAATAGGTGAACTGCGTCACCTCCATCCCGTCGCACCAGACTTCCCAGCCCAGCCCCCAGGCGCCCAGCGTGGGGCTTTCCCAGTCATCTTCCACAAAGCGGATGTCGTGCTTGAGCGGATCGATACCGATCACCTCGAGGCTTTTGAGGTAAAGCTCCTGGATGTCCGGCGGGCTCGGCTTCAGGATCACCTGGTACTGGTAATAATGCTGCAGCCGGTTGGGGTTCTCGCCATAGCGGCCATCGGTCGGGCGGCGGCAGGGCTGGACGAAGGCGGCGTTCCACGGCTCCGGACCCAGTGCGCGCAGGGTGGTGGCAGTGTGGAAGGTGCCCGCGCCCATGCGCATGTCATAGGGTTGCAGGATCAGGCAGCCCTGCGCGCTCCAGAAATCGTGGAGCGCGAGGATCATGTCCTGGAAGCTGGTCTGCGGTGTCCGTTCCATCATCACCCGTGGATTTGTATCAATCGGTAGCCGGATAGCATGGGCGCGCCATGGCTCATGGCGGTTGGAGCGTCAATGCTGGCGACACTTGACACTTGCCCCTGTCAGGAGCCTTTTGCGCCGATGAACAGGATCGTCTCCGCTCTCGCCCTTGCGGCACTTTCGCTCGCCATGCCGCTCGCCTCCCCCGTTGCGGCGCAGGAAGCCCCCGCCCTGCCCCCTGCGCTGGTGCAGAATTACGATCCCGCGCCTGCCATGTGGAAGCTGGCCGACGAGGATACCACGATCTACCTGCTCGGCACGGTCCACCTGCTGCCCGAGGGCTTCCGCTGGCGCAATCCCCAGCTCGATGCCATCGTCGGGGAAGTGGAAGAACTAGTGCTGGAAAGCTCCGATGCCGATGCCGCAGCCAGCATTGCCGCGCTTGATGGCAAGTTCCTCCGCCTGCTCGAAAGCCGCCCGCCCACCTCCGCCCAGCTCGCTCCAGCGGCGCGCAGCAAGTGGCGGCGGCTGGTCGAACAGCAGGGCCTCTTTTTCGAAGAAGTCGATCGCCTGCCGCTGGTGGTGGCCTTGATGGGCTTCGGCATGGGCGGCGAGGAGACCGGCCTGTCGAGCTATGAATATGGCGTGGAAACCGTGCTGGAAGCCGAATTCGCCGCCTCCGGTCGGCCCGTATCGTCGATCGAGGACACCGGGCGGGTGATGATGTCGCTCTACCGGATCGACGACAACCTGCTGCTGCGCGACCTGGAGCGTGACCTGATCCGCTGGGACGGGCGCAGCGCCAGCATGTTCCTCGGCCTGGGCGAGACATCCGGCGAGGACAACGACTGGGAGCTGGAACACGCCTGGGCACGCGGGGAACTGCAGGAGACGATCGACCTCGGCATGTCCGACACCAAGGCCGGCGTCGCCTTCCACCGCGCCCTCCTCACCAACCGCAACCGCCGGTGGGCCACCTGGCTGGAAGATCGGCTGGACGAGCCCGGCACCATCCTCGTCGCCGTGGGAGCAGCCCATTTCGAGGGTAACGATTCGGTGCTGGTGCGATTGCAAGAGCTGGGGCTTGTGGCCGAACGGCTGAACTGAAAGTCCGGTTAACTGAACCGCTCCCGACGCGAGCATTCCTTAAATTCCTGACGTTTTTCTGCTTTCCGGGCAGCTGGTTCTGGCGTCGCAACTGCTGACCCCCTATCTAGCTTCCGTTCGTCGCAAGGATCTCCCGCATCATGACCATCAAGCGCCTGCTCGTCGCCACCGCTGCCCTGTTCGGCCTGGCCCTTTCCGCCTGCGCTGCGCCCGTCGCGACGACCGTGGCAGATGCGCCGCCGGTCGATGCGGTGAGCGGCCCCGCCCTGTGGCAGCTGGCCGACGAGGATACCACGATCTACCTGTTCGGCACGGTCCACGTCCTGCCCGATGGCATCGAGTGGTATGACCAGCGCATTGCCCGGGCCTTCGAGGCTTCCGACGTGCTGGTGACAGAAGTCGATGTTGGCGACCAGGCGGCCATGGCAAGCTATATCGCCGGGGCCGCTGCGCTGGAAAGCGGGCAGACCCTGCGCGGGCTGATGGCTGACGACAGCCGCGTGAAATACGAAGCCGCACTTACCGTGCTTGGCCTGCCGGTCAACGCGCTCGACAGCTACGAGCCGTGGTTCGCCGCGCTCAACCTCAGCGTGCTGCCGTTGCTCCAGGCCGGCTATAATCCTACCACCGGCGTGGAGATGGCCCTTGCCGCCCGTGCGGCAGGCAAGCAGCGCGACGAGCTGGAGACTATCGAGCAGCAGATCGGCCTGTTCGATGGCATGGCCATGGAGTACCAGCTGACCTATCTCGATGCCACGGTCGAAGGCATGGACGAAGTCGTGCCGATGGTGAACGAGATGGTCTCCGTCTGGCTGCAAGGAGATGCTGTCCGACTGGCCGAAATCATGAACAGCGAAATGGACGACGATTACCTCTACAACCGCCTGCTGATCGACCGGAACACCACCTGGGTGCAGTGGATCGAGCGGCGGATGGAACAGCCGGGCACGGTGTTCCTGGCCGTCGGCGCAGGCCACCTTGCCGGGGCTGGCAGCGTGCAGGACCAGCTTGAGCAGCGCGGCCACACGGTAACGCGCATCTGGAAATGATCGCGCGGCTGGTCCTCGGGCTGGCGGTTCTGCTGGCCTTGGCCGGCTGCGGGACCGCAGCGGATCGCGACTGGCCCGAGCCTTCGCCCGCACTGTGGGAGGTCACTTCTCCAGAAGGCCAAAAGGCCTGGCTGTTCGGCACGGTCCACGCCCTGCCTGCAGGGGCAGAATGGCGGACACCGGCGGTGGACGACGCTTTTTCTGAGGCGGGACTGCTAGTGGTCGAAATCGCCGAACTGGGCGACCAGGCGGCGTCTTTTCCGGTGTTCCAGCGGCTCGCCTATTCACCCGGCCTCCCCGCCCTGACTGCACGTGTATCGGGCGAGGAACGCGAGGCCGTGGAAGCCCTGCTGGAACAGGCGGGCGCCAACGAAGCGGACTATGCCGAAATGGAAAGCTGGGCGGCGGCCATGGTCCTGGCAGGCGGCGTGCGCAGCGGCGATCCGGAGCTGGGGGTGGACAGGCAACTACTGGGCAGCGGAAAACAGGCCGGGAAGCAGGCCATGGGGCTGGAAAGCTACGAGCAGCAGTTTGCCCTGTTCGACAGCCTACCGCAGACCGAGCAGGATGATCTGCTGGTGGCCGTGGCGCGCGAGGCGGCGGGCGATCCGGCGCAGGGTCTGCGGCTCTGGCTGGCGGGTGACATGGACGGGCTGGAGGTTCTTGGCAACGCCGGGATGCTGGGCGATCCCGAACTGCGCGAAGCCCTGCTCGATGCCCGCAACCGCGACTGGGTGGTGCGCATTGCTCCGCTGGTGGGCGAGGGGCGTCGGCCCTTCGTAGCCGTCGGCGCGGCGCATATGCTGGGCGACGGCGGCCTGCCTGCACTGCTCGCCGCGCGCGGCTTTACCGTCAGGCGTATCCAATAACCTTGCTTTCGGCGTGGGTCCTGCTAAAGGCCCGCGCTTCCCCCGTCATGGTCATCCCTGGAGGCGTGGCGGGAGGATACCAACACGCATTCGAAAGGCTTTTATCATGAGCGATGCTCTGAACCTGCCGGCCGAAGCACGCGACCGGGCTGGCAAGGGAGCCTCCCGGGCATTGCGTCGCGAAGGCCGCGTACCTGCCGTCATCTATGGCGGCAACGAAGAACCCACCACGATCCACGTGGAAGAAAAGCTGCTGATGAAGCAACTGATGACCGGCCACTTCATGAACTCGATCGTGATGATCGAACTGGGTGGCAAGTCGCTGCGCACCCTGCCCAAGGATGTGGCCTTCCATCCCGTGTCCGATCGCCCGATCCACGTCGATTTCCTGCGCCTTGCAAAGGGTTCGTCGATCGAGGTCGAAGTGCCGGTGGTGTTCATCAACGAGGAAGCCAGCCCGGGCCTGAAGCGCGGTGCCGTGCTCAACATCGTGCGTCACGAACTGGCGCTGGTCTGCGATGCCGACAAGATCCCGAGCGAGATCGAAATCGACGTGACCGGCCTCGACGTGGGCGATTCGATCCACATCAGCAGCGTCACCCTGCCCGCCGGCAGCACCAGCGCGATCACTGACCGCGATTTCACCATCGCCACCGTGGTTGCTCCGTCGGCGCTGCGTCGTTCGGATGCGGAAGCAGCCGGCGGCGAAGGCGAAGAAGAAGCCGCGACCGAAGAATAACCAGGCAGCGGACGGGTCATCCGTCCCACATGCCGCAAGGTTCGGGGCTGGCAGCGATGCCGGCCCCTTTCCTTTTGCTGATACAACAGGAATAAGCACGCCATGCAGATCTGGACCGGCCTCGGCAATCCCGGCCCTTCCTACGCCATGCACCGGCACAATGTCGGCTTCATGGCGGCAGACGTGCTGGCCGACATGCACAGCTTCGGCCCGGTCCAGAAGAAGTTCCAGGGCTGGGTCCAGGAAGGCCGCATCGGGACCGAGAAGATCCTGCTCCTCAAACCCGCCACCTTCATGAACGAAAGCGGCCGCGCGGTGGGCGAGGCGCTGCGCTTCTACAAGCTGGGGCCGGAGGCCCTGACGGTATTCCACGACGAGCTCGATCTCGCCCCCTTCAAGGTCAAGGTAAAGGTCGGCGGGGGCACGGCGGGACATAATGGCCTGCGCTCCATCGACCAGCACATCGGCCCCGATTTCCGCCGCGTGCGACTCGGCATCGGCCACCCCGGCCACAAGGACCGGGTCCACGGCTATGTCCTGGGCAACTATGCCAAGGCCGAGATGGACGACCTTATCACCATGCTCGGGGCCATGGGCGGCGCGGCCGAATGGCTGGCCAAGGGTGACGACACCCGCTTCATGACCGACGTGGCCTTGCGCCAGCAGGGCTGACAGGAATTTTCCCCAATTCTGTCGGAACTTTTGACAAGTCACCCCAACCCCGAATCCCGTTAACCACTGCAATCGGCAGAAATCTGCGATTGGCACGGGCTTTGCGATGCATTCTCCAGAATTTCAGTAACCACTCCCAGTTTTGCATTCAGGGGAATTGCACATGTTCAAGAAAACCGTTCTCGCCGTGGCCGTTGCTTCGATCTCGGTCTGGTCCGTTCCGGCTTCGGCCACCTGGTCCTGGTGGGGCAGCTCGTCCTCGTCGGGCGGCTATTGCAAGAAGGACTGCTCGGGCAGCACCTCGACGTCGTCGAGCACCAGCACGTCGACTTCGACCAGCACCTCGACCTCCAGCACGGGCGGCACAACCAGCACCACCAGCGGTGTGCAGGTTCCCGAACCCGGCATGCTGGGCATGTTCGGCCTCGGCCTCGCCGGCCTCGCCTTTGCGCGTCGCCGTCGCCAGACCGGCCGCAAGCAGGCCTGATAGCCACCCTCAGTCGTACCCAAGTCCAAGGGCGGGCACCTTCTCCTGGGTGTCCGCCCTTACCCGTTCTGGGGCAGGGATTTAGGGTCAGGGAAAGGTCCTGCGGCATTGCCTCGCGCCGGACAGCAGCCTAAGGCGCGCCATCTTCCGGATATGAAGGACAACAAAGATGGGATTCCGCTGCGGGATCGTGGGCCTGCCCAATGTCGGCAAATCAACCCTGTTCAACGCGCTGACCGAGACGCAGGCAGCCCAGGCTGCCAACTATCCGTTCTGCACGATCGAACCCAACGTGGGCAATGTAGGCGTGCCCGATCCGCGGCTCGACAAGCTGGCCGCAATTGCAGGCAGCCAGAAGATCATCCCCACCCAGCTTGGCTTCGTAGATATCGCCGGTCTCGTGCGCGGCGCTTCGAAGGGCGAAGGGCTCGGCAACCAGTTCCTCGGCAATATCCGCGAGGTGGATGCTATTGTCCACGTGCTGCGCTGCTTTGAAAACGATGACATCCAGCATGTCGATAACAAGGTCGATCCGATCTCCGACGCGGAAACGGTGGAAACCGAACTGATGCTGTCCGACCTCGAAAGCCTGGAAAAGCGCGTTCCCGCCGCGCAGAAAAAAGGCGCGCAGGGCGACAAGGAACAGAAGCTGATCGCCGTGGTGCTTGGCAAGGCGCTCGACCTGTTGCGCGATGGCAAGCCCGCCCGGCTGGTTGAACTGGCCGACGAGGAAGAAGCGCGGGTCTTCGCCCAGGCACAGCTGCTGACCGCCAAGCCGGTGCTATACGTCTGCAATGTCGAGGAAGAGAGCGCGGCCGAGGGCAATGCCTTTTCTGCCCGCGTGTTCGAGAAGGCAAAGGCCGACGGCGCCAATGCAGTGATCGTGTCGGCCGCCATCGAAAGCGAACTGGTCGGCATGGATGCCGAAGAACGCATGGTGTTCCTGGCGGAGATGGGCCTCCATGAAACCGGCCTCGCCCGCGTGATACGCTCGGGTTACGATCTGTTGCACCTCATCACCTTCTTCACCGTAGGCCCCAAGGAAGCGCGCGCCTGGACCGTGCACAAGGGAGCCAAGGCCCCGCAGGCCGCCGGCGAGATCCACACCGATTTCGAGCGCGGCTTCATCCGCGCCGAAACGATCGCCTATGACGACTACATCGCCCTCAATGGCGAGGCCGGAGCCAAGGAAGCGGGCAAGCTGCGGCAGGAAGGCAAGGAATATGTCGTGCAGGACGGTGATGTGCTGCACTTCAAGTTCAACGTCTGATCGCAATCGCCGCAAAAACGAAACGGCGCGGGAAGCGTCTAGCCTCCCGCGCCGTTCGCGTGATCAGTTTAGCTTGAGCGTGGATTCAGCCCTGGCTGGCGGCGTAAGTCGCCCACAATCTTGCAACCGTGGCGCGCGGGCCGGTCACCTGCGAAAGGGTCGCTGCACCAGCGGCGTTCTTGCCCTGGCGGACCTGGGCCATGCCCAGGCGGGTTTGCGCGGTAGCCGTATCGGCCCCGCCCTTTTCGACTGCCAGGGCGTACATTTCCTCGGCCCCGGCAAAATCGTTCAGGGAATAGAGCACATCACCCGCTACCAGCGCATCCCGGCCATTCGCCGAACCGCGCGCTTCGGCCACCAGTGACGGTGCTTCGGCCCGGTCGCCGGCCATGCGATCAGCAACAACATCGCGTATCTCGGTGGTATAGTTATCGCCTTCGGCCAGATGGCCGGCCGCGACTGCCTCGCCGAGCACAGCGGACACCTCGTTCGACATGATGCGCGGATCGGCGTCCTCGATATAGCGGATATATTCCGACCGCTCGGTCAGCGTGTTGGTCAGCCGCATCAAGCGCATCAGGTCAAGCCGCGCCTGGGGATCGAAGTCCCCCAGCGAATTGGCGACCTGCAGTGCGCGCAGCCAGTTTTCCTGGGTGGGGTGATAGGTCACCAGCATGATCGAGGCATCGATTGCTTCGTCCAACAGGTTGGAATTGTAGGCCGCCTGCAGGCTGCGCAATACCCACTGCTGCGGCACGTCGCCGCCGGCAGCTGCGGTCGTCTCGATCACGCGCCTGATATAGGCCAGCCCGCCTGCGGCGTTGCCTTCCTGGTAATAGGTTTCGGCGATCAGGCCGTGCACATCGCCATCGGCATAGTTGTTCTGCTGGGCAAGCTGCAGCGCAGCGCGGGCAGCGGCATAATCTTGCGCGTTGAAAGCCAGGCTGCCGACGAACCAGTTGAAGAGGCCGACCTGCTCGGGCGCGACCTTGCCGCTGGCGAGCTGCAATTCGAGGCCCTGGCGCTGCCAGGTGGCGTTTTCCGCCTTGTTGCCCGCGATCAGGATCAGGTTGCCCGCAGCAAATTTCTCGTCAGCGGTCTGGGCGGCTGCCACGATCGCGGGGAACTGGCCAGCCACCGATGCCACATCGCCGCCTTCGGCATTCACCACATCTGCAGCGGGGGTGTAGATATCGACGAAAGCCCGTGAATATTCCTGGGCTGAAGCAGGAGCCGACACCACAGCGCCGGCGGCAAGGCCTGCCCCGGTCAGCGCCACGGCCATGGCCAGAGCGGAAACAATGTTCTTGGCCGACTTGCGGCCTGCGAGAACGGAGTGGCGAAGCATCAATCAACTCTCCTGAAGTGTATTGCGGACCCGAAACTGCTGGCGAAAACGCCCCCGGCTACCCATATTCCGGTACGGTCCGCGCTAGTGCAATGGAATGATCCGTATTGCAATTGGGTGTTACGGCCCGGGGACTGAACGCCATTTGAACACGGGCATAACCCCCCAGTTCATAATCGGTTTCATAATCGGGTCCCCACAGCTGGGCCTAGCTGCCCTTTAGGGTGCCTCCAAGTGTGGATAAAGGGCCTCCGGCAGGGTTGAACAGGGCCGCGCCGCTGGCTTGTACCCGCCCCTTCCCCTAGGGTCGGATACGTCTCCAGCAGATCAGAACAACGGACGGGTGACAACCGCAGGTGAGTGACGAAATCGACAATGTGACCCCGCCCGAAGGCGCGTGGGAATACGAACGCATCGACATCGTCGATGAGATGAAGGCGAGCTATCTCGATTACGCGATGAGCGTGATCGTGAGCCGCGCCCTGCCCGACGTGCGCGACGGGTTGAAGCCGGTGCACCGCCGCATCCTCTATGCCAGCCAGGAAGGCGGATTCGTCGCCGGGCGGCCATATCGCAAGAGCGCCAAGATCGTCGGCGACGTGATGGGCAACTACCACCCGCATGGTGACAGCGCGATCTATGACGCGCTGGCGCGCATGACGCAGGACTGGTCGATGCGCGTGCCGCTGATCGACGGCCAGGGCAACTTCGGCAGCATGGACCCCGATCCGCCCGCCTCGATGCGCTATACCGAAGCGCGGCTGGCCCGCGTGGCCAATGCCCTGCTGGATGATCTCGACAAGGATACGGTCGATTTCATCGACAACTATGACGGTTCGCGGCAGGAACCTTCGGTCCTCCCCGCCCGCTTCCCCAACCTGCTGGTCAACGGCGCGGGCGGCATTGCGGTGGGCATGGCGACCAATATCCCGCCGCACAACCTGGGCGAAGTGATCGACGGCTGCCTAGCCTATATGGACAACCCGGCGATCACCAGCGAGGAACTGGTCGAGATCATTCCCGGCCCCGATTTCCCGACTGCCCCGCTGATCCTGGGACAGCATGGCGCGAAATCAGCCTATACCACCGGTCGAGGGTCGATCCTCCAGCGCTGCCGCCACGAGATCGAGACCGGCCGGGGCGATCGCCAGTCGATCGTCCTCACCTCGATCCCGTTCCAGGTGGGCAAGTCCGGCCTGGTCGAGAAGATCGCCGACGCCGCCAAGGACAAGCGGATCGAGGGCGTTTCGGACATCCGTGACGAATCGAGTCGCGAAGGCATGCGTGTGGTTATCGACCTCAAGCGCGATGCCACGCCCGAAGTGGTGCTCAACCAGATCTGGCGCCACAGCCCGGCGCAATCCAGCTTCCCCGCCAACATGCTGGCGATCCGCGGTGGCCGGCCGGAAACGCTGATGCTGCGCGATTTCATCGCCGCCTTCATCAGTTTCCGCGAGCAGGTGATTACCCGCCGCACCAAGTTCGAACTGGCCAAGGCCCGCGACCGGGCGCACATCTTGCTCGGCCTCGTGGTCGCCGTGTCGAACATGGACGAGGTGGTGGTGATGATCCGCTCGTCGCCCAATCCGGGCGCCGCGCGAGCCAAGCTGCTGTCCAAGGATTGGCCGATCGGCGATATCGCGCCCTACATCAAGCTGGTCGAGGCGATCGAGCCCAATGCCACCGAGGCTGGCGGCACCTATCGCCTGTCCGAACGGCAGGTGAAAGCTATCCTCGACCTGCGCCTGCACCGTCTCACCGCGCTGGGCCGCGACGAGATCGGCGACGAGCTGAAGCAGCTGGCCATCGCCATCGAGGAATATCTCGCCATCCTGGCCGATCGTGCGCGGCTCTATGCCGTGATGCGCGCCGAGCTGACCGAGATCCGCGACGCCTATGCCACTCCGCGCGTCAGCGAAATCGCGCCCGCATGGGACGGGATCGAGGACGAGGACCTGATCGAGCGCGAGGAGATGGTCGTGACCGTCACTCTCGACGGCTATATCAAGCGCACGCCATTGAGCACCTTCCGCGCGCAGAACCGTGGCGGCAAGGGCCGCGCGGGGATGTCCACGAAGGAAGAGGATGCGGTGTCGAACATGTTCGTCACCAGCACCCACAACCCGGTGCTGTTCTTCTCGACCGCGGGCAAGGTCTATCGCCTCAAGGTGTGGAAGCTGCCGGAAGGCGGCCCCAACACGCGCGGTCGGCCCATCGTCAACCTGCTGCCCGCGCTCGACACCGGCGAGACCATCGCCACCGTCCTGCCGCTGCCAGAGGACGAAAGCACCTGGGGTGCGCTCAGCGTGGTCTTTGCCACGGCCAAGGGTAGCGTGCGGCGTAATTCGATGGATGCCTTCGCCAACGTGCCCAGCAACGGCAAGTTCGCCATGCGCTTCGAGGATGGCTCGGCCGACAAACTGATCGGCGTTGCCCTGCTCGATCCCGAGGATGACGTGCTGCTCGCCACGCGCGCGGGCAAGGCGATCCGTTTCGCGGGCGATGAAGTGCGCGAATTCACCAGTCGGACGTCCACCGGCGTGCGCGGCATGCTCCTCAAAAACGATGACGAGGTAGTATCGCTGTCGATCCTCCACCGCGTCGGCACATCGTCCGAAGAGCGCGAGGACTATGTCCGTTACGCTCCGTGGAAGCCCGAAAAGGAAGGCGAACCGTCGCTGACGGCGGAGCGCATGGCAGAACTCGCCGCGCGCGAGCAGTTCATCCTGACTGTCTGCGCCAATGGCTATGGCAAGCTGTCATCGGCCTATGAATATCGACGCACCGGTCGTGGTGGCCAGGGCATTACCAACATCGACAACATCGGCCGCAATGGCCCCGTGGTCGCCAGCTTCACCGCCACCCAGGGTGACCAGCTGATGCTGGTGACCGACCAGGCCAAGCTCATCCGTATCGGGCTCGACACCCTGCGCGTGATCGGGCGCGGTTCGGCCGGCGTGCGCCTGTTCAACGTGGCCGACAAGGAACAGGTCGTTTCCGCCGTCCGCCTCGACGAGGACGAAGAGCCGGAGAACGCGGCGGAGGAAGCCGTGGCCGAGGAGATCGCGGCGCGGGCTGCCGGGGGTGAGCCAAACGAGAATTGAGTCGCCTTCGGATTACTTGGGGCATAGCCTCTCCGTTGTTCAAAAGATGGAGGGACTGGGATGCCGATCAAGGACGATGCGCTCGCATTCTTCGATGCCTGCGAAACCGGCAAGGGCTGGGCCGTGTGCCAGCAATGGTGCAGGCCGGATGCTGTGTTTACGGCGCAGGCCGATGCGCTGGCCGGGGTAAACACCGTACAAGACTACACAGAATGGATGGCGCACCTCGCCCCTGCCCTGCCCGACATGCGCTATGAAATGCTCGGCTTTGCGGTCGATGAAGAGCGCAGCACAGTTGTCGGCGCGGCAGTGTTCCACGCCACCCATACGGGAGAAGGCGGCCCGGTGCCGCCCACGGGCAAATCGATCGCTTCGGATTATTGCTACGTCTTCCGGTTCAATGGCGGAAAAATAGCGAACATGACCAAGATCTGGAATGACGCCTACGCGATGCGCGAGGCAGGTTGGGCCTAGCGCACCTGGTCCCGCCTTACTGCACCACCCGCAATTCCGGATCGCGCTTGCGCAGGGTCTGCACTACACCGGTCGCGATCAGGAATATGCCGAGGTAGTAGGTCGGCCAGACCATGAACTGCGGCAGAAAGTGTCCGGCCAGCGGGCGCATTTCGGCGAAGATGAGCAGGTCGCTTGCCACGAACAGCATGGCCCCTGCCCCCACGCGATAGCGCGGGAAGCTGCTGGCCCAGGCGCTTGCCGCCATGCCGCCAAGGGCCAGGGCATAGAACACCACCTGCAGGTCTGCCGTCAGTAGCCAGGCGATCAGCGGGGTGAGCAGCAGCACCGCCACGGCCGTCGCGCGTTGCGAACCCTTCATATCCGGCCGCCGGTGGCGCAGGAACACGCCCATGGCCAGCACGTGGAACATGAAGAACAGCAGCCCGCCGATCTGCTGGTCCACCTGCATCGCCATGTCGCCCAGCGATGCCGCGCCCAGCCCCCAGGCCAGCAGCCGTGCGTCCGGTCCCGAGTGACGCACCCAGGCATAGACCCCCAGCATGGCCGCCGCCGCGCCCTTGACCGGGATCAGGTAGCCTTCGGGAAAGCTCGTCCAGCGCAGATAATAGAACGCCAGCGCCGCCGCCACGCTGAGCAGCAGGAAGGGACGTTTCTCGACCAGGGCGTGGCGTGACATGCTGCATCTCTTGACCGGAACGCCGCATGTCTGCAAGCGCGACGCATGACCTACGATGTGCATATCATTGGCGGCGGGCTGGCTGGCAGCGAAGCCGCATGGCAGCTCGCCCAGCGCGGGGTGAAGGTGCGCCTGTCGGAAATGCGCGGCGGCGGTGACGGCACGGCGGCCCATCACACCGATGGCCTGGCCGAACTCGTCTGCTCCAACTCGTTCCGGTCGGACGATGACGAGAAGAATGCCGTCGGCCTGCTCCACCACGAGATGCGACGGCTCGATTCGCTGATCATGCGCGCGGGCGAAGTGGCGCGCGTTCCCGCCGGCAGTGCCATGGCAGTTGACCGCGACGTGTTCAGCGCCGAGGTGCAGAAGGCGCTTGAAGGCCACCCGAACGTTACCGTGGTGCGCGAGCGCGTGGATCAGCTGCCTGCCAGCGGCCTCACTGTCGTCGCCACCGGCCCGCTTACCGCGCCGCAACTGGCGGACAGTATCGTGGCCGCCACGGGCAAGGACCGCCTCGCCTTCTTCGATGCCATTGCCCCTATCGTCCACCATGAAAGCATCGACATGTCGATCTGCTGGATGGCCGCGCGGTGGGACAAAGGTGGCAAGGACTACATCAACTGCCCGATGACGCGCGAGGAGTACTACGCCTTTGTCGATGGCCTGCTGGCGGCCGAAAAGGGCGACTTCAAGGAATGGGAAGCCAACACGCCCTATTTCGATGGCTGCATGCCCATCGAGGTGATGGCAGAGCGTGGGCGGGAAACATTGCGCTTCGGCCCGATGAAGCCCGTCGGCCTCGACAACCCCCACGCCGCCACGCCCGAATTCCCGCAGGGTCGCTGGCCCTATGCCGTGGTGCAACTGCGGCAGGACAACAAGCTGGGTACGCTGTGGAACATGGTCGGCTTCCAGACCAAGATGAAATACGGCGCGCAGGTGGAACTGTTCCGCACGATCCCCGGCCTGCAAGATGCGGAATTTGCCCGGCTGGGCGGAATGCACCGCAACACCTTCATCAACTCGCCCACCCTGCTTGACCGGCAGTTACGGTTGAAAGGTGCGGAACATATCCGCTTTGCGGGGCAAGTGACGGGCTGCGAAGGCTATATCGAGAGCGCCGCCGTGGGCATGCTGGCAGGGATGATGACAGCCGCCGAAGTGCAAGGCGCTAGCTGGCAGGGCCCGCCGCGCACCTCTGCCTGCGGCGCATTGCTGGCCCATATCACCGGCGATGCGGAAGCGAGCGACTACCAGCCGATGAACATCAATTTCGGCCTGTTCCCGCCCCTGCACGATGTGAACAAGAAATCGCGCAAGGAAGCCTATACCGGCCGCGCCAAGCAGGATTTCGGTGAGTGGCTGGCCCAATTGAGCAAGGCCGGGCTGGAGCGAGTACCCGCCTGATCTAGCAGTTGCACCGCGGGGTTTGCGTTGGCCGTGGCCTGGGGGCGCTGGTGGCGAATTCGGCAGGGCTGAGCCAGCCGTTGCCGTCGGCATCCATCCCGGCAAACCGTTCACTGGTCGTAACCGCCCATTCCTCGAAAGTCAGCAGGTTGTTGCCGTCGGTATCGAGCGCGCGGAAAGCGGCGGTGCGGCTGGACATCATCTCGTTGCGGGTGATCCGGCGGTCGCGGTCTGTGTCATAGCGGAAGAAGCGCTGCTCTTCTCGCGTGAGGCGCGTGCTTTGGGGCGGTGCCGGGCCCTGCAGCCCCGCAACGTCGGCCTCGGGCAGCGATCCGTCATCGGCGGAAGCAGGCGTAACCGGTACCGGCGGCGGCGCACCTGCCTCGACCTGGGCCCGGCCCTGGAGCCAGAACAGCCCCGTGCCAACCATCAGCAATGCCACGAAGGCCCCCAGTACGACCCGGTTCATTGGCGAATCCCCCCTGCCCGGCAATAATTACCCGTCCGACAACGGTTTAACGCCCGAACAGCCCGATCCGCAAGGCGACAAGTCCGGCACCCGGCCCATCGAGCATGTCGCTGCTGTCCCGTTCGATCGCGCGCCGGGCCAGCCTGTGCAGCACGGCCAGCGGTCGTAGGGCCCGGGGCAAGCGGACAGCGCGGCTGGGCCCGGTCAGAACCAGCCTGCGCGCCGCCCCGGCCTCTCCCTCCTTCCCGAGATGCATGGCGAGGTCCGCCAACGCCCATTCGCGGGCCACTTGCCCGGCAGCACTGGCCTGATCTGCGGGAGCCAGTGCCTGCCACGCTGCGGCGCGACCCGCCGCGAATTCCTCGATTCCAGACAGGGTAAGCTCATCGGCCAGCAAGGCTTCCCAGCCATCGACCAGAGGGGCGAGGGTGGCAAGTGGTGCGGGCCACCGGCGCAGGGCCTCCAGCAGCGGCTCCCCGGCAGGCCAAGCATCAGGGTGTTCCCCTAGCCGTTCGCGCCACCAGGCCAGCTTGATCTGCGCGATCACCGGCTCCCCACCCTGTCGCAGGATCGTGGCCAGGCGATGATCGAGCATGAGCAGGGCCAGTTCATTGCCCCGCGCGCGGGCAGGGGCATAGGACAGGGCCAGTCGCTGGACGAGCGGCAAGTCGCAAGGATCGAGTTCGGTCATCTGGTCAGCGCCATCGCCCCTTGCAGACCCTGCGGTCAAGCCCGCAAACCCCGCCCAAAAGGTTAACAACGGTTAACCGCCCTTCTCAACGCTCGCGCAACCACGCCAGTCGTAGTTCTGGTAAGAAGTTCAAAAGATCCATGAATGGACGGCGCGATGATCGGGAAAATAAGACGCAAAATCATTGGCATGGCTGGATGCAACAGTGGTAATGCCACTTTGCTCGTGGCCCTTGGTGCGCCTGTCCTGATTGGCGGGGCCGGCATCGGCGTCGATCTCGCCCAGTGGTACATGTGGAAGCGCGAGCTGCAGTTTGCGGTGGACCAGGCAGCCGTGGCCGGAGCATGGGCCATGGCTATTGATGATACACAGAACGTCTATGTCACCCGCGCCCAGCAGGAATTCGAAGCCAACCTTTCGGCGACCGAGGATTTTTCTGCCGCGCCCGTGGTTCAGCTGGCGAACTATGCCGGCGGGGTGGCCAATTCCGTGGTCGTGACCGCTTCGGCCAGCCGCGAGCTGCCCTTCTCCAGCTTTATCACCGGCTCGGCCGCGTCGATTACTGCCTATGCCCAGGCGAGCTTCGATGCAGGGACCACGTTTACCTCGTGCCTGATTGCGATCGACGACGACGAGGACGGTGCCATAACTATCGGCGGCAACGCCAGCCTCACTGCCGGGTGTGGAATGGCTGCTCTTTCCACTGACGCCAATTCCGTGCGCGCCAACGGGAATCCCACCGTCAGTGCCGGCTGGATCCTTTCAGCCGGAGGAGTGGATGACTGGTTCAAGAACAACACCGACGACACGATCCTTGAAAACCTGTCCGGCCTGTTCGATCCGTTCGAGAACCTCAGCCCGCCCAACCCTGTGGAATCGCAGGTCAACCGCGAGTACTCCTGCTCCAGCACATCGGGCACGACGACGGCCAACGTCTCGACCACCAGCACAATGACCTATGCCTATTTCCGCGGGTCGAACACCAACAACGCCACCTATTACACCTACGGCGCCCCCAAGCAGAACTCCACGTCCACCAGCAACGCCACCGGGCAGATTGTCAGCAACAATACCCAGGAAGGAACCACGAGCAGCACGTCGGTGGCCTGGACGCATGTTTCGGGCAATGGCCAGAACAGGATCTGGGAACGGCGTTCCACCACGATCAACACCACCTACAGCAACGTTGCTACGACTGGCGGAACCGATGCGGGCAGTGTCCTGCCCGGAACATACAGCGACATTTTCATCCGGTGCGATTCGTCTTTCGCCCCGGGCGTGTACATCATCGATGGCGGCGGGGTGGACATCACCAGCCAGCACGAAGTGACCGGCAACAACATCATGTTCGTGCTGAAGAACGGGGCCTACATGAAGATCCGTGGGGGATCGCGCATCAGTCTGACTGCCATCCAGGCATCCGATCTTATCGCTCGCGGCGTGCCGGCTGAACAGGCCAGCAAGCTGGCCGGCATGCTGGTGTTCGAGGATCGCGAAAGCGAAGGCACCAGCAAAAATGACATCAACGGCAATGCGCAGACGGTGCTCAACGGGACGCTCTATTTCCCGAGCAGCAACGTGACCTTCTCAGGCACGGCCAGGGTGACCAGCCAGTGCCTGATGATCGCGGCCAACACGATCACTCTGCAGGGCACCACCGACATGTCCACCTTCTGCCCCGCCAATTCGCAGGAAGACACGATCGTGGGCAATATCGGCGCCCGCGTGCGGCTGGTGGCATGATCCGGCGCGCACTCCTCAATGCCCGCCGCCTCGCCGGCCAGTGCGAAGGGACGATGGCAATCGAGACCGCGATCGTGGCACCGGTCCTGATCGTGCTGGCGATCGGCGGGTTCGAGGTCAGCTCGATCGTGGCGCGGCAGACCGAACTGCAAAGCGCAGCGGCCGAAGCTGCCGCTGTGGTCCGCGCCGCACTTCCCGAGACGGCCCAGGCCCGCACGGCGATCCGCGATATCTTGGTGACATCCACCGGCCTCACTACCGATCAGGTCACCGTGGCCGAGGTGTTCCGCTGCGGCACGGACGAAAGCTATGTCGCGAGCAAGGAGCTGTGCGGCGAAAGCGACCACGTCAATACCTACATCGAGGTAGCGATGTCCGATACATATCAGCCGCTGTGGACACACTTCGGTGTGGGCGGACCGATGGATTTCAGCGTCTCGCGCACGATCCAGGTCGCGTGATGATGAGGCAACTGTTCAGGCGGCTGCAGAGCCAGGATCGCGGATCGGCGATGGTGGAATTCGCGCTGATCGCGCCGATCCTGCTAGTCATGGTTTTTGGCGTCCTCCAGGCCGCCTTCGCAGTCCACAATTACAATGCCTTGCGCAACCTGTCGGCTGATGCCGCGCGCTATGCGGTCATCGCCCACCAGTCGGGCAACAACCTCAGCACAACGCAAATCCGCACTTTTGCCGTGAACCATGCGCGAGGGGCACCATACCTGCTGTCTGGCGAGCGTGTGAACGCCGTGGTCACCACGCCCGAAGTCCAGCGGATCGAAGGCGCGATCGAGATGCAGATTACCGTGACCTACCAGATCGACAGCCTGCTCGCCTTCGCCGGCATCGAGATGCCCTTTATCACCTTTACGCGCCCGATCTTTGTGACCGACAATTCGATTCCGCTGCCAATGTGATCCAGCGGGCAAGCGCTGCGCTGCCCGATCCCAAAAGTGTAACCAAATTAACCAAGCCTGTTGGCGATACCCTTACGTCCGCAGGGTTATGGCTCTCACCATGACCGTGGTTCCGTCCATCCCTGGCTTCCCCAAGCAAGACGCAGCGCAAGGCTGCCTGCGCCGGCTGGCGAGCAATGAGGCGGGCAACGTCATCATCATCGCGGCGGCCTCGCTGTTCCCCTTGCTGGCACTGATCGGCAGCGGAATCGATATGGGGCGGGGCTATCTCGCCGAGACCCGGTTGCAGCAGGCCTGCGATGCCGGAACGCTTGCCGCGCGCAAGCGGCTGGGCACCTCGGTAGCGGTGAACGGCGTGATTCCCGATACCGTGGCCGACACCGGCCAGCGCTTCTTCAACATCAATTTCCGCGACGGATCGCACGGCAGCGTCGCCCGCAACTTCGTGATGACGCTGGAAAATGACCTGTCGATCTCCGGGGTAGCCACGGCACAGGTGCCGACCACGATCATGGGCGCTTTCGGGTTCGACATGCTCCAGGTAAGCGCCAGCTGCTCGGCCCAGATCACCATGGCCAATACCGACATCATGATGGTGCTCGACACCACAGGTTCGATGCTGTGGACCAATCCCGACGATACCGAGCCGCGGATCGCGGCCCTTCGCTCCACGGTAAAAAGCTTCCACGCGCAGATGGAGGGCAACAAGCCCCCCGGCACGCGCATCCGCTATGGCTTCCTGCCCTATTCCACCAACGTCAACGTCGGGCACCTGTTGCGCGACGAATGGCTGGTGGACGAGTGGGAGTACAATTACCGGGTGCGGCAGAACAACATCCAGTGGCGCTATTCCAGGATGACGCTAGACCTCGCCTTCCTCGGAACGGCCAATACGGTCCAGGTTCCGATGGGTGGCTCACCCTCTGCTCCCACCAATGTCACCGCCAGATACCGCGGCTGTGTGGAGGAACGCGACACCTACGAGATCACCGACTATGGCAACGTCGATCTTTCGCGTGCGCTAGACCTCGATCTCGACCGGGTACCCAACCCGAACGATCCGGCCACCCAGTGGCGCCCGATGCTCAACGAGCTGAGCTATGTCCGCGAGATCCGGACCAACGGCTGGGGCGGTTTCAGCCGCCCGCAGATCATCACCGGGACCGAGTTCGTCAACGCCAACAGCTGGGGTTACAGCGCCTGCCCTTCCCCCGCCCATCAACTGGCCGAAATGACTGCCGAACAGGTGGCCACCTATGTCGATGGCATGGTCGTCCAGGGCAGCACCTATCACGATATCGGCATGATCTGGGGCGGCCGCCTGCTATCGCCGACCGGCCTGTTCGCCGCGCAGAATGCCGACCAGCCAGGCCGGGTGACCACCCGCCACATGATCTACCTGACCGACGGCGAGACCGCGCCGCTTGATGTGTCCTATGGCTCTTACGGCATCGAACCGCTGGACCAGCGGCGCTGGTCGCCCACTTCGATCATGTCCCTGACCCAGACGGTAGAAAACCGCTTCAGCTTTGCCTGCGCCGAAGTGAAGAAGCGCAACATCCAGGTCTGGGTTATCAGCTTTGGCACAGGTGCCAACCCGGTCATGCAGACCTGCGCGGGCCAGGAACGCTATTTCGTGGCCGATGACGCTGCTTCGCTTGAGGCAACGTTCAGCACAATCGCCCGGCGCATGGGCGAATTGCGGATCGTGCGCTGATGGCCGGGCTCCGCTCCATCTTTCTGCGCAAGGTCATGCGCGACAGGCGCGGCGCGGCACTGGTCGAATTCGCCCTGGTCGCGCCCGTCTTCATCCTGGCGCTGATCGGCCTGTTCGACCTGTCGTACAACATCTACACTGCTTCCCTTCTCGAAGGCGCAATCCAGAAGGCAGCCCGCGATTCCACGATCGAGGGCGCCGACCTGTCCGAGGCCCAGATCGATGCGCGGGTCACCGAAGTTGTCCATAACATCGTGCCAAGTGGTACGGTCGAGTTCGAGCGTAAGGCCTATACCAATTTCGCCGATGTCGCCCGGCCCGAAGACTTCACCGATTCCAACGGCGATGGCGTTTGCAACGATGGCGAGCCGTTCGAGGACGTGAACGGCAACGGGATGTGGGACGAAGACCGCGGCAAAGACGGCATGGGCGGCGCGCGCGATGCCGTGCTCTACGTAGTCACGGTCACCTATGACCGGCAGTTCCCCCTGCACAAGTTCATCGGCGTGCCGAGCGAGGTTTCCTCGGTCGCGCGTACGGTGCTGCGCAACCAGCCCTTCCGGATGCAGAACACCGAAGTGACGGTGGGGCAATGCTAATGCTGCGCTCCATCCGTAACCGCCTGCGTCGGCTTGCACCAGATAACACCGGCCTCGCCGCGACCGAATTCGCCCTGGTGGCGCCGGTGTTGCTCGGCCTGGGGTTGATGGGCCTGGAACTGGCGAACCGGGCCATTGTGCAGATGCAGATCAACCAGCTGGCAGTCCACATCGCCGACAACGCCTCGCGCATCGGTGAACAGTCCCAGCTGGAAAACCGCCAGATCTTCGAAGGCGATATCCAGGACCTGTTCTATGGCGCCGAGATCCAGGCCGGCAGCCGCCTCGATCTCTATGGCCGCGGACGAATCATCATCAGCAGCCTCGAAGTGGTGCCCGGCACCGAAGACGAACAATATATCCACTGGCAGCGCTGCATGGGAGCAAAGGACCACGTGTCCACCTATGGCATCGAGGGTGATGGCCTGGACAGCGCCTTTCCCGGCATGGGCCCTCCTGGCGAGGAAGTGATCGCCTTTGCCAACGAAGCGGTGATGTTCGTCGAGATCGCCTACGATTACGATCCGCTGATCGGCAATCCCTATGGTATTCCGGGCGAGATCCGCACCACGGCCAGCTTCACCGTGCGCGATGATCGCGACCTGACGCAGATATACCAGCGCGATGCCGACGATCCCGAATCGGTAGCCCATTGCGGCACCTTCGGCACCACTGCATACAGCGCTGCCCCGTAGGGCACGCCAAAGGTCCAATCAGTCCTTGTAACAGACCTTGCGGGCCGCGCTGACGATGCGCGCGGCATCGATCAATGCCAGCTTCTCGAGGTTGGCGGCATAAGGTAGCGGCACGTCCTCGTTGCACACCCGCATGACCGGGGCATCGAGCAGGTCGAAGCCCTGTTCCATGCAAACCGCAATCACTTCGGACGCAATCGAGCAGGCAGGCCAGCCTTCTTCGGCCACCACCAGGCGGTTGGTCTTGGCGAGGCTTTCGAGCACAGTCTGGGTATCCAGCGGGCGCAGGGTGCGCAGGTCGATCACTTCGGCATCAATGCCTTCTTCCGCCAGCTTTTCAGCAGCTTCGAGCGCGAATTTCACACCGATGCTGTAAGATACGATGGTAACATCGGCGCCTTCGCGCATGATCCGTGCCTTGCCGATGGGCAGCACGTGATCGTCCAGCTGGGCCACATCGAAGCTGTTGCCATAGACCAGCTCGTTTTCCAGAAAGACCACCGGATCGTCGCTGCGGATCGCCGCTTTCAGCAGGCCCTTGGCATCGGACGCGTCATAGGGCGCGATAACGATCAGGCCCGGAACGCTGGCGTACCACGGGCCATAGTTCTGGCTGTGCTGCGCGCCCACCCGGCTTGCGGCTCCGTTCGGCCCGCGGAACACCACCGGACAGCGCATCTGGCCGCCCGACATGTAATTGGTCTTGGCTGCCGAATTGATGATGTGGTCGATGGCCTGCATGGCGAAGTTGAAAGTCATGAATTCGACGATCGGCCTCAGCCCGCCCATCGCCGCGCCGGTGCCGATACCGGCAAAGCCGTATTCGGTAATCGGCGTGTCGATCACGCGCTTGGGGCCGAATTCCTCCAGCAGGCCCTGGGTCACCTTATAGGCACCCTGGTATTCGGCCACTTCCTCGCCGATCACAAAGACCCGGTCGTCGCGGCTCATTTCCTCGGCCATGGCATCGCGCAGGGCTTCGCGCACGGACAGCTTGTGCATGTTGGTGCCGGCGGGCACTTCCGGGTCCGCAGCGCGCTCGGCAGATTTCGGGCGCTCGGGGGCGGATGCGGCAGAAGTCTCTGTTTTGGCTTCAGGTTCTGCTGCTGCCGGAGCGGCTGCCTCGGCGGACGGAGCGGCTTCCTCGCCCTCGCCGTTCAGCACTGCAATGACTGTGCCGACCTTCACGTTCTCGGAGCCTTCGGGCACCAGGATCTTGCCCACGGTGCCTTCGTCGATGGATTCGAATTCCATCGTCGCCTTGTCGGTCTCGATCTCGGCCAGCACGTCACCTGCGGACACGCTGTCACCTTCCTTGACCAGCCACTTGGCCAGCGTGCCTTCCTCCATCGTAGGGGAGAGCGCGGGCATCTTCAGTTCGATCGCCATCTCAGTATTTCCCCACCAGCACGTCGGTATAAAGCTCGCCCACTTCGGGTTCGGGCGATTTCTCGGCGAATTCCGCCGCTTCGGTCACGGTGGCGCGGATGGCTTTCTCGATGTCCTTAAGCTTGTCCTCGTCCACTCCCATGGCGAGCAGTTCGGCCTTGGCCATCTCGATCGGATCGCTCTTCTCGCGCACGCCCTGCACTTCCTCGCGGGTGCGGTACTTGGCCGGGTCGGACATCGAGTGGCCGCGATAGCGGTAGGTGTTCAATTCCATCAGCACGGGGCCATTTCCGCCGCGCACATGGTCAATCGCGATGCGGGCGGCCTGGTGCACTTCCAGCACGTCCATCCCGTTCACTTCCATGCCGGGAATGCGGAAAGCCGTGCCACGGCGGTAGAATTCCGTCTCGGCACTCGACCGCTTGACGCTGGTGCCCATGGCGTACTGGTTGTTTTCCACCACGAAAATGATCGGCAGATTCCACAGCGAGGCCATGTTCATCGTCTCGTAGACCTGGCCCTGGTTCGCCGCGCCATCGCCAAAATAGGCCATGCACAGCCCGCCATCCTCACGATACTTGTGGGCAAAGGCCAGCCCGCCGCCGAGCGAGACCTGCGCCCCGACGATGCCGTGGCCACCGTAGAACGCGTGCTCGGTGGAAAACATGTGCATGGAGCCACCCTTGCCGCGACTGATCCCGGCTTCGCGCCCGGTCAGTTCGGCCATGATCAGGCGCGGATCGATGCCATAGGCCAGCATGTGGCCATGGTCGCGATAGCCGGTGATTACGCTGTCCTTGCCTTCTTCCAGCGCGCTTTGCAGGCCGACAGCAACGGCTTCCTGGCCGATGTAGAGGTGGCAGAAACCGCCGATCAGTCCCAGGCCATAAAGCTGGCCGGCCCGTTCCTCGAAACGACGGATGAGCAGCATGGTCTGGTAAAAGCCAAGTAGCTCTTCCTCGCTCGCCTTGTAGCGGCGATCCTTGTCAAAGGCGTCCTGCAGGCTGCGCAGTTCGAAACCGTCGTCTGCACTGGCACTTGCCGAAGCGTTCTTCGATTCCGCCTTGGGAGCGGATATCCGCACGGCCTTACCGGCGGAAGATGTTGAATTTCTGGCCAAAACAACCTGTCCCTTTGTGCGCCGAATGGGGGGCGGCGGCGCTTGCAATCCTGCCTATAGGCAAATCGGACAAGCGCTGGCAACGCCCCACGTCACCATTGAACCGATATGGTTATAATGGTTCATAGCAGGTGCCAAAACTGCCGCAATCAGGGTTGGGTTTCGAGATCGATCACATATTCGTCGCGATGGACGACGTTGAGATTCTGCCTCACCAGTTCGCTGGCGAAATCGGGGTCGACATGATCCGGGTCGAGCAGGTCGTTGCGGTTTTCCAGCACTGCTCGCTCGTCCTGCAGGACAGCCAACTGTTCCTGCCGCGCATCGAGAAGCGCACTTTGTTCGCCCCACGACAACAGGCCATAGGGCCCGACCAGCGCAAGACCGCCCAGCACCAAGAGACAGCCCAGGGCCAGCAACTGGATCCGTTTTTCGCGCTTGCCTGATGGTGCGTTCATAACCTGACAGAATCACACTTGGGTCCGCGATTCAAGCACTTTGGCGGGGGAGCGGAGATTAATCCACAGGGCGCGCCCCGTCTTATCGCGGCCAATGAGCCCGGATGCAGCGCAAAACTTGCGTTCAGCCCATGGCAACCCTCTTGCGCACATGGCCCTGCGGGGCCACTGTGGCTGCGTCGAGAGGGAGTTTCTACCAGTCATGATCGCGTATCGCGCCGCCCTAGTCCTGTCCGCAGCAGCCTCGCTTGGCGCGCTGGCCCTGCCCGCCCAGGCGCAAATTGCCGACGACGTAGTGCTCAACATCCTGCGCGAGTGCGCCCGGATCGACGATCCGACGGCCCGTCTCGGCTGCTTTGACAACAATATCCGCAACGCCGGCCCTGCCCGAAACACGATCCCGGGGGAGGTCCGCGCGCAAGGCGGCGGGGCGGTGCTCAATCCGCGCGGCGGCAGCGTGGCCGACTTCGGGGCAGAGGATGTTCGCGGCAACCAAAGCGCGGCGGCACCGCGTGCAGGTGACGGCGTGGCCGACTTTGGCGGCGAGGACATTCGCACTCCGGAACGCTTCAACTCGACGCCCCCCGGCGAAACTCAGGAAATCACCGCCCGCGTCACCGAGGTTTCGCAGCGTGAGCCCGGTATTTATTTGATCACGCTGGACAGCGGCGCGCAATGGCAATTCACCAGCAGCGTCAGTTCGACCTACACCCCTCCTCGCAGTGGTTCGACCGTCGAAATCCGCCGCGCTGCGCTCGGAAGCTTCATGCTGCGGTTCAATAACCAGCCACCGGTGCGCGTCCGCCGCGTGCGTTAAGACACGCGCGCGACCCGCCGATCAGGCTCGGCCCCGCTCAAGCTTGGCCCAGTTCCTCGAACGCCCGCTCGCGTTCGAGTTGGACCACAGCATTACGCCTGATCTTGTCGAACGTGGCGAGGAAGCTGTCGCGTTCGGCTTGCGATAGCGGTGACAGCAGGAAAGCGCTGCGCTGGCGGCTGGCATCCTGAATGACCTGGTACAGTTCCTCCCCCGCTTCGGTCGGCGCAAAACACCCGTTGCGCCGGCCCGGCTTGCCCTCGCGCAGCACCAGCCCGCGTTGGACCAGCGCATTGACAGTGCGCCCAGCCTGGCTGTGATCGCGGTCAAGCCGGTCCACCAGGTCATTCCATTCGATGGGAGGAGCCATGCCTATTTCGTTGAGGACCCATGCTTCAAAGTTCGACAGCCCGGTCAGCCGCTTGAACATCAGCGAGCCGCTGCGGCTGAAGTAGGAGCTCAGCGTCATCAGCGGTGAAATGATCCGCGACCGGTCGAGCACGATCCGCTCGCCCGACCGGCTTTCGCTTTCGACCGCAGCGCCGGGACGGGGAAATTCGGCCGCTTCCGGCTGCTGGCCGTTCCGCCGCTCCTGGTCATAGAGCAGCACCGCCTGGTCGAGCAGCTTCTCGATCACCGCGAAGAAGGCCTCCAGCTCTTCGTCCCCGATGTCGAAGGTCAGTTCGCGGTTGCGCAGGTCGGCCAGACGAAGCAGCCGTTCGGAATGCGACTGCCCCTTGCGGGTGAGCCGCAGCGGCGAACGCAACTGCTCGCGCTCGACCATCTTGATTTCGAGCAGGCGCTTGACCGACCGACTGACCTGGGCCTTGTCCACGCCGACCGCGCTGGAAATATCGGCCGGCACCAGCGGGCCGACATTGTGCAGCAGGAACAGGATGCGCCTGTCGAGCTCGATGAGGTCGAGTTCCCGCGCATAGGCCATCTCGGCGCTCTCGCGCACCTTGTAGAGCAATTGCCACAGGTCGCTCTGGATTACCGAGGGCGAGCGGGCCTGGCCGTCTGCCGTCCCGTCAGCCTCGGGCTCCAGCGCATTGAGGATGATATGAAGGCGCGACACGAATTCGGGTGGCTGTTCGCGCTGGCCGAGCCCCGGCGCGATAACCGGGTATTCGCCGGCCTCGGTCGTGGCGGACCCGATCGTATAGGCCTCCACGATACGCACGGCCTCCAGCGCCATCGGCCCGAGCGCCTTGGTGACCATCGCGCGGGCTGCGGGATCGACGCAGATCGTGCCCTTGGGGTCGCGATCGCCGCCCAGGATCGACAGGCGCAGGGCCACGGCATGTTCGACCATCAGGCGCCGCCACGGAGCCGGACTGCCGGGCGTAACACCCTGCACCCCGGGCTTTTTCGTCTCTGTCATCAGGCTTCGGCCTCCCCCTTTTGCCTGCTTCCGGCGGCGCATTGCCTTTGCGCCATGATCACGTTTCCGAGGCTTGGCGCAACGACGGACCAAGTCAACCACAAGATTTTTCGGGGCGGAAGTTGGGCGAGCGATGCAGGTTGGCAACACTGGTCCGCCACGTCGGGTCACGCCGGAGCCTTAGGCATTGAAATTATTACCATAATCGTGGACCAAGTTTCCGTCGCAACCTATCCTGGCAGTCCTTGCGATACCCCAATCCCTTGCGCGGGACGTGACGCAACGAAGTTTCCCGCAATTGCTCCGGCAAGCGCACTAGACACTGTCAACGGCAGGCAATATGCAAGGATTCGTGCGGTTTCCTCCCGATTCAGAAGGGGGCTACTGCAGGGGGAGAGAGCCTAGAACAGTTCGGTCATGAGGGCCACGCTGAAGCCGGACCATCCGGCGTTCCAGATTTTCAACTCCGGTAATTCAGTCGCCGGACCTTCGGGTCTTCAGGCAACGGTCATGGCACGATGCCGGTCCGGAGCACGGTGGCAGGATATTTGAAATCGCGGGCAGCCGGAAGCTGTGCGCGTTCACTGTGAAGGGAGCACCAAGTGAGGAATTTTAGCAACAAGCAGGTCGTGAAGGCCCTGCTGCTGGCCGGTGGCGCCAGCACCTTTACCATTGCCGTTCCGGCTGTGGCACAGCAAGCCGGAGCGGCGCAGGAAGACCGCATCGTGGTCACCGGCTCGCGCATTACGCGTCAGGATTTCGAGGGCAACAGCCCGATCGTGACAGTGGGCGCAGATCTGCTCGAAAATTCGAGCACGTCGTCTGTCGAAGTCAATCTGAACCGTCTGCCGCAGTTCGTTCCCGAAAAGAACCCGACCCAGGGCGGCGACATCCAGGCATCACCATCGAACACCCCCGGCTCGGCCACGGTCTCGCTGCGCGGCATCGGTTCCAACCGTAACCTCGTGCTGATCGACGGTCGCCGTGCGACCCCGAGCAACGCCTCGATGGCCGTTGACATCAACACCCTGCCTTCGGCCGCTATCGAGCGCGTCGAAATCATCTCGGGTGGTGCGTCCTCGACCTACGGCGCAGACGCCGTGGGCGGCGTTGTGAACTTCATCCTCAAGAAGAACTTCGAAGGGATCGAGATCAACAGCCAGTACGGCATCACCCAGGAAGGCGACGGGGCGGAATACAGCCTCAGCGCAATGATGGGCACAAACTTTGCAGACGGCCGCGGCAATATCAGCCTGGCAGTCTCGACTTCGGACCGTCGGCCCTCCTTCCGTCGTGACCGTTCGTGGTTTCAGGATCTGTGGGCTAACCCGGACGTGGGCGGAAACTACTTCTTCCCGACTTTCTCGGGTATCTCGCAGACGGGCAGCAACGCCAACTACCAGGCCGTTCTCAACAGCTATTTCCCCAACCGGGATCCGGCTACCAACGTTTCGGCCACTGGTTCGCTGTATTTCCTGCCGGATGGCACTCCGTTCACCTTCGGCAACTCGGCCGCTGGCGTTTCGGGCGTGTCCAACTTCCCGGTCAGCATGATTGATGGCCAGGAAACCGTACGTTCGTCGCTTGGCGGCATCTCGCAGAACTTCCAGGAAGATTACCTGAACCTGCCGATGACCCGCTACAACTTCTACACGCGTGGATCGTACGAGATCAACGATTGGGTTGCGGCCGTTGCGCAGGGGTATTTCAACACCTCGCACACCGAAACCGTACAGCAGCCCGGCCCGATCGTCGGCGGCTGGAACGTGGTGATCCCGCGTTACGGTAATGACTCGACTTATCTGCCGGAGGCCCTGACTTCTCTACTGAACGCTCGTGGCGCAGTCGTTGAACCGGTGGGCCCCCAAGGAGCCGACGAGAGCGATCAAGCCTACGAAGCACGCATCTCTGCGTACAACAATCGCGTTGCGGCAGTTGGCTGCGGCGAGGGCACCCCGGATGCCGAGAACTTCGTTTCTGGCGCTTCGTGTTCATGGTCGCCCACCGGCTACGTACCGGGTCTCGGCAACCGCGAAACGATCACCGACAACTACACCTACAACATGCTGTTCGGGCTTGAAGGTTCCATTCCCGATACGGACTGGAGCTGGGATGTAACCTGGCAGCGTGGTGAATCGGTCACCAACTTCCTGACCACCGGCGTGGCTTCGCTGGAACGTCTGCGCACGGTGATGTCTGCTCCGAACTTCGGTGCCGGCTTCGTGCGCACCGGCAATGCCGTTGGCGGTGGCTTCGGTGCCAATTCGGCGAGCTGCACCAGCGGGCTGAATCCGTTCACGAACGCTCCGGTGTCGCAGGATTGTATCGCGGCAATCACGGCCGACCTGAAGGAAACTGCAACCATGCGGCAGACCGTCTGGGAAGCCAACCTGGAAGGGTCGCTGTTCGATCTGCCTGCGGGCGAGGTTCGCACCGCGCTGG
The DNA here is from genome assembly GCF_023501975.1 of Altererythrobacter sp. KTW20L. Taxonomy (GTDB): domain Bacteria; phylum Pseudomonadota; class Alphaproteobacteria; order Sphingomonadales; family Sphingomonadaceae; genus Alteraurantiacibacter. The sequence goes on along the minus strand of NZ_JAMFLH010000012.1, from coordinate 116,290 downwards.
GTGCCACGTCTCGTTCGAACGGCTATGTTTTCCTCGAGGATACCCTCAAGGAACGCAACTCCGGTTTCCTCGACCAGGCACTGGGCATCTATCCTGCGCAGAGCATCGACGAAAAGCTGAGCAGCAAGGAAGTGTACGGCGAAATTTTCATTCCGCTGCTGCAAGACCTTCCGCTCATCCAACAGCTCGACCTGATCGCCGGCGTCCGTTATTCGGACTCCAGCCAGACCGGCGGCAGCACCACCTGGAAGGTGGAAGGCAGCTGGGAAGTTGCCGACTGGCTGCGTCTGCGTGGCGGCTATAACCGCGCCGAACGTGCGCCGAACATCGGTGAGCTCTACTCGCTCACGCAGAACTTCGGCCTGCTGACGGGTGGCGATGGTTGCTCGTTGGGTAATCCGTTCTCGTATTCGGCCAACCCGGCCAATGCCAACGGTGCCAATGTGCGTGCACTGTGCGTTCAGTTGATGGACAAGACCCAGATCCCGGGTCAGCCGCTCAACTCTGTATCGTACTACGGCAACGGTCTTGCTCCTTCGGATCCGAACTACATCGCTCCGTCGGCTGCTTCGACCAGCACGTCCACGGCTCCGGGCTTCGCGTTCCCCTATTTCGTGGGTAACCCGAACCTGACCACGGAAACGGCGAAGACGATCACGGCAGGTGCAGTCATCGACTCGCCAATCGAAAGCGGCATTTTCAGCAACATGCGGCTGGCGATCGATTACTACAGCATCAAGGTGAACGACGCGATTGGTCTCCAGTCGGGTCAGACACTACAGCAGCTCTGCCTGGGTTCGGCGTTCAACCCGACTTTCGATCCGAACAGCTTCTTCTGTAACAACTTCCAGCGCGGAACGGGCGGCGGTATCGGAGCGGTGCAGCTTGCCTACACCAACACCGGTGCCTTCCGTACCTCGGGCATTGACGCCCAGCTGGATTGGCGGATGGAAGTGGGTCCGGGCACGCTTGGTCTGAACTCGACCTTCAACTACCTGTTGAACCTGAAGTCGTCGCCGTTCTTCTCGAACGTGCCGGAAGCTTCGCAGACGCCGTTCCGCGATTTTGCGGGCACGTTTGCTGCTCCGGACGCTGGCTTGAATGCCAATGGTGCCTTCCGGTACAAGGCGCTGACCAATGTCAGCTACTCGCTTGACCAGTTCCGCCTTGGTCTTCAGTGGCAACACTTGCCCAGCATCAGGTCGGGAACGACCAACACTGGTTACGGTTCGTACAACCTGTTCAACCTGAACAGCTCGTTCGCGGCAACGGATAGCGTCACTTTCCGCTTCGGTGTGGACAACCTGTTCAACAAGGCTCCCCCGTTCGGCAACACCAACCCGCTTGCCAACGCGGCTGCATTCCAGCTGACTGGCGGTGGCTATAACGCTTCCAACTACGACATCGTTGGTCGCCGGGCCTACATTGGCGCGAACATGCAGTTCTGATCGCGCTACGTATGACAAGATCGGGGCCGTTCCTTCGGGAGCGGCCCCTTTCTTTTGTCTCTGGCACGCTGGACAGCGAGGCCCCGCGCGCGCAGGAATGCGTGGCAAAAGGGAGACTTGCGATGACCAGGGTAATACGATTCCACGAGACCGGCGGCCTCGAGAAGCTGGTGATCGAGGAACTGGACATCGGCCCGCCCGGCCCCGGCCATGTCCGCATCAAGGTGGAAGCCGTCGGTCTCAACCGCGCCGAGGCGATGTACCGCGCAGGCCACTATCCCACCCGGCCCCAGTTCCCCAGCCTCATCGGTTATGAAGGGGCCGGAACCATCGTGGCACTGGGCGACGGGGTGAGTGACTACGCCGTGGGCCAGCGAGTCTGCGTCCTACCGATGATTTCACAGGGCGATTACGGGATCTGGGCCGACGAAGCCATTGTTCCCACTCGCATACTACAACCCGCGCCCGATCACATGGACCCCGTAACCGCCGCAGCCATCTGGATGCAGTACATGACCGCCTATGCCGTCTATGAAGTGGCCGAAGTTGGTCCGAACGATGCGGTGATCATTCCCGCCGCCTCATCCAGCGTGGGCCTCGCCGCGATCCAGCTGTGCAACTGGGCGGGCGCCATCCCCATCGCCGCCACCCGAACCAGCACCAAGGCTGGCGCGCTGAAGGACCATGGCGCGGCCCACGTTATCGCCACCGAGGAGGAGGACCTGGTCGAACGGGTGATGGAGATCACCGGCGGAAAAGGCGCGCGCTGCGCGTTCGATCCGGTCGGCGGCTCCTATGTTGACACCCTGGCCCAGGCCCTCGCCCCGCGCGGCATCCTGTTCGTCTATGGCGGCCTCAGCGGCCAGCCCACGCCCTATCCGCACTGGCCGATGGCATTCAAGGGCGCGTCGATGCGCGGTTGGGTGGCCAGTGAGATATGGAACCACCCCCACCGCTTCGCCGCCGCGCGCGAGAAGGTACTGGCCGGCCTCGCCCTGGGCAAGCTCGATCCGGTAATAGCAAAGGTCTTCAACGGTCTGGAATCCCTGCCGGAAGCGAACGCCTATCTCGAATCGAACCAGCAGATCGGCAAGGTCGTCGTGCGGTTCTGATCTAAGTCGTGTCAATCGCAGGCGCAGCAGGCCGGGGCACGCGCTTGCCCTTGGTGCGGCTGGTCAGGTGGAACCGCCCGCACCGGTCACAGCGGTAGGTCCGCAGCTCCCAACCCGATAGCTCGATCGCCGCCGCCGCTTCGTCCTGTGCGGCATAGCGTGCCTTTTTCACGCAGATGCTCAGCCGTGTACGCACGAACCGCTCAGCGCTGCTTCTTGGTGATCGTGGCGGTAAAATCGGGATCCTTCTTCGCTACCCAGTCCACGAACTTGCGCACGTTGGGATTGTCCAGCAGCGCCGCCACGTCGGTGCCGTGGCGCTGCAATTCGGAATTGGTGAAATTGGCGATCACCGTCTGCTGGCAGATCGGATGCATCGGCACGACATCGCGCCCGCCCCGGCTTTTGGGGACCGGGTGGTGCCAGACAATCGTCTTGCCGGTCGGCCGTCCGCACAGCCAGCAAGTGACCGGTTCGGTCGGCGTTTCATCGCTCTCGGGGTAAAGGTCTTCGCCGCGACCGCTTTTCGAATGCTTCCTGGCCATGCGCCCTGCCCTTTCGGTGTGTGCCTCCCGCTTAGGGCCACGCGATCCACTTTGCTACCTCTGCCTCAGGCCGACGCTGCGCGGCCAATGCGCTGTTTGACGTATTCCCTCCGCGCCCGTTGAGGCGCTGTTTCCGGGGGCCTTCCGGCTGGAGCGGAGTACCTCATGGAACAACCAAGCCCCTCGCGTCGCCAATTCCTGATAGCAGTCGGCAACCTCGCCAGCGCGAGCTGGATCGCCGTCAACTGGCCGCAGATTGCCAGCGCCGCCGAACATGGGCATCACGGGGATGGCGCCGGACATGCCAGCCTGACACGGCTCACTGTGCCGCAGGCCGCCGAGGTGGACGCCATCATGAACCTGATCGTGCCCGGGGGCGCCAAGCCCGGGGCGCGTGATGCGCAGGTGCTCTACTTCATCGACAATGCCCTGGGCAGCTTCTTCGCCGCCCAGTGGCCCGAATTCGAGCTGGGCCTGGCCGAATTCCAGAGCGCTTTCGCAGCGCACACGGGCTCGGCAACGCCGTTTTCCGCCGCACCCGAAGCGCAGCAGGTCGAATGGCTGCACGAGGTGGATGAGACTCCGTTCTTCCTGGCTATCCGCCGCCTCACCGTCCTCGGTCTGATTGCCCTGCCCAAATATGGCGGCAACCACGAATACAAGGGATGGGACCTGATCGGCGTGGAGAACCGCCACTTCTGGACCTCGCCCTTCGGATTCTACGACCGGGATTACCCCGGGTTTGTCCCCTACCCCGGCACCCAGCCCTTCACCGCCTGACGGAGCGCGATCATGGAACGCAAGACATTTCCGACCAGCGAGACGGTCGATTTCATCGTGGTCGGGTCCGGATCGGCAGGCGGCATCGTGGCGCGGGAGCTGGCCCTGGCCGGCCACAGCGTGGTCATCATGGAGCAGGGGCCGCGGCTCGATGCCTGGGAGTTCGAGCACGACGAACTGAAATACCGCCACCTCTCGGGCATCACGAACAACCCGGCCACCAATCCGCAGACCTTCCGCCGCGACGAAAGCGAGGTGGCGGTGCGGCGCAATTCGATGACCTATGCCCGCGTCGTGGGTGGGAGCAGTTCACACTTCAATGCCAACTTCTGGCGGCTCCACGAGATCGACTTCATCGAACGCAGCGTCCTCGGCCCGATCGAGGGCGCGGACCTGGTGGACTGGCCGATCACATATGCCGAGCTGGAACCCTATTACTGCAAGGTGGAATGGGAAGTCGGCGTATCGGGCCTGGCGGGCGCCAGCCCCTTCGCCTCGTTCCACTCTAGGCCCTACCCGATGCCGCACCTGCCGATCAAATCGTCCGGCGTGCTGTTCGAACGCGGTGCGCGGGCGCTGGGGCTGCACCCCTTCCCTTCGCCGATGGCAATCAATTCGACCGTTTACCGGGGTCGCCCGGCCTGCGTGCAATGCGGGCTGTGCGGCGGCTTTGCCTGCGAGGTGAAGGCCAAAAATTCGTCGGTCTGGACCGTCATCCCGGAAGCGGAAGAAAGCGGCAATTGCGAGGTCCGCTCCAACAGCTATGTGTTCCAGATCGGCATGAATGATGCCGGCCGCGCCACCGGCGTACACTATTTCGATGGTGATCGGGTGGAGCAGTTCCAGCACGCCCGCGCCGTGGTGGTCTGCGCCAATGGCTCCGAAACGCCCAAACTGCTACTCAATTCCGCCACCAACGCGCAACCCACGGGCCTTGCCAATTCCAGCGACATGGTGGGCCGCAACCTGATGCTCAACAAGGGCGGCGGCGCACAGGCGCGGTTCGAGGAGCCATTGAACGAGTACAAGGGTGCCAACGTCACCATGATGCTGCACGATTTCTACAATTCCGATCCGGCGCGCGGCTTCTATGGCGGTGGCGGCTTTACGGCGCGATCCGGCGGCCCGCTGACCTGGGGCCAGAACGTTCCGGAAGGCACGCCGACCTGGGGGCCGGAGTTCAAGGACTATCTCGAAAGCTACACCCACTGGATGAATTGCGCGGGCCACGGCACGTCGCTGGCGCAGCCGACCAACCGGATCGACATCGACCCCGACCTGAAGGACGACTGGGGTGTTTCGGCCATGCGGGTGACCTACAAGGACCATCCGGACGACATGAAGCACGCTCAGTTCATGGTCGATCGGGCGGTCGAGATCATGGATGCCGCCGGCGCAGTCCAGATCGTGCCAAGCGAGGTTGGCCCGGCCAATGGCGGTGTCCACCTGCTGGGCACATGCCGCATGGGCGACGACCCGACGACCTCGGTAATCGACAAGTACCATCGCACGCACGATGTGACGAACCTGTTCCTGTGCGACGGTTCCAGCCTGCCGACTTCCACACGCGGCCAGCCAACCCACACCATCGAAGCCCTTGCCTTCCGCGCTGCCGAGCACATCAACCGGTTCGCCGCGGCAAACGAGATTTGACGCATGCACTCAAGCAACCGGTGAAAGCAGCGCACAGAATTGGCGCACCCGACGGCATGAAGATGAGAACTGGGTGATTGTCTCGCCTGGGCCGGCATGATGGCGGCTTTTCACCCTCATTGCGGTTCTGCGAGCTGATCAGTCGACCTCCCGAATCCGGACAAAACGTGGATACTGCTTGAATGGGCGCAATGCCTGGCCTTGGCAGCTGGTAGGCTTCGACAGTAACGTGAGCGAATCTGCCCCTCACTAAGGGCCGTTTGCGGGTGGCAAGAAGCGATGGGGCCGCTAAGCATACAATGGCATGAGCGGTGGACTGACATTTGACAGCTCGCGGATAGGACGGGCCGCGCGACGCGGCGTTCCCCTCGCGGTGATCTGGCTCGTGCTCGCGGGGGGTGGCGGAGAGGCGCTGGTTGTCGGCGCGATCATCGTACCACTCGCAACCTGGCTCAGCCTCTTCCTGTTGCCGGGTGGTGTGCCGCTGCGGTTTGGCCCCCTTGCCGCCTTGTTCCCGCGATTTGTCTGGCAATCGCTCATCGGCGGGATCGACGTCGCACGGCGTGCCTTCCACCCGCAGCTCCCGATCCGGCCGGGCAGACTCCGGATCGCCGTCGCTCTTCCCGAGGGCGGCCGGGTGGCGCTTGGCGGTGAATTGTCGCTGATGCCCGGGACGCTTGCTGCGGGATGCGACGGTGATCACCTGCTGGTCCATGTGCTCGATCTCGATCATGATATCGAAGCTGCCGTGCGGGAGGAGGAGCGCCGCGTCCGGGGAACGATCAACCGGGCAAGGACCAGCGGAGGCGTTACATGACTGCCTGGCTGCTCGCGCTGGGAGCTTTGCTCCTGCTCAGCCTCGCGGGCGCGATGTGGCGCATCTGGCGCGGGCCACAGGCAGCCGACCGGATGATGGCGGCGCAACTGGTCGGCACGGGAGGCGTCGGCACGGTTCTGCTGCTGGCGGCGGCAACCGACTGGGCGATGGTTGATGTGGCGCTGGTTCTGGCGCTGCTCGCCGCCTTCGCTGCAATTGCTTTTGTGAAGGCACAGAGCAGCGACGGCAGCGGGGATCCCGAGGAAGGGCCCGAGGAAGAGGTAGCCGGCTTGTCTGACGGCGCGCGGCGCCCGAGTGTACGAGCAGCCGATGCTGGCTGACGCGCTGACGATAGTGCTTACGGGCACAGGAATGCTGTTCTTTTTTGCCGGGACTGCGGGGATCATCCGCTTTCCCGACACGCTCAGCCGGTTGCACGCGCTGACCAAGGCAGACAATGTCGGGCTTGGCCTGCTGATCCTGGGGCTGGCGTTCCAGGCACCCGACTTGCTGACACTTGGCAAACTGGCGCTTGTCTGGGCCCTGGCGCTTGTGGCTGCGGGCACAACCGCGCAGCTTGTCGCCCGCTCTGCCTGGCAAAGCGGCGAGCAATCCGCAGAACGTTCGGCCGATGCACATGACCCGGCGGAAAGCACTCTGCGGGGTGACCCTTGACCGGAATATCAGCCCTCGGCTTCGACCTGATCCTGGCCGCCCTGATCCTGGGGGCCGGACTGTTCGCGATCACCGTGCGCGATCTGTTCGGGGCGGTGGTGTTCTTCATTGTCTATGGCGTGTTCGTCGCCATCGCATGGTTGCGGCTGGGGGCGATCGATGTGGCACTGACCGAGGCCGCGCTCGGCGCCGGACTGACCGGAGTTCTGCTGATCGGGGCCGTTGCCCGGCTCTCAAGGGTCACTACGCCTGCCGGGAACAACACAAGCGACGAAATGCGCAGACCGCCCGCAGGCGCCCGGCTTGCGAGCATGGTCGTGGCAGGCTCAATCAGCGGCGTGCTTGGCTGGGCCTTTCTGTCGCTGCCGGACTCCACCGGCCTGCGTGATGCGGTGGCGGATAACCTGGCTGTATCGGGATCCGCCAACCCGGTGACCGCGGTGCTGATCAATTTCCGCGGCTGGGACACGTTGCTCGAAAGTGTGGTGCTGTTGGCGGCATTGGTCGGGCTGTGGTCACTGGCGCGCGATCGTGACTGGGGCCGCCGCGCAGGGTTGCGCCAACATGCGCGCCCAGGCGGGGTGATGGCCACTTTCGGACGGCTTTTGCCACCCTTCGGACTGCTGCTTGGGGTCTATCTGGTCTGGGCCGGCTCCTCCTATCCGGGCGGTGCCTTCCAGGGCGGAACCGTGCTTGCGGCGGTCTGGCTGCTGATCATGATGGCCGGGCTGATGCCCGTCCCGCGCATGGTTTCGGTTGGACTGCGGGCAGTGTTGGTCGCCGGGCCGCTGGTGTTCCTCGGCATCGGAATCGCCGGCGCGATGGCGGGCACATTTCTCGGCTTGCCGCCCACCTATGCCAAGCCGCTGATCCTTACCATCGAAGCTGCATTGACCCTGTCGATCGCTGCCACGCTGGCGCTGCTGGTGCTCGGTACTCCGGATCCTTCGCCATGATCGCCCCGTTATGATCACCTCTGCAACGATATTCGGGCTATGCGGCGCGGCGCTGATCGGCCTGGGGCTCTACGGCTTCGTCACGCAGGTGCACCTGCTGCGCCGCCTGCTGGCGTTCAATGTCATCGGATCGGGCATTTTCCTGCTGTTCGGAGCGACTGCCGCGCGTACGCCAACAGGGGCCACCGACCCGGTGCCGCAGGCGCTGATCATCACCGGCATCGTGGTCGCGCTGGCGGCTACCGCGCTCGGCGTCGGTCTGGTGCTGGCCTATGTGCGGATCAGCGGAAAGGCCTGCCTTCCTGAAGACGCCGATACGATTGATGGGGGTCCGCACCCGTCATCACACGAAGACCCGCCCGAATGATCCTCTCGCTCGCCCTTGTCGCACTGGTAGCAGTGCCGCTGCTTGCGGCACTGCTCGCGGTGGTGGTGCCCCGGCGCGGGGCGCTGATCGCGCTGCTGGGTGTGGCAGGGATCGCTACCGCGCTGGTGGTGCTGGTGCCCGCCCTGGTCCGGCAAGGCGTGCTCTCCCTGAGCATTGGCGGCTGGAATGCCCCGCTGGGGATCACCTTGCGCCTCGACGGGCTTGGACTGGCCTTCCTGTCCATGGTGGCGACAGTGATGGCGGCGGTGCTGGTCAGCGCGCGGCCGCAATTTGCCGCTCGGGCCGGTTCCGGGGAGACGCGCAGCCAATGGGCCTTCTGGCCTCTCGCCCTGCTCTTGTGGAGCGCGCTGAACGTGGCCTTCCTGTCGCGCGATCTGTTCAATCTCTACGTCGCGCTCGAACTGCTTACCGTCGCGGCGGTGGCCCTGGTGGCGATCGAGGGCAAGGCCGGCTCGCTTGCGGCGGGGCTGCGCTACATGATGTTCGCGCTGGCAGGATCGCTCGCTTACCTGCTCGGGGTCGCGCTGCTCTATGCCGGGCACGGAACGCTCGACCTGACGCTGCTGGCAGCCCAGGGGATCGGCTCCGGGCGTTCTGGCGGAACCGCTGCGGCGGATCTGATCGCGGCGGGCCTGATAACTGCCGGGCTGGCAGTGAAGACGGCGCTGTTCCCCTTTCACGCCTGGCTCCCGCCCGCCCATTCGGGTGCGCCTGCCCCGGCTTCGGCGATGCTTTCGGCGCTGGTGCCCAAGGCTTCGTTCCTGATCCTCATCCGGTTGTGGTTCGAAGCCCTGCCCGAACTGGCCTCGCCCGTTTTGCTGACGCTGCTCGGCGCGCTAGGTGCCGCTGCGGTGCTGTTCGGATCCGTTCTGGCGCTGCGCCAAAGCCGGCTCAAGCTGATTGTCGCCTATTCGACCGTGGCGCAGATCGGCTATCTTTTCCTGGTGTTTCCGCTGGCAGGGGGCGATTCATTCGCGCAGCCCTGGGCGGCAGGTGCGTGGACCGGGGCCGTGTTCCAGGCGCTCAGCCACGGACTGGCCAAGGCAGCGATGTTCCTGTGCGCAGGGGTGTGGATCATCGCGGTGGGGCACGATCGACTGGATGGCATGCGCGGGCTGGCGACAGCCACGCCGATGACCGCGTTTGCCTTTGCATTGGCCGCCGTATCGCTGGTCGGGCTACCACCTTCGGGTGGCTTTACCGCGAAATACCTGATGCTGACCTCCGCTTTTGCCTCGGGGCAGGTGGTTTGGGGGGCGGTGCTGGTTGTCGGGGGACTGCTGTCGGCAGCCTATCTCTACCGACCGCTCGCGCTGGCCTTTGCCAAAGCTGACACGCCGACTTTCGCCCCGGTTTCGCGCCGGCTGCAGTTGGTTCCGCTGCTGCTTGCGCTCGCCGCGATCACGCTCGGCCTGGCATCGCAGACTCCGTTCAGCCTGATCCAGATCGGGCGCCCGGCGAGCGCGGTCGAGGGCCTGGAATGAACGCCGCGCTGCCAGTCCTGCTCCTGCTGACCTCGCTGGTTGCAGCGACCGCTACCTTCTTCCTGCCACAAGAAAGCCATCGCTTGCGCAACCTGCTCAATCTGGGCGGGGCAGTGCTCAAGTTGGGGTTGATCGCGTTCATGCTCATCCAAGTGGTGCAAGGCACGATCTACGAAACGCGTCTGGAGTTTGCTCCGGGGCTATACCTGTTGCTGCGTGTCGATGCACTGTCGCTGCTGTTCGTTTCGCTGTCGGCGTTCCTGTGGCTGCTGACCACGATCTACGCCATCGCCTATCTTGGCAACAAACCCGACCTGTCGCGCTTTTTCGGCTTCTTCAGCCTGTGCGTGGCGGCCACGACAGGGATCGCGCTGTCGGGCACGCTGATCTCGTTCTTCATCTTCTTTGAATTGCTGACGCTCTCGACCTGGCCGCTGGTGGTCCACAAACAGGACGCCAAGTCGATCGCGGCAGGCCGCAGCTATCTGACCTATGCCCTGCCCGCCAGCGCGCTGCTGCTGATCGCCATAGTATGGCTGGAAAGCACGGTGGGCCCGGTCGAATTCGCCATGCCAGCCGATCTGCGGCAACTCGACGATACCAGCCTGAGGATCATCTTTGCGCTGTTCATCGCCGGACTGGGGGCCAAGGCTGCGCTGGTGCCGCTGCACGGCTGGCTACCCGCCGCAATGGCCGCGCCCGCACCGGTCAGCGCGCTGCTCCATGCCGTGGCAGTGGTCAAGGCGGGGGCCTTCGGGGTGATGCGGATTGTGCTCGACGTATTCGGGCTTGATCTGATGGCCGAGCTTGGGCTTGCCTTGCCTTTGGCGCTGCTTGCATCGGTCACCATCCTGTGGGGTTCGGCGCGCGCCTTGCAACAGACCGAAATCAAGAAGCGGCTGGCCTTCTCCACCGTCAGCCAGGTGTCGTATATCGTGCTTGGGATCGCGCTGGCATCACCCTTTGCAGTGATCGGCGGGCTGGCGCATCTGGTCCACCAGGGGTTGATGAAGATCACCCTGTTCTTCTGCGCCGGAATCTTTGACGAGCGGGCGGGCATTACCCGGGTCGATCAACTGGATGGCATCGGCGCGCGTATGCCCTGGGCATCGGTGTGCTTCTCGCTGGGCGCGATCGGGATGGTCGGCCTGCCGCCCACGGCCGGGTTCATAACCAAGATCTATCTCGGCATCGGGGCGGTGCAGGCCGGGGCACCGTGGGTGATCGCGGTGCTTGCCGCCTCGACCTTGCTCAACGCCGCCTATTTCCTGCCGCTGGTCTATCGCATCTGGTTTCTCGAACCAGGAGCAGCGATCACGGCTGGAGATGCTCCGACAGAACGCCCGCTGGGCCTGATTGCGCCTGCGGTGATCACCGCCTTCGCATCGGTGGCGGTTGGCCTGCTGGCGGCGGCGACATTCAGCCCGCTGGGTTGGGCGACGCTGATCGCCGAACGGGAATATCTGCGATGATCTGGGCGAGCGGCCCGCTGCTGCCGCTGGTGGCACTGATCTGGCCCCTGCTGTTGGGGGTGTTGGCATCGCTGCCTGCGATCCGTCCGCACGCCTTGCGGCTGCTGCCGCTCGCGCCGCTGCCCGCCCTGTGGCTTGCCCTTACCGGAGTGGAGGGCCTGACGCTGGCGCCCAATTTGCTGCTCGGCGTGATGCTGGCCGCCGGGCGGCCCGCTGCACTGCTGCTGGGGATGACTGCAGCCTTGTGGTTCGCGGCGGCGCTTCATGCTCAGGGCTCGATGGCCGGGACGCGCAAACCGGCGGTGTTCAGCGGGTTCTGGTGCCTGACGCTGGCGGGCAATCTCGGAGTGTTTCTGGCGCAGGACGTGGTGACCTTCTACGTCGCCTTTGCTGCCGTCTCGCTATCGGCCTATTTCCTTGTCGTCCACGAGGGAACGCCGGCAGCGCTGCGTGCGGGGCGGGTCTATGCCGCGCTGGCGATTGTCGGCGAAGTCTGTCTCCTGGCCGCCTTCGTGATCGGCGCGGCTTCTGCCAACGGGCTGCTGATTTCAGACATTCGCGCGGCGCTCCTGTCCGCCCCGCTCGGCGGAGTGGCAACGGTGCTGCTGATCGCAGGGTTCGGGATCAAGGCAGGGTTGATGCCGCTGCACCTGTGGTTGCCGCTGGCCCATCCTGCCGCCCCGACTCCTGCCTCGGCCGTGTTGTCCGGCGCTATCGTCAAGGCGGGGATCATCGGAATGATGATGTTCGTGCCGCTCGCCACCATGGCGGGATCGGTGTTGCTGGTGATCGGCCTTGGCACCGCATTTGTCGCAGCATTGACGGGGCTGCGAGTGCGCGCTCCCAAGGCCATCCTCGCCTATTCGACCATCAGTCAGATGGGGCTGGTGATCGCGCTGGTCGGTGCGGCAACCCAGGCAGATGGCTCGGACATGGCGCCCGCCGCATTTTACGCATTCCACCACGGCCTGGCCAAAGGCGCGCTGTTCCTGAGCGTCGCGCTCGTCGCGCTCTCGACCGGGCGCTGGCGGAACGCGGCCCTGGTGCTGGTTGTGTTGGTCGCACTTTCGGTCGCGGGTGGGCCGCTGACAGGAGGCGGACTGGCCAAGGCGATGGCAAAGAGCGGTCTCGGGTCATTGGCGGAATTCGCGTTGACCATCTCTGCCGCCACGACGACATTGCTGCTCGGCTGGTTTGTGCACCGTCTTTCCGCCAGCGCCGGGAAAGCCAAGGCTTCCGGGGGCGGTCGTCCGACGATGCTCGTGGTACTGCCGACCGTGGGGCTGGCCCTGGCAGCCTTGGTCATGCCCTGGTGGCTGTGGAGCGAATGGAGCACCCTCGCGCCCGACTACCCGCTTCGACTGGCGGCAGTCTGGTCCGCGCTGTGGCCGGTTGTGCTAGGCATGGGCCTGATCGGAGTCATGGCTGCGAACCGCTGGCCGGTCGGAACGCTCGACGAAGCAGACCCCCTGCCCGTTGCACGCTGGTTGGCACGCCAACTCAGCCCGCTCCGCGCCGTCCCCAAGCATCTGGCCAGGACCCGAAGTCTGGCGGCTGACCAGATCGTGGCGACAGTCCATAAAGGCTCGAGATGGCTGGCCCAGGAAACTGGCGCAATGGAAGGTGGATTTTTGCGTGGACAGATAAGCGGTCTGGCCTTCCTCACCTTCATCCTGCTTGTCGCGGCCGTTTCTGTCCCTTGAAGCAACTGTTCTACATCGGGGTTGAGTAGGGACAGATTGCGGCAGAAGCGCGCAATTCTCGAGGGCCTGATGGATACCACCGACGCCAACCTTCGCAAGCGCATGGTCAGTCTGAGGTTTCGTCGCGACGAATTGGGCGCTGAAACTTCTGTCCTCAGCCAGCGCCAGTCGGTCATCACCACGTTGAAGGTGGAACTGCTCGCTGTTGTGCTGCGTGATCGACTCCAGAATGGCTCACCTGACCTGCCTCAGTTCTACGCACGGCTCCTGCTCACTTAGGTGGCCGTAAGGGAAGATGATGAAGAGTGTCAGCCGATCGAAAGCCATCTGTCAGGGAGCGCCGTCGATAGGCCCAGCGACGCATCACCTGCAGTTCTCGCATCTGTTCGGCAGTGGTGCACCCGACAGGATTCGAACCTGTGGCCCCCGGATTAGGAATCCGATGCTCTATCCTGCTGAGCTACGGGTGCGCGCCGGTGGCTTTAGTCGGACGGCTTGGCGGGCGCAACTGCCTCGCGGCGATCAGTTGAGCGCCTTGGGCGGGGCGACGGGGAACGGCAGCGGGGCGATCTCGATGCCTTCGTCGAGCAGGCGCTGGGCCTCGGCTGGTGTCGCTTCGCCGTGGATCGGAGCGGCATCCTGCTCGCCGTAATGCATGGCCCGCGCATCGTCGGCGAATTTCTTGCCGACCCAGGTGCTGTCCTTCAGGGCGCGGGCCTGGACCTCGGCAAGCTTGGCCAGGGCCTGGGCAACTTCGGGTGGCATCGGGGCATTGCTGACACCCTGGACCGGCGGTGCTTGCCGGGCAGCCAAGGGGCGTTCGACCGAACGGTTACCCTTGCGTGGCACGGCCGGTGCCATGGGCGCCTTTTCCACATCGATGCAATCGCACTGCGGACAGGCGACGAGGTCGCGATCCTTCTGCTGCGCAAAGTCCTCCGACGAGGCAAACCAGCCTTCGAAGCGGTGTCCATTGGCGCAGGCGAGATCGAACACAATCATGATCGCGCCGACTTAGGCACTTCGCGGCGGTTGGCAAGGCTGGGCAACTGGCGGCGAACGGCCGCAATGCGCTCCATTTCGAGTTCGGCAAAGCCCAGCCCCGGCTCGTCGCCGCCCATGTCGAGCAGCACTTCACCCCAGGGATCGACTACCAGTGAGTGGCCATAGGTCTCGCGTCCGTCCTCGTGCCGCCCGACCTGCGCCGCGGCCACGACATAGGCGCTGGCCTCTACCGCGCGGGCGCGCTGCAACAGGTGCCAATGGGCTGCTCCGGTCGGTCGCGTGAAGGCGGCGGGAATAGCGATAACATCGCAGGAAAGGCGGCCAAGCTCCTCAAAAAGAGCTGGAAAACGGATGTCGTAGCAGATGGCAAGTCCCAGCCTGCCGAACCCCGGGAGGTCCACAGCCACCACCTGGTCACCAGGAGCATAGGCCGCGCTTTCGCGCCAGCTCTCTCCATTCTCCAGTGCAACGTCGAACATGTGGATCTTGTCGTAGGTAGCCAGCACTGAGCCATCTGTCCCGATCATTAAGCTGCGGTTGGCCCATCGCCCGTCCTCCCGCGCCACGGCCAGCGACCCGAGCGCCACGGCCACGCCATGACGCGCCGCCGCCTCGCGCGTGGCGGCGAGCACGGGACTATCCTCGGGCAGAACGATATGCCTGGCCCCGCGCGTCCGGTCGCGATCGAGCAAGCCGCTCGTCTCGGGTGTGAACAGCACCTGCGCCCCGCCCTCCCCCGCCCGCGCCACGGCATCCACGATGGTCGCGGCATTGGCGGCGGGATCGATCCCGCTGGTCATCTGAAGAACGGCGATGCGCATTGTTGCCACTAGAGGCCGAGCAAAGCGTCGAGTTTGCCTTCGCGCTCGAGCCGGGCAAGATCGTCCGACCCGCCTATCGCCTGGTCGTTGATGAAGATCTGCGGCACGGTGCGCGCATCGGGCTTGCGTTCAAGCATCTCGCGCTTGTCCGGCCCCCCCATGGTGATGTCGAATTCGGTATAATCCACGCCCTTTGCGTCCAACAGGCTCTTGGCGCGGGTGCAATAGCCGCAGAACATCTTGGTGTAGATTTCGACTTTCGCAGTGCTCACGTGTAGAAATCCTTCTTTTTTAATGACTTGTAGCCAAATTGCCAAACCTTGACAGGGCAAGCCGACAACCTATCTGAATTGCACCTGCTGCACGAGGTGCAACAGGTCAACGGCGGGGCGCCAGAATTGGGCCCGGCCAGGTGTCAAATTGCTCAAATGAGGATTTGTGAGACATGAACCGAGTTGACCTTACCCCTTATCGCCGCTCCACCGTGGGCTTTGACCGGTTGTTCGACCTGCTGGAAAAGCAGGCCCGCGGCCAGGCCGGCGACAACTACCCCCCCTTCAATATCGAGCGACGCAGCGCCGACGAATACCGCATCACGCTGGCCGTGGCGGGGTTCCGCGCAGGCGATCTCGATATCACCGCCCAGGCCAACATGCTGGTCGTCCAGGGCCGCAAGCGCGACGAGGAAGCCGATGGCGAGCTGCTCCACGTGGGCATCGCCAACCGCGGCTTCGAACGGCGCTTCGAACTGGCCGACTATGTTCGCGTACAGAACGCAGACCTTGCCGATGGCCTGCTTGTGATCGACCTGGTGCGCGAAGTGCCCGAAGCCATGAAGCCGCGCAAGATTGCCATTGGCGGCCAGACCAAGCTGGAAGTGGTGAAGGACGAGGCTGACGAGAAATCGGCCGACGCGGCTTGAGCCTGCACCAGGCACGGGCGTTAATGGGGACGGCACCGTTGCCGGTGCCGTCCCCTCGACGCAGAGCGCCGACAAGCCTGGATGACGGCCCTTCGGGTCGCAGAGAAGGGCTACCAGTCCCGACAAGTCCTGGGTGGAATGACAGCGTCGCCGCACCTTAACTTACATCATCGTTAGTCGGAGCGCCGTCGGGAAAGCAAGGGATTTTTCCTACGCTTTAGGGCCCATATTAACCAACGGTACGAGCCGCACCCAAACCAGTCAGACGAGGCGTGACTGCTTCACGGCAGCAGCGATGAAACCGGCGAATAGCGGATGCGGATCGAACGGCTTGCTCTTCAATTCCGGATGGAACTGCACACCGACGAACCAGGGATGATCAGGCCGCTCGACAATCTCGGGCAGCAGACCATCGGGTGACATCCCGGAGAATACCAGGCCGCCCTGTTCGAGCGGCTCCTTGTAGGCCGAATTGACCTCGTAGCGATGGCGGTGACGTTCGGAAATCAGCGTCGCCCCGCCGTAGATCTGCGAGACATGGCTGTTGCCCGACAGCACCGCGTCGTAGGCGCCGAGCCGCATCGTGCCTCCAAGGTCGGTATCGGCCGACCGCTGCTGCAAGCCTTCAGCGCTCATCCATTCGGTGATGATGCCAACCACCGGCTCGTTCGTCGCGCCAAATTCGGTCGAGGAGGCGTCGGCAATGCCTGCCGTGTTGCGCGCCCCTTCGATGCAGGCCATCTGCATACCGAGGCAAATGCCGAAGAACGGTACCCCGCGTTCCCGCGCGAACCGGACACTGGCGATCTTGCCTTCCGATCCGCGCGTGCCGAAGCCGCCAGGCACCAGTATCCCGTGCATCGGTTCTAGATGGGCGGCGATGTCGTTATCCGGCAACTCGAATATCTCGGCGTCGATCCAGCGGATCCGCACCTTGACCCGGTTGGCCATGCCGCCGTGGACCAGCGCCTCGTTCAGGCTCTTGTAGGCGTCGAGCAGGCCGACATATTTGCCGACAACACCGATTGTCACTTCGCCCTCGGGGTTCTCGTAGCGATCGGTGATGTCGTCCCATACCGACAGGTCGGGCGCGCGCGACTGGTCGAGCATGCCGAAATGGCGCAGCACCTCGGCATCGAGACCCTCGCCGTGATATTGCAGCGGTACGGCATAGATGCTGGAGGCATCAAGCGCCTGGATCACCGCTTCCTTGCGCACGTTGCAGAACAGCGCGATCTTGGCGCGCTCGGTCTCGGGCAAGGGATGTTCGCAGCGACACAAGAGCAGGTTGGGCTGCACGCCAAGGCTGGTCAGTTCGCGCACCGAGTGCTGCGTGGGCTTGGTCTTCAGCTCACCCGCTGCGCTAATGTAGGGCACTAGCGTGACGTGGATCAGGCAGGAGTGGTCGGCCGGCAAGTCGTTGCGCAACTGGCGGATCGCTTCGATGAACGGCAAGCTCTCGATATCGCCGACCGTTCCGCCTATCTCGCACAGGATGAAATCGTGGTCGCCCTGGTCGTCCAGCGCGAACTGCTTGATTGCATCGGTCACGTGCGGGATCACCTGGACCGTGGCGCCGAGGTAATCCCCGCGGCGCTCACGCGTGATGATGTCGCGATAAACCCGGCCCGAGGTGATGTTGTCGCTCTGCCGCGCGGATACGCCGGTGAAGCGTTCGTAATGGCCCAGGTCGAGGTCGGTCTCGGCACCGTCGTCGGTCACATAGACCTCGCCGTGCTGGTACGGACTCATCGTGCCGGGATCGACATTGAGATAGGGATCGAACTTCCGGATGCGGACTTTGTAGCCACGCGCCTGGAGGAGGGCAGCGAGGCTCGCTGCCATCAGTCCCTTGCCAAGCGATGAGACCACGCCGCCGGTGATGAATATGTACCGCGCCATGGGATTAGAGCCGTAGGGTCCAAACCGGATTCGTGGCAAGCCACGAATTGCCGATATTCACGATTGATCCACCGATCCCGCATCGCGGCAGGATCGGACTGCGGAATTTATGGGTGGAGTTACTCGGCTACGCCGCTCAGCGCGCCATCATCGGCCGGGGCCTGTTCTGCCGGAGCAGCGCCGACACCTTCGACCGGCTGCGATGCCGGAACGACCGTGCGATCGAGGCTGTCATCGATCGACCGGCCGGACGTTGCCCCGATTGCCACGGCGGCCAGGGCAATCGACAGGCCGACGAACAGGACGGCGAGCCACTTTGTGGTGCGGGTCAAGAAATCCGCCGCGCCGCGTGCGGACATCAGGCCGCCAGGGCTGCCGCCACCACCAATTCCCAGTCCGCCACCTTCCGAGCGCTGCATCAGCACGACGACCACCAGCGCAAAAGCGACGATGGCCTGGACGACGGTCAGGAAGAGGAAAAGGCTCATGTGGTATTATCCGGCAAATTGAAGCGACTATCTAGGGACTGCGCGCGCCCGAGGCAAGGTTGCCCCGGGTTTGCGCAAGGCCGATCAGTTTTCCTGCATCTCCGCTGCCACGGCGATGATGCCGAGGAAGGCTTCAGCGGTAAGACTCGCTCCGCCTACCAGCGCCCCGCCCACATCGTCGGCCGCGAGCAGCTCGGCAGCGTTTTCGGCCTTGACCGAACCGCCATAGAGGATGCGCACTTTGGCACCGGCTTCGTCGCCGAACAGGTCCACCAGCACCTGGCGGATCGAACGGTGCATCGCACTGACATCGTCCACCGTGGGGGTGCGGCCGGTGCCGATGGCCCAGACCGGCTCGTAAGCTACGGTCAGCTTTTCGGCAGCGCCGTCACCAGCAGGCAGCGAGCCCTTGAGCTGGCGGGCGACAACGCTTTCAGCCTTGCCCGCATCGCGCTGTTCCTCGGTCTCGCCCACGCAGACGATCACGCTCATGCCGACAGCCAGGACCGATTCGGCCTTGGCCCTGACATCGGCATCCTTCTCGCCGTGGTCGGCGCGGCGTTCCGAGTGGCCGACAATCACGAAACCGGCGCCCGAATCCTTGAGCATCGCGGCAGAGATATCACCGGTATGCGCGCCACCTTCGGCAGCATGGCAATCCTGCGAGCCGACGCCGATCAGGCCGGCTTCCTTGCGGGTGGCGTGGATCAGGGTGAAGGGCGGCGCCAGGGCCACTTCCACCTTCATCAGCCGTTCGGCCGCACGGTCGATCGCCCGCGCCTCCGACAGCATCGCACGGGTTCCGTGCATCTTCCAGTTACCGACAATGTAGGGGCGCACGGCCATCATGTTACCTGACAACATCCAATAAAAACGAATTGCGAGGGGGATATCCCGCGCAGCGCGGAAATGTCCTTGCCCGCTAAAGCGCCCTGTCCCGCTTGTCAAAGCCGCTTTTGCCGCCGGTCCCCGGTGAAGCGACAATCAGCCATCACCTGTTGCGGGCGCGCCGCAGGGGCGATAAAGCGCGGTCGCTGACGCCATCCTGAACCGCGGCTGCGCCCTCTTCGGGCATAGTGGCACACCCCTATTTCGAGAACCCGCTTCACCATGATCCAGTTCTTCCGCAGATTCTTCCAGTCGAAGGTTGGTGTCGCCATCACGCTGGCATTCCTTGGCCTGATCGCCTTCGCCTTTGCCAGCTCGGATGTGGCCAACACCGGTACTTTCGGCGGTGTGGCCGGGGGCGACCGGGTAGCGGTGGTTGGGGATACGCGGATCGACGCGATCGACCTGTCGTCCCGCACCAGCGATGTCCTTAACAATGTCCGCCAGCAGAATCCCACGCTGACGATGGAAGCCTTCATCGCCAACGGCGGTCTGGCCGATGTGCTGGAGGAGATGATCAGCCGCACTGCCCTGGCCGACCTGGGCCAACGTTTCGGCCTGCGCGCGGGCAGCCGGCTGGTGGACAGCGAGATCGTTGGCATGGCCAATATGCGGACGATCACCGGGGAATTCGATACCGAGGCGTTCCGCGCCGTCCTGCGCCAGCAGGGTATCAGTGAGGACATGTTCCGCGACGATCTGGCCATGGGCCTGTTTGCGCGCCAGATGGCTGGCCCTGTGCAACTTGTCCCTCGCATGCCGCAGTCGGTTGCCGCACGCTATACCCGGCTGCGCCTCGAAACCCGCCGGGGTGAAGTGGCGGAACTGCTCGCCAGCAGGTTTGCCCCAACTGGCGCGCCAAGCAACGCGCAGCTGCAGGCCTATTTCGACGCCAACCGCGACGACTATATCCGCCCTGAACGCCGCGTTGTGCGCTATGCCGTGTTCGGTGAAGATGCCTTCGGTGCCCGGTCAACCCCCACGCCGGACCAGATCGCCGAGCGGTACGAGCGTGATGCCGAGCTTTATGCCGCGCGCGAAAGCCGCAGCTTTACCCAGCTTGTCGCCCCCACCCAGGCGGCTGCACAGGCTATCGTGGAAGAAGTGCGCGGCGGCATGACCATGGAAGCCTCTGCCCGCAGCAAGGGTCTGGTTACCACCAATATTCCCGCAACGACCGAGGCCGACCTTGGCCGCCAGGCGAGCGCGGCCGTGGCCACTGCTGCCTTCGCTGCCAATGAAGGCGCCGTGACCGCCCCCGCACAGGGCGGCCTTGGCTGGTATGTGTTGCGGGTCGATAACATTGACCGCCAGCCTGCCCGCACCCTGGCACAGGCAACCCCGGAGATTACCGAGGCCCTCGGGGCCGAATTGCGCCGCGCAGCGCTGAGCGAGGCAATCGGCTCTATCGAGGACCAGTTCGCCGAAGGGCGCAGCCTTGCCGATGTAGCGGGCGAGCTGGGCGTGGAACTTTTGTCCACCCGGCCGATCACGGCCGCAGGACAGGTTTACGGAACGCCGGAGCCGGCCCCGGAAGCCATAGCCCCGGTGCTAGCCGTGGCCTTCGAAATGGACGAGGGCGAACCACAGCTGGCCGAGGCTGTGGCGGGCGAAAGCTTCATCGTGTTCGACGTAGCCGATATCACCGCTTCTGCCGTGGCGCCGCTGGCCGAAATCCGCGACCAGGTGGTGACGGCATGGCGCCGCGATGAAGGCATGAAGGCAGCCGGTGCAGCAGCCGAGCGGATCCTGGCCCGGATCGACGCCGGGTCAACCCTGGCCCAGGCCGTAGCCGCCGAGCAGGTTTCCCTGCCCGCACCGGCCGCGCTTGTCCTCAACCGCGCCGAAGTGGAGCGCACCGGGCAGATCACCCGCCCGGTTGCCCTGTTCTTCTCGATGGCTTCGGGCACGACCAAGACGCTGGAAACGCCCGAGTCGGAGGCCTGGTACCTGTTGGCCCTGAACGAGGTGACCGCGCCAGAAGTGGAAGCCGACGACCCCCTGGTTGCCACCACGGCGAGCCAGCTCCTGCCGTTCGTCCCCGAGGAATACACCGCGCAATTCGTCTCGGCAGTGCGCAGCGAAGTGGACATCGACATCAACCAGGTGGCGGTGGACGCTGTAGCGGCCCAGCTGACCGGGCGGACCCGCTAGGAACAGTCCGCTGACCGTCGTCGCAATCCTTGCTTCCGCGCCCGAGAACGCCGCCGAAGCCCGCGCCAGCCTGGCCGCGGGCAGGCACGCGCTTGTCTGGCGCAAGCTGGTGGCTGACACAGAAACGCCGGTCGGTGCGGCACTCAAGCTGATCGAGCCTGGACGCGGTGATTTCCTGCTCGAATCAGTGGAAGGCGGCGAAGTTCGCGGGCGCCATTCGCTGCTCGGGATCGATCCCGACCTGATGTTCCGCGCCACCGGCGCTACGTGCGAGGTCAACCGCAAGTGGCAGCACGATCGCGATGCGTTCGAGCCGCTGGCGGGCAACAGCCTGGAAGAGTTGCGCAACCTGGCCGAAGCCTGCAGGATTGACGTGCCCAAGGCCCTGCCATCAGCTCTGGCCTGCCTGGTCGGCTATTTCGGTTATGAGACCATCGGCCTTGTCGAGAGGCTGCCGCGCGCCCCGCAGAGCGAACTCGCCCTGCCCGACATGCTGTTCGCCCGCCCCACCCTGGTGCTGGTGTTCGACAACCTGACTGACAGCCTGTTCTGTATCGCGCCTCTGTGGGCGGATGGCAGCGATGCCGACCGTGCGATCGAGCGCGCGGGCGAGCGGATCGACGAGGCCTTGCGCAAGCTGGGCCATGCAGTCCCGCCACAGCAGCGCGCCAACGACTTGCCGGAAATGGACCTCAACGCCGTGATGGACCCGGCGGATTACGAGGCCATGGTGCTTAAGGCGAAAGACTACATAACCGCAGGCGACATTTTCCAGGTGGTGCTGGCCCAGCGCTTCACCTGCCCCTTCCCGCTACCGCCGTTCGATCTTTACCGCGCGCTGCGGCGGGTAAACCCCTCGCCGTTCCTCTATTTCCTCGACCTTCCGGGCTTTGCCGTGGTGGGGTCCAGCCCCGAGATTCTCGTCCGCGTCCGTCCCGATGGCAAAGGGGAGCGCGAGGTGACGATCCGGCCCATCGCCGGTACCCGCCCTCGCGGCAAAACGGACGAAGAGGACCGCGAGAACGAGCGCAGCCTGCTCGATGATCCGAAGGAATGCGCAGAACACCTGATGCTGCTGGACCTTGGCCGCAACGATGTCGGCCGCGTGGCGTCTGCCGGATCGGTCAACGTCACTGCCAGCTTCACGGTGGAACGCTACAGCCACGTGATGCACATCGTCAGTAACGTCGTGGGCAAGCTGGCGGCCGGCAAGGATGCGATTGACGCGCTGTTCGCCGGCTTCCCGGCCGGCACGGTCAGCGGGGCGCCCAAGGTGCGGGCCTGCGAAGTGATTGCCGAACTCGAACCGGAAACGCGCGGGCCTTACGCCGGCGGCGTCGGCTATTTCGCGCCCGATGGCTCGGTTGATAGCTGCATCGTTTTGCGCACCGCCGTCGTCAAGGACGGGGTCATGCACGTCCAGGCAGGTGCCGGGATCGTGGCTGATTCCGTGCCGGAATACGAAGCGGCCGAATGCCGCCACAAGGCCAGCGCCCTGGTCGCCGCCGCCCGCGAAGCCGCGCGGGTTGCGGGTGAAGCCGGTTTCGGCCAGTGAGCAGCGCCATGATCGCCCAACCCTTCATCCTTGTCATCGACAACTATGACAGCTTCACTTTCAACCTGGTCCATTACGTGATGGAACTGGGGGCCGAGGTGAAAGTGGTGCGCAACGATGCCCTCACCGTGGCCGAGGCAATGGCCATGCAGCCTGCGGGCGTGTTGCTTTCGCCCGGACCTTGCACGCCCAACGATGCGGGCATCTGCCTCGATCTGGTGGCCGCCTGCGCGGAAGCGAAAATGCCCTTGCTCGGCGTGTGCCTAGGCCACCAGTCGATCGGCCAGCATTTCGGCGGCAAGGTCGTGCGCGGCGGACTGATGCACGGCAAGACTTCACCGGTCGATCACGATGGCACCGGCGTGTTTGCCGGCCTGCCCTCGCCCTATACCGCAACCCGCTATCACTCACTGATCGTGGAACAGATTCCCTATTGCCTGGTGGTCAACGCCAGCAGCGAGACACCGGGCCTCGATGGCACCGCCGTGATGGGCTTCCGCCACCGCGACCTGCCTATCCACGGCGTGCAGTTCCATCCGGAAAGCATCGCCACCGAACACGGCCACGCCCTGCTGGCGAACTTCCTCAAGATCTGCGGGATCGAGACGAAGGTGCCCGAAAGGGCTGTGGCATGAGCCTGTCGTTTTCCGAAGCCGAGGCGCTGTTCGCTCGCATGCTGGATGGCGGCATGGCGGAAGACGAAATCCGCGACCTGTTGATTACGCTGACGGAACGCGGCGAGACCGCGCAGGAAATCGCCGGGGCGGCCAAGGCCATGCGCGAACGGATGATCCGCATTGCCGCGCCTCCCAATGCCATCGACGTCTGCGGCACTGGCGGAGACGGGCAGCACAGCCTCAACATCTCCACCGCCGTGGCGCTGGTCGTGGCGGCCTGCGGGGTGCCTGTGGCCAAGCACGGCAACCGCGCTGCGAGTTCCAAGGCCGGTGCGGCCGATACGCTCGAAGCACTCGGCCTCGACCTGGTGAAGGCGGGAGAGCTGGCCGAACAGACCCTGCCCGACCTCGGCATCGCCTTCCTGTTTGCCCAGGCGCATCATCCCGCACTCAAATGGGTCATGCCGATCCGCCGGGCCATCGGTCGCCGCACGATCTTCAACCTGCTGGGCCCCATTGCAAACCCCGCCGGGGTGAACCGCCAACTCATCGGCATCGCCAGCCCGGACTATGTGCCGATCTACCGCGATGCGATGAAGCTGCTGGGCATGGAGCGGGTGATGATCGTGGCGGGCATGGAAGGGCTGGACGAGCTGTCCATCGCCGGTCCGTCGCGGGTGGCGACCATCGGGCTCGACGGTATCGGCGAGGAGGTTTCGCCCGAGGATGCCGGCCTGCAACGCCATCCGCTGGAAGCGATCCGCGGCGGCGATCCCGCTTTCAACGCCGCAGCGCTCCGCCGCCTGCTCGATGGTGAGCGCGGTGCCTATCGCGATGCCGTGCTGCTCAATGCAGCAGGCGCGCTGATCGTGGCGGGCGAGGCGACCAACTGGGCCGAAGGTGCCGAGGAAGCGGCCGAAGCGATCGACAAGGGCCTGGCCAAAGCCCTGCTCGATTGCTGGGTGACAGCCACGAAATGAGCAACAAGCTGATCGAAATCTGCGCCACCAAGCGCCTCGAAGTGGCGGACCGCAAGGCCCTTGCCACGCTGGACGATCTCGATCGCGCCGCCGCCACGCAAACCGCCCCGCGCGGGTTCGAGGCGGCCCTGCGTGCCAGGGCAGCCAGCGGATTTGCCCTCATCGCCGAAATCAAGAAGGCCAGTCCTTCCAAGGGCCTGATCCGCCCGGATTTCCGCCCCGCCGAACATGCCCTGGCATACCAGCAAGGCGGCGCCGCCTGCCTGTCGGTCCTCACCGATGCGCCCTATTTCCAGGGACACGAGGACTACCTGATGGATGCCCGCGCCGCCTGCGACCTGCCGGTTCTGCGCAAGGATTTCATGGTCGATCCATGGCAGGTGGCCGAAGCTCGCGCCATCGGGGCCGATGCCATCCTCATCATTGTCGCCGCGCTGCAGGACAGCGAAATGGCCGAGATCGAGGCGGCAGCGCTGGAGCGCGGGATGGACGTGCTGGTCGAAGTCCACGACGAGGCCGAGATGGAGCGCGCGGCGCGCCTCAAGTCCCGCCTCATCGGGGTCAACAACCGCGACCTGCGCACATTCGTCACCGACCTGGGCACGACCACCCGCCTCGCCCCGCTCGCGCCCGAAGGCACCCTGCTGGTGGGCGAAAGCGGGATCAACAGCCATACCGACTGCCTCGTGCTGGCGGAAGCAGGCGTGCGCACCTTCCTGGTGGGCGAAAGCCTGATGCGGCAGGACGATGTCGCCGAGGCCACGCGGAAGCTTCTCCAGGGCTGATCGCCCGCACAGTCTGTCCAATCGCCCGCCGTTCTGGCATGGGCGGGGCATGAGCAAACTGACACATCTCGATGAACACGGCGCCGCCCGCATGGTCGATGTCGGCGGCAAGAACGCCACCCGGCGCAGCGCCACGGCCGCAGGCTTCATCCGCATGGCACCTGACACACTTGCCGCCGTGCGCGACGGTTCCGGCCCCAAGGGCGATGTCCTGGCCGCCGCCCGCATCGCCGGGATCATGGCCGCCAAGAAAACCGGCGACCTCATCCCGCTGTGCCATCCGCTGGCGCTCGACACGGTGAGCGTGGACTTTGCATTCGAGGACCATGGCATAGCCGTGACCGCCCGCGCCGCCCTATCGGGCAAGACCGGGGTGGAAATGGAAGCCCTTGTCGCTGCCTCGATGGCGCTGCTCACCGTCTATGACATGGCCAAGGCGCTGGAAAAGGGCATGGTCATCGAACAGGTCCGCCTGCTCGAAAAGACCGGCGGCAAGAGCGGGGACTGGCGCGCGGAATGAGCCTGCCGCAGCCAATCCCGCTCGACGAGGCCCAGGCGCGGCTGCTGTCCGGTGTCGTGCCGCTCCCGCCCGAGGAACTGCCGGTCGCCACGGCCAGCAGGCGCTATCTGGCGCAGGACCTTGCCGCCCGCCGCACCCAGCCTGCCGCCGATCTTTCGGCGATGGATGGTTATGCCATGCTGGCCGACGATAGTGTTGGGCCGTGGCAAGTTGTTGGTGAGAGCGCGGCGGGCCATCCCTTTACCGGTAACCTTGCGCCGGGCCAGGCCATCCGCATTTCCACCGGCGCGCACATGCCGCCGGAATCCTGCACAGTCCTCCTACAAGAGAATGTGAGGCGCGAAGGCAACCGGCTGGAAATGGCCCGCGATGACGGCCCCACCCCCCGCCATATCCGCCGTGCCGGGTTCGATTTCTCGAGCGGAGACATCCTGCTGGCAAAGGGCGTGGCGATGGACCCGGCACGTATCGCGCTGGCCATATCCGGGGGGCACGGCTCTGCCCTGTTCGGGCGGATGCCCCGGGTAGGCGTGATCGACAGCGGCGATGAACTGGCGGCAGACCCGGTAAATGTCCTGCCCCACCAGATTCCCGCCAGCAACGGCGCAATGCTCGCCGCAATGGCCGTACCTTTTGCCGCAGATGTGCGCCGGGCCGGTCCGATTGGGGACGAGCTGGAGGCGTTGGTCGCCGCCTTCGAATCGCTCTCCGATGCCGATGTCATCATCACCAGCGGCGGGGCATCGGTCGGCGACCACGACCTGATGCGCCCGGCGCTGGAGGCATGGGGCGCGGACCTTGATTTCTGGCGCATCGCCATGAAGCCCGGCAAGCCGCTGATGGTGGCGCGCAAGGGCGCGACGACCGTGCTCGGCCTGCCCGGCAATCCGGTGTCGAGCCACGTCACCGCTTTCCTCTTTGCCCTGCCGCTGCTGCGTGCGCTGGCAGGTGCGGCCCGCCCCCTGCCCCGCGCGATCACCCTGCCACTGGCGGGCGAATTGCCCGAAGTCGGCGGTCGCACGGAATTCGTCCGCGCGGTGCTGGCAGATGACGGTGCACGCCCGGTCAGCCAGCAGGATTCCAGCGCACAGGTCGCCTTGTCGGGTGCCGACGCACTGATCCGCCGCGAGATCGGTGCCCCGGCTGCCAGGAAGGGCGACCTCCTGCCGGTCTATCTGCTCCGAAATGGCGGTATCGCTTGACTTAAACGAATCTGTTTCATAATTGTTCTTTGTTCGTTCCCGTATTGGAACGGAAGACAATTAGGGGAACATACCCATGCTTACCGCCAAACAGCGCGAATTGCTGGTGTTCATCGATCGTCGGCTGGAAGAAAGCGGCATCTCGCCCTCGTTCGAGGAGATGAAGGATGCGCTTGATCTCAAGTCCAAGTCCGGTGTCCACCGGCTGATTTCCGCGCTGGAAGAACGCGGCTTCATCCGCCGCCTGGCCAATCGCGCCCGCGCCCTCGAAGTGCTCAAACAGCCTGACGACGTTTCGGCATCACGCGCGGCGGCCCCGGCCAATGACGCGGTCGGCGGCGTGGTCACCCCGCCCCGCGCCGTGCCTGCTCCTGCGAATGACATAATCGACGTGCCGCTTCACGGCCGCATTGCCGCCGGTGCCCCGATCGAGGCTTTCGAAGGCCACCAGTCCATGCCCGTTCCTGCCGCACTGCTCGGCTCGGGCGAACATTATGCGCTGGAAGTTTCAGGCGATTCGATGCTCGAGGCCGGTATCCTCGATGGCGACTATGCCCTGGTGAAGAAGACCGATACCGCCCGAGACGGCGAGATCGTGGTCGCCCTGATCCGCAACGAGGAAGCGACTCTGAAGTACCTGCGGCACGAACACGGCAAGATCCGCCTCGATCCGGCCAACGGCGCTTATGATCCGCAGATCTACGATGAAAGCGATGTCGTGGTGCAAGGCAAGCTTGCCGGGCTGCTGCGCCGCTACCACTGATCCGGTTTGCGCGGGCGGGTGGATCAGTCTCCCGCCCGCCCGCGCCACCAGCCATGTTTACCCTGCTCATGGGCCACGCTGTCGATTCTTTGGCCATCCAGCACGATAGCCAAACCCCCGCTTTCCTCCAGGTATCGCCGGTCAGCCTTCAGCCAGCGGGGTCGGCATGATTGCGGCAGCCAGCGTTCGGACACCACGATATCGACCCGCTCGCAGGCGGCAGCCAGATCGCGCTCGGCCACCAGGGCGCGGCTCCTGCTCATCAACACGTGCCAGTCACGCCCTCCACGGTAGAGTGTCAGCACGCAGAAATCGGGGTTGCAGACGGCACCCGGCCAGTTTTGCAGCGAGACTTGCTCTCCTGTCACCCCGGCCAGTTCCATCAGATTGTCGGTCACATAACTGCTGCGGCTCTCGCGCAGGACCAGCAAGCCTGGGGCCTCCCCGGTTACGCCAACATGGCGGCCGTCGCTCGAAATTAGGATGTCGGGCACTGGTGTTGCGGCAAGCAGGAAACAACCCAGCGCAACCGGGACGAAACCCAGTAGCCGCGAGCGCCCCTTCCACAACGCCAGCCAGAGTCCGCCGAACAGGAACAGCGCATAGGTCCCCTGCCCCATCTGCGGCATGAGCTTCACCGCGCCCGGCTGGCTGGCGGTGAAGTGGGCGATCCAGAGCAACAGGTCGAGTGACTTGCCGGCCAGCCACCAGGTTGGCCCCCCAAGGCCCACGATGTCGAGAAACAGGCTGATCGCGATCAGCGGCATCGATATGAATGTAACCAGTGGAATTCCCACGACATTGGCCAGGGCGCCATAGAACCCGCCGCGATGGAAATGGTACAACACGGTTGGCATCAGGGCCATTTCGATCACGAAGCCTGTCAGCAATAGCACCAGAGTGCGCCGCCCGTAGCGGTGCAGCAAGCTCTCCTCGCGCGGAGCAAGGAACCGTCGGACAGGTTCGGCCCCGCTCAGGGCGATGATGGCAATGACTGCTGAAAAGCTCATCTGGAAGCTCGGCCCGGCCAGCGATTCGGGCCACAGGAGCAAGACTGCTACGGCTGCCACTGCCACCATCCGCAGGGACAGCGGCTCGCGTCCCATGGCCAATGCGCCCAGCACCAGCAGGGCGGCCAGACAACTACGTACGGTGGGCACCTCGGCCCCCGTCAAAAGTGTGTAGCCGATCCCGGCCGCCGCACCCATCACCGCCGCGAGCAACGGCAGGCGGACCCGCAGGACTAGCCAGGGCCAAAAAGCCAGCAGGCGCAAGGTCAGCAGGTAAGTCGCGCCGATCAGCGCGCTGACATGCAGTCCGCTGATCGACAGCAGGTGGGTCAATCCCGAATCACGCATCGCGTCCTCGTCCGCTGCGCTGATTGCGCCGCGATCGCCGCTGGCCAGTGTTGCCGCGATCGAGCCGCCCGCCCCTTGAACCTGGCTGCGCACATGGGCCGAAAGCCGCCGCTGGGCCTCTGCCAGCAACGGCTCGCCCTCACTCGGCTGGATAAGGACCGGTTGGTCTGTCACCGATCCTGTTGCAGCCAGCCCGTTGAACCAGGCCGTGCGGGCGAAGTTGTAGCTGCCCGGCAGCATGGGCGGCGCAGGGGGCATCAATCGGGCGGACAGGCGGATCACCGCTCCGGTGGAGAACTCCTGGTCATCCGACTCAATCGGCAGGTTGACACGCACCCGCATCGCCTCTCCCGTTTCTGGGTGGCGCATCGCCAGCACCAGGCGGGTTCGAGCTTCGGCTGGCTGTTCGATGCGGTCCAGTATTCGCGCGTCGAACTCTCCGTAAAATGGACGTTCGATCCCTGGCACACCCACGAGGGTGGATCTCGCCCAGATCACGCCCACCCCGGCGGCAAAGACGAATGCCAGTGACAGGCAAGCGACCATCAACCGCCCGCGATCATCCCGCCCTTTCCACAGCGCCACCGCACCCAGGCCCACGAACAGTGCGCCTGCCAGTGCTGTTACCCACCAGATCGGATCGGCGAGCACGAACCATGCTGCAATTCCTGCAACCAGCGCCACCACCAGCCATGGTCCGCGATCAAACCCGGCCTGCTCGAGAAATCGTTCTGCCGCGTCCGCCATGCTGGACAAAGAGGCGCGCTTTCGCCAAGGCGATTGCCGCAGTGCAGCATCACCGGTCTCCTCCCCCAGCGGGACCAATGGCGTCAGGCGTGTTGCCATAAGTGGACAGGACAGGAATTTCAGACCCATGGCAAGCCGCAGCGGATCAGCACCTGGCATTGCAGGCCCGAGCGCCGGTCAGGTCGTCACGCGCTTCGCCCCGTCGCCGACCGGCTACCTGCACATTGGCGGCGCGCGCACAGCGCTGTTCAACTGGCTCTATGCCCGCCACAATGGCGGCAAGTACCTGCTCCGCATCGAAGATACCGACCGCGCCCGCTCCACCGAACCAGCCATTGCCGCGATCTTCGACGGGCTCGACTGGCTGGGCCTGGGCGGCGACGAGGAGCCCGTATTCCAGGCCGCGCGCACCCCACGCCATGCCGAAGTGGCCTATGCCCTGCTGGAAAGCGGCCACGCCTACCGCTGCTACCTAACGCAGGAAGAACTCGCCGCCCGCCGCGAAAAGGCCCAGGCCGAGCGCAAGCCCTTCCGCATCGACAGCGAATGGCGCGATGCCGGACCGGATACCTGGCCCGCCGACCAGCCCTATGTCGTGCGGATCAAGTCCCCCAAGGCCGGCCAGACCATGATCGCCGACCAGGTGCAGGGCGATGTCACAGTCAGCAATGCCGAACTCGACGATTTCATCCTGCTGCGGTCCGACGGCACGCCGACCTACATGCTGGCCGTGGTGGTGGACGATTACGACATGGGCGTAACCCATGTGATCCGCGGCGACGACCACCTCAACAACGCCTTCCGCCAGCTCGTCATCATTCGCGGCATGGGCTGGCCGGAGCCGGTCTATGCCCACGTCCCGCTGATCCACGGCAACGATGGCGCCAAGCTGTCGAAGCGGCACGGCGCGCTGGGCGTGGACGCCTATCGGGACGAGCTGGGCATCCTGCCCGAAGCCCTGTTCAACTACCTGCTGCGCCTTGGCTGGGGCCACGGCGACAAGGAAGAATTCACCCGGGACGAGGCGGTCGCACTGTTCGACATCGCCAATGTCAACAAGGGGCCAAGCCGCTTCGACATGAAGAAGCTGCTCAACATGAACGGCCACTACATCCGCGCGGCGGACGATGCGCGGTTGGCGGAAATTGCCGCCCGGCGCATCGGTCCAAGCGCGGACGTTGCCCTGCTGACCCAGGCCATGCCCGTACTCAAGACCCGTGCGCGTGACATGAACGAGCTGGCCGATGGCGCCACCTTCCTGTTCCGCCAGCGCCCGCTCGATCTGACCCCCGAAGCCGCCGCCCTGCTCGATGGCGATGCACGGGCCCGTCTGGCAACCATTAGCGCCCGCCTGCGGGATGAATCGGACTGGACAATCCCCGCGCTGGAGGCCAATCTGAAAGCCTATGCAGAGGGGCTCGGGCTCGGCTTGGGGAAGCTGGCACAGCCGCTTCGCGCAGCATTGACGGGGCAGACCACCTCACCGGGGATTTTCGATGTTCTGGCCCTTCTCGGCCGCGTGGAAAGCCTGGCGCGTATCGACGCGCAGGCAGCGGACTGACCGGAACAGGATTTCGCGCACGATTGCTTATTTAGGAGACAGGATTTGACGGACAAGAAAGCGCAGCTGACCGTCGGCGGCCAGGATCACGGATTCCCCGTCATGGCGGGAACCACCGGGCCTGACGTGGTGGATATCCGCAAGCTCTATGCCCAGACGGGCATGTTCACCTATGATCCGGGCTTCACTTCCACTGCCAGCTGCGAGAGCGCGCTTACCTTCATCGATGGCGAGGAAGGCGTGCTGCTGCACCGTGGCTATCCCATCGGCCAGCTGGCCGAGCATTCCAGCTTTATGGAAACAGCCTACCTGCTGCTGAACGGCGAACTGCCCGATGCCGCCACGCTCGAGAATTTCGAGACCACGATCACCCGCCATACCATGCTGCACGAGCAGCTGGCCCAGTTCTATCGCGGTTTCCGGCGCGATGCGCACCCGATGGCGATCATGTGCGGCGTGGTTGGCGCGCTGTCGGCCTTCTACCATGACAGCACCGACATTTCCGATCCGGTCCAGCGCAAGATCGCCAGCCACAGGTTGATCGCCAAGATGCCGACGATCGCGGCCATGGCCTATAAGTATTCGGTCGGCCAGCCCTTCATCTATCCCGATAACTCGCTGAGCTACACCGGCAATTTCCTCAAGATGACCTTCGGCGTCCCGGCCGAGCCTTACGAGGTGATCCCGGCAGTGGAAAAGGCGATGGACCGGATTTTCATCCTCCACGCCGACCACGAACAGAATGCCTCGACCAGCACCGTGCGTCTTGCAGGGTCCTCGGGTGCAAATCCGTTTGCCTGCATCGCGGCGGGCATTGCCTGCCTGTGGGGTCCGGCCCACGGTGGCGCCAACGAAGCGGCGCTAAACATGCTGCAGGAGATCGGCACGCCCGACCGCATCCCGCACTATATCGAGCGCGCCAAGGACAAGAATGACCCGTTCCGCCTGATGGGTTTCGGCCACCGCGTGTACAAGAACTACGATCCGCGGGCCACGGTGATGCAGAAGACCGTGCGCGAAGTGTTCGACGCGCTGAAGGTCAGCGATCCGGTGTTCGAGACCGCGCTGCGGCTGGAGGAACTGGCCCTGTCGGACGACTATTTCGCCGAGAAGAAGCTGTTCCCCAACGTCGATTTCTATTCAGGCATCATCCTGTCGGCCATCGGCTTCCCGACCACCATGTTCACCGCCCTGTTCGCCCTGGCGCGCACGGTGGGTTGGGTGGCACAGTGGAACGAGATGATCTCGGATCCCGGCCAGAAGATCGGCCGCCCGCGCCAGCTCTACACCGGGCCGACCCAGCGCGATTACTTGCCCGTGGGCAAGCGCTAGGCGCTCACCGCCTGTCTCCGTTCGCATCGAGCGAAGTCGAGATGCCACTCAAGGGTGTCTCGACTTCGCTCGACACGAATGGCCCAGGGTGAGAGATGAAGAGTTACTCGTTCGCCCCGCTGTCCGCCGGCAGTTCGAGAATGAACCGCGCGCCATGGCCGCGTGCGCTTTCCACCGTCAAGCTGCCCTGCATGGCTTCGGCTAGGCGGCGGCTTATATATAGACCAAGGCCTGAGCCCCCATCGCCGCTGCGGCCGAGCCGTTCGAACTTGCCGAACACGCGCTCCTGCTGCGCCTGGTCGAGCCCTTCGCCCTGGTCGGCCACGATCACTCGCGCCCGCGCGCCGTCATGCTCCACTCGCAGCCACACACTTGAACCTTCGGGTGAATAGCGGATGGCATTACCCAGCAGGTTGAGCAGCACCTGCAGTACCCGGCGGAACTCGCCGATGGCCGGAGCGCTCTCGCCGTCCTTGGGTGCATCGACCACGATGCCCCGTTCGCGTGCCCGCACACCCAGGATTCCGGCAGCGCGGCGCGCAAGGTCAGCCAGGTCGATCTTGTCTGGCGCGGGGCTGAATTCCTCATCTTCGACCATTTCCAGCGTGGTCAGATCGTCAATCAGCGCCAGCAGGTGCTCGCCCGCGCTGGCGATATCGGCGGCATAGGTGGCATATTCGTCGGCCAGCGGCCCTGCCATCTGCGTGCGGATAGTCTCGGCATTGGCGATGATGCGCGAGACCGGCTGGCGCAGGACCGGAGCGATCTCCAGTCCGATGCCCGGACCTCGCTGGCGAGGGGGATGAGCCTCGGGGATAACCCGCTCATCACTGTCGGGCATCGGCTGTTCGGCACATAGCAGCAGTTCGAAGCCGCTGTTGCCCACCGGTTCGCGACCTTGTGGAACCAGAGCAGCTCGCCATGTGCGCGAAGATCCCGCCAGCTTCAGCCGCGCTCCATCGAGCAGGCGCCAATGGACCGGCTGGTGATGTTGTGTACCGTCCAGCGTTACAAAATCGATCCACGGCTTGCCGACCCCTGCACGCATTGTGGCAACCACGCCCTGCAATTCGGGGCAATCACTATCCGCACTGAGCAATTCCTGTTTCGGACCGAGGCGGGCGGTCAGTTCGGCAAGCTGGCGGGCCATGGCGACCTGACGATCACGCTCTGCCTGCGGGCCGGGATCGCCTGCTGTCTCGACAAGCCAGTCGGACATGGCGACACGGCAGCCCTCGCCGTCCTCGTCGGGGACGACTTCGACCCAGGCTGTCACCCTGTCCCCCTCGTCGCGCGCCTCGATCGCGCGGGCCACCTTGAACCGATAGGCGCGCGCCTTGCGCACCAGTTCCAGCAGCGCCGGGGTGACAATCGCGCCCGGCATCTCGCCGCCGTTGCGCATCTGCAGGCCCACGATCGGCTCGTCGGCCTCGACCAGCCAGTCGCGGGCGTCCGTTCGCGCCAGGGCCTTGAGAGGAGCGCCCCCGGCCATCGGTCAGTTCGCCTGACCAGCCAACAGGGCGGAAGCGCGGTCGGCCGTCACGCGATCGAACCCTTCGGGCAGCACTGCATCGGGATGGAGATAGACGAACTGTTCCTCGACCGCATCCTGGGCAAGGCCCGCTGCCCGCAAGGACAGCGCCAGTCGAGCGAGCTGGTTTTCGCCGAAAGAGAGCACCGTCGTGTCGCGATCCTGCCCGGCGGCCATGGCCAGTGCCGTGGCAAACAGGGCAAGGCCCGCATGGTCAATCGCCAGCGCGCGCGGTGCCTTGCGGCCCATGGCCATGACCAGGCGGGTCATCTGGCCAAGACGGCCCTGGCTTTCATCGAACTGCGAGCGCAAGCGGGCTTCGGCCTTTTGCGCCCCGGGGTTGTCATCGGCGTGGCGGCGCATGGCCAGCAGGGCCTTGTGGAACAGATCCGCTGGCAGTTCTGCCAGCGGCAGCTCCATCCGCCGCTGCGCCTGGAGGAAGCGCGCCTGCACCGCGATCACGCGCATTGCGGCAGCGGCCAGTTCTCCGTCTGCCGAGGCGGTCAGTTCCTGCAGCAGTGGGGACAGGACGCCGTCAAACCCGCTGCGGCGCTGCAACTGCGCCGCCAGTTGAGCTTCCAGCGTGAGCACATGGGCATGGGCAAGGAAGGCCGCATCGTCGATCAGCAGCGCCGCCAGCGCATCCTGTTGCCGGTCGGCAAAGGCGGCGGGGTTGGCCAGGCCATCTGCCTCGGCGCGGGCGAACAGCAACTGTCGGGCGACGTGGACATTCATCCCCCGCACCCGCGCAATCACTTCATCACTGAACAGCGCCTGGTCGCGGTTGGCGAGCAGGTGACACAGGATCGTGCGGGTCGAGGCCAGTACCATGTCGCCACCCGCCAGTCTCTCGCGCAGCACCTGTTCGACCGCCTGCGGGCGGAAAGCCGTCTTGATCTCGTCGCTCATAGGCCTGCCATAGCCACTTGTGGTTAAGCCCGCGTTATCCGCCACCCTTGCGTGATTGCGCGATATTCAGCAGCAAAAGTCCCAGCGCCGCCACCATTACCCCCACCTGAGCGGAATGGGCCAAGGCTCCCGCGGCAATGATCGCTGCCACCAGCCCGCGGTCGCGCAAGGTCGCCCAGCGTGCTTTCTCGGCGAAAGACCCGGCGTAAAGGGCGGCGAGCAGAACCAGTGGGGCGAACAGGCGTTCGCTCCAGGCGCCGTCGATTGCCAGCACTCCGCAGACAAGTATCGCCAGATCGATCAGCCAACGCAGAGGTGCGAGCTTCTCACGAACTTTGAACGCGCCACTGCGTGCGCGCTGCAACCGTCCTAGCCCCAAACCCAGTTCGAGCATTGGCGCGGCAATCGCCAGGGCCAGGAACCCCGCAGCGTCAAAATCTGCCCGGCACAATGCGATTGCGCCGATTGCAAGCAACAGCGCCAGCCCCAGCACCAGAGGCCGCGCTTCGCGCCGCTCGAGCAATTTGCCGCCTCCGCGCCGCAGGACTGCCCCTGCAAGGCGCTGCGATAGCGGTTCCCCCGGCTCGCCGCCGACCTGTCGCGCCAACCACTTGTCTTCGGCGAGGCGCGCATCCTCGACCCCGTGCGGCAATGTCCATGTCGCATCGGCCAGCGCGGCAGGATCGAGATCGGCTTCGGGCAGGCTTGCTTGCAGGGCAATACGCAGCAGGGCCGATGGCGCCTCGATATCCTCCGGCAGAGCCAGCAGGCGCGGCAACAGCGCGCCCGGCAGAACCAGTGCGCCGGCCCAGGCCCGCGTCAGGTCGATCCGCTCGAACCCGGCCTCCACGCCCACGCTCGACGGCAGGGTCAGCACGATGCCACGTTCGCTGTCGGCACCGCGCGGCCAGGCCGATGGATCGGGCAGCAGTCCCGGCTCCAGCACCAGCAGCCGCTCGCCCGGCTGGCCGGACCGGGCCAGCGCATGGGGGCCCGACACTTCGCGGAATTTCATGCCCAGGCTCTCGGCCAGGTGACGCAGGGCAACGGCCTGGGCCCCGCCACCGCCGCCCAAGGCGATAACCTCCGAACAGCCGCAGGCGGCGGCAAATTCCACCTGCCGTTCGGGCGCGGTTCGGCCGAGC
Organism: Altererythrobacter sp. KTW20L; assembly: GCF_023501975.1. Lineage (GTDB taxonomy): Bacteria > Pseudomonadota > Alphaproteobacteria > Sphingomonadales > Sphingomonadaceae > Alteraurantiacibacter. The sequence goes on along the minus strand of NZ_JAMFLH010000012.1, from coordinate 80,072 downwards.
ACGCGCGGCCCCGATGCGGTCCAGGCGGGGATGGTGACGAGGACGCCGGTGGCAAGGGGGTGGGATGCAATCACGCCGCGCTTCTAGGGCGGGCGCGACCTTGTGCCAAGCGCGCTTGGTGACAGATCAGCCCTGTCGGGCGACCTCGTCGGCAAACTGCGCAAGTTTGCGCAGGACGACCGGATCACCCGGGGCGGTATCGAGCGCTTCCTGCGCCAGATCGACCAGTTGCCGCGAATGGAAACTGGCCCCGAGGCCGCGCAGCCTGAGCGCAGAGACCTCCCAGTTTCCGTCGCACCGGGCGCGGGCCAGCAAGTCGCGCTGGGTTTCAAGGCTGGCACAGAAGCACGCCAGGAGTTCCGCGCGCAAGGACATGTCATGACCCGCGGCAGCCGCCAGGTTGGCTTCAAAATCCGCCTTGTCGAGTGTCATGTCCAGCATCATCCGCCTCCCTTACCACTAAAGCGGTTAAGGTGGCTTTAAACGCGGCTTTCAACCCCAGCCCAGTCCTGATATCCAGCGGGGATGACCAGGCGGAAGAATTTGGTGGCGCTGGGCTCTCCCGGGGGAGAAGGCCACGACCATGAGGAGGGCACGCAGAACGTGACCCAGACACAATCGCATGTGGAGGCGCAGGGCGAAGCCGGGCACGCCTTTGCCCAGGATTGGGAGGACGAGGAAGAGCAGCCCCGCCACCGCGCCGCTTTCGCCCTGCCTGCGATCGCCATCATGGCAATAGTCGGTTGGACCGGCTTTTTCGGCTGGGCCATGCAGCGCGAGATCATGGCTGACGGCACTCCGCAACAGTGGATCGGGTGGATCGGCAGCTGGTCCCTGCCTGTGCTCCTGGTTGTTGCCCTATGGCTGCTTGCCATGCGCAACTCCGCCCGCGAAGCGGCGCGTTTCGGCGATGCTGCGCGCCTGCTGTCCGCCGAATCGATTGCCCTTGAACAGCGGCTGTCGGTGGTCAACCGCGAGCTCAGCCTGGCGCGCGACTTCATTGCCGACCAATCCCGCGACCTTGAATCGCTCGGTCGCCTGGCGGCGGAACGCCTGTCGCAGAATGCGGCAGAACTGCAGCAACTCATCATCGACAACAGTGCGCAGGTCAGCACCATTGGCTCGGTCAGTGACAGTGCAGTGGCAAACATGGATCGCCTGCGCGACCAGATGCCGGTGATTTCCAACTCCGCGCGTGACCTTGCCAACAGGATCGGAAACGTGGGTCATTCCGCGCAATGCCAGCTCGATGCGATGGTTGCGGCATTCCAGCGGCTCAACGAATTCGGCGAAGTCAGCGAAAAGCAGGTGGAAGCCCTGAGGGTCCGTGTCGGTGCCATTCTCGATGATTTCGACAGCCACCTGGCGCGCCTGCGCGATGAAGGCGATAGCCTTACCGCGAGCCTGTCCGAAGGGCACGACAATGCCCGCAACCGGTGGGAAGAAGCCATCGCGGGCTTCCAGCAGAACATGGCCGATGCCATCACCCGCGTCAGCCAGCTTGACGAGGCCGCCATCGGCAATGCCCGCAAGCGGATGGATGCGCTGCACGAAGCCGGCTCGCGGGTTGACCAGTCGATCATCGACAGCGCCAACGCCTTCGAAGCCGAAGTTGCCCGTCGACGGGAGCAAGCAGCCGAAGCGGAGGCGGAAGCCCTCGCCGCCCTGCAAAGCCGCCTTGCCGCATTCGACGAACAGTCCCGCGAACGGCAGGAAGCGCACCTTGCCCACCTTGCCGCAGTCGCTGAGCGCGGTGACCAGCTGGCCCAGCGCATTGCCGCTTTCGATGCCGACATGAGCAGGCTGGCGGGTCAGGGCCGCGAAGAAGGCGAACGCCTTGGCGAAACGGTCGAAATGCTGGCCGAGAAGCTCTCGCAAAGCCGCGTGATCATGGAAGAAAGCGGCATCTTCGTATCGCGGCTGACCAATGACAGCGTGCGGCTGCTGGAAATCATCCGCGCCAGTTCAGATCATTCCGAAGGGGCACTGTCGGATTCCATCGGCAAGGCCGAGGCACGCCTCGCGCAGTTCGAAACGCGCGCCAATGCCCTGCGCGAGACGATCGCCGAGGCAGAAAGCCGTGGCGGCATGCTGGCCGAACACGTCAACCAGGCGACCGACCAGTCGGCCGCCTCGCTCGAAACGCTTTCCTCGCTCGAAGCGCGACTGGCGGCTATCGCGGAACAGGCCAGCGCCCTTGCGCTGCAGGCGCAGGAGGAGCTTCAATCCGCTCTCGGCCTGCTCGAACAGGCCTCGACCGAAGCCGTGGGCAAGCTGCGCGCCGAACAGGCCGAGGCAGTGGGCGATATCGCGCGGTCAATCGGCAGCGATGCCAGCAAGACTATCGAGGCGGCCCTGCGCGACAACACCCGCGAAGCCATCGACGAATTGGAAGAAGCCGCGCGCAATGCCGGTGAGCGGGGACGCGACGCAGCGGCCCAGTTGCGCGACCAGCTGGCCAAGGTGAACCAGTTGGCCGGAAACCTGGAAAGCCGGGTGGCCCAGGCCCGCACCAGGGCGGAAGAACAGGTCAACAACGATTTCACCCGTCGCATGGCACTGATCACCGAGAGCCTTAATTCCAGCTCGATCGATATCGCCCGCGCGCTCGACGCCGAGGTGACCGACACCTCGTGGGCCAGCTACCTGCGCGGCGACCGCGGCATCTTCACCCGCCGCGCCGTGCGGCTGCTCGACAATGCCGAGGCGCGCGCAGTGAGCGAGGTGTACGAACAGGATCCCGAAGTGCGCGAGGCGATCAACCGCTACATCCACGACTTCGAGGCGATGCTGCGTACGATCCTTTCCACCCGCGACGGCAATGCCCTGGCGGTGACAATCCTGTCGTCGGATATCGGCAAGCTCTATGTCGCCATGGCCCAGGCTATCGAGCGGCTGCGGGACTAGGGTTCTAGTCCTCGAACCCCTAATCCTCAAATCCAGGCGGAGTGCCGAACAGGTTGATGTCGTCCACCGTGATCCAGCCCTGGAAGTAATTGGCGATATAGAGCGCGGTCAGAACGGCAGAGATACCGGTCGCGCGCAATGCCAGCCTGCCTGGGCGGAAATCGGCCGGCGCGCTGTCAGCCTGGCCGGGGACTTTCTCCAGTCCTGCCTCCTCATGGGTTTTCACGCCGAAAGGCAGCAGCAGGAAAGCCGAAATCACCCAGAACAGGGCATAAATGGCGATGATGGAAGTGATCTTCATCGGACAGGCTGCTCCAGTGGGAGAATCACGCGGGTCTGTGGCTTCTTGCCCGACCAGCGCTGCGCCGCGCGGCGGGCGGCGAGGCGGGCAGCTTCGGTGATGGCCTCGCGGTCACGCGCTGCCGGGCCGCGCAGGGCCGACAGCGCCTTCTTCACATCCTCCACCGCTTCGGCCACGAATGCCGGATAATCCTCATCCAGCGGCAGGCCGATCCCTTCAACCTGCACCGCCCCGCCCTTTTCCAGCACGACCAGCAACAGCCCATCGCGCGCCAGGCGGCGGCGCATGACAATGGCCTCGCCATCGGCAGGCACGATGATGTCCCCATCCAGTACCAGGCGGCCATTGGTCACTTCGGCGATCTTGCCGGGAGCGCCGGGCGCGAGGCGAACGATATCGCCGTTCTTCTGCACCACGCTTTTGGGAATGCCGCAGGCCTTTCCCAGCCTGCCCTGCTCCATCATGTGACGTATCTCGCCGTGAACCGGCACGAGGATCTCGGGCCGGAGCCACGAATAGAGCGCTTCCAGCTCGGGTCGGCCGGGGTGCCCGGATACGTGGATGAAGCTCTGCTTGTCGCTCACCATCACCACGCCGCGATGGGCCAGGATGTTCTGGATGCGGCCGATGGCAAGGTCGTTGCCGGGAATCACCCGGCTGGAAAACAGCACCACATCGCCTTCCACCAGCGACAGCGGGTGGTTGTCCTCGGCAATGCGGGCCAGCGCAGCACGCGGCTCACCCTGCCCGCCGGTGGCGATGATCATCACCTGCCCGCGCGGCAATTGCATGGCTGTGTCGAAATCCACCGTGTCAGGGAAATGTTCGAGATAGCCGCTATCCTTGGCAACCTCGATAATGCGGTCGAGCGAGCGGCCCGCCACGCACAGGCGCCGCCCGGTTTCCTCGGCCACTTCGCCCAGCGTCTGCAATCGCGCCACGTTGGAGGCAAAAGTGGTGACCAGCACCCGCTTGCCCTTGTGCTTGTGCACTTCCTCCAGCAGCCCGCGGAACACCGCGCCTTCCGAACCGGAGGCCGAGGCGTTGAACACGTTGGTGGAATCGCACACCAGTGCCAGCACGCCTTCGTCGCCGATCTCGCGCAGTTCTTCCTCGGTGGTGGGCTCGCCGATGATCGGCTCCTCGTCCAGCTTCCAGTCACCGGTGTGGAACACGCGGCCGTGCGGGGTTTCGATGAGCAGCGCATTGCCCTCTGCAATCGAGTGGGCGAGCGGAAGGTAGGTAATGTCGAACGGACCGATCTGGATCGATCCGTGATCCTCCTCGATCACGATCAGTTCGATCTGGTCGGTAATGCCCGCTTCTTGCAGCTTGCGCATGATGAGATCGGCGGTGAACGGCGTGGCATAGAGCGGCACGTCGAACTCGGCGGCGAAATAGGGGATCGCGCCGATGTGATCCTCGTGCGCGTGGGTCAGCACGATGCCGATCAGGTCGTCGCGGCGGTCCTCGATGAACTGCAGGTCGGCGAACATCAGCTCGGTGCCGGGATATTCCTGCGCCCCGAAACTCATCCCCAAGTCCACCATCAGCCACTGGCCCTGGCAACCGTAGAGGTTGACGTTCATTCCGATCTCGCCCGATCCTCCGAGCGCGAGGAACAGCAATTCGTCTTCGGGGGTGAAATCCTTCTTCATGCCGCTCCTGCCCGCCGGGCGAGCATGGCCAGGCCCTGAAGGGTCAGGTCACCGTCAACTTCGTCGAAAATGTCGCTGTGGGCACCGAACAGCACGGCCAGGCCCCCTGTAGCAATGACCCGCGCGGGGCGGCCGATTTCGGCCTTGAGGCGGGCGACCAGCCCTTCCATCATGGCGACATAGCCCCAGAACACACCTATCAACATCTGATCCTCGGTATTGCGGCCTGTCACGCTGTTACTGCGCGGAGCCTCGATGGCGATACGCGGGAGTTTGGCCGTATTGTTGACCAGCGCATCGAGCGACAGGTTGATGCCCGGCGCGATGATGCCTCCCTTATAGGCCCCGCCCGAATCCACCACGTCAAAAGTGGTCGCCGTGCCGAAATCGATAACGATCAGGTCGCCCGGATACTTGGCATGGGCGGCCAGTGCATTGACCGCCCGGTCCGCGCCGAGCGAGCGTGGTTCGTCCACATCGATCTCGAAATCCCACGCCGCCGCTCCCTCGCCCGCGAACAGCGGCGTTACGCCGAAATACTTCTGCGCCAGCACTTCCAGGTTGTGCCGCGTGCGCGGGACGACGCTGGAGACGATCATGGCAGTCACGTCGGCCCGCTCGATCCCTTCGATCTGCATCAGCTGGATCAACCAGACGGCATATTCATCGCCCGTGCGGCGCGGATCGGTGGCGATGCGCCAGCGGGTGCGCATGTTCTCACCATCGAACATGGCGAAGACTACGTTGGTATTGCCGACATCGATCGCGAGCAGCATCAGCCTGCCTCCAGCATTACATCGCCTGCATGGATGACACGGGTCGATCCGTCATCCAAGCGCAAGGATAGCGCTCCATCATCGGCCAGGCCGGTGTAAGTGCCGGTTAGCCGCTCGCCAGATCCATTATGGACACTGAGCAGCGCGCCGGGTTGGTGGGCTGCGGCCTGCCAGCGGCTGAACATCGGACCCACACCGTAAATTCGCCAGCGTTCCAGTTCTTGGGCAAAGCACTGCGCGAGATCGGCGGCGAACAGGTCGCGATCGGGCGCGCTGCCGAAGTCTGCCAGGGCCAGTGTCTCGCGATCCGCCAGCTTCGGCGCGCCCGCCAGGTTTACGCCCACCCCGATCACCGCGTGCCTGCCTTCGCGTTCGAGCAGGATGCCGCAGAACTTGGCACCGGACAGCAGCACGTCGTTCGGCCATTTGAGCTGCAGGGCAGCAGGCTGCGCGATCCTGCCTGCGGTAGCGCCATAGACAGCCAGTGCGGTAAGGAACGACAAGCTGGCGGGTGGCGGATCGGATGCGCCGAGAGTGACCACGGTGGAGCCCATGAAGTTGCCCGGCCCGTCGAGCCATTGGCGCCCCTGCCGCCCGCGCCCGGCGTTCTGCCGGTCCGCGACCAGCCAGTATCCCTCGGCAATCACCTCGCCTGCGGCAAGCCGGGCAAGCAGGTCTGCATTGGTCGAGCCGGTCTCGGCGACAGTGTCGATCCGGCCCGCCAAGTCAGGCAGCGAAGAACAGCGCGGCTGCGGCCCCGTCAGCCAGCGATGCAAGCCAGCCCGTCAGCAGCCAGGCGAACGGGGAGATCGCCAAGGTTGCGAGCGCCAGGAGCGCCCACTGCGCCTTGTCGGCCTTACCCTGCACACGGTCCACCGCTTCGTCGAAGAACATCACCTTGATGAACTTGAGGTAGTAGAACGCGCCGATCACGCTGGCGGCGATACCGATGGCGGCCAGCGCGATCAGGTCCGCTTCGACTGCGGCCTGGAACACCACCAGCTTGCCGTAAAAGCCCATCAGCGGCGGGATACCGGCCAGGCTGAACATGATCAGCAGCAGGCACCAGGCGAGCGCCGGGCGCGTGGTGGAAAGGCCCTTGATGTCGGCGAAAGTCTCCAGCGGCTTGCCCTCGGCATCGGTCAGCATCAGCAGGGCGACGAAGCTGCCCACAGTCATGGCAACGTAGAACACGAGGTACAGCAGCATCGAGCTGGCACCGGCGACCGTCGCTGTAGCGAGGCCGATCAGGATGAAGCCGACGTTGTTGATCGACGAGAATGCGAGAAGTCGCTTGAGGTTCTCCTGCCCGATCGCCCCAAGCGCGCCGACTACGATAGAGGCGATGGCGGCAAAGGTGACGATCTGCTGCCATGCGTCGGGCTGGCTGCCGAAGGCCTCCAGCGAGACCCGGGCAAGCAGGGCCACGGCGGCCACCTTGGGCGCGCTGGCGAAGAACATGGTGACGGGCGTCGGCGCGCCTTCATAGACATCCGGCGTCCACATGTGGAACGGCACGGCACTGATCTTGAAGGCGAGGCCCGCCATCACGAAGATCAGGCCGAACAGCATGCCGCCCGACAATCCGCCCGCCATGCCTGCGCTGATCCCGGCAAAGCTGGTCGATCCGGTAAATCCGTAGATCAGGCTGGAACCGAACAGCAGGATGCCGGAGGCAAGCGCGCCCAGCACGAAGTACTTGAGGCCCGCTTCGGCCGACTTGTCATCATCACGCAGGAAGGATGCCAGCACGTAGGAGGCAAGGCTGGTCAGTTCGAGGCCGATATAAAGCGAGATCAGGTCCGCTGCCGAAACCATGATGCTCATGCCCAGAGCCGAAAAGATCACCAGCACGGCGAATTCCGGCTTCATGGCGTTCAAGCGGTCGAAATAGCGCGGCGCGACGACAAGGGCGGCACCGGCCGAGGCATAGATCATCAGCTTGGCGAAACCGGCAAAGGCATCGATCCGGAGCTGGCCATAGAACGCCAGGGTGCCGGGCCCGGAATATCCGCCGCAGACCGACGGCGCGACCAGGGCAAAAGCCCCGCCCAGCGCCACGCAACAGGCGATGGACACAGGCTTGCTCGCCTCGTTGCCGCCCCATGCGGCGAACAGCAGCATGATGAGGCCGGATACGGCAAGGACCAGTTCGGGAACGATCAGCCCGAGGGAGGTGGTGAGTTCCATCAGTGCGCTCCCCCGTGCGCTTCTTCTTCAACTACGGGTGCCGGCTCGCCAATCCATAACCGCGCGTCGCCTTCGGGGCGGGCGCTGGCAAGGCGGGCGTCGAGCGCAGCAATATCGGCACGCATCGGGGCCATGAAGCTTTCCGGATAGACGCCCATCCACAGCACGGCAGCGGCTATCGGGCCAAGCATGACCCATTCGCGCACCGACAGGTCGGGCATGGCGGCGGCATCGGCATTCTTCTGTTCGCCAAAGGCCACGCGGCGGTAGAGGTAGAGCATGTAGGCCGCGCCAAGAATGATGCCGGTGGTGCAGACAAACGCGACCCAGCTCGACGCTTGGTAGATACCCGCAAGGCTGAGGAACTCGCCAACGAAGCCGCTGGTGCCCGGCAGACCGATGCTCGCCATGGTGAAGAGCAGGAAGAACAGCGCATATTTGGGCATGTTGATCGACAGGCCGCCATAGCGGTCAATCTCGCGGGTGTGCAGCCGGTCGTAGATCACCCCGACGCAGAGGAACAACGCGCCCGATACCAGTCCGTGGCTCAGCATCACGATCATCGCGCCTTCGAGGCCCTGCACGTTGAAGGCAAACAGGCCCGCAGTCACGATCGCCATGTGGGCGACCGAGCTATAGGCGATCAGCTTCTTCATGTCGTGCTGGACCAGCGCGATCAGGCTGGTGACGACCACGGCCACCATCGACAGCGCAAACACCAGCCAAGCCAGCTGCGCGCTCGCTTCGGGGAACATCGGCAGGCTGAAACGGATGAAGCCATAGCCGCCCAGCTTCAGCAGCACGCCCGCCAGGATCACCGAACCGGCGGTCGGCGCCTGCACGTGGGCAGCGGGCAGCCAGGTGTGGACCGGCCACATCGGCATCTTCACCGCAAAGCTGGCGAAGAAGGCGAGCCACAGCCATGTCTGCGCATCAACCGGGAAATCGTACTGCATCAGCGTGGGGATGTCGCTCGTGCCTGCGACATTCACCATCCACAGCATGGCGATGAACATCAGCACCGAGCCGAGCAGCGTATAGAGGAAGAATTTGTAGCTGGCGTAGATCCGGTCTGCGCCGCCCCAGATGCCGATGATCAGGTACATCGGGATCAGGCCGGCCTCGAAGAAGATGTAGAACAGGAACAGGTCCTGCGCGGCAAAGGTGCCGACCATCAGCACTTCCATGAACAGGAAGGCCGCCATGTATTCGCCGACGCGCTTTTCGATGCTGGCGCTCGCGAGGATGCAGATCGGCATGAGGAATACGCTGAGCATGATCAGCATCAGGGCGATGCCATCGATGCCCAATGCCCACTGGAAGCTGCCGAACAGGTCCGCCCGCTCGGTAAACTGCCACTGCGCGCCGCCCACGTCGAAACTCGCCCACATGGCAATGCCAAGCGCCAGGTTCACCAGCGTCGCGACCAGCGCAATGGTGCGCGCCAGCTTTGCCTCGGCGAAGAAGCAGGCAACCGCGCCCAGCAGCGGGACGAGCAGCATCAGCGAGAGAATGGGAACACCGCTCATCGGAAGATCACCCAGCTGATCGCCGCGACAAGGCCAAGCAGCATCACCAGCGCATAGGAATAGAGGTAGCCCGACTGGACCTTCTTGGCGAAGAGAGCCCCCTTCTCGACCACCAAGGCAGAGCCATCGGGGCCGAACCGGTCGATCAGCCCGATATCACCGCGCTGCCAGAACACCCGGCCGAGCCAGAAGGACGGCTTTACGAACACATAGTTGTAAAGCTCGTCGAAGTACCACTTGTTGAACACGAACTTGTAGATCGGGCCAAGCTGGTCGGCCACCTGCGCTGGGAAGCGCGTGTTGCGGATATAGCCGTACCATGCGGTCAACAGGCCGAGCAGCATCACCAGCAGCGCCACGTTCTTCACCCACCACGGCACTTCGTGCATCGCGTGCATCAGCGCTTCGTTATAGGCGATCGAACCGTTCCAGAAGGCCGCTTCATCGAGGAAGGCCTCCTTGAACACATAGCCTGCTGCCACAGCGCCGATGGACAGGATCACCAGCGGAATCAGCATGACCCACGGGCTCTCATGCGGGTGATAGCCGCCGGTGCCTTCGCCGTGGTCCGGATCCGGCGCATGGTGATGCGCGTCCTCGCCGGCGTGTTCCTGCGCAGGGGCATTGTCTTCCTCGTGGCCGTGGCCGTGGGTGTCATGAACCCCGTCATGGCCGTGGGCGTCATGAATGGCGTGCTGGATATGCTCGCTCGCCGCCCAGCGGGGCTTGCCCCAGAAGGTGAGGAACATCAGCCGCCACGAATAGAAGCTGGTCAGCAGCGCCGCGAACACGCCCACCCAGAAGGCGAACAGGCCCATTTCGGATCCGCTGGCAAAGGCAACCTCGATGATCGCATCCTTGGAGAAGAAGCCCGCGAAGCCCACGCCAAGGTCGTAAACGCCCACGCCGGTGATCGCCAGGGTGCCGGCCATCATCGCCCAGAAGGTGATCGGAATCTTCTTCCTCAGGCCGCCATAGAACCGCATGTCCTGTTCGTGGTGCATGGCATGGATCACCGCGCCCGCGCCAAGGAACAGCAGCGCCTTGAAGAAGGCGTGGGTGAACAAGTGGAACATCGCCGCGCCATAGGCACCGACGCCGGCGGCGAAGAACATGTAGCCGAGCTGCGAACAGGTCGAATAGGCGATGACCCGCTTGATATCCCACTGCGTGGTGCCGACCGTGGCGGCAAACAGGCAGGTGGCAGCGCCGACGAATGTCACGACGTACAGCGCAATCGGCGCGGCTTCGAACATCGGCGACAGGCGGCAGACCATGAACACGCCCGCGGTCACCATGGTGGCGGCGTGGATCAGCGCGGAGACCGGCGTCGGCCCTTCCATCGCGTCGGGCAGCCAGGTATGCAGGCCAAGCTGCGCCGACTTGCCCATCGCGCCGACGAACAGCAGCAGGCACAGGATGGTCATCGTATCGAGCCGCATCGACATGAAGGTGATGTGCGATACGCCAGCCATGGCCGGGGAAGCGGCGAGAATTTCGGGGATGCTTGTCGTCTGGAACACCAGGAAGGTGCCGAAGATGCCGAGCATGAAGCCAAGGTCGCCCACGCGGTTGACCACGAAGGCCTTGATCGCAGCGGCATTGGCGCTTGGCTTCTTGAACCAGAAACCGATGAGGAGGTAGGAAGCGAGGCCCACGCCTTCCCACCCGAAGAACATCTGCACCAGGTTGTCCGCCGTCACCAGCATCAGCATGGCGAAGGTGAACAGCGACAGGTAGGCGAAGAAGCGCGGCTGGTCCGGATCCTCGTCCATATAGCCCCAGCTGTAGAGGTGGACGAGCGCCGAGACGCTGGTGATAACCACCAGCATGACGGCGGTCAGCGTATCGACCCGCAGCGCCCAGTCGAACTCCATCGTGCCCGAACGCACCCAGTCGAGCACGGGAACGACCGTGGCTGTCTCGGTCCCTGCGACGAAGCCGAGGAAGATCGGCCACGACAGCGCGCAGGCGATGAACAGCCCGGCCGTGGTCACCAGCTTGGCCGGCAGATTGCCGATCATGCGGTTGCCGAGCCCGGCGATGAGCGCAGCCACCAGCGGCGCAAAGACGATGATCAGGATGGAGGTGGACACCGGCTCAGCCCTTCATCCGGTTGATGTCATCGACGGCAATCGTGCCGCGGCGACGGAAATAGGTGACGAGAATGGCAAGCCCGATGGCCGCCTCTGCCGCAGCAACGGTCAGCACGAACATGGCGAAGACCTGACCCGTCAGATCGCCGAGGAAAGCGCTGAAGGCCACCAGATTGATGTTCACCGACAGCAGGATCAGCTCGATCGCCATCAGGATCACGATCACGTTCTTGCGGTTGAGGAAGATGCCCAGCACGCCCAGCACGAACAGGATCGAGCTGACGACGATATAATGTTCGATGCCGATCACAGCTCAACCCCCTGCCCGACTTCGGGACGCTTCATCTCGGTCGCATCCTCCGGCCGGCGCATGTTCTGCTTGGTGATGTCCTGGTGCGCGCGGACCGCGCGGCTCTCGCGGTGGGTCAGCACGATCGCGCCAATCATGGCGACCAGCAGGATGATGCCCGCCATTTCGAACAGGAACAGGTAGCGGCTGTAGAGCAGGATGCCGATGTTCTCGATATTGCTCTCGCCCAGGATCGGAGCGGCCGTGCCATCGGGCGTGCCGAGCTCGATCAGGCCCACGCGATAGGCACCGATGCCGAGCACGATCTCGGCCAGCAGGATCACCGCCACGGCCACGGACAGCGGAGCGTTCTTGACGAAGCCCGCGCGCAGTTCGGCGAAATCGATGTTGAGCATCATGACGACGAACAGGAACAGCACCGCCACCGCGCCGACATAGACGATCACCAGCAACATGGCGATGAACTCCGCCCCCACCAGGATCATCAGGCCCGCGGCGTTGAAGAAGGCCAGGATGAGCCACAGCACCGAATGCACGGGATTGCGCGCCAGCACGACCAGCGCGCCGGAGGCAATCACCATGATGGCGAAGAGATAAAAGGCGAGTACCTGAATCATGATGCCCCGTTCACTTGCCCGCGCGCTTAACGATAGGGCGCATCGGCTTCAAGGTTCGCGGCAATCGCCCGCTCCCACTTGTCCCCGTTCGCCAGCAGTTTTGCCTTGTCATAGAGCAGTTCCTCGCGCGTTTCGGTCGCGTATTCGAAGTTCGGCCCTTCGACCACGGCATCCACCGGACAGGCTTCCTGGCAGAAACCGCAGTAGATGCACTTGGTCATGTCGATGTCATAGCGTGTGGTGCGGCGGCTGCCGTCCTCGCGCGGTTCGGCCTCGATGGTGATCGCCTGGGCCGGACACACCGCCTCGCACAGCTTGCAGGCAATGCACCGCTCCTCACCATTGGCATAGCGACGCAGCGCATGCTCGCCGCGGAAGCGCGGGCTGAGCGGGTTCTTCTCGAACGGATAGTTGATCGTCACCTTGGGCTTGAAAAAATACTTCAGCGTGAGGGCATGCGCCTTCACGAACTCCCACAGGGTGAACGACTTGATGAGGTGTGCGACGGAGGTCATGCGGAATACCTCGTGATCATCAGCCAGAGCGATACCGCGAACACGAAGAACAGGCTCAGCGGCAGGAATACCTTCCAGCCCAGGCGCATCAGCTGGTCATACCGGTACCGCGGCACGGTCGCCATGACCCAGCTGAAGCAGAAGAAGAAGAACAGCATCTTGGCCAGCAGCCACACGATCCCCGGCACGTAGTACAGCGGTGCCCAGTCCACCGGCGGCAGCCAGCCCCCGAAGAACAGGATCGAGGTGAGCGCGCACATCAGCAGGATGTTGGCATATTCGCCCAGCCAGAACAGCGCGAAGCTCATCGAGGAATATTCGGTCTGGTAACCGGCGACGAGCTCGCTTTCGGCTTCGGTCAGGTCGAACGGCACGCGCTGGGTTTCGGCGAGCGCCGAGATGAAGAACATCACCATGATCGGGAACAGCAGCGGGTTGAAGAAGAAGCCGTTGATGAAGCCGAGGCCATGGCCCTTCTGGGCCAGGATGATGTCGTTCAGGTTGAACGTGCCCGCCCACAGCACCACGCAGACGATGATGAAGCCGATAGACACTTCATAGGAAATCATCTGCGCCGAAGCACGCATGGCCGAGAAGAACGGGTACTTCGAATTGGATGCCCAGCCCGAGATCACCACCCCGTAAACGCCCAGCGACGAGACCGCGAAGATATAGAGCAGGCCCACGTTGATATCGGCCAGCACCGCATCCGGCCCGAACGGGATCACCGCCCAGCTCAGCAGCGCCACCGTGAAAGTGAGGATAGGGGCGAGGATGAACAGCCCCTTGTTGGCCGCGCTGGGGATGATGGTTTCCTGCAGGAACACCTTCAACCCGTCCGCAAAGCTCTGCAGCAGGCCGAAAGGACCCACCACATTGGGGCCGCGCCTGAGGTTGATCGCCGCCCAGACCTTGCGGTCCATGTAGATGATCATCGCCACGCCCAGCATCAGCGGGAGAGCGATCAGCAGGATCCCGGACATGGTCGCGATGAACCACGCCCATTCGTAGGTCATGCCGAGGTCTTGGAAAAAGGCGGTCATTCCGCAGCCTCCGCCAGGTCCGCGCCGTGGAGCAGTTCGTCCGAACAGCGCTGCATCACCGCGCTGGCGCGGGCGATCGGGTTGGTGAGGTAGAAGTCCTTGATCGGATAGGCGGCGATGCGGCCTTCAGGCTTGTCGCTGCCCGACACGCTGGCGGGCAGCGCGCCGTAATCGGCAATCTCGCCCTCGTTACCCAGCGCGGGCACTTCGGCCACCATCGCAGCGCGCAACTCGTGAAAGCTGTCGAAGCCGACCGAAACGCCCAGCGCATCGGCCAGCGCGCGCAGGATGGTCCAGTCCTCGCGGGCCTCGCCCGGCGCAAACACAGCCTTGTCGCTGCGTTGAACGCGGCCTTCCGTGTTCACATAGGTGCCGGGCTTTTCGGTATAGGCGCTGGCGGGCAGCACGATGTCGGCCGCGTGGGCGCCCTTGTCACCGTGGTGGCCGATATAGACCTTCAGGCTGTCCGGGAACTTCGCAAAGTCCACCTCGTCCGCCCCCAACGCCAGCAGCACCTTGGGTTTGGCGGCGGCAAGTTCGGCAATGCCGCCCTTTTGCGCGAAGCCGAGCATCACCGCACCCATCCGGGCAGCGGCCATGTGCAGCGCGTTGAAGCCGTTCCAGCCGTCTTTAACCATGCCAAACTGCTGCGCCAGCTTGAGCGCGGCAGCATGGGCACCGGCGGCAAAGCCTGCCCCGCCAAGGATGATCGCCGGACGTTCCGCATTCTTGAATGCGTCGGCCACATCAGTCGGCAGCTTGCCCAGCACCGAGACATCCTCGCCCAGGAAAGTCGCCGGATAGGTCGTTTCCCATTCCGGCCCGACCACGAACACCTTGGCCCCGCGCTTGGCCGCCTTGCGCAGCCGCACGTTGACCAGCGGCGCTTCCCAGCGGACATGGCTGCCCACGATCAGCACGGCGTCGGCGGTTTCTATCCCGTTGAAACCACTGTTGAAATTGATCGCGGCAAGGCTGGACACGTCATAGTCCATGCCGGTCTGGCGGCTTTCGACCAGCGACGAACCGCAGGCCTTGAGCAGCGCCTTGGCGGCAAACATGGTCTCGCAATCGAGCAGGTCGCCCGCCACGGCGGCGATGCTGGCCCCCGGCTTGGCCTTGGCGATCTTGGCAAAGGCATCGGCCCAGCTTGCCTCGGCCAGCTTGCCGTTCTTCCTGATCCACACTTTGTCCAGGCGGCGGCGCGTCAGGCCATCGACCTGGTAGCGCGCCTTGTCGGAGATCCACTCCTCGTTCACGTCATCGTTGTTGCGCGGCAGCACGCGCAGCACTTCGCGGCCCCGGCTATCGATGCGGATGTTGGAGCCCATCGCGTCTGACACGTCGATGCCGATGGTTTTCTTCAGCTCCCACGGACGCGCCTCGAAGGCATAGGGATTGCTGGTGAGCGCGCCGACCGGGCACAGGTCGATCACATTGGCCGACAGCTCGTGCCTGGCGGCCTTTTCCAGATAGGTGGTGATCTGCATGTCCTCGCCGCGATAAAGCGCGCCGATTTCGTCCACCCCGGCGATTTCTTCGGAGAACCGCACGCAGCGGGTGCAGTGGATGCAGCGCGTCATCGTGGTCTTGATGAGCGGCCCCATGTACTTCTCGGTTACCGCGCGCTTATTCTCGTCATAGCGGCTGGCACCGCGACCATAGGCGATGGACTGGTCCTGCAGGTCGCATTCGCCGCCCTGGTCGCAGATCGGGCAATCGAGCGGGTGGTTGATGAGCAGGAATTCCATCACGCCCTCTCGGGCCTTCTTCACCATCTCGGTGGCGGTGAAGATTTCCTGGCCTTCGGTCGCTGGCAGCGCGCAGCTCGCCTGCGGCTTGGGCGGCCCGGGCTTCACTTCGACCAGGCACATGCGGCAGTTGCCCGCGATGCTGAGGCGCTCGTGATAGCAGAAGCGCGGGATTTCCTTGCCCGCCAGCTCGCACGCCTGCAGCACGGTGGCGCCGGCGGGAACCTCGATTTCCTGTCCGTCTACGGTGACTTTGGGCATTACTCGTTATTCCCCAGTGGGCGCTGCTGCGCCATATTCGCTGCGCGACCAAAGTCCATCGGCCACCATTTCGCGGATGCCGCGAGACGTCAGGTTCGCCTCCTGCCCTTCGGCAAGGCATTGCGAGATAGCCGGAACCATCGCCCGGGCGCCGGCCCGCTCGTCATCGCTACCCACACCAGTCCGTAACAGCGCATCGGCCTCTGCCGGGGCGTGATAGATCACGCAATCGGCAAAAGCCGCTAGCCCTCGAGCTTGTGCCTCACCGGTAGAAGTAGCGATTGGCCTGTTAGTCAGAATTTCAGGGGCATTCGCTGCCAACACAAGCGGACTTGCGTGTCGCGCGAGGTAGGATTCCTCGGCCAGCGAAGCACGCAAGACTTGTGCTGGAAGCCCCATCTGGGCTTGCGTCCCTTCAAGCGCGATGGCTTCTCCCATGCAGGCGCCCAGGTTGAGCCTTCCCTCGATTTCATCGGAAGAACTGCCGAGCACTTCGTACCCAGCCGTCACTGCATCCGTCTGCCGTAGAAACGCCAGGGCAGCCGCCTCGTTGCGCCGATAGACGCACCGCGCCGTGACCTTCATCAGGCGACGAGCCATGTTAGGATCAACACTCTCCTGCGCCTGCGCGATGCGCGTGCCGGTGGGGCGATAGGGACGCTCTTGCGCCATCGCCGGCATCGCGACCGCCGCAAGAGAGGCAATCATAAGCCCAGCAGGAAGCGCGCGTACCATCATTGGGCGGCACTCGCTCCCGCCAAGGCCTCGCTGCGCGCCCACAGCCCATCGGCGACAAAATCGCGGATGGCATTGGGCGAGAAGTTGGCGGCCTGGCCGTCGTTCAAGCATTGCGAGATCGCGGGCATCAGCGCGCGGGCATTGTCGAGTTCGGTACCACCGCCCACCGGACCACGGAGCAGGCGGTCGGCCTCGACTGGAGCGTTAAATACCAAACAATCGGCAAAAATGCCCCGCGCTTGCGATTCCTCCGCCGTATCACCGCCGATCACGATTCGCCCTTCCAGCACCTGCGGGGAGCCGGGGGCGATGGTAAGCGGCGCAGTGTGCCGATTTAGGTAAGCCTGCTCGGCCAGAACGGTGCGCAGGGCGGCAGGGGGAATGCGCATGTGCACAACCAATTGCGCTCCGTTCAAGGCTTCGTGCAGGCATTCACTGATTTTCAGCGGCGAGTTCCGATCCTCGTTGCGAATCCCACCCGCAGCGTAATCAAGCGCAGCCTGGTTCCCTCCGCGCAGCAGCCCCACAACACCAGAGGAGTCGTAGCGGTTGACGCAGGCAGCGGTCTCCTTGAGCAGGCGCCGGGAATAGTCCGGATCGGCCTCTTCCTGCTGCGAGATGATCCGCGTGCCGGTGGGCCGATAGGAGTTCTGCGTGTTCTGCGCCTCAGCAGGAATCGCGGTACTCACGACCAAGGCGGCCAGGGCGGCAAGGGAGAGCGAACGGATCATTCGGCTGCCACCTGCAAGGCTCTGGCACGCTCGGCAATCCGCCGCTCGATCTCCGGACGGAAGTGCTTGATCAGGCCCTGGATCGGCCATGCGGCGGCATCGCCCAGCGCGCAGATGGTGTGGCCTTCGACCTGCTTGGTCACCTGGTGCAGCATGTCAATTTCCTCGACATTGGCATCGCCGGTTTCGAGCCGGGTCATCACGCGCCACATCCAGCCCGTGCCTTCGCGGCAGGGGGTGCACTGGCCGCAGCTCTCGTGCTTGTAGAAATAGGACAGGCGGCTGATCGCACGGACGATGTCGGTGGACTTGTCCATCACGATAACGCCCGCCGTGCCGAGGCCGCTTCCCAACGCCTTCAGGCCGTCGAAATCCATCGGCGCATCCCAGATCTCCGCTGCCGGAACGAGGGGAACCGAGGAACCGCCGGGGATCACCGCCAGCAGGTTGTCCTTGCCGCCGCGAATGCCGCCGCAGTGCTTCTCGATCAGTTCGCTGAACGGGATGCTCATGGCTTCCTCGACTACGCAGGGCTTGTTCACGTGGCCCGAGATCTGGAACAGCTTGGTGCCCTTGTTGCCCTCGCGCCCAAACGAGCTGAACCAGCCCGCCCCGCGCCGCAGGATGGTGGGGACCACCGCAATGCTCTCGACATTGTTGACCGTGGTCGGGCAGCCATAGAGGCCCGCGCCGGCCGGGAACGGCGGCTTGAGGCGCGGCTGGCCCTTCTTGCCTTCCAGGCTTTCGATCATCGCGGTTTCTTCGCCGCAGATATATGCGCCCGCGCCGCGATGGACGAAGACGTCGAAATCGTAACCCGATCCCGCCGCGTTCTTGCCCAGCAGGCCCGCCGCATAGGCTTCGGCCACGGCGGCAAACAGCGTTTCGGCCTCGCGGATATATTCGCCGCGGATGTAGATGTAGGCCGCGCGCGCGCGCATGGCGAAACCGGCCACCAGCGCGCCTTCGATCAGCTTGTGCGGATCGTGGCGGATGATCTCGCGGTCCTTGCAGCTACCCGGCTCGGACTCGTCGGCGTTGATGACGAGGAAGCTTGGCCGCCCATCCTTCGATTCCTTGGGCATGAAGGACCACTTCATGCCGGTGGGGAACCCTGCCCCACCCCGCCCGCGCAGGCCTGAAGCCTTGATCTCGTCGATGATGGCATCCTGCCCGACGAGCATCAACGCCTTGGTATTATCCCAGTCGCCACGCTTCTCGGCCGCCTTCAGGCCCCAATCCTGGAAGCCGTAGACGTTGGTGAAGATGCGATCCTTGTCAGCGAGGCTCATGCCATACCCCCGGTACCGAAAACGAACCACGCTGCCGTAGCCGCGAGCACTACCAGCACGACCGTCTTGGCCAGGCCTGCCAGCACCTTCCAGGCGATAAACACCAGGACCAATGCGATGATGAGGGGGACTGCGAGTTCCATCACCATTGACCCCGGTAATCGTGGTTCTCGCTGACCATGTCCTTGAGGCTGGACAAGGCGTTGGCCGGTTCGCTGGTGTGGCGCCCCGGCTCCTGCGTGCCGGTCTTCGGCTGCTGACCGGCGGCCAGCGCATCGAGCACGGCGTCGAGCCGATCCGGCGTCAGGTCTTCGTAGTTGTCGTCGTTGATCTGGACCATCGGAGCGGTGGCGCAATTGCCCATGCATTCGACCTCGGTCAGCGTCCACATGCCATCCGCCGTGGTGTGGCCCTTGGCCATGCCGCGCTTCTTGCAGGCGGAGATGATATCGTCCGACCCGCGCAGCATGCACGGCGTGGTGCCGCAGACCTGCACGTGGAATTTGCCGACCGGCACCAGGTTGTACATGAAATAGAACGTGGCGACCTCGACCACGCGGATCACCGGCATGTCCAGTTCGCGGGCGACGAATTCCATCACCGGAATGGGCAGCCAGCCCTGCGTGTTCGTTTCCGCGCCGACCTGACGCTGCGCCAGATCGAGCAACGGCATCACTGCCGAACGCTGGCGCCCTTCGGGATAGCGGGCGATGATCTCCTTCACCTTGTCCGCATTCTCGGGCGTCCAGGCGAAGCTGCCCCAGCGGGCGCGCAGTTCGGGGGTATCAGGGGCAAGGTGACGATCAGCCACGGGTGAGCCTCCGTTCGAGGTAGCGGCCCGCATAGAGCCCGATCACGGCGGCAAAGGCCGTGGAGAGCACTTCCTTGAGGCTCGCCTCGCCATGGAACGCGACCGAATAGGCCGCGACGGCAGAAGCGAACATCGCGAAGGCGGCGATGATGATGAACAGTTCGCGCAAGATCACCGGATGAACTCCACGCGGGCGCACTTGTCGCCAGCAAAGCTGTAGACCGCGACCACGTCGAACGGTTCGACCAGCGCCGAGCCATCGGTGGCCGGCCCGCGCGTCACGTGTTCGCGCATCAGCACGTAGTTGCCGATCGCCTGCTTCTCGACGATCTCGGCGCGGTTCTGCGGCCAGCGGGCGAAAGCGGCGGCGAGGCCGGAACGCGTGCCTTCCTTGCCCTCGCGCACGACATCGCCGCGATAGTTCGCCTCGCAGGCGTCATCGGTCATGTACGAGACATAGAGGTTCACGTCCTGCGCGTTATAGGCCGCGATCATGGCTTCGGCGGTGGCGAGGTTCCTAAGCAAGCGCCTTCTCCCGCTTGAAAAGCAACAACCAGAGCGCGATGAGGCCGACCACCGTGCCAGCGGCAAAGCCGAAATCACGACCACCACCGACGATTCCTGCGCCTAGAACAAAGGCAAAACCAGCGATCCTCGCTTTGCCCTCAGTAAGCCAGATCTTGGCGACAGCCATCGCGATGAGGCCATTGATGACAACAACCAAAACCGCGACCATGAAGCCGAAAAGGGACCCGCTCACCGGTCACACTCCCCGAACACCACATCGATCGCGCCGAGGATGGCGGTGGCGTCCGGTAGCATGTGGCCTTTGCACATGAAGTCCATCGCCTGGAGGTGGCTGAAGGCGGTCGGGCGGATCTTGCAGCGGTAGGGTTTGTTTGACCCGTCGCTCACGAGGTAGACGCCGAACTCGCCCTTGGGGCTCTCGGTTGCCACGTAAACCTCGCCCGCAGGCACATGGAAGCCTTCGGTGTAGAGCTTGAAGTGGTGGATCAGCGCTTCCATGCTCTGCTTCATCTCGCCGCGCTTCGGCGGCACGACCTTGCGATCAAGGCTGGCAATCGGGCCTTCGGGGATTTCCGCGATGCACTGCTTGATGATCTTGGCGCTCTCGTAAACTTCCTTCACGCGCACCATGAACCGGTCATAGCAGTCCGAATTGGTGCCGACCGGAATCTCGAAATCCATCCGGTCGTACACGTCATAGGGCTGGCTCTTGCGCAGGTCCCACGGAATGCCGGCGGCGCGGATCATCGGGCCGGAGAAGCCCCAGCGCACGGCGTCTTCCTTGCTGACAATGGCAATATCGACGTTGCGCTGCTTGAAGATGCGGTTGTCCACCACCAGGCTCATCGCGTCGCCGAACAGTTCGGGGAGACGGGTATCGACCCAGTCGCCGATGTCGGCCAGCAGCTTGAGCGGAACGTCCTGGTGGACGCCGCCCGGGCGCAGGTAGGCGTGATGCATCCGCGCGCCGCTCATGCGTTCAAAGAAGTTGAGGCAATCCTCGCGCAGTTCGAACACCCACAGGTTGGGCGTCATCGCGCCCACGTCCATCACGTGCGCGCCGATGTTGAGCATGTGGTTGCAGATGCGGGTCAGCTCGGCGAACAGCACGCGCAGGTACTGGGCGCGGATCGGCACATCGATGTTGAGCAGCTTCTCGATCGCCAGCACATAAGAATGCTCCATGGCGAGCGGCGAGCAGTAATCCAGCCGGTCGAAATAGGGCAGCGCCTGGAGATAGGTCTTGTGCTCGATCAGCTTCTCGGTGCCGCGGTGGAGCAGGCCCACATGGCAGTCGATCCGTTCGATGATCTCGCCGTCCAGCTCCATCACCATGCGCAGCACGCCGTGCGCGGCGGGGTGCTGGGGGCCGAAGTTGATCGTGTAGTTGGTGATTTCCTCGCCAGTGGTGGTCGGCGACTGGTCGAGCATCATGCCGCTCATTTACCGTCCTCCTTCTTGGCGCGGGGCTTGCGGGGTTTGGCCGGAGCCTTGGCCTGCGCTGCAGGTTCGGTCGCGCCGCTGGTCTCGCGTCCAGCGGTCTTGCGGGGCTTGCGTTCCGGGCGGCTTTCGGTGGCATCGGGAGCGCCGGGCTCTTCCCCGCCGGACTTCTTGCCGGTCGATTTCTCCGCCGCCTTGGCGTCAGTTTTCGCCCCTGCCCCGGTCTGGGAGGGCTTTTCCGTGGTCTTGGGTTCATCCACCTTGGGAGCCGCAGGATGCTCGGCAGCCTTCTCGTCACCCGGCAGGATGTAATCCGCGCCTTCCCACGGGCTCATGAAATCGAACTGCCGCAGGTCCTGCGCCAGCTCGACCGGCTCATAGACGACGCGCTTCTCTTCTTCCGAGTACCGCAGTTCCTGGTAGCCGGTCAGCGGGAAGTCCTTGCGGAACGGGAACCCTTCAAAGCCGTAGTCGGTGAGGATGCGGCGCAGGTCGGTGTTGTCGGCGAACAACACGCCATACATGTCGAACACCTCGCGCTCCAGCCACCCGGCATTGGGCCACAGGGTGGTGACCGTGGGCACCGGATGGGCCTCGTCTGTGCAGACTTTCAGCATGATGCGGTGGTTCTTGGTGAGCGAAAGCAGCATGTAGACCACTTCGAACCGCTCGGCCCGGTCAGGGTAATCGACCCCGGCCATTTCCATCAGCTGCTGGTATTCGTGATTGTCGCGCAGCAGTCGCAGCGCATCCTCGATGCTTTCGCGCCGGATGGTGAGCAGGATCTCGCCATGCTCCTCATGCGCGGACAGCAGCATATCGCCCAGCGCAGCGCCAAGCGTGGCGGCTACGCCATCATTTGATCCGTAACGCGGTGCGGAGTGAAGTACCGTAGCCATTACCGTTCAATCGTCCCCACGCGGCGGATCTTGCGCTGCAACTGCATCACGCCATAGAGCAGCGCCTCTGCCGTGGGCGGACAGCCAGGCACATAGATATCCACCGGCACGATCCGGTCGCAGCCGCGCACCACCGAATAGCTGTAATGGTAGTAGCCGCCGCCGTTGGCGCAGCTGCCCATCGAGATCACGTACTTCGGCTCACTCATCTGGTCATAGACCTTGCGCAGCGCCGGAGCCATCTTGTTGCACAGCGTTCCGGCCACGATCATCACGTCCGACTGGCGCGGGCTGGCGCGCGGCGCCACGCCGAACCGTTCCATGTCATAGCGCGGCATGTTGACGTGGATCATCTCCACCGCACAGCAGGCCAGGCCAAAGGTCATCCACCACAGGCTGCCGGTGCGGGCCCACTGGAACAGGTCCTCGGTGCTGGTGACGAGGAAGCCCTTGTCATTCACTTCGGACTGCATGGCCTTGAAGTAATCGGCATCGGGCAGGCGAACCTCGCCGCCCTGTGCGGTGGGAAGGCCTGCGGCGCTGGATCCGATCACAGGCGAGTTGCTCAATCCCATTCCAGCGCTCCCTTCTTCCATTCATAGGCCAGGCCAATTGCCAGGATCGCCAGGAAGATCATCATCCCTATCCAGCCCGGCCAGCCGGTTTCATCCAGCGTCACGGCCCAGGGAAACAGGAACGAGGCTTCGAGGTCGAACAGGATGAAGCTGATGGCCACGAGGTAGAAGCGCACGTCGAACCGGTCGCGCGGCTCCTCGAAAGCGGGGAAGCCGCATTCGTATTCGCTGTTCTTTTCCGTGTCGGGCTGGTGCGTGCCGGTCAGGCGCGAGACGCCCATCGGCAGGAACACGAACAGCGTCGAAAGGCCGAGTGCCACGCCGAGAAACAGCAGGATCGGCAGATATTGGGTCAGATCGATCAAGACAGACTCGATTGCATGAGGGTTGCGTTGCTCACTGTTGCGGCGCGTCTAGGCAATGGCTTGCCATACTGCAAGGCCGTTACGGGCTGAATTCCGGGTCAATCCCTGCCTTTTTCCCAAGCTTGGGGCAACACGGCACAAGGTGCGCCCCGCAATCTTGCGCCTGCCATAATCCTTGCCTAGGACTCCAGCCCGTCGCACCCTCCCCGCAGCAAGCCAAGGGCAGTTTCACACATGACCACGTTCAACTCCGCCGATCCGATCGTCATCCTCTCGGTTGCCCGCACCCCGATGGGCTCGATGCAGGGCGCGCTGGCCGATGTGGCCGCCACCGATCTTGGTGCCACGGCGATCAGGGCGGCGGTCGAGCGGGCCGGTGTTTCGGGTGAGGATGTGGACCGCGTCTATATGGGCTGCGTGCTTCCCGCCGGGCTTGGCCAGGCCCCTGCCCGCCAGGCAGCGTTGAAAGCCGGCCTGCCGAAAAGCGCCCAAGCGACCACGGTCAACAAGGTCTGCGGTTCGGGCATGCAAACCGTCATCATGGGTGCCGAGGCGCTAGCAAGCGGCGGGGCGGACCTAGTGGTGGCCGGCGGCATGGAGAGCATGACCAACGCGCCCTACCTCCTCAAGAAGCATCGCTCCGGCGCGCGGCTGGGGCATGACACGGCCTATGACCACATGTTCCTCGACGGGCTGGAAGATGCCTATGAGGCGGGGGCCGCCATGGGCGCCTTCGCGCAGGAAACCGCCAACGAATATGCCCTGACGCGCGAGGACATGGACAGCTATGCCGTCGCCTCGCTCGAACGAGCCAATGCCGCGATCGCCAGCGGGGCCTTCGCCGCCGAGATCGCGCCGGTAACCTACAAGTCCCGAGCGGGCGACGTGACGGTCGATACCGACGAGGCGCCTGGCAAGGGCAAGCCCGACAAGATCCCGACCCTGCGCCCAGCTTTCGCCAAGGATGGCACGATCACGGCGGCAACCTCGTCGTCCATCTCCGATGGTGCCGCCGCAGTGATCCTGACCCGCGCCAGCGTGGCCGAGGCCAAGGGCCTGTCGCCGGTCGCCAAGCTGGTCGGCATGACAGCCCATGCGCACGAGCCCCGGGCTTTCACCACGGCCCCTGTCGGCGCGATCCAGAAGCTGCTCGAAAAAACCGGGTGGAGCGTTGGCGATGTGGATCTGTGGGAAGTGAATGAAGCCTTCGCCTGTGTCGCCATGTTCGCCATGCGCGACATCGGGATCGCGCACGACAAGATCAATGTCAACGGCGGCGGCACTGCGCTGGGCCACCCCATCGGGGCCAGCGGCACGCGCATCATCGTGACGCTGGTGGCAGCCCTCCAGGCCCGCGGCTTGAAGCGCGGCATTGCCTCGCTGTGCATCGGCGGCGGAGAAGCCACGGCGGTTGCTGTCGAACTTGTGTGACATTTCAGCCTGACCGCGCATGAAAATGTGACGGCTTTTCAATAGGCGGCTTGCGCCAATACTTTCATGTGTTACCTGATAGTCGCATCTGACTTGGGGGACGGAAGCATGAAACGTATAATCGCGCTGGCGGGTGCTGTGGCACTCGCCTCTTGCGGAGGTGGGGACGACACCGCCGAGACGACCGATACCGTGGCCACCGCGCCATCGCCAGATAGCCCCCTGATCGGGGTTTACGGTGGGACCGACATGGATGGCGGCACATGGTCCTCGGCGATGAACGCCGATGGCACCTATGAAGACCGCCAGGGCGGCGAGGTTAGCGAGACCGGAACCTGGACGCATGAAGGCGACCAGGTCTGCTTCACCCCGGCCATGGTCGAAGGTTCGGCGGCCAGCCCCACCTGCCTCACCCTGATCAACGTGAACGACGATGGCTCGCTGCTGATGGCCGATGGCCAGGGCGAGGAACGCACGGTGCCCCGGCTCGAGCAATAGGCCGGAAGTGGCAAAACCAGAAGTAAGGGGCGGTCCGCGTGGCCGCCCTTTTGCTGTCTAGGGCCAGAGCTAAGGCTCGCCCGCGCCCCACAGCCGGTCGCGCGCGATCCAGCCGCGATGGCCGTCGACATCGAATTCGCACCACCGCTCCTCGCACGCACCCAGAAGGCCGATCACGCCCGCCTCGACATTCCACCGCAGCGCCGATCCCGCTTCGGGCAGCTCCCGTATCGGCGTCACGCCATCACCGGTGACGATCGCCGTGCGCTGGCGCGAAAGCAGCTGGTTGAACACCCAGCCCCTCGTGCCATCGGGCTCCTCGATCAGGCGCCAGCCCTGTTGCAGGCGGATCACTTTCACCGGCAACCCTTCGCGCTGATAGACCCAGGCAATGGCAAACCGCTCGCTCGGTCCCACGCGCATGTTGACTTCGGGCGAGGACAGGCTGGCCCAGTAAGGCACGTCGCTGTTCTGCGCAGCAGCGCCCTGCACCCCGCAGCAAAGTGCCGCAAAAACGATAAGAATGCGCCGAAGTGGTCCCTGCATGACCGGTTCCTATACGACCCGGCAGATTCGCCGCAAGCGCGAGCAGAGCCTCTTGCCCGATTGCCTGTTCCTGTCCTAACAGCATGGCAGAGGAGCAATCCGCCGGCAGAGCGGGCTAGAGGGGAAATCACCATGTTTCGCAGGATCACGGCCGTCGCCGCGCTGGTTGGCGTACCCGCTTTCGTGCCCGCTGTGGCCTGGGCCCAGGCGACGGGCGAGGTGGTGGAAAACTCGGGCGACACAGCCTGGATCCTGATGGCCTCGGCGCTGGTCCTGCTGATGACGCTGCCGGGCCTCGGCCTGTTCTATGGCGGACTGGTGCGGGCCAAGAACTTCCTGTCGGTCTTCATCCAGGTCGGCGCGATCGCTGCGGTCGCCTCCGTGCTGTGGGTGGTGGTGGGCTATACCCTCGCCTTCGGGGATACCAGCATGAACGGCTGGCTCGGCGGCGGGCAGCACTGGATGCTGTACAACCTCGACGTGGTCTATCCCGCGCTGGAGATCCCGGAGAGCACTTTCGCCCTGTTCCAGATGACCTTTGCCGCCATCACGCCTGCCCTGATGGTCGGAGCCTGGGTGGACCGGGCACGGTTCAGCTGGGTGGTGCTGTTCTGCGCCATATGGGGCCTCGTGGTCTATGCGCCGGTGGCCCACTGGGTCTGGGGCGGGGGCTGGCTTTCGGCCCTGGGCGTGCTCGACTTTGCCGGCGGGCTGGTGGTCCACACCACGGCTGGCGTTTCGGCGCTGGTGATCGCGGTGCTGCTGGGCAGGCGGCAGGGCTGGCCCAAGACGGCCATCCTCCCCCACGCCCCGGGCATCACCATGCTGGGCGCGGTGCTGCTGTGGGTCGGCTGGTTCGGCTTCAACGGCGGCTCTGCCCTCGGCGCCACTGCCAGCGCCAGCAATGCGATCATCAACACCCACCTCGCCGCCTCCATGGCCGCGCTGATGTGGATCTTCATCGAGCGGGTGGTCTTCGGCAAGCCGACCACGGTGGGCTTTGCGACCGGCGCTATCGCCGGCCTCGCCACGATTACGCCTGCCGCAGGCTTCGTCTCACCCGGCATGGCCATCCTGATCGGCGCTGTCGCCGCGCCAGTCTGCTACTACGCAATCCAGCTGTTCAAGATGAAGATGCATATAGACGATTCACTTGACGTATTTGCAGTACACGGCGTGGGCGGGATGCTCGGCACTCTGCTGCTGGGCCTCGGCCTGTCCGCCGGATTGGGCGGCGCGGGCTACGACACGATCGGAGCAGGCTCGATGGGCGGGCAACTTGGCGTGCAGGCGCTGGCCGTGGCAGTAATCGCCGTCTTCTCCGCCGTCGCCACGGCACTGATCGCGGTGGCCCTCAACCTGTTCGTGCCGATGCGCGTGAGCGAGGATGAGGAAGTCCAGGGCCTCGACATCACCAGCCACGGCGAACGCGGCTGGGAATTCGACTAAGGCCACTGCGCCCGGCGGAACAAAGGTGACACAAGTGACAGGGTGTCACCTTTGATTTGCGGGCGATTTTGCTGTGTTTCCAGTGGGTTGAGGTGTCGCGGACAAAGTGACACCCGCCCGGGAGAAGCTGCATCTCCCCCTTCTCTAAACGTCATCCTGAACTCGTTTCAGGATCCATCGGGCAACAGGCGCGGTGCTGTTCGCAAGAAGGGCAATGGGCGCGGTTTGGTCTCCTGCCGCCATGCTCCGCGCACGCGGAGAAATGAATCCTGAAACGAGTTCAGGATGACGGGGAAAGTGCGAGCGCGTGGTCGCAACGCCTCAGGGTCTGGACGATGTCAAAAGAGCAATCGCCCCTCTGCATGGAATGTCGACCTGTAGGAAAGCCTATTCCCCCGTCAGAATCCTGTCCACCAGCTCCTTCACCGTGGGCGTGAAGTTGTTGGAATAGAACGGGTCCTGCTTGAAGCGGTAGGCGGCGTGGCCCGCGAAGACGAGGTTTTCGTCCAGCGGTGCCCCATGGACCGCGCCCTGCAGGCCCTTCTGGATGCAGAAGCTGCGCGGATCGGCCAGGCGGCCGGTGGTGAAGTCGTCGTGGTCCTTCCAGCTGGAAAAACCGCAGTGCGACAGGCAGCCCATGCAATCAGTCTGGTCCTTGCGGATCACGTCGCGTTCCGGCGGGGTGACGAATACCACGGTATCGTCGGGCGTCTTCAGCGCCTCGGTATAGCCCGCAGCATTCCACGCCCGGGCGCGCTCCAGGTCCTTGGGCGCAACCCAGAAATTCCTGCCCTTCACGCCGACATCGAGCTGCACCGTATGCTCGCCCGCCTCGACGCGGCTGTAAGGGATCTGCCGCTCGCTGCGGGCTTCAAGCTCGCGCAGGAAAGGATTGCGGATGGCGCTGGAATAAAAGCCGGTGGGGCTGAACTTGTGCAGCAGCACCTCGCCCGGTTCCACCGTGCGCAGCAGGTCTTTCCATGCCTGCGGGATCGGGCTTTCCACCGTCAGCAGCGGGCGGGTGCCGAACTGGAACACGATGGAACCCAGCTCTGGATTGTCGATCCAGTCGTTCCATTCACGCAAGGCCCAGACACCGCCGGCCATCACGATGTGAACATCTTCCGACACGCCTTCGGCCCGCATCGTTTCGCGCAAGGCTTTCACGCGGGGATAGGGGTCTTCCGGCTTGGTTGGGTCTTCGGCATTCGACAGGCCGTTGTGCCCGCCTGCCAGCCACGGATCTTCATAGACCACGGCGGCCAATAGGTCCGGCACCTTGTGATAGGAGCGCTTCCACAGCGCGCGGAAGGCACGGGCTGAACTGACGATGGGCAGGTAGCAGACGTTGTAGCGCTGGGCGATTTCGGCCAGTTTATATGGCATGCCCGCGCCGCAGGTGACGCCTGTCACCATGCCAGGGGTCTGCTGCAGGATACCTTCGAGCACTTCCTGCGCGCCGCCCATTTCCCACAGCACGTTGATGTTGATCGCGCCGTGTCCGCCCGCAATGGCATGGGCGCGCTTCACCTGTTCGACCCCGCCAGCGATGGCATAGCGGATCAGCTCCTGGTGCCGTTCCTTGCGGGTGGCACCGTGATAGACCTGCGGAATCGGGTCTCCATTGGCATCGTAGCTGTCGGCATTGACCGCGCTGACCGTGCCGATCCCGCCCGCAGCGGCCCATGCGCCCGAGCTGGCGTGGTTGGTTGCCGCCACGCCCTTGCCGCCTTCAACCAGAGGCCATACTTCACGGCCACCGTAAACAATCGGCTTCAGTCCCTTGAAATCCATGTATTTCCTCAGCAGGTCCGCCCCATCAGGGGGTGGCCTCTTCTTGTCAGCCGGGCTGCTTGCACGGCACGATGTCCTGTGGCTCGGGGCGCGGGCCCCGCGCTTCGAACTGCGCATAATAACCGGCAATCTCCGGTTTAAGATCAAATTCCACCAGGCGAAAGCCCATGCGTTCGAATTCGCAGAATAGCAACTGCGGGGCGATGCCGTTCTGGTCGGTCGGGCGGTCGGCATCGACCACGATCACCTGCCCGCCTTCGCGCAAGGCCGGGCGCATGCGCCACAGGAAGGCATAGGGCTCAGTTATCTCGTGGTACATGTGGACCATGAAAATGCGGTCGAAACTGGCCGATGGCAGGCGCGGATCGTCCGCCGCGCCCAGCGCGATCGAGACATTGTCGAGCCGTTCGGCCTCGACCCGCGCGCCAAGGCGGCGCAGCGCATCCTCGTCGATATCCTGCGCCAGCACCCGGCCCTGGTCGCCCACGCGGGCCGCCAGACGCACGGTATAGTAGCCCTCGCCCGCACCGATATCGGCCACGGTCATGCCCGGCACGATCATCGCCTTGTCCATCACCGTTTCCGCCTCGCGCCGGTCATCGCGTAGCTCTTCGGTGGAAAAGGCATTGGAGCCCAGTTCGGACACCGGCCGGTGCGGCTGCGGGAAAGCGCGCGCGGTTTCCGGGCGGCCATCGTCAACCGGCTGGTCGCAGGACACAAGCGCGAACATGGTCGCCGAGGCGACAGCCCACGCGAAAGGTGTCTTTATCCTGCTCCCGCTTATCATGCTGTCAGGCTTTAGCGGTGGACATGCCCGATGGCAAAACAAGCCTAGTCCACATCGGCCACATCGACCTTCTCGCCCGTCACCCGCTGGGCGAGCGCGGCGGCGATGAACTGGTCGATGTCGCCATCGAGCACGTCGCCGGGAGCGGTCGAGACGACGCCGGTGCGCAGGTCCTTGACCATCTGGTAGGGCTGGAGGACGTAGGAGCGGATCTGGTGGCCCCAGCCGATTTCGGTCTTGGCCTCGTATTCGCTGCCTGCCGCCGCTTCGCGGATCGCCAGTTCGCGCTCGTAGAGGCGCGCCTTCAGCATGTTCATCGCCGTGGCGCGGTTCTTGTGCTGGCTGCGGTCGTGCTGGCTGGCCACCACCACGCCGGTGGGCATGTGGGTGATGCGCACGGCGCTGTCGGTGGTGTTGATGTGCTGCCCGCCCGCACCCGATGCGCGATAGGTGTCGATCTTGAGGTCGCCCTCGTTGATCTCGATCTCGATGTTGTCGTCGATTACCGGATAGACCCAGACCGAGCTGAAACTGGTGTGCCGCCGCGCGCTGCTGTCATAGGGGCTGATGCGGACCAGGCGGTGGACGCCGCTTTCGGTCTTGGCATAGCCATAGGCGCCCTCGCCCTTGATCTGCAGCGTGGCAGACTTGATGCCCGCCTGCTCGCCGGCCTGGTATTCGACCGTTTCTACCTTGAAGCCGCGCTTTTCGGCCCAGCGGGCATACATGCGGAACAGCATTTCGGCCCAGTCCTGGCTTTCGGTGCCGCCTGCGCCGGCGTGGATTTCGAGGTAGGTGTCATTGCTGTCCGCCTCGCCCGAGAGGAGCGCGGTGACCTTGTCGGCGTCGGCGCGGTCGGCCAGGCCCTTCAGGGAGGCGAGCCCTTCGGCCACGACGCCGGCATCGTCCTCCATCTCGCCCAGTTCGATGAATTCGACCGCATCGGCCATCTGGCTCTCGATCTCGCGCACGGTGCCGCTGGCGCTTTCGAGCCGCCGCCGCTCGCGCATCACCTCTTCCGCCGACTTGGGATTGTCCCACAGCGTGGGGTCTTCCACCCGCGCGTTGAGTTCGTCGAGGCGGCGCAGCGCGCGCTCCCAGTCGAGCGACTTGCGCACCAGCGCCAGCGCCGCGTCGATCCGGTCGATATGGGCCTGCCCTTCGGCACGCATGGGACTTCTCCGTGAATGTGTTGTCGCGCCGCCTAGCGCAGGCCTCATGAAAACGAAAGGGGCCGGCCCCGCAGGCCCGGCCCCCGAATGTAATCCAGCTTCGTCAGCGCGCGAGCGTGCGCACCGCTGCCAGGGTCTGGGAAACGTGCTCACGCCAGTCCATGTCGGAATGGACATGGACGATCCGTCCGTCCGCCGCGATGACATAGGAGGTGCGGCTGGTCATGCCCTGGCCAAAGGCCACGTCATAATCCGAGATGATACCCGGGCTGGCGCGGCCTACGGGAAACGCATCGCGGCATTCCTCGCGGCTGAAGCGCTGGAGCGTGGGGATATCGTCAGCCGACAGGCCGATCACCTGGGCGCCCGCCGCGCGGAAATCGTCCATCGCCTCGGCAAAGGCATTGGCTTCCAGCGTGCAGCCTTGCGTGAAGGCGCGCGGGAAGAAGTACAGCACGACCGGGCCCTTACGCAGTTCGGCAGCAAGGTCGAAGGCGTAGGTCTGTCCCGCAAGCGCGCCGGTGGTGGTGAAGGCAGGTGCGCGCGTGCCTTCGGTCAGGGCAGCCTGGGCGGGAACCGAATGACCCGCCATCGCCAGGGCGGCGAGCAGGGGAACAATGAGCTTCTTGATGGCCATTCTACGTGATCCTCTATGCAGGTAACACCCTTAGTAGATGCCGCCCTGTTCCTCGACAAAATTCTCCGGACTGTTGGAATTGGCCGAAGACGATGCCGCAGACGGTCCTTCCTCGCGGCGGCGCAACTGGGCCAGGATCATCTCGCGCATCTGGTCGATATCGTCCTGCCGGCTGGTGCGGCGCGGTTCGGTATCGGGCTTGAAGGCCTCCCAGATCACCGCGCTTTGCGGTTCATCGGTCGGCCAGCCATCGAATACCCGGCGGCCGCTGCGCCGGTCGATCCGCACCATGCGCACCCCTTCGGATGCCAGGAACGGCCTTCCGTTCCACCGCTCGCGCGTTTCATTCACGAATTCCAGAAAGATCGGCGCGCCCGTGTTGCCGCCCTGGACATAGCCGCCAAGGTTGCGTGGCTGGTCGAACCCGACATAGGCCCCGGCCACGATATCGGGCGATCCGCCGACGAACCACGCGTTGGTCGGCCCGCTGGAGGTGCCGGTCTTGCCGAACAGCGGGATGTCCAGCACGCGCAGGCGGGTGGCCGTGCCGCGCTCAATCACGCCGGTCAGCATGTTGACCACCTGAAACGCGGTGCGCGGATCCATCGCCTGCTGCCCGCGCGGGGCGAGGCGCGGCATGGCCGAGCCATCCCATTCGGCCATATTGCAGCCCACGCATTCGCGGTTGTCGCTGCGGTAGATCACCTTGCCGTCGCGGTCCTGGACATAGTCGATCACCGAAGGCTGGTTGATCCGTCCGTGGTTGACCAGCGCGCCATAGGCATTGACCATGCGCAGCACCGTGGTGTCGCCTGCGCCAAGGGCAAAGGCGGGATAGGGATCATAGGCACCCTCGTCGGCAATGCCCATCGCCTCGAAAGTGTCGATCACCTGTTCCATGCCGGTGTCCATGGCGATGTGCACCGTCATCAGGTTCTTCGACTGTTCGAGGCCATAACGCATCGGATATTCGCCGCCGCCACGGCTGCCGCCGAAGTTGGTGAAGCACTTCTCGCCCAGGTTCGCGCCCTGGTAATAGCAGTACTGGCTGTCGGGGATCATCGAGGCGGGCGTCATCCCGGCATCGAGCCCGGCGGCATAGACGAACGGCTTGATCGTCGATCCGGGCTGGCGCATCGCCTGGGTTGCACGGTTGAAATCGCTGAGGCGGGAATCGAAACCGCCCTGCATGGCCAGCACGCGCCCGGTGTGCGCATCCTGGGCAACGAAGCCGCCCGACACTTCGGGGACATAGCGCATGCGCCAGCCATTGCCCTCGGGCGAAACGGTGATCACGTCGCCCGCCTTCATGTCGTTGGGAACGGCGCCGCTTATCTGGGCCGGCGATCCGCTGGCGAAGGCGATGGTGGCCGATTGCGCCGCGCGATCGGTTACCACGGCCACGCGCCAGTCCTGGTAGCTGATGGAAATGTTGGAACTGAGCAATTGCGCCTGCAGGTCGCCATGGTCGGGGTTCAGCGTGGCAATGGGGCCGGTCCAGCCACGGTTGCCGTGATAGCGCAGCAAGGCGCTGCGCAGGCTATCGCGCGCCGCTTCCTGCAATTCGGTATCAAGCGAGGTGCGCACCCACAGGCCGCCCGCATAGACGCTGTTGCGCCCGTCCTCGGACGTTTCGCCGAAACGCTGGATCAACTGGCGGCGCACTTCCTCGAGGAAATACCCGGCATCGGCCGAGCGCTCGGCCCGCTGGCCGGTCACGATGCCCAGCGGCATGGCCCTCGCCGCATCGCGCTGGGCAGCCGAAATATGACCGTTGCTCTCCATCTGGCTGAGAACGATGTTGCGGCGCACGGTTGCCTCATCGTAATTGCGTTCGCGGCTGTATGTTTCGGGCGCCTTGGGCAGGATCGCCAGGTAGGCCATCTCGTGCAGTTCGAGATCGTCCACATCCTTGTCGAAATAGGCCCGCGCCGCGGCCTGCACGCCGAAGCTGCGGCGACCGAGCGCGATTTCGTTGAGGTAGAGCGTAATGATCTCTTCCTTGCTCAACACTCCCTCGATGCGGGTGGCGAGCAGCATTTCCTTCAGCTTGCGGGTGATCGAGTATTCGTCGCCGATCATGATGTTCTTGGCGACCTGCTGGGTGATGGTGGAACCGCCCACCGCCCGCTCGCCCGAACCGATCTTGCTGACATAGTCGATCACCGCACCGACAAAACCGCCCGCGTCGATGCCGTTGTGGCTCCAGAAGGTCTTGTCCTCGGCGCTGGTATAGGCGTTGACGAGCTGGGTCGGCAGGTCCTTGAACTGCAGCTCCACCCGCCGCTCGCGCTCGTACCGGTGGGCGATCTCCCCATCGGCGCCGCGTACCACCGAAGGCAGGTTGGTCTCGTACTCCAGCAGCATCTCGGCATCGGGCAGGTCACGCGCGAGGATTGCCCAGCCCGCCACCATGACCAGCAGCCCGGCCGCTACCAGCCCGCTGGCCCAGCGGAACCAGCGCTTGCCCTGCCAATTGCGGCGGAACCAGGCGGTGAAGCGGATCCACGCCCCGCCCGCTTCGCGGCGAATGCGGTAGTGCAGCGGCTCTGCTGCGGCAGCATCATGATAGTCGGACATGCCCGCCCTTTAGCATGGCGAGTGGCGCAGATGCCAGATTGAATGCGACGGGCGGATTACCCGGCAACCAATTTGTCAGGGGGAATCGCTAGCGCGGGCCAGTTGCACCCTGATGGCGCGGGCCATGGCTTCGGCAAAGGCCCGCTGGCCTTCGGCAGAGGCGAGCCGCCGGGCCTCCTCGCGATTGGTGATGAAGCCCGCTTCGAACAGGACCGAGGGCACATCGGGCGCGCGCAGCACGGCCAGTCCGGCGGAGCGGACCGCCTGCGGATGGAAATTGAGCGCTCCCTCGCCCTCGCGCACGATCAGTTCGGCAAATTCCACCGACTGGGCCGAAGTGCGGCGCTGCGACAGTTCGACCAGGATGGCGTTGACGTTGGCGTTTTCGCCCGACAGCTCCATGCCGTTGATCCGGTCGGCCCGGTTCTCGCGCTCGGCAAAGCGGGCTGCTGCCTCGGACGATGCCTGGTCTGACAGGGTGTAGATACTGGCGCCCGTCACCCCTTCCTGCTCGCCCGCGCTGTCGGCATGGATCGACAGGAAGAGGTCGGCACCCAGCGTGCGGGCGATCTGCACCCGCTCGGCAAGGGCGAGATAGCGGTCATCCTCGCGCGTCAGGGCCACCCGCACACCGCCGCCGGCCAGCAGTTCATCACGCAGGGCGCGCGCCAGGCCGAGCACCACGGTTTTCTCGCGTATGTCGAGGCCGCTGGCACCCGGATCGTGCCCGCCATGCCCGGCATCGATCACCACCAATGGGCGCGAAGGGTCGTCCGGCCCCAGCACATCGGGCAGGCCTACCGTGGTGCCGGGTTCGGGCAGTTCGATCCGGATCACATAGTCACGGCCCAGGTGCGGCACCGGGATCGCCCGGCCGAGCACATAGAGCGCCGCCACGGCAAGCACCGGCGCAAGGAACAGCAGCACGATCTGGATGCGGTACGCTGCCAAGTACTTTTCCCTGCCCTGCCCCATCTGCGCGCAGCCCGGCCCGATAGGCCCCGAACCGCCCGCGCCACAAAACGTTGAACCAATATGGCCTTAAGACAGGAAATTTACCAATCCACGCAATAAGGTTGCCGAGGCTTTCCCCAAATGCTAGCCGAGCAAATCCCCGGACCAAACTGTTCTTTGGCAGTTCCGGGGCAATTCCGGCACCGCGATCATCTCGGTTACGGTCAAGAATTACAGGTTGATGTCACGATGAAAAGCAGGAGCACCATGGTCAGCCGGCGGTCGAAAGACCGCACTGCGGCTGGCCCGGCTCTCGCGCAGAAAGAAATCCTGCGCCTTTCCATCATGGCAGACACGTTCCGCAGCGCCACCAGCCGGCTTTCCGGTGGCAGCGCTTATCAAATCCTCCCTGCACCGCTCCGGTCTGGCACTCTGCCGGATCGACCGGCCTTGCGGGGAATCCACACAAATCGGCGTGCTCTGACGGCGCTCGGCCAATTTCGGCCAGGCGCAAGTCGAGGATCACATGCCCGGAGAATATTTAATGGCAACCCGCATGCTTATCGATGCGCGCCACCCGGAAGAAACGCGGGTGGCAGTCCTCAAGGGAAACCGGATTGAGGAGTTCGACTTTGAATCTGCCGAACACAAGCAGATCAAGGGCAACATCTATCTCGCCAAGGTAACCCGCGTTGAACCTTCGCTCCAGGCGGCCTTCGTGGACTTTGGCGGCAATCGCCACGGGTTCCTCGCCTTCAGCGAAATCCATCCCGACTATTACCAGATCCCCTCCGAGGATCGCGCCCGCCTGCTGGCGGAAGAACAGGCCGCTGCCGACGAGGAAGCCGCCCTGCGCGCCGAGGAAGACGACGACGAGGACGGCTACTCCGACGAGGACTATCGCGGAGACGACCACGACGATGATGATGACGACGACGACCACGACGGGGTCGAGGAAATCGACACATCCGAAAAGGACGAAGTCGCCACGATCGAGGACGGCCAGGTCGCCAATGGCGATGACGACTCGGACGAAAACGGCGACGACGAAATCGACGGCGATAACGACGCCGGCTCCGAAGACGATTCGGACGAGGAAACCGGCGATGCCAATGGCCGCTCGCGCGGTGGTCGTGGGCGTGGTGGTGATCGGGGCCGCGGCGGCCGTGGCCGCCCGCAGGGTCGCCGTCAGGGTGGCGGATCGAACCGTGCCAAGGAAATCGACGACGTGCGCGCCAAGCGCCAGGCTCTGCGTCGCCGCTACAAGATCCAGGACGTCATCCAGCGCCGCCAGGTGCTGCTGGTCCAGGTGGTCAAGGAAGAACGCGGCAACAAGGGCGCCGCACTCACCACATACCTCAGCCTGGCAGGCCGCTATTGCGTGCTCATGCCCAATTCCAGCCACGGCGGCGGCATCAGCCGCAAGATCTCCAGCGGCTCGGATCGCAAGCGGCTGAAGCAGATCGTCAACGAACTGACCCTGCCCAAATCGATGGGCCTGATCGTTCGCACCGCGGGCCTCCAGCGCAACAAGACCGAGATCAAGCGCGATTTCGACTATCTCGCCCGCCTGTGGGACGAGATCCGCGAACGCACACTGTCGTCTAGCGCACCGGCCGCGATCCATTCGGATTCCGACCTCATCAAGCGCGCCATCCGCGACATCTACAACCGCGAGATCGAAGAAGTGGTGGTCGAAGGGGCCGAAGGCTACCGCGCCGCCCGCGATTTCATGAAATTGTTGATGCCCAGCCACGTGCGACGGGTGAAGGCCTATTCCGATCCGGTCCCGCTGTTCCAGCGATACGGCGCGGAAGACCAGCTTTCGGCGATGTACGATCCGGTGGTCCAGCTGAAAAGCGGCGGCTACCTCGTCATCAACCCGACAGAAGCGCTGGTCTCGATCGACATCAACTCGGGCCGTTCCACCAAGGAACACGGCATCGAGGCGACCGCGCTCAACACCAACCTTGAAGCCGCGCGCGAAATCGCCCGTCAGCTGCGCCTGCGCGACATGGCCGGCCTGGTGGTGATCGACTTCATAGACATGGAGCACTCCGGAAACACCCGCAAGGTCGAGCGGTGCATGAAGGACTCGCTCAAGAACGACCGCGCGCGCATCCAGGTGGGCCGTATCTCGGGCTTCGGCCTGATGGAGATGAGCCGCCAGCGCCTGCGCACCGGCGTGCTGGAGGCCACCACCCGCCAGTGCCCGCACTGCGATGGCACGGGCCTCGTCCGCACCGCCAGCTCCGCTGGTCTTTCAGCCCTGCGCCTGATCGAGGACGAAGCCGCCAAGGGCAAGGGCACAGTGATCACGCTCTATGCTTCCACCGAAGCGGCCGTTTACCTGCTCAACGCCAAGCGCGCCGACCTCGCCGAGATCGAGCATCGCTATCACGTGATGGTGCAGGTCGTGCCCGAAGGCGAGAACGAGGGCGCCAAGATGCGCGTCGCCTCGTCCGGCCCGCGCCCGACCGAAATGCCCGCGTTTGAGCCCATCGCGCTCGAAGTCGAAGACCTCGAGGACTATCCCGAGGAGGACGAGGAAGAGGAAGAGTTCGAAGCGGATCGTTCCGAGGACGACAGCGATCGCGAATCCGGTCGTGAACGCGGCCGTGGCCGTGGCCGCAGCCGTGGTGGCCGTGGCCGCTCGCGCGATAGTTCGCGCGATGTCGCTCCCGCAAGCGACACCGATCGCGAAGAGGAAGCCCGCGAAGTCCCGCGCGAAGGCGAGACCGAGGAAGAGGCCGATGCCCGCCGCAAGCGTCGCCGCCGCCGCCGTGGTGGCCGTGGCCGTGGCCGCGACCGTGACGAGAACGGCGCGGAACAGGCCGAAGGCGCCGAGGGCAATGCTGCCGAAGGCGAGGAAGCCGGTTCGGACGATATTTCGGATGACCGCGAACCGCGTGAAGGCGAGGATGCCGAGAACGGCGAAGGTCGTCCCAAGCGTCGCCGTCGCGGTGGTCGTGGCCGTGGTCGTCGGCGTGACGAAGCTGGCAACGAAGCCGAAAGCGATGGTAGTGACGAGCAGACAGCTTCGGATGAGGCCGCCGAGGAAGCCGCTCCCGTCGAAGCCGCAGCCGAACCCGCTCCGGTAGAACCCGAGGTGGCGGAAAAGCCCAAGCGCACCCGCCGCAAGAAGGCCGATGCAGTGGAAGCCGCGCCGGAAGAAGTAGCGGCCGAAGTGGCAGCGCCGGAGGCGGCAGAGGAAGCCCCGGCCAAGCCCGCCCGTCGCAGCCGCAAGAAGGCCGAGACGGTGGAAGCTCCGGCAGCGGCCCCCGCACCGGCCGACGTGCCCGCCGTGACCGATGCGCCGGAAGAAGCAGCCAAGCCCAAGCGCGCGCCGCGTCGCAAGAAGGCTGAAGCTGCCGGTGACACTCCTGCCCCGGAGCCTGCCCCGGCAGCGGAACCGGCACCTGAAGCGGCAGCCGAACCGGCCAATGATGCCAACGGTGAAACCGAAGCCGGCAGCCAGCCCCGCCGCGGTGGCTGGTGGCAGCGGACCTTCGGGCAGTAATCGCACTATCGCGCACATGCGTGACTGACATGAAAAACCCCGGCGAAGCATCACGCTTCGCCGGGGTTTTTCTTTCGCCGGATAGATTGCGTGCTGACTAGTCGCCGGCCTTCCGCGCCACGCCCCATTCCATCCAGCCGGCCCACTTGGGCACGCCGTCGAAATACTCCTGGCCTACCGGTTCCAGCACGAAGCCTGCGGGCGCGATAACCGGGCCGATCTCGCGGGTGAGGTGGCAATTGCCCATCAGGCGCTTCCACACAGGCTCCAGCCGCCGCTGCCACTTCTGCTGCGCCAGATCGGGTGCCTTGCCATGTTCAAGATAGAGCAGCGTGCCGCCGGGCTTCAGCACCCGGCGCATCTCGCTCACCACCTTGGCCGGATCGTCCACCGAACACAGGGTATAGGTGCAGACCACCGTATCGAAACTGGCATCGTCAAACGGGATCGCCTCGCCCACGCCCTGGCGGATATCGGCCTCCCAGCCGGACTCCTTCGCCCGCGCCCGCGCTGCATCCAGCAAGGCGCCGTTGGGATCGATCCCGGCAAAGCTGGTGACCGCGGAATGGTCATAGAGCGGCTGGTTATAGCCCCCGCCCACGCCCATCTCGAACACGTCGCCGCGCGCCAGCGGCACGACCTGGCGTCGCAGTTCGGTCACTTCGGGCGTGCCGCAACCGGCGGCCACGCATTTGGGCAGGATTTTCTCGTTATACCAATGGCCAAGGCCCATGGCGCTTGCTCCCCCTGTTATTGTTTTTCTTTCTTGGTCAGGCCGACAACCCTCAGGAAGAAATCCCTCAGGACGACAGGCCACCGACCAAACGATATTTCAGCTCGAGGTATTCGTCCATACCGTGGCGCGATCCTTCGCGGCCAAGGCCCGATTCCTTCACCCCGCCGAACGGCGCGACCTCGGTGCCGAGCAGCCCTTCGTTGAGCGCAACCATGCCGTATTCCAGCCCGTCCATCACCCGCCACGCGCGGCCGATATCGCGGGTGTAGAGATAGGAGGCGAGGCCATACCGGGTGTCGTTGGCGATGCGCAGCGCTTCGTCCTCGCCGCTGAACTTCATAACCGAGGCGACCGGCCCGAAGATTTCCTGCTGGGCGATCTCCATGTCCTGCGTCACGCCGGTCAGGACGGTGGGGGTATAGAACTGCGCGCCGGCATTGTGCCGGTTGCCGCCACAGGCGAGGCTCGCGCCCTGCCCGCGTGCGTGATCGACCTTGGATTCCACCCCTTGCAAGGCGCGATCGTTGATCAGCGGGCCGACCTGGCTGGCGGGATCGAGGCCATTTCCGGTCACCAGCGCAGAGGCCCGCGCCACATAGCGATCGACGAATTCGTCGTGCACGCTGTCTTCCACCAGAAGGCGGTTGAGGCCGATGCAGGCCTGCCCGGCGTTGCGGAACTTGGCCACCAGCGCGCCTTCCACGGCAGCTTCCATGTCGGCATCGGCAAACACGATGAACGGCGCGTTCCCGCCCAGTTCCATGCTCGCGCGCTTCACCGTGCTGCCCGCCTGGGTCAGCAGCAGCTTGCCGATGGCGGTGGAGCCGGTGAAACTGATCTTGCGCACAGTGGGATGGGTGCAGAACACCTTGCCGACCATCGCCGCATCGGCACTAGGGAGGATGCGGAAAATGTCCGCCGGAATACACGCCTTCCGTGCCAGGGCCTCCAGCGCCAAAGCGCTAAGCGGTGTGCTTTCGGAAGGCTTCATCACCATGGCACAGCCCGCCGCCAGCGCCGGGGCGGCCTTGCGGGTGATCATGGTCAGGGGGAAATTCCATGGGGTTATCGCGGCGCAGGTGCCGACCGGCTCCTTGGTCACGATCACGTCCTTGCCGTGGCCGAAGCTGGGAATCGTCTCGCCATAGGCGCGGCGCGATTCCTCGCTGAACCATTCGACGAAGCTGGCGGCGTAATCCAGTTCGCCACGCGATTCTGCCAATGGCTTGCCCGCTTCCAGAGTGCAGATCAGCGCCAGCTCTTCGCGGTGGGCGACGATCAGGTTGAACCAGTCGCGCAGCGCATAGGCGCGGGTCTTGGCCAGTTCGCCCGCCCAGGCCTTGCGCGCCGCCTCGGCAGTGCGGATCACAACGTCGATCCCGGCCTCGTCATAGGTCCGCACCCTGCACAGGACCTCGCCGGTGGCCGGATTGGTCACCTCCATGCCCGTGTCGTCCAGCCCGTGGGCGAGGAGTGCGGTGGGAAGTTGGGTCATGATCAATTCCTGCTGGCGGGATGGCTCTTGGATGGCCGGGCCGACTTGCCCATTTGTGTCCGCTTTGCCAAGGGCCGCAGGCCGCATCCGCCGCGTTTCGGTTGACATTTTGCCCCCGGCGGACCTAAGGGGCCGCGCGCTCGCGGGCACCCTCCGCCCCGACCCGCTCATGCCACGGAGAACCTTTGACGGCGCTCTACGCCCTGCCGGACCATGAAGTGGTCATGGCCCTTGTCCCCCATGTGGGCAGCACCCGCCTGTCGAACGACGCGGCGGTAGAGCGCATCCGCGCGGTCCCGGGCATGGTGCCGCTGGCGATCGATCCCGGCACAAACGGGGCGGACGCGACAGTGCTGTGGGCCGATATCGGCGACCACCCGTTCCGCGAATGGCAGTACATGTTCACCGTCGAGGCGCTGGCGAAAGCAGGCAGCATCGGCGAGGCCTTTGCGACTTCGCTCGACGTGCTGCTGGATGACCGGATCCTGGCCGATCCGATCGAACCAAGCGGCTTCATGTTCCACATCTCGCGCTGCGGCTCGACGCTGACAGGCAAGGCCATTGCCCGCTCTCCGCGCAATCTGGTGATCAACCAGGGCGGTCCGCTGCAACGCGGCTTCTGGGCCGCGATCACCCGCGATTTCAGCCAGCCTGCCGCGCCGTCGGAGGAAAACCTCCACATGTTCCGCAACCTGGTGCTGGCGATGACCCGGCGGCGGCGGCCGGAGCAGGTGCACAGCTTCGTCAAGTTCATCAGCTGGAATACGCTCTATATCGACTTCGCCATGCAGGCCTTTCCCCAGGTGCCCGCGCTATTCCTCTATCGCGACCCGGTGGAAGTGGTCGCCTCGGTCCTGCGCGAGACCAGCGCGGTCCTGTGGGCCAAGGGACGGCGGCAGGCGGGCTTCCTGGCGGGCGTGGACTGGCAGGATACGCAGGCCATGGACGAGATCGAATACCTCGCCCGCTGCTTTGCGCGCTATCTGGAAGTGGCGGAGCAGGCCGAAGGCCGCGTCGCCCACGTGAACTACCGCGATATCAACCCGGCCAATTTCCCCGCCATGCTGGCGCGCGGGTTCCACTTCGACCCGGGGGCGGACGAGCTGGCCCTGATGGCCGAGCAGTTCGCCTTCCATTCCAAGGATGACAGCGACAGCCGCAAGTTCACTTCCGACAGCGCGCAAAAGCAGTCGGAAATCTCCGACGCGGACAAGGCACTGGTCGCCAGTTTCTGCGCGCCGGCGATGGAGCGGCTGGACACATCGCCCGCCAATCTCTTCGCCCGCGCCAGCCGCTCTGTGGGATAACAGCCAACTGGCTCTTGCCGCAATTTCTGCGGACACTACTTTGGAAGCCTACCGATGGAGACCAATTTGACCGACGCTACCGAAAAACTGCTGAGTGTCGTCATCCCCAACTACAACTACGGCCGCTTCTTGAGCGAGGCGATCGCCAGCGTGGCGGCGCAGACCTATGGGCCGATCCAGTTGATCGTGGTGGACGATGCCAGCACCGACAATTCGGTGGAAGAAGCACACCGCGCGCTCGATCAGGCAGATAGCCTGGACAGCACCATGCTGATCGCGCTGGAAAGCAATGTCGGCAAGCTGGGCGCGCTCAACCGGGCGCTGGAGCATGTCACCGGCCACTATTTCATCATCCTGGATTCCGACGATATCCTGCTGCCCGACTATGCGGAGCGCACCATCGCCGAACTGGAGAAGGCCCGCGCCGAGGACCCGTCGATCGCCTTCCTCTATACCGATTGCATGCTGATCAACCAGGCGGGCGAACAGCTCGACCGGGGCAAGTCCACCGCGTGGGACCCCGCCCTGCTCGATCGCTATTCCTTCGTACCCGAGCCTGCCACCTGCCTGGCCGCGCCGGTGCTGGAATCGGCGCCCTATGACGAGGCGATCCGCAAGGGTACCAAGCACCACAAGTGGAAGCGCATCGTTGCCAAGGGCTGGAACGGCCGCCACCTGCCCGAGCCTCTGTTCTGTTATCGCATGCACGATGCCAACCTGTCGGGCATCGGCAAGCGCGTGACCGCCGAAGTCGAAAGCGGCATCGGCGGCGAGCGCATCCTGTCCGGCTACTGGCCGCTGCAGACGACCGAGCGCTGAATGACCCAGGTGGCGA
Source organism: Altererythrobacter sp. KTW20L (assembly GCF_023501975.1). GTDB lineage: Bacteria > Pseudomonadota > Alphaproteobacteria > Sphingomonadales > Sphingomonadaceae > Alteraurantiacibacter. Next base: position 36,998 of record NZ_JAMFLH010000012.1, on the reverse strand, counting down.
GCAAGCAGGCAACCGCGCCCTTCCCGCTGGCGCTGGAAGACGTGCGCATCGGCGTGGTGGGCCTTGGCTATGTCGGCCTGCCGGTGGCCGTGGCTTTCGGCCGCCAGTTTCCCACCGTAGGCATCGACATCAAGCCTGCGAGGATCGCCAACCTGAAGGCCGGGCATGACGAGACCAAGGAAGCGACGCCCGCCGAACTGGCCGAAGCGACCCAGCTCACCTTCACCGGTGAATGGGACGAGGTGGCGCAGTGCAATGTGTTCATCGTTACCGTGCCCACCCCGCTCGATGGTCACAACCATCCGGACCTGAAGCCGCTGGAAAGCGCCACCCGCGCCATCGGCAAGGTGCTGAAGCGCGGCGATATCGTGATCTATGAAAGCACGGTCTATCCCGGCTGCACCGACGAGTTCTGCGTACCGATCCTGGAAGAGCTGTCGGGCCTCGTCTATAATGCCGACTTCTTCTGCGGCTACAGCCCGGAACGGATCAACCCGGGCGACAAGCTGCGCAAGCTGCCCGATATCCTCAAGATCACCAGCGGCTCCACGACCGAAGCGGCCGATTTCGTCGATGCGCTCTATCGCCGTGTCGTGACCGCGGGCACCCACCGCACCAGTTCGATCCGCGTAGCCGAAGCCGCAAAGGTGATGGAAAACACCCAGCGCGACCTCAACATCGCGCTCGCCAACGAACTTGCGATGATCTGCAACTCGCTCGGCATCGACACATTGGAAGTGCTGGAAGCAGCAGGCACCAAGTGGAACTTCATGGCGGTGCGTCCCGGCCTTGTCGGCGGGCACTGCATCGGTGTCGATCCCTATTACCTCACCCACAAGGCCGAGGCGATCGGGCACCATCCCGAGGTTATCCTGGCCGGCCGCCGGATCAACGACCGCGTTGGCAAGTACGTGGTGAACCAGTTCGTCCGCCTGATGGGCCGCAAGGGCCTGCTCAAGGGTGACCTGCGGGTGCTGGTGCTGGGTTTTGCCTTCAAGGAAAACTGCCCCGACCATCGCAACACCAAGGTCGCCTCCATCGTCGAGCACCTGCACGAATTCGACATCGCGGTGGATGTCTATGACCAGTGGGTCGATGCCGATGAATGCGCGCTCGAATACGGCATCCGCCCGGTCAGCGTGCTGGAAACCGGCAAGTACGACGGCATCATCCTGGCCGTGGCGCACGACGATATCGTCGCCATGGGCGCCGACGGCATCCGCGCTTTGGGCAAGCCCGGTGCGGCGCTGTACGACGTGAAAAGCGTGCTGCCGGTCGATGCGGTGGACCAGCGGCTCTAGGCCGCCGCTCCTGCCCTAGTTCCCCGCCGCTTCCCGCCGCTTGATCAGCGTGGCTTCTGTCAGGTCGAAGCTGTGCTTGTGGTCAACGTCGATCGGGCCATAGGAATAGTCCAGCATGATCGGCGCGATGGTGACGCCCATCCGCCGCCCGATCGATGCCACCAGCCCGCGCATGTCGGACAGCTTCAGCTTGTAGAGCACGAAGGGCACCAGCCCGAAGGCCTTGAGGATGCGCATGTGACGCTTGCCGAACTGGCCGCCGCTCTCGAACACCTTCACGGCTTTCAATGACCGCCGGTTGCGCAGGGCATAGAGGTTGCAGGACGAATAGCCGCCGTCCTTCAACTGGTGGAACGCCAGGCCCGAATCGGCATAGTCGCGCAGCACCACTTCCTCGCTGCTGAAGGCGACTGCGCCATCTTCGGTCGTGGCCCAGAACTGGCGCATGAAATCCTGCAGCAGCTCCGGAGTATGCAGCGCGTTGTCGCCGGTGGTGATGATGAGCGGAAGCGGATCGGGCATCTGCTCCACCGCGTAGAGCACGCTGTCGGCCAGGTTTCCGCGCGAAGGCACGCAAACCACCCGGCCTTCGTCCAGCCAGCCGCTCATCTTCGGCGTGGCGCGCAGGATGTCTTCGCCTTCGACCGAAACGTGGATCGTGGCGAAACAGCCACTGTCCACCAGCGCTTCCAGCACGCGCTCCAGCATGACCTGGCCGTCGATCTCGACAAGGCACTTGTGCGACTTGTCCTGTAACTTGGCGACAGGATCATCAACGCCCCGGCGGCTGGCAGCCATAACCAGAACGGCAGCGTGGGGGAAGATTTCGCCGGTATGCGGATTGGTATGGGATTGCATCGGGTTGGTCATCCGGCTGGAGTATCAGTGAGCCGCGCCAGGCGCAAAGGCCGCGTGGCGCATCAGGTCGTCGGCATTGGCCAGCGCAGGAAAGTGGGCCAGCTTTTCGCGCAAGGCGGCGCGCGCCGGGCCATCGAGCACGCCGGTGCAGCATTCATCGAACTTGGCCCAGTATTCGTCCCAGGTGAACGGCGCGGCCTTGCTGCCCTTGGGCCATTCGTGCACCGACTTGAGCTGGCGGCCATCCTTGAGCGTGATGTGGACCTCGGTCGGGAATTCGCCTTCCAGCTTGTCCACGGGATGGCGGTGGATCAGTGGGAAGAGGCGGCGCACGTCGTCGCCCCAGATCGCTTCCTCGGTGAAATCCACCAGCGAGCAGCGGCCTCGCGCCAGCACGCAGCCGACCGCATATTCGGCGGAAAACTTGGCTTCCAGCGGGCTTTGCGGATCATTGTAGAACACGTTGTTGAAGTGGACGCGCGGCATATGCAGGTCCACGCTGGCCACTTCGGTGGCGGTGAATTGGTGTGCCGCCATCAGGTCCAGCACGCCATCCATCGCGCGGTGAATCGCACCGCAGGTTGGGAAACGCTTCACGCGGAACTTGTGTTCGGTAATCAGCAGAGGCTGCCCCACGCTCTCCAGTTCGAAGCGCAGGTTCTGGCCATGCTCGACATGGGTTATGCTGTCACGCAAGTCCTCGTAATCCGGCCCTACCATCAACCGGTTCATGCCCGTCCGTCCGTCCAGGGTGTCGCGCCCAGCGGTGATCCCGGCCTCGGCCATATGGGCGGCCATGATCCCACCCTTGGCAGCAAGCCCGGCGTGGACCGGCTTCATCTCGGTGCCGAACTGGCTCATGAAACCGGCCGACATGCTGGTGGCGATGGACAGCGCGCGAGTGCAGGCTTCGGCGTCCAGCTGCAGCAGCCGGCAGACCGCCGCCGTCGCGCCCATCACACCCACAGTGGCAGTGGCGTGCCAGCCGCGGTTGCGGTGCGTGGGGTTGAGGCCCTGCCCGATCCGGCCAAGGATCTGCAGGCCGACGATATAGGCATCGATGCAGGCCGCGCCGGAAAGCGCGCGTTCCTCGGCCACGGCCATGATGGCGGGCAGCAGGACGGTGGTGGGGTGCGCCTTGGGCGGATCAAAATTGTCATCGAAATCAAGCGCGTGGGCGATTGTGCCGTTGACCAGCGCGGCCCAGGGCGCGGCGAGGCGCTGCTGCTGGCCGAACACTGTACAGGGCCCCAGCCCCCACGCCGCGACAGTGGCGAACAGCTTTTGGGCCACCGGCTCGACCGCGCCGGGCACCATGACCGCCACGGTATCGACCCATTCGCGATGAGCCCAGTCGCGCGCATCATCTGGCCACGCATCGGGGACCCCGGCGATCCATGCACCGTAGACGTCGAGGGGGTTGTTGTTCACGGGTATCCTGTTCAAACCGCAGCCCCTCTAGACCCCGGCATTTGGCGACGCAAGGCAGCGGTTTCCCATGCACAGGCTAGGGCGCGATTTCGCTGCCATCCCAGCTCAGCAACTTGCCGCTGTCCGCCGAAGTCACTTCTCCTGCCACCCGCACCAGGCCGACTGCAGCGTCGCGCCGGGTGAACAGCTTGCCGGGTGCGACGTTGGCCTGGAACGGTTGCGACAGAGGGGTATCGACCGTGCCGGGATGGAGCGCGACGACCGCGCCCTGCGGATGCGTCCGCGCCATTTCCAGCGCGAAATTCCGCACCAGCATGTTCAGCGCCGCCTTGCTCGCGCGATAGGAATGCCATCCGCCCAGCCCATTGTCGCTGATCGATCCGACCTTGGCGGACAACACGGCGAAGACCCAGCGCCGGTCACGCGGCATCAGGGGCAGCATATGGCGCGCGATCATGGCCGGCCCGATGGTGTTGACTGCCATTGAGCGGGCCATCGCGGCGGGATCGAGTGCCTTGAGGCTGCGTTCGGGGCCGGTGCCGTCTTCCAGCGTCAGGGTGCCGGTAGCGACAAGGATGAAATCGGGCGGGCTATCCGCCATGGACGCCGCTGCCGCTGCAATGCTGGCTTCGTCTGTCAGGTCGAAGCGGAACGGCTCGATCAGGTGGTGCTTGGGCGCCTCGCCACTGCGCGATCCGGCCTGAACCTTCACGCCGCCATCGGCCAGCACGCGGCACACGGCCGCGCCGATACCGCCGGTTGCGCCGAACACGGCGGCCCTGGTCGGCCAGCCGTCGGTCCTCACTGCTCCACTCCCAATTCCATCACGATCATCATATCGCCGGAATGTGGTTTGGGAACACGGCCTTTCCGCCTATATCCCCCGTTAGCCTCTATACATCCAAGGTCCACCTTGCCCTTGCCGCACGATTGTCTAGATAGGGCGCGTCCAGTCGAACAGCGGGAACATCATGGCGACATTCACCCTGCCCAAGAACAGCAAGATCAATGGCCAGGGCCAGGCGTACAAGTCTGCTACCGGCACGCGCATCAAGCAGTTCCGCATCTATCGCTGGGATCCCGACAGCGGGCAGAACCCGCGGTATGACACGTTCGAGATCGATCTCGACAACTGCGGCCCCATGGTGCTGGACGCGCTGATCAAGATCAAGAACGAGATCGACCCCACACTGACCTTCCGTCGGTCGTGCCGCGAGGGCATCTGCGGATCGTGCTCGATGAACATGAACGGCAAGAACGGCCTCGCCTGCACTTCCGCGATCGAGGATCTGTCGGGCGAAATCCGCATCACCCCGCTGCCGCACATGGAAGTGATCAAGGACCTGGTCCCCGATTTCACGCATTTCTATGCTCAATATGCCTCGATCCGTCCATGGTTGCAGACGGTTTCGACCACGCCCAGCGGCAAGGAGCGCCTGCAATCACCCGAACAGCGCGAAAAGCTGGACGGCCTGTACGAATGCATCCTGTGCGCCTGCTGCTCCACTGCCTGCCCCAGCTACTGGTGGAATTCCGACAAGTTCCTCGGCCCCGCCATCCTGCTCCAGGCCTATCGCTGGCTTGCCGACAGCCGCGACGAGATGACGGGCGAGCGGCTGGACGAGCTGGAAGATCCCTTCCGCCTCTACCGCTGCCACACGATCATGAACTGCTCGAACGTGTGCCCCAAGGGTCTCAGCCCCGCACGCGCCATTGCCGAAATCAAGAAGATGCAGGCGGAACGGCAGGTCTGACCTGTCCGGATTGATTGCCCGTTACGAAGCACTGCTGGCATCGGGCGAACTGCGCCCCGATGCGGAGCAGCGCGGCGCGGTAGAAGTGCTGGCGCGGGTGCAGCAGGGACTTGAAAGCGGCAAGTCCACCGGCTTCTTCCAGCGTCTGATCGGCAGGCCCGAACCCGTTCGCGGGGCCTACCTGTGGGGCGGCGTCGGGCGCGGCAAGTCGATGCTGATGGACCTGTTCCACGAAACCCTGGCCATCGATCAAAAACGCCGCGCCCATTTCCACGCCTTCATGCTGGAAGTCCACCAGCGCCTGCGCGCCGAGCGGGCGAAGGAACTGGGCGACCCCATCGCACCGGTGGCAGCGGACCTTGCGGCTGACCTCAAGTGCCTCGCCTTTGACGAGATGGTGGTCAATAACAGCGCCGATGCGATGATCATGAGCCGCCTGTTCCGCGCCCTGATCGTGGATCATGGCGTCTGCGTGGTCACCACCAGCAACCGCCCACCGCGCGATCTCTACAAGGACGGCCTCAACCGCGAGCATTTCCTGCCATTCATCGACCTCATCTCGGCACAACTTGACGTGGTGGAACTGAACGGGCCGGTCGATTACCGGCTGGAACGGATCGGCGGCATGGCAAGCTGGCACTGCCCGCTGGGCGACCACGCCACGGCGCAGGTGCGCGAGCTGTTCTTCCGCCTGACCGACTTTGCACCGGAAGATGCCGCCCATGTCCCCTCGGCCGATCTCGACCTTGGCGGCGGGCGCAAGCTGCACGTGCCCAAAAGCCTGAAGGGCGTTGCCGTGTTCAGCTTCAAGCGGCTGTGCGGCGAAGCGCGCGGGGCGGCGGATTACCTCGCCATTGCCCAGGCCTATCACACCGTTATCGTGGTCGGCATTCCACAGATGGACCGCGACATGCGCAACGAGGCCGCGCGCTTCGTAACGCTGGTCGATGCGCTCTACGAGAACCGCGTGAAGCTGTTCGCCACGGCGGCGGTCGAGCCGGAAGACCTTTATCCTTCGGGCGACGGAGCCTTCGAATTCGAACGCACGGTCAGCCGCCTGAAGGAAATGCAGAGCGCCGCCTACATGGCGCTGGGGCATGGCGAGGCGGGTTAGGGCGAGGCAGGCTAAGCGACGATCCCCAGCCGCGCCAGCGAGCGGTCGAGCATGATCAACTGCCACAACAGTCGCGAATGGTCGCTGCGGCCGGAGATGTGCGCCTCGGCCAGCCGCGCCACCTGGGCCTTGTCGAACCACCCGGTGCGCGCCAGCATCGAACTTGCCGCAATGCCCCGCGTCTGCGCCTGCAACGGCCCGCGCAGCCACTGAGCAATCGGCGTGACGAACCCCTGCTTGGGGCGGTAGAGAATGTCCCTCGGCAGATAGCGCTCCATCGCCTTCTTCAGCAGCCACTTGCCCTGCCCGCCCTTCACCCGCAGCCCTTCGGGCAAGCTCGCGGCGAATTCGACCAGGCGATGATCGAGCAACGGCTCACGCGCTTCCAGGCCCACCGCCATCGATGTGCGATCCACCTTGGTCAGGATATCACCCGGCAGCCAGAACTTGAGGTCGGCATATTGCGCAGCATCGAGGCCGGAGCGCGCCGGTGCACCCTCCATCATCGCCACCAGCGGCTGCTCCGCCCGGTAGCCGCGCAGCTCGCCGAACAAGTCTTCGCCATAGAGGCCAAGCCGCACTTCGGGCGGCACGGCGGACAAGGCGCGGGCATAGCCCTCGGCCCCGGTTCCCGCGAGCGATTGCAGCGTGGACTTGGCGCGCAGCGGTTGCGGCAGCCAGTCGCCCTTGGGCCAATGGCGGCCCAGCGGCCCCAGCAGCTTCTGCCGTGCCGAGGCGGGGATGAGCGCGCGCACCTGGCTCTCGCGGTGATGGAACACCTGCCGCCGGTAGCCCGCCAGCGCCTCGTCAGCCCCGTCGCCCGACAGGGCCACGGTCACACTCTCGCGCGCCAGCTGGCACACCCGCCAGGTGGGCAAGGCAGAGCCATCAGCAAAGGGCTCGTCGAACATGGCGGCGATGGTGTCGATCGCGCCGAACTGGTCGGAACCGACGGTGCGGCTGGCATGATCGGTGCCGAACAGCTCGGCCACCCGCGCGGCGTAGCTGGTCTCGTCCACCGCCGCCACGTCGAACCCGATGGAGCAGGTGCGCACCGGCGCGGCGCTCGCCTCGGCCATCATGGCGACAACGCTGGAGCTGTCCACCCCGCCCGAGAGGAACGCGCCCAGTGGCACGTCTGCCACCATGCGCGACGTCACCGCCTCGCGCAGGTGGTGGAGCAGCTCGGCTTCCAGGTCGCGCGCCTTGCCCGGGCGGCGTTCGGCAAATGAAATGTCCCAGTACTGCTGCGGAGCCGCGGGCGTGGCATCGTGGCGGAGCAGGTGGAAATGACCGGCGGGCAGCTTCTCGACACCTTTCAGCATGGACCGGTGATCCGGCACATAGCCCCAGGTCATATAGTCTTCCACCGCCAGCGGATCGGCCTCGCGTCGCAGCAGGGGATGGGCGAGCAGGCCCTTCAGCTCGCTGGCAAAGGCCAGTGACCCGTCGCTGAGCATGGCGGTGTACAGCGGCTTCACCCCGAACCTGTCGCGAGCGAGGAACAGCGTGCGTTCGGCCTTGTCGTAGATGGCGAAGGCGAACATGCCGTTGAGGCGGTTGAGGCAGGCAGCCCCCCATTGCTGGTAGGCGGCCAGGATCACCTCGGTATCGCCGTGGGTGTTGAACTGCGCGCCCAGCCCCTCAAGCTCGCGGCGCAGTTCGGCAAAATTGTAGATCTCGCCGTTGAAGCTGATGACGTGGCGCTCGTCGGCCGAGACCATCGGCTGCGGCGATCCGGCAATGTCGATGATCGACAGGCGGCGATGGCCCAGCCCAACCCCCGGCGCGGTCCACACGCCTGATCCATCGGGACCGCGATGGGCCAGTACGTCGCACATCCGCTCGACCCGCGCCGGATCGACCGGCTTGATCGTGCCGCAATGGAAAATGCCCGCAATCCCGCACATATTCTGCCCCTTGTGGCCTGATCCTTAGGGCTGGAGTGCGATGCGGTCCATCCACGCGCCACTATCGTCGGTGGAGGCCAGGAAGCGGCGGAGGGATTCTTCGGCAGACACCGGCCCGCCCTCGCTGGCGGAGAGGATCAGCAGCATGGTGGGGTGCGGATCGAAAGCCAGCCGATCGTGCATGTTGGACAGTTTGAGCCGCACAAGACTGCCGCTCAGCATGTCGCGGTGGCGATAGAATGTCAGGGTCACGCGGTGAAAGTCCCCCGCGCGGATCCGCTCGCTGATACCGCCACCAAAGTCCGGTCCGGGCGAATGCCAGCGCCAGTCTGTGCCCGGCATCAGGGCACCCTCGCCAAAGGCCCCGGCCTCGCGCCCTTCGTCCTGCGCGGCGTAGAGCGCATAGAATACGTCCACCTGCGCGCCATCGGCATCACGGTAGAAGCCGAGCAGGCGATGATCCGCTCCGGCGGCGCGCGGCTCCCACCACAGGCCCGAAGGATCTGTCCACTCCCAACCTGCCACATCCGGCAGAGCGATTTCCTGCGGTAGCACCGCTTCCACCTGCCGCGCCTGGGCCGACCATGCGACAAAGCCCAACGCCAGCGCTGCACCTACTACCAGCAGGCGGGTGACGGGCGCGGAGAAGGCATCGAGCGCGGCCAGCAGCGGCGAGCGGGCGATCGCTTCGCCATCGATGAACGGATCGGCCTGCGGGCGGTCGAACCAGGGCCATGCCAGCGCCAGCAAAAGGCCCATGACCAGCGCAAAGAATACCCAGCCATAGAAGATGTGATCGAACCCCACGGCAAATTCGATGCCCTGCGATTGGGCGATGAAGATCGTGCCCCAGGCGCGAACGCCATTTGCGAAGATCGGCAGCACCACCGCTGCCACCATGAACAGGGTCCGCCGCTTCCAGCTGGTAAAGCACACATGGGTCGCCAGGGTGCCCAGCGCGACCATGGCGACAAGGAACTTCACGCCCGAACAGGCCTCGGCCACTTCGAACAGCCCCACCGGCGTATCGATGAACACGCCGTTGATTTCCGCCGGAATGCCGCTCCAGTGGGTGAAGGCGATGGTGATCGCCGCCGTGATCATCTGCAAAGTGGGGACCAGTTCGTCACCGAACGGAACGAGGAACAGCATATAGGCCAGCGGAAACAGCAGGGCGACGGACACGCGAACGCCCAGCATGGTCACGGCCATGGCCTGCAGGGCCACCACCAGCGCCAGATGCGTGGCCAGGGCCAGGCCGGTCACATCGCCCAGCAGCCACAGGAACAGCGCTCCCGCCAGCCCCAGCAGTCCCGGCCACCAGCCCCGCGGCGCCAGTTTCGCCAGTTCCGGCGCACGCACGCCGACCAGCCAGCCGAGTATCAGCGGCACGAACAGCACGTGGTTGTAGGTCGAGCTGTTCCAGTATTGCCCCACGATGTCGGCCACAACCGGAGCGAACAGCACCAGCAGCAGGGTCCAGCCCAGCGCCAGGTGGAGCAGGGGCTTGCGCCAGGTCTCGGGCAGGCGCTCGGTTAGCGTGGCACGGCGGGGGAGAGCAAGGTCAGGCAGCATCGCGCTGCTCCGGTGCAGGCTTGGCAAGGCCCAGCAAGCCCGCCAGCGGTGCAAGCATGGCCGGCCATGACTGCCGCTCGATCACGAAGCGGCGGGCAGCATCGCCCATCGCCTGGGCCATGCCGGGCATTGCGGCAAGGCGCAGGATCGTGGCCACGAAGGCGGCATCGTCAGGCGCGACGGAAAAATGCTCGCCATCGCGCGCGGCAATGCCGGTGGCGGCTTCTGGTGACAGGACAACCGGGCGGGCCATGGCCATCGCCTCCAGCACCTTGTTCTGCACCCCGCGCGCGATGGCCAGCGGGGCCACGACCATGTCGGCAGCGCCAAGGTATGGCCGCATATCGGCCACCGCCCCGTGCACCGTCGTCCCCTCGATCCCGTCGAGCGCACGTACTGCGCGGACAGGCGCACGGCCAACGATGTGGAAGCGGGCATAAGGCAGCACACGGCGCACTTCCGGCATCACCTGATGCACCATGCGTTCCACCGCCGCCACGTTAGGCGGATAGTCCATCTGGCCGGTGAACAGCAGGTGCGGTCCCTCGCCGGACATGGCCGCTGCCGGAAAGATACCCTGGGGCGAGAAATGGTCGGCGTCGATCCCGTTGCCCAGCGCCGTGATGTTGCGGGCGAGCGGCACACGGGCGCGCAGCAGGGCCGCTTCCTCCTCGCTCACCAGCAGGGTGTGGTCAGCGCGCCCGGCAAGGCGCGCTTCCTCAGCCGACAGCAACCGGCCCTCGCGCTGGTGGACCCACGCCTGCGGAAAGGCCGCGGTGGTCCCATAGGCTTCGAACTTGGCCGAATCGACATCGCACAGGTCGATCACCGTGCGACCGCTCCAGCTTGGCGGAACGAATTGCCCGATCTGGCCGGAGAATACATAGACCGCAGCGATGCGTCCGCTCGCCAGCAGGTCTGCCACCCAGCGCGCCAGCCGGGCCGAGCGATAGGCCGCAACACTCACCGCCTCGCCGCGCAGCAGCGCTTCGATCCCGGCGACTGGCAGCGGCTTGCCGCGCGTCACCACGCAGGTGCTGGCGGCGAGCATGTCGAGCGTGGGCTCATGCGCGCGGTCCGCCTCGCTATCGACGAAGCAGCCGACATGGACCGGGGCCAGCCGGGCCAGCGCCCGCAGCACATGGGCCGAACGGATGCGGTCGCCGCGATCGGGCGGAAACGGCAGGCGGTGCGCCAGGAACAGGATCTCTCCGCTCATCCCAGACCCCGCGCAATCAATGGTCCCAGCCGGTTGGCGACAGCGAGCGGCAGCTTCTTCCACAGCGCGATCTGCATGGCATGGGCGGCACTGGTGGGATCGGCATCGCGCGCCTCTGCACCCGGCGCAGTCCAGCTGGCATAGGCGAGCGGCTGCGGCTCGAACCCCCAGTTGCGCTTGAAATGGAACGCGCCGCTGCCGGTCTTGCTGCGCCCGAAATCGAACCGGTCGCAACCGCGCGCGCGGGCATGGTTCATCAGCGCATAGTACATCACGTCATTGGCCCGCCAATGCCGCGCCGCCGCCGTGCCGCCGCCCCAATAGGGCATCACCGCCCCATCGTGATAGAGCGACAGCACGCTGGCCAGCGGCTCGCCCTCATGGCGCACCGTGAGGATATCGGCATCGAGCGTGTCGAGCACGGCGTCGAACAGGCTGCGGGGAAAGACCGGCGTGCCGAGGTTGCGCACGCTTTGCGCATAAACGGCATAGTGCGCGGCGCGATCAGCCTCGCCCCGCCCTGTGCTGATTTCCATCGCATGGCCCAGCCCGCGCCGCACTTCGGCGCGCTGCTTGCGGGGGATTGCTAGCAATTGCGTCTCGTCATCGGCGGCGAGCGGGGCGACAAAACCGCAGTGGCTGTCGGTCCGCATGGTCCAGTCGGCGGGGACATGGCCGCCGCGCAGTTCGATGGTCGGGCAGGACAGGCGCAGCGCCAGTTCCTCCGCCGCGCGGCACAGCGCCTCGGCGGTTTGCGGCCGGTCGGCCAGCGCGCCGCCTTCCACCGCAAAGCCGCTGGAAGCGAGCATCCGGCCGAATATGGGCGAATGAATTTCGTTCAGGGGAAGCCAGCCGGTGATCGCCCCGCCCCGTTCGGCCAGCAACCCGCGCGCCTTGTTGCCGGTGCCGCTTTCGACCGCCAGCAACCATGCCGGGCGATGGAACACCGAGCCACCGGAAGCGGCGACAAAGCCTTCGATCAGCGCCAGTTCCGCCGCATCGGCAAGATTGGCGGCGCGCATGGCAAGCGTCCGTTCGATGGCGAAGGGCGCGTTCATGCGGCCTCGGCTTGCAGCAGCGCCTTCTCGCGGTGGGCCAACACGTCCATGCGGCCCCAGGCGAATTCGTGGATCAACTGGCGCAGCTTGGGCGCCATCTTGTGGAGGTTGGTATAGTGCCGCAGCCGCGATTTCAGCGGCGCACCCGCCACCCGCGGCTGGCCGGGATCAATTTCCCACGGATGGAAATAGAAAATCGCCGGGCGCTGGTCCGTGCGGTTGACCTGGCGGATGGCCCAGCGCGAAAAGGCATAGGGCAGCACGCGGAAGAACCCGCCGCCGCCCGCCGCCAGTCGCTTGCCGGCAAACATCGCGGTGGTGACGGGTATTTCGACCAGCCCTTCCCACGGCATCGGACGGAAGGCGAAACGCGGCGCATCGGCCCAGCCATAGTGGTCATGGGCCACCGGGGCCACGCTGGAGGAATAGTCATAACCCTGCGCAACCAGTTCGGCATAGGCCCAAGGCGTGCGGTGATCGATCGAGAAGCTGGGCGCGCGATAGCCGGTCACGCGGGCGCCGCTGGCATCCTCGATGGCCTTGCGGGCAGAGGAGATATCCTCGGCAAATTCGAACGGCGTCATGGTGTGGACCCGGCGATGGTCCCATCCGTGGCTGGCAATTTCGTGCCCGCGTGCCACGATCTCGCGCAGCAGGCCGCCGTGGCGCTGGGCGACCCAGCCAAGGGTGAAGAACGTGGCGCTGGCCCGCGCCTCGTCGAACAGGTCGAGGATTTCGCGCACGTTGCGATCGACCCGGTCATCGAGCCCCGCCCAGTCGCCGCGTTCGATCACGTCCTCGAACGCGCCGACCTGGAACCAGTCCTCTACATCGACCGACAGGCCGTTGACGATACGGCTGTCTGTTTCGATCGCTGGTTGCAGGCTGATCGCGTTCACTTTCCAAATCTCCGTGGCAGGCGGCCCATTCAGGCCGCCTTGCTCTCGTCCATTTCGCCTTCGATCCATTCGATCAGCATGGTCAACGTGTGGCGGATCGTGCGTTCCTGCTCGAAGGTCTTGGCATCGAGCCGGGCGATCTTTTCCTGCAGGGCCTGGATCTCGGGCTGCATGGCGGCGGCAACGGCCTGGTCCTGCTGTTCGGCCAGTTCGACCACGGCCTGCTGCAGTTCGGCGATCTGCGCATCGCGTTCGGCCAGCATGTCCTCAAACACCTGCGGATCAAGCATGGGGGCAGGCGCCGGTTCGGGCGCGGCGTGGTAATCCTGCGGCTCGGGGTTGACCATCGGCTTGGGCGCGGCGGCGGGGAAGGCCCGTTCGCCGGCCATCTCGTCCAGCACCGATTGCAGCATGGCGGCATCGATGCGGCTGCGTTCCTCGACTGCGCCCAGCAAAAGCAGACGGTTGGCGATCTGGTTGACCCGGCGCGGAATGCCGCCCGAAGCTTCGAACAGTTCGGTGAACACGCGCTGGTCGAAGGCGGGGTTGCCTTGCCAGCCGACCTTCTGCAGCCGGTGGACGATATAGGGCTCGATCTCGCCCTTCTGCATCGGCTCCAGGTGGTGCGCGGCGATCACCCGCTGGCGCAGCTGCTCCAGGTCCGGATGGCTTTGCAGCGTGGTGCGGAATTCCGGCTGGCCCAGCAGCAGGGTCTGCAACAGCGGATGGCTGCCAAGCTGGAAGTTCGACAGCATGCGCAGTTCTTCCAGCGCGGGCACGGCCAGGTTCTGCGATTCGTCCACCACCAGCAGGCAGCGGCGGCCGGCGCGGGCTTCTTCATGCAGGAAGCTCTCGATCGCGCCCAGGGCGCTCGCCTTGTCGTGGCCCTCGATGTCGAGGCCAAAGCTCTGCGCCACCACATGGACGATTTCCTCGCCATCCAGCTTGCTGGTGACGACCTGGGCCACGGTGACCTGCGACGGGTTGATGCTGGCCATCATGTGGGCGACCAGCGTGCTCTTGCCCGCGCCGACCTCGCCAGTGATGACAATGAAGCCCTCACCCTGCGCCAGGCCATAGCCGAGATAGGACAGCGCCTTGCGGTGCGTGACCGAGCGGAAATAGAATTCCGGATCGGGCGTAAGCTGGAAGGGCTTTCCGGTTAGGCCGTAGAAATCATCGAACATGGATCTGCTCCCCAGGGGTCAGGTCAGAAGGAATAACGCAGGCCGACAAGGGCCGAGGCATTGGTGTAATCGGGCAATTCTTCGCGGGTGACACCGTCGAGCCCGACGGCGGCGGTTCCGGTCAGGCCGCGGAACAGGTCGCGGTAATAGGCGATGGATGCACTATACCCCATGCCGCTACCAGAACTGTCGAATCCGCTATCGAACCAGTTGGCAGACGCATTGGCCGCGATGCCCGATGCCTGGTCCAGTTGCTGGCTGGCATAGGCACCGGCCCAGAACGTCTCGTCCAACAGGCCATCGACATTGGCCAGCGCCGTGCCGGCCGCGGCGATATAGCGCCGCTGGTCGTAACCACCGGCCAGGCCATAAGAGGTCCGTCCGGTGCTGCGTCCGACCGAGGCGGTCACCCCCCGGCTGCGGAATACCGCGCTGCGCAGCGAACCAAGGTTGCCTAGCGCACAGGATCCGCCCTCCAGCGCCGCGACGCAGCCGCCGAGGTCGCCGGTGAGGAGGTTGCGGAAGGCCTGGAATTCGGTCGGCAAGCCGGACAGGTTGTCCACCACCACGCCGCCGAAGCTGCTGATCGTGTTGTAAACGCCCACATTCACACTGGTGCGCGGATTGGGGGCATAGGAGAACGATCCGGTATAGCTCATCGAGCCATAGCGGCGGCCGACCGTGGCGGTCAGCGAGGTGCGGCGGCTGGGCCGCCACATCACGCCTGCATCCCAAATCAGGCCGTCTGTTTCATAGGCGATCTGGCGCGGCTGGCTATTATCGGTGACAAAGCGCCCGTCGGGGCCGATCACCGGATCGCCATCGACATCGCGCACCGCATCGCGGGACGACACCTGTACCTCTTCGTAGCCCACGCCGCCAACCAGTGCTAGGGTGGGCGACAGCGGCACGGTCACATCGCCGCGCACATGGCGGTCGTCCAGCCGTTGATCCAGATTGGACACATCCTGCCGGTTCCACCCGGCACCGACACCAACGCCGACCGGCAGGACCGCACCCGGCGCAAAGCCTGCGCGGACGGCGGCCATCTGGCTGAGGCTCTCGTCAAAGATATCGACCGGCTGGTCGCCCGGCGCCAACACCACGGCATCGGGCGCTTCCACCCGGGTATAGCCGATGCGGTAGGCGCCGGTTACTTCGAGCTGGTCGATGTTGGTCTGCAAGGTTGGGCCAGCATAGAGCGAATAGACCTGGCTGGTGGAGCTGTCATCGACATCGAACCCACCAATCGCCGTCGCGCCGCCACTTTCCACGCGGGTCCGGCTGGCGAGAGCGCCTGCCTCGAAAGTCAGCCTGCGCGGCACCAGCGCCAGCGAGGTGCGGGCAATGCCGCTGATCGCGTCGCCATCCTGCACATCGCCATAACCGATGCGGCGCTCGTAGCGCAGCGACAACGAACCGGCACTGTTGCGCCCGCCGAACCCGGCGTCGATGCCTGCGGCCAGCTGGGTGTAGGTCACCACATCGTTGCCCGGCGTCAGCTCGGCCGACAGCACCTGCGATGCCTCGATATAGGGCTGCACATCCACGTAGCGGCTGCGCTGGGGCAGGTCGCCCTCCTCGCCACCATTGCTTTGTGCAACAGAGGGCAGCGGCAGGCACAGCGCGCCCAGCGTGGTGCAGAAGGTCAGCTTGTGGCGGAGAGTATTGGCCATCTCCTAGCCTCCATATCCATAGTAGGCCCCGAAGCGGCGACCGCTGGGGCTGAAATGCGCGTCGTTGAGCAAGAGCTTGATGTCCGGGCAGTTCGACAGCAGCGTCAGCGCGTCTTCCAGCGCGCTTTGCCCGGTCTTGTCGGCGCGGGTGACGACCAGCGCCTGCCCCACGTGATGCGCCAGGTCGGCAGCGGGCGATGCGGCCAGCGCGGGCGGCGAATCGAACACCACCATGCGTTCGGGCGCACCCTGCATCAGCCGCGCCAGCACTTCGACCGTGCGTTCGCTGGCGAGGTATTCGCTGTCGGCATTGGTCTGGTGCCCGGCGGGCAGAACATAAAGCCCCGGAATGTCGGTCGCGATCACGCAGTCCTCGACCTGGATCGAGGGGTTGGCCAGCGCGTCCATCAGCCCCGGCCCCTTGGGCAGGCCGAGCAGCGACAGGAGTGAAGGCTTGGCCACGTCGGCATCGACCAGCACGACCTCGCAATCGCGCTCTGCCGCCATGGCGAGCGCAAGGTTGGTGGCGCAGAAGGTCTTGCCTTCATTCGGCAGCGGCGAACAGACCAGCACGCGCCGCGCCATGCCTGTCGCATCGGCCCGCGCCGACTTCAGCAGCGAGCGCTTCACGATGCGGAATTCTTCCAGCAGTGCGGTCACCGGGCCTTCGGGGTCGATCAGGCCGTGGCGTTCCAGCAGTGCCCGGTCGACCGGATGCTCGCGCGCGGAAAAGTCGATGCGCGGGGCATCGGGCGCGACTGGCGCGGGCGGCGCGACTGGCGCAGCGACAGCAGGAGCCGCCTGCACCGCGGGCACTACAACTTCCACCACTTGCGGCGGAGCGGATTCCGGCTGGGGTGCAGGTGCGCGCCTGGCGGACCTATCCACCGGCCGGTTTACCGGCGGGGCCAGATCAAGCGGGACCGGGGCAGGCGAATAGCCTTCCAGCCCGAACATGCCTTCGGCCCGCTCGAACAGCGACTTCTTCTCGCCCTTTGCGTCGGCAGGTTCGGCGCCGGGGACAGGGATCTTGCTGTGTTCGGTCATCGTGCCATCCTCACGCCAGCAAGCCGCGCTGGACGAATTCCACGCCCAACAGGATCACGAACAACACGCCCAACGCGCCCGATGCAGCGGCGAAATACCTGGTCTGGCGGGCGCGCAGCGCTTTCCCCGCTTCGGTCACCGTATGCGAGATCGTGCCGATCACCGGCAGGTCAAAGGTCCGCTCCAGCTGGCTGGCCGTGGCAAAGGTCGAACCCAGCTTGCTGAGGGCAAAGGCCGAACCTGCACCCGCGCCAAGACCCAGCAGTAGCACGCCGACCAGCAGCAGCGGACGGTTGGGCGCGGCAGGCGATCGCGGCGTGCTTGGCGGATCGACCACTTCGAATTGGATCGCACTGCGTTCCGATTCGACCTGGCCACGCAGGCGCAATTGTTCGCGATCGCGCAGCAGTTCTTCGTATTGCGTGCGCAGCACCTCGTAGTCGCGACTGATGCGCTGGGCCTCGGCCGACACGCCCGGTTCCTGCGACTGGCTCGACATGATGCTGGAGATTTCCGCGCGCAATGCGGCACTGCGCGACTCAAGCGCCTGGACATTCGCCAGTCGCTGCGAACGCATCGTGACGAGCGAGGAATAGACCGGGTTCTGCGTCCCTGTCTGCCCGTTGTCTGCCGCCGCGCGTTCCCGCAGGGTGGCAATCTGGCGGGTCATGGTGACGACATCGGGATGCTGGTCGGTCAGCCCTTGCGAGCGGTACTGCGCCAGCGTCGCTTCGGCCTGGGCCAGCGCCGCGCGCGGACCGCCGCCTTCGGCCGTGATAAGGGTACGCGGCGTGCCGGAAATCTGACCGTCAATCGCGGCCAACGCGCTCTCGGCAGCGGCGAGGTCGGCCTCGATGCTGCGCAATTCGGCCCGCGATCCGGCCAACTGCTGCTGCAGGCCTGCAGTCCCGCCGATCAATTCGGGATAGAGCGCTTCGAATTCCAGTCGGCGCTGTTCGGCTTCCTCCAGCTCGCGCTGGCGGGCGGCAAGCTGCTGGTTGATGAAGTCGATTGAAGAAGTCATGTCGCCGCGCGAACCGCCCAGGTTCTCCTCGCGGAAAATGTCGATCATCCGCTGGACCACGGTCTGGGCCAGCTGGGCATTCTCGCTGTCGCTCAGGTCGCTGCGGCCGCTGGTGGCAGTGATCTCGAACAGGTTCTCGCCCTCGCCCGCAACCTTGATTTCGTCAGCCAGATTGGCGACGGCGCGCTCCATGTCGCGCGCATCGGTAATGCCGTCACCCAGCTGGGTGGAGCGGACGACCTTTTCGAGGTTGACCGAGCTGACCAGGGTCTGGCGCACCCGGTCGATCGAGCGCTGGCGGCTCTGCGCGCCGATGCCGATCTGTTCGGCCAGTACATCGTCGAGCTGCACGAAGATGCGCGCTTCGCTTTCATAGGTGTTCGGGATCAGGGCCACGACCAGCCAGCCGGCCAGGCAGAGGGCCCAAGCCACGCCAAGCGCCAGCCACCGGCGGTTCCATACCGACCACAGCGCTGCGCGGACTTCTTCGAGGAGCTGGTTCAACCTGGCGCTCCTGTCAGAACATGCTTTCGGGGATGATGATCACATCGCCCGGCATCAGCATGACATTGGCCTGACTGTCACCCCGGCGCAGCAGGTCGCCCAGCCGCAGCGCATATTCGCGCTGGCCGCCGGTCGTGCGGTCGAAACGGATCAGCCGCGCGCGGTTGCCGCTGGCAAATTCGCTGAGGCCGCCGACCGAGATCATCGCGTCGAGCAGCGTCATGTTGGCGCGGTAGGGGATCGAGGCGGGCTGTTCGGTCGCACCGACAATCCGCACCTGCTGGCTGAAGGTGCCGGCAAATTCGTTGATGATCACCGTCACCAGCGGATCGGCGATGTACTGCGACAGCTGGAGTCGGATGTCCTCGGCCAGCATGGTCGGCGTCTTGCCCACGGCAGGCATGTCGGCCACCAGCGGCGTGGTGATGCGGCCATCGGGGCGCACCTGCACCTCGGCGCCGAGCTCGTCGTTCCGCCAGACGTGGATGGTCAGCTTGTCGAGCGGGCCGATGACATATTCCTCGCCCGGACCTTCCTGCATCGCCACGAAAGTGGCGGGTGCCAGCTGCGGCGCATTGGCCGTGGTGCTGCATCCCGACAGGGCGAACGACACCGTGGCACCGGCGGCTAGGAGGGGGGCAATTCTGTTCCGTCGCATCGATGCGTCCTCAAGGGTTCGGGCAATGGAGGACGCAGCGATGCCGTTCGCCGGTTTCCACAGCCCGTGGATCCAGCGTGCCTTGTCGCCAAAAAGGGTGAACATTGCGTTAGCCTAACGGCCAAAACGCCCTGATTTGCGGGATTTCGGGAGGCCTGTCCCGCATCGGGACGGCACGGAGGCAGAGTCCTAAACCAGTATTTCCCTGGCCGGTCCCTGCCCCAGGAAAGCGCTGGGGCTGGCGCTGGCGCCATAGGCTCCGGCGCAGAACACCGCGACCAGGTCGCCCGCATCGGCGCGGGGCAACAGGGCATTGTCGGCCAGCCGGTCGAGCGGGGTACACAGGCAGCCGACGACGTTTACCTCGTCGGTTGGCTCCGCATCGAAGCGGCCGGCGATCGCCACAGGATAATTGCGCCGCACCACGGTGCCGAAGTTGCCCGATGCGGCAAGCTGGTGGTGCATCCCTCCGTCGGTGATGAGGAAAGTCGTGCCGTGGCTCACCTTGCGTTCGATGATCCGCGTCAGGTAAACGCCCGCCTCGCCCACCAGGTAGCGGCCCAGTTCGATGGCGAATTCAGTGGCTTGCAGCCCATCCGGCAGCGTGTCGAACCGCTCGGCCAATGCCGCGCCAACCGCCGCGATATCGAGCGGTTGGTCCTTGTCGAAATAGGGAATGCCGAAACCGCCGCCCATGTTGAGATGCGGCAGTCCAGCCCCGATGGCATCGGCCAGCTCGGCCGCCACGGCCAGCACATTGCCCTGCATCTCGATCACGGCTGCGGCATCGAGCGCCTGGCTGCCGGTATAGATATGCAGGCCGCGCCACCTAGCCCCGGCGGCCACGATCTCGCGGCCAAGCGCGGGCACATCGGCCTGGTCCACCCCGAAAGGCTTGGCACCGCCGCCCATCTTCATGCCCGATCCGCGCAGCTCGAAATCGGGGTTCACCCGGATTGCGAGGCGCGGCGCCACACCCAACGTCTGGCCCCCATCCAGCGCACGGCGTGCCTCGGCAGCGGATTCGATATTCAGCGTCACGCCCGCGCGCACGGCGGCCAGCAGCTCGCGGTCGGTCTTGCCCGGACCGGCAAAGCTGATCTCGCCCGGCAGGAATCCCGCCTTGCGCGCCATGTCCAGCTCCCCGCCCGAAGCGATGTCGAGGCCATCGACGAGGTCGGCCATGTGTTCCAGCAGCGCGGCAAAGGGATTGGCCTTCATCGCATAGTGGATCTTGAGCCGTTGCGGCATGGCGGCGCGCAAGGCAGCCATGCGGGCATCAAGCAGGTCGCGTGAATAGACGAACAGCGGCGTGCCGCCCGCCTCCTTGACCAGCGCGCTGACAATCTTCCCGCCGATCACGAGTTCGCCGTTGCGGGCGGTAAAGCCGGGCGGGATCGGGCCGAGCGGCTTCATGCGGGAACCTGTTCAGCCAGCGCGGTGCGGTCGATCTTGCCGTTGGGGTTGAGCGGCATGGTGGCAACCCAGCGGATCACCGCCGGCTGCATGAAATTGGGCAGTTCGCGCCGCAAAGCCTCGCGCAGGCCCGCCTCGTCACGCGAGCCGCGCACCACCAGGTGGATCGCCTGGCCAAGCCGCTCGTCAGGCACACCCAGCGCAGCGGCTTCCACGGCATGGCCGCTGGCAATGGCTGCTTCCTCCACCTCTGCCGGACTGATCCGGTTGCCCGCGCTCTTGATCATCGCATCGCGCCTTCCGACGAAATAGTGCAGGCCAGCCTCGTCACGCACGACCCGGTCGCCCGACCATACCGCCATGCCGCCATAGTGCGACATCGGCGGCGCTGGCCTGAATCGCTCGTCCGTGCGCGCAGGGTCCTGCCAATAGCCCTGCGCCACCAGCGGCCCGCAGTGAACGAGTTCGCCCTCCTCGCCCGGTGCCGCGAGTTCTCCGGCATCGTTGATGACAAGGATCTCGGCAAAGGGGATGGCCTCGCCCATCGAAGTCGGATGGCTGTCCACCAGGTCCGGATCGAGAAAGGTCGAGCGGAAAGCCTCGGTCAGGCCATACATCGGAAAAAGGCGCGATTGCGGGAACATGGTGCGCAACTTTAACACCATGTCCGAAGTCAACGCCCCGCCGCTATTGGTCAGGCGGCGCATCGCGGACACGGCTTCTACCGGCCAGTCCTGTTCGACCAGTTGCACCCACAGCGGAGGAACAGCCGCCAGTGTGGTGACCGAATGACGGGCGCAGGCCTTGATGACATCGCGCGGGGCCAGGTAGTCCAGCGGGACCGCGCTGCCTCCGGCGTACCAGGTGCTCAAAAGCTGGTTCTGGCCATAGTCGAAGCTGAGCGGCAGCACCGCCAGCGTCACGTCATCCCGCTGCAGCCCCAGGTAATGCGCCACGCTGACCGCACCGAGCCACAGGTTGGCGTGGCTCAGCATCACGCCCTTGGGCCGTCCGGTGGAGCCACTGGTATAGAGGATCGCGGCAAGCGCAGCCGGGTCGGCAGTGGAGGGATCGACTGGATTATTCGCCGTTTCCACCACAGTCCAGGTGTCGCGTTCGCCCAGCAGCTTGCAATCGGCGGGGCAGTCGTCCGGTTCGAGGCTGGCGAGCCGCGCTTCGGTGCCGATCAGCAATCGCGCCCCGCTGTCGGTCACAATATGGCTAACCTGCGCCCGCTTGAGCAGCGGGTTGACGGGCACATGGACCAGCCCTGCCCGCGCCGCCGCGAGCGGTATCAGGCAGGTCAGCTCGCCCTTCGCCGCCCAGGTCGCCACCCGCGCGCCAGGCTCCAGGCCGAGCATTGCCAGCCAGCCCGCAAGCAGGGCGACACGGCTTCTTAAGTCCTTCCAGCTAAGCACTTGCCCGCGCAGGACCAGCGCCGCATCGTCATCCCGCCCGCGCAGGGCAAGGTGATCGAGCGGATAAGGCACGGGGTCGGGCGCATGGACAGGCACGGGCGGTATCAGGCTCCAGACGGGATCTATCGGTGACGGCAATCGCCTATCACGGCACGGTTAACGATCTGCCTTCCTGCGACCTTGCAGGCAAGGGCCCGTTCGTGCGCCCATCGTGGTTTGCACTGCTAGAACGGGCGGGGCAACGGCCCTTGCTGGCCACCGTGGCTGACGAGCGCGGCGCCATCGCCCTGCCGCTGGTCGAAAAGGCTGGCAGGCTCGACATCCTGAGTAACTGGTACGCCTTCACCTGGTCCCCTCTCGCCACGCCCGCACCGCCGACTTCCCTGTATGTCGATCTGGCATCGCAGCTTGGCGGCCATGCCGTGACCCTGTCCAAGCTGACCGAACAGGACGCCGACCGGCTGGAGGGCGCCTTCCGCAAGGCAGGCTGGCATGTCGCCCGCGATGTGTGCGACACCAACCACTACCTCCCGGTGGCGGGACGCAGCTATGCCGAATATCTCGCCGCCCGCCCCGGTCCCCTGCGCACCACGCTGAAGCGCAAGGCCAAGAAGGTGGAAGTGCGCCTCTCGCGCCAGTTCGACGCCGCTGACTGGTCCGCCTACGAACATATCTACGCCAACAGCTGGAAGCCCGAAGAAGGCGACCCTGCCCTCCTCCGCGCCTTTGCCCAGCAGGAAAGCGAAGCCGGGCATTACCTGTTCGGCATGGCCACGGCAGGGGGCGAGCCGGTGGCGGCGCAGTTCTGGACGGTGGAACAGGGCACGGCCTATATCCACAAGCTCGCCCATCTCGAAAGCGCGCAGCCGCTGTCGCCCGGCACCACCCTGACCGCCGCCCTGATGGAGCAGGTGATCGACCGCGATCATGTGGCCGAGGTCGATTTCGGCACCGGTAACGATGGCTACAAGGCCGACTGGATGGAAGCCACCCGCCCGCGCTTCCGCCTCACCTGCCTGCGCCCCGGCAACCCGCGCAACTGGCCTGCCCTGGCCAAACAGGCTCTGCGCAAGCTTGTCTCGCCCATTGGGGCTGGCTAGGAGGCGCCGATGACCGACACCGTTCCCGCCATGCATTCCGACCAATTCGAGGCCGAGCTGATCCTGCGCGGCGTGCTGGCAGATGTGCTGGGCCTCTCGCCAGAACGTGTTGCTGCTTTCGATGCGGACACCGGCCTGTTTGGCCACCTGCCGGAACTCGATTCGATGGCCGTGGCAGGCCTGCTGACCGAGATCGAGGATCGCCTTGACGTGCTGATCGAGGACGACGAGGTGGATGGCGACATGCTGGAAACTTTCGGCGCCCTGCTCGCCTTCGTCCTCGCCAAGCGCGCGGACGGCTGACAGCCGATGAAGCTGACCGGCTGGACTGCACCCGGCGGCAGCGAGGAACTGGCCCTGGCCTTCGGCGATGGCGGAACGCAGCGCCTGCTGGTGCTTCCCGCATGGTTCGACGAAGGCAACAAGCTGCGCCATGTGACGATCGAGACCATGCGCGCGCTCGAGCGGCTCGGCGTGGCGAGCATGCTGCCCGATCTGCCGGGCTGTAACGAAAGCCTCGCGCCACTGGACAAGCAGGATCTGCCAAGCTGGCGTGCCGCTGCGGTCGAGGCTGCGCGGCAACTGGGCTGCACCCATGTGCTGGCGGTGCGGGCAGCGACCAATATCGCGCCCGACCTGCCCGGCTGGGCCTGGGTCCCGCTGGCCGGAAAGTCTGCCCTGCGCGCAATGCTGCGGGCGCAGATTATTGCATCGAAAGAAGCAGGTAACGCTGAAACTTCGGATGGTTTGTGTGAACGGAGCAAGGCCGGTGGGCTGGTGCTTGCCGGATACCGGCTGGGGGCCGAGATGGTGGCAGGTCTGGCCGAAGCGGAACTGCCGCACAGCGCGTTGACCTCCGTTACCCAGGCCGAAATCGGCGGCCCCGGCCTGTGGCTGCGTGCCGAACCGGAACACGATCAGGCCCAGGCCGAAGCCCTTGCGCGGATCATCGCAGCAGGGTTGCTGGCGTGACCCGCCGCCATTTCACTTTCCCCTGTGCAGGCGACGAGCTTGCCGCCACGGTGGACGAGGCCTCCGGCACGGTCGGGCTGCTGATGGTGACAGGAGGCAACGAGACGCGCGCTGGGGCATTCTCGGGCCAGGCGCAGATGGCGGCACGGATCGCGGCGGCTGGCTACCCGGTGCTGCGGTTCGACCGGCGCGGCGTCGGCGACAGCAGCGGCGAGAACAGCGGCTTTACCGGCAGTGCAGAGGACATTGCGGCCGCCATCGCCGCTTTCCGCCACGAGCAACCGCAAATCACGCGCCTTGTCGGCTTCGGCAATTGCGATGCCGCTTCGGCACTGATGCTGACAGGAGGCGCAGGACTCGACGCCCTCGCCCTGGCCAACCCGTGGACCTTCGACACACCGGAAGAAGCGCCGCCACCCGAGGCGGTCCGCCACCGCTATGCCGAAAAGCTGAAGAATCCGCGTGAAGTGCTGCGGCTGATAACCGGAGGTGTGTCGCTGAAGAAGCTGGCGAGTGGAATCCGCCAGGCAATGCGTCCAGCTATTCCACCCAGTTCATTGGCCCGAAGGATGTCCGAAGGAATCGACTGGTTCGGAAAGCCCGATTATCGCTTTTTGCTGGCTGGAAGGGATCGTACCGCGCAAGCCTTCAGGTCGATCTGCCAGGACGATCCCGCAAAATCGCAAATCTGTGCCGAGGCAGACCACGCCTTCAGTTCGGATCTGGCACGAGAATGGCTTTTCAAGCAGTTATTCGCCATCCTTGATGAACAGGCTCGCCAGCTCGACATGGGTTGACCAGCGGAACTGGCCAACCGGTCGCACCTCTACCAGCCGGTATCCCGCCGCCACCAGCAAAGCCCCGTCGCGCGACCAGCTGAGCGGGTTGCAACTGACATAGGCCACGCGCTTCACCCCGCTTTGCGCCAGCTGCTCCACCTGCGAGCGCGCGCCTGCGCGTGGCGGATCGATCACCACTCCATCGAACTTCGCCAGCTCCTCAGGACGCAGAGGGCCGCGGAACAGGTCGCGGTGCAGGACTTCCACCGGCATGCGATAGCGCGCCGCCGCAGAACGGCAGGCCAGCGCCGCATCACGCGACGCCTCGGCCGCCGTCACCGGCACGCGGCCCGCCAGCGCAAAGGCAAAAGTGCCGAGGCCGGAGAACAGGTCGGCCACCGCAGTGCAATCGCCCAGCCATTCCACCACGGCGGAGGTCAGCGCATCCTCGCCATCCTGCGTCGCCTGGAGGAACGAGCCGCTCGGATAGGACACCGGTACGCCCCCAAGGGTTACCGTCACCGGCTCGGGCTCCCAGAACGTCTCGGGACCATAGCCCAGGTCGAGCGACAGCCGCGCCAGGCCATTGTCGCGACAGAAATCGAGCAGGTCCTCGGTCTGCTCCAGCCCTTCCAGCTTGAGATTGCGGATCGCGCAATCCACCCCGCGATCGGTCAGGGCAAGGTCGATCTCGGCAGAATATTTCTGTTTCCGTTTCGATAGATAGGCCTTCAATGGACCAACCAGTGCGAACAGTTCGGGCCGCAGGACATGGCATTCGCGCATGTCGATGACCTTGTGCGATGCCTTGCCATGGAAGCCGATCAGCGCGCGGCTCCCGCCGTTGACCGCGTGCAGCGTCGCCCGGCGGCGGCTGCGCGGGGGCGAGAGGTGTGCTGGTGTAACAGCCAGCGGATCGAGGCCCTGCTGCTGGGCGGCATAGGCGACGCGGCCATGGACGAGGTCGGCCAGCGCCGCATCGTCGCAGTGCTGCAACTCGCAGCCGCCGCAAGTGCCGAAGTGGGCACAGGGCGGCACTTGGTAGTGCGGACCGCGCTCGACGACACCTTCTTCGCCCACCGTGTCTCCCGGTGCAGCACCCGCCACATGGCGGCCCGACGCGGTGACGCCATCGCCCTTGGCGGCGATGCGGATGACCTGTTCGACTTCGCTCACAGGCATTCTCCGATGGCTTGCGGAATGGCGTCCACCAGATCACCCGGCAGGCAGGCAGGTCCGGCAATCTGTCCGGCGCGCGCGTGGAGCCAGACGGCCTGGCGCGCGCCCTCCTCCAGCGTCAGCCCGGTCGCCAGGCGGCTGGCGACAAGGCCTGCCAGCACGTCGCCGCTGCCTGCCACCGACAGCCAGCTTGGCGCCATGGCGCTTGCGCCCAGCGTCATGCCCCCGTCGGGCGCGGCGATGATCGTGTCCGGACCCTTGGCAATAACAACGCTGCCGGTATCGTGGGACAGGGCAAACAGGCGGCCGAACCGGCTGCCTGCCTCGATCTCGCAGGCCCGGTAGAGGGTTTCGAGTTCGCCTGCATGGGGCGTAAGGACCAGCCCCGCCCTCCGGCCCGACAGCATGGCCGGATCGAGCAGGGCCAGCGCGTCACCATCGATCACGGTCGGCAGTTCGCGGGCGAGGACCTGCTGCAGCTTCTCGCGCGCCAGAGCGTCACGGCCGAGGCCGGGGCCGACCACCAGCACGTCGAGCCGCTGGTCTGCCACCAGTTCATCAATGATGCCGCTTTCGGTGACGAGTTCAGGCATGGCGGGAAAGGCATCGTCGGCGAACAGCTTCACATAGCCCGCACCGCTGCGCATGGCCGCCATGGCAGCCAGCTCGCCCGCGCCGGGCATTGCGCCGCCGATCACGCCCACAAAGCCTCGGCTATACTTGTGGGCCGAGGCCACGGGCGGCGACAGGCGCGGCTTGGATAGCATCTGCGCCGCACCGCCTACCTGCTCCAGTCCGATTGGGACCAGCTTGCGCGTTCCCATCATGGGCATGGCAGGCATCAACCAGTGGGCAAACTTCCACGCGTCCAGCGCCACAGTTAGGTCGTAGTGCGGCAGCAGCGGATTGAGCGGTTCGCCGCTGTCGGCATTGATGCCGCTCGGTAGGTCCACAGCCACTCTCAGATCATGCGCCTGGGCGAGGCGGCGCAGCAGCGACAGCAGGTTATCGTCCAGCGCGCGCGCAAGACCGCTGCCGAACAGGCAATCGACGAAGACACCTCCGCGCGCATCAGCCACCGGCTCCCCGCCCCATGCCGCGCGGGCCGCACGGGCCGCATCGGTGCGCGGCTCGACCGGCGCGATCACCGAAACCTTGAGCCCACGCTCCTCCAAAATCCGGGCAATTACATAGCCATCGCCGCCATTGTTACCAGGTCCGCATAGGACCGTGACTGGCCGCCCTGCCGCCATGCGCCAGACCCATTGCGCCGCCCCTGCGCCAGCACGCTCCATCAGGCCGGAAATGGTCTCACCCCCGTCCACCAGCGCCTGTTCCGCCGCCTGCACTTGGGCGACGGTAAGTACCTGGTTACTCGGGTGCATGGGGACTGGCCGCCTCTCCGGCGATCGTGGCCGGGAGGAGGTAGCGGTCGCCATCGATGGCAACCTCGATCTCGCCGTCGAACACGGTGATGGTCGCCTGGTCGGCTCCGTCGGCGGCAGTCACGCCGCTGCCATCGTCCATCACGGTCAGCCGCCGGAATCCGCCGTCTTCGTGATTGATAACCAGCGTCAGCACGCCATCGATCACGGCGCGCTCGACCGAACAGTTGCGGGTGAATTCGGTCGCCGAGCCGATGGCGCAGGCGATCAGGCTGCCCTCATCGACTGAGGCTTCATCGGCAGGGGCGTCGCCCGAGCAGGCGGCCAGCAGCGCCACCCCCGCGACAGCGACGAGGCGCAGGTCAGCCACGCTTCAACTGGCTCACATCGCGCACCGCGCCCTTGGAGGCACTGGTGGTCATGGCGGCATAGGCCTGAAGCGCGGGCGATACCTTGCGCGGGCGGTCTTCGGCGGGATGCCAGGCGGCGTCGCCCCTCGCCTCCATTGCTGCGCGGCGGTGCGCCAGTTCCTCGTCGGCCACCTGCAGTTCGATCGTGCGTCCGGGGATGTCGATGGCGATCACGTCGCCATCCTCGACCAATGCGATCTCGCCGCCCTCGGCCGCTTCGGGCGAGGCGTGGCCGATCGATAGGCCCGAGGTGCCGCCAGAGAACCGCCCGTCGGTCAGCAAGGCGCAAGCCGCGCCCAGCCCCTTCGATTTCAGATAGCTGGTGGGATAGAGCATTTCCTGCATGCCCGGCCCGCCCTTGGGCCCTTCATAGCGGATCACCACCACGTCGCCCGCCTTGACCTGGTCGGTCAGGATCGCGGTGACGGCGGAATCCTGGCTCTCGAACACCCGCGCGGGGCCGGTGAACTTGAGGATGGACTCGTCCACGCCGGCAGTCTTCACGATGCAGCCTTCGCGGGCAATGTTGCCATAGAGCACGGCGAGGCCGCCATCCTGGCTGAAGGCATGTGCCTTCGACCGGATCACGCCATGCTCGCGGTCGGTATCGAGTTCTTCCCAGCGGCGGTTCTGGCTGAACGCGATCTGAGTGGGCACGCCGCCCGGGGCCGCCTTGTAGAAGGTCTGCACCATGGGGTTTTCGGTCTGGCAGATGTCCCAGTCTGCCAGGGCATCACCCATCGTGGGGCTGTGGACCGTGGGCAGGGCGGTGTGGAGCAGGCCCGCACGGTCAAGCTCGCCCAGGATCGCCATGATACCGCCAGCACGGTGGACATCCTCCATGTGAACGTCGCTCTTGGCCGGGGCGACCTTGGACAGGCACGGCACCTTGCGGCTGAGGCGGTCGATGTCCTTCATCGTGAAGTCGATCCCCGCCTCATGCGCCGCGGCAAGCAGGTGGAGCACGGTGTTGGTCGATCCGCCCATCGCGATATCGAGGCTGACCGCATTCTCGAACGCCTCGAAGCTGGCGATATTGCGCGGCAGGACTGAGGCATCGTCCTCCTCGTACCAGCGCTTGGCCAGCGTCACGACCAGCCGCCCTGCCCGCTCGAACAGGCCCTTGCGATCAAGGTGGGTGGCCAGCTGCGAGCCATTTCCGGGCAGCGACAGGCCGAGCGCCTCGGTCAGGCAGTTCATCGAGTTGGCGGTGAACATGCCGCTGCATGAACCGCAGGTAGGGCAGGCGCTGCGCTCGATCGCGGCCACGTCCTCGTCGCTCACGCTGTCATCGGCGGCAGCGACCATGGCATCGACCAGGTCGAGCGCCACTTCCTTGCCGTTGAGTACAACCTTGCCCGCTTCCATCGGCCCGCCAGACACGAACACGACCGGAATGTTGATCCGCAGCGCCGCCATCAGCATGCCGGGCGTGATCTTGTCGCAGTTGGAAATGCACACCATCGCATCGGCGCAGTGGGCGTTGACCATGTATTCCACGCTGTCGGCGATCAGTTCGCGGCTGGGCAGCGAATAGAGCATGCCATCGTGGCCCATGGCGATGCCATCATCCACCGCGATGGTGTTGAATTCCTTGGCAACCCCGCCGGCCGCCTCGACCTGGCGGGCGACCAGCTGGCCGAGATCCTTGAGATGGACGTGGCCCGGAACGAACTGGGTGAAGCTGTTGACGATCGCCACGATGGGCTTGCCGAAATCCTCGTCTTTCATGCCCGTGGCGCGCCACAGGCCGCGGGCGCCGGCCATGTTGCGGCCGTGGGTGGAAGTGCGCGAACGATAGACAGGCATGGTGGGGGCTCCGAGAGGTGTCTAGCTTATCGTGTGCGCCCTACACGGCTATGCGCCCAGCTTCAACGCAACTTGGTTGGCGATGCGCGTCAGCAATTCGGCATAGCGCAACTGACCGGCAGGATCGCCGATCTGGTCCTGCCGCACCTCGATGCCGACATAGGGCCGCCCGTCATCCTCGGCATGGCGGTTCATCGTGGCGTTGAGGAGCACGCCCGAGTACGGTTCCTGATCGCCCACCACCAGCCCTTCGGCCTCCAGCATGGCGATCGTGATGCGGGCGGCGCGGTCGTCCTTGTTGTAGAGTACGCCGACATGCCACGGGCGCGGCTTGCTGCAGGTGGCGAGCGCAGGGGTGAAGCTGTGCAGCGACACGATCAGCGCCTGGGGGGTGTCTTCCAGCATCTGGGCGAGCGCCGCGTGATAAGGATCGAAGAACCGCTCGATCCGTGCATGCCGCTGGCCCGCGTTGCCGGGAATGGCATGACCATCGCTGGTCAGCGGCACGACACCGTCGCTATCGGGATAGCGGTTGAAATCGCAGACGAGGCGGCTGACGTTGCCCTGGAAGGCAGCGATGCCGGGCCAGTGGGCCATCAGCTCGCCCACTGCGCCAACGCCGATATCCACGGCGATGTGCTGGTCCATCAGTTCCGGGGCAATGCCCAGGTCGATGTCCGCAGGCACGCGATTGCTGGCGTGGTCGGACACCACCAGGATGCCGCCGAAGCGGGGCGTGCCGATGATGCGGTAGGCTTCTTGGTAAGAGGCTGGGTGATCCATCCAGCCCTATTGCCGTTCGTGTCGAGCGAAGTCGAGACGCCCGGGCGGGTTCAGCGGAGCTTTCCGGCCATTGTCCACCATTGCTCAGGCATCGCCGCCGCCGCCGCATCGCGCGCGGCCTCGCTGTCGTAGAGCGCAAAGCATGTCGCGCCGGAGCCGGACATCTCGGCCTTCCACGCCCCTGTCGCTTCCAGCGCTTCGAGCACATCGGCAATCACCGGGCACAGGGATATGGCGGGCGCGCGCAGATCGTTGCGACCGGCCAGCGCGATTTCGCGGGCCGAGCCTATGGGCAAGGGCCCGCGATCCTTGCCATCCCACGCTTTGAACACCGGCCCGGTAGAGAGCGGCACGCGGGGGTTGACCAGCAGCACAGGCGTTCCGGCCAGATCGTCCACCACCTCCTCGCGCTCGGTCCCGGTGCCGCGCCCGACATGGGTGGTGGAATCGACGCAGGCCGGAACATCGGCGCCCAGCTTTGCCGCCCGGTCCCGCCAGTCATCGGGGAGGCCGTGGCTGTCGCAGATCATGCGGAAGACTGCGCCCGCATCGGCCGAACCGCCGCCCAGCCCTGCCGCAACCGGCAGGTTCTTCTCCAGCGTAATCGCCAGCCCGCCGCCATGCGGCAGCGCGCTGAGCGCCTTGGCGACAATGTTGTCGAACGGATTGTCCAGCCCGCCGGCGAATTCGCCCGTCACCGTCAGGCTATCCGCCTCGGCAGCACGCGCCACCAGCTCATCCCCCGCATCGACGAAGGCAAACAGCGTTTCCAGCTCGTGATAGCCGTCGTCCCGCCGCCGCCGCACATGCAGGGCGAGATTGATCTTGGCATAGGCGGTTTCGCGCATCAGGTCCTCCCCGGTACGGGGAGGGGGACCGCCCGAAGGGGGGTGGAGGGGCGCGCCGCCGCTCGCCCCTCCACCATGTTGCACATGGTCCCCCTCCCCATTCTGGGGAGGATACCCTCACATATTCGGATAGGTCGGGCCACCGCCGCCCTCCGGGGTGACCCAGGTGATGTTCTGGTTCGGGTCCTTGATGTCGCAGGTCTTGCAATGGACGCAGTTTTGCGAATTGATCACGTATTTTGGCTCGCCGCCATCCTCGACATGCCACTCATAGACCGCCGCCGGGCAATAGCGTGCCGATGGCCCGGCATAGACGCCCAGTTCGCTCGCCTTTTGCAGTTCCATGTCCGCCACTTTCAGGTGGCACGGCTGGTTTTCGGCATGGTTGGTGCCCGACAGGAACACCGAGGACAGGCGGTCGAAGGTGATCTTGCCATCGGGCTTGGGATACTTGATCGGCTGGTAGAGATCGGCGCGGCCGGTATTCTCCGCATCGGTGTGGTGCTTCATCGCGCCGGTGATGCGCAGGCCCAGCGTGCGCAGCCACATGTCCGCGCCCGCCAGCACAGTGCCCAGATCGCCACCGAACTTCGCCACCAGCGGCTGGGCGTTCTGCACCTTGACCAGTTCGTCCGCGATCCAGCTGGAACGCACCGCAGGGTCATAATCCGCCAGCGTGTCGTTGGCCCGGCCAGCCGCCGACGCCGCGACAATGCTCTCCGCCGCCAACATCCCGCTTTTCATCGCGGTGTGGGTGCCCTTGATGCGCGGCACGTTGACGAAGCCCGCCGCACAGCCGATCAGCGCGCCGCCGGGGAAGGCCAGCGTGGGGACCGACTGCCAGCCACCCTCGTTTATCGCCCGCGCGCCATAGGCCACGCGCTTGCCGCCTTCGATGACCTCGCGGATGGCCGGATGGGTCTTCCAGCGCTGGAACTCCTCGAACGGCGAGACATAGGGGTTGGCGTAATCGAGCGCGGTCACGAAGCCCAAGGCCACCTGCCCATCGGCCTGGTGGTAGAGGAACCCGCCGCCCCAGGTGTCGCTTTCGGACAGGGGCCAGCCCTGCGTGTGGATCACCCGGCCGGGTTCATGCCGGTCGGCAGGAATGTCCCACAACTCCTTGATACCAAGCCCATAGACCTGCGGCTGACAGTCAGTATCGAGGCCAAACTTCGCCTTCATCTGTTTGGTCAGGCTGCCCCGCGCGCCCTCGGCGAACAGGGTGTACTTCGCGTGCAGTTCCATGCCCGGCTGGTAATCGGGCTTGTGGCTGCCATCGGCCGCCACGCCCATGTCCTGCGTGGCCACGCCGATGACGTTGCCCGCATCGTCGAACAGCACTTCGCTCGCCGGGAAGCCAGGGAACACCTGCACGCCCAGTCCTTCGGCCTGTTCGGCCAGCCAGCGGCAGAGGTTGCCGAGCGAGCCGGTGTAGTTGCCCTTGTTGCTCATCAGCGGGGGCATGAACAGGTGTGGCAGGCTCCACTTGCCGCCGCGCGTCAGCACCCAGTGGTGGTTCTCGGTCACCGGCACCTGCGCCAGCGGACAGGTATCGCGCCAGTCGGGCAGCAGCTCGTCCAGCGCGCGCGGATCGATCACCGCGCCCGACAGGATATGCGCGCCGACCTCCGCGCCCTTTTCCAGCACGACCACTTCCAGCGCAGCATCGAGCTGCTTCAGCCGGATCGCCGCCGCCAGCCCCGCCGGGCCAGCACCGACAATCACAACATCGACCGGCATGGATTCGCGCTCGCTCATGCTCCGGCCCTCTTCATAACAGTGTTCATCATGGCATCAGGACTTGATCGCTGACCGGCAGGAGGTCAAGAGCAGGCAATGGAAAGCCGCGCCTCTCCGGACCTTGCCCAGACCTATGCCGCCGCTATCGAGTGGTGGCGCGAGGCGGGCGTGGACATGGACTATGCCGAAGAACCCGCGCCCTGGCTGCCCGATCCCGAAAGCGAAACTGCCACGCCCGCGCCAAAGGTGGAGCGCAAGGTCGCAGCACCGGTCATTCCCGCAAAGCCGCGCATCGGCGGTGATCCCGCATCCTGGCCCGCCTCGCTGGAAGAGTTTGCGGCCTGGTGGCTGGCAGAACCCTCGCTCGCCCCCGGCGGCACCCGCATTGCCCCGGGCGGGAGCGCCAAGGCCGAACTGATGGTGGTGGTCCCCATGCCCGAGGCGGACGACACCGGCACCCTGCTGGCAGGCCCCCACGGCAAGCTGGTGGCCAACATGTTGCGCGCCATGCAGATCGCGCCCGACGCGGCTTATCTGGCCTCGGCCCTCCCCGCCCACCTGCCCCATGCCGACTGGTCGGGCCTGCAGGCCGAAGGCATGGGCGCCGTGCTCGCCCATCACATCCAGCTTGCCGCCCCGCGCCGCCTGCTGGTGCTGGGAAATGACATTCTCCCGCTGCTCGGCCTCGAAAAGCGGCGGGGCGTGCATCAGGTGCCGCTGAGCGGAACGGCAATGGAATTGCTGTCCAGCCTTGCACCGGACAATCTGCTGGCCAATGCAAAGGCCCGCGCCAGTCTCTGGCGGCGGTGGCTCGAATGGACGGAAAACACATGAAAATCCTGGCTTCGGCCTTTACCGGCCTGCTTCTCGCCGCCCTGCCCGCAACGGTCCAGGCGCAGGGATCGCGCGAATATTTCATCGCCCATGTCGAGCGGCCTGATTCCCCGCGCCAATTGTCGGAGGGCGATGCCGCCTATTACCGCAGCGTGTTCCGCGCGATTGACGGCGAGAACTGGGCCGAGGTCCAGCGCCTGTTCGCCGAACGCAGCGATGGGCCGCTCCACGCCGTAGCCCAGGCGACCTACTACACCCATGCCCGCTCGCCGCGGGTCGAAGCCTCGCAGATCGAGCAATGGTTGCAGGTCGGGCACGAGCTGCCCCAGGCCGCACAACTGGTCCGGCTGGGGCAAACCCGTGGGCTGGCAGAGGCACCGCGCCTGCCGACGCAAAACCAGTTCCGTTCGGTCGGCAGCTTCCCGCGCAGGGTGCGTCCGTCGTCGATCCAGGACACTACCATGCCGGATGAGGTAGCCGCCGGCATCAACCGCGCGATCACCAACGACGATCCAGATGGCGCCCGCCAGTTGCTCGACGGGGTCGATGCCAATCTCAGCCCCGAGGCACGGGCCGAATGGCGCACGCGGGTGGCCTGGTCCTACTTCATCGAGAACATGGACCCGCAGTCGCTCGCCCTGGCCCGCATCGCCAGCGAAGGGCGCGGACCGTGGGTGGCAGAGGGCGAATGGACGCGCGGCCTCGCCGCCTGGCGGCTGAACGATTGCGACGAGGCGCAGACGGCTTTCCGCAGTTCGGCCAACCAGGCGCAGAACATCGAACTGCGTGCCGCCGCGCTCTACTGGGCGCACCGCGCCGCCCTGCGCTGCCGCCAGCCGGGCGAGGCGAGCGCGCTGCTGGCGCTGGCAGCAGGCGAGGACCAGACGATGTATGGCATGCTGGCTGCCGAACAGCTTGGCCGCCGCCTGCCCGACCGCGTCAACCGCGCCGACCTTTCGGCTGATGACCTTGCCCGCCTGACCCGGCTGCCCAATGTCCGCACAGCCATTGCCCTGGCCGAGATCGGGCAGGATATTCTGGCGAGTGAAGTGCTGCTGCACCAGGCGCGGATCGGCGATGCATCGGACTATGCCGCACTCTCTCGCCTCGCCCGCGATCTGGGCTTCGTACAGACGCAGCTTTACATGGCCTACAACGCGCCTTCCGGCGGGCAGGCCGATCCGGCGAGCTATTACCCCACCCCGCGTTGGACTCCGCTGAACGGCTGGCGGGTCGATCCGGCACTGGCCTATGCCCATATCCTGCAGGAATCGAACTTCCGCGCCTCTGCCCGCAGCCCCGCCGATGCCATGGGACTGATGCAGATCACGCCGATCACCGTGCGCCAGCACGCGCCCCGGCTGGAACTGTGGCCGGACCAGGTCGATATCTACGAGCCGCGCACCAACCTTGCTTTCGGCCAACGCAACCTTGAAATGCTGCAGGAAGACCCGGTTACCCGCGACAAGCTGCCCAAGATCATGGCAGCCTACAACGCCGGTCTCACTCCTGTGCGGCGGTGGGAAAGCGATATCCGCGATCTGGGCGATCCGCTGCTCTACATGGAAGCGATCCCCTATTGGGAAACGCGAAGCTATGTCGCCATCGTGATGCGCAACTACTGGATGTACGAGCGTCAGGCCGATGCCCCCTCGCCGAGCCGCATCGCCCTGGCGCAAAACGCCTGGCCGGCCTTCCCGGGCTCGGGCGCGGGTGACGGGCGAGTTTATATGACGGCAGGTGGAAACTGATGGCGATTGACGAGAGCCGCACCTTCAGGCCGATCAACATCGCGCTGCTCACCGTGTCCGACACGCGCGGGCCCGATGAGGACACCTCGGGCGATATCCTCGCACAGCGGATTACCGGCAGCGGCCACGCGCTGGTCGCCCGGACGATCCTGAAAGACGATGCCACGCTGATCGCTGACCAGTTGCGCCGGTGGATTGCCGATCCGGGCGTGGACGCGGTGGTCTCCACCGGTGGCACGGGGCTGACCGGGCGCGACGTGACGCCCGAAGCGCTCGACCGGGTGAAGACGCGCGATATCCCGGGTTTCGGCGAGCTGTTCCGCATGCTCAGTTACCAGACCATCGGCACCAGCACCGTGCAATCGCGCGCCTGCGCGGTGGTGGCGGACGGAACCTATATCTTTGCCCTCCCCGGCTCCAACGGCGCGGTGCGAGACGGGTGGGACATGATCCTGGCCGAACAGCTCGATGCGCGGAACCGGCCGTGCAATTTCGTCGAACTGATGCCCAGGTTGAAAGAAGTCTGATTCCCCCTCCCCGCGTCTCCTGATTGTCGCAAACCGGACCTAGGAACGGTTGTGTCGTGCGACTTTGCGCACGGTTGACGAAAAGGGAATTCGCATGAGGAAATGCGCAACCGGCCTGTTGCTGGCAACCAGCATTCTGGCAGCCCCCGCCATGGCCCGCGACGGGCAGGTCTATCTCGGCATCGAAGGCGGCGTGGTACGCGCCGACGATATCACCTTTGCGGTAACGGGTGCACCGCTTACCGTTACGGCCGAGCCCAAGGACATCGGCTGGGAAGCCGGTGCCGTGCTCGGCTATGATTTCGGCATGGTGCGGCTTGAAGGCGAAGCTGCCTACAAGCGGTTCGGTATCGACACCATCACCGGCCCCGTCGGCCCCATCCCCACCGGCGGCACCTATTTCGCCAGCGGCACCTATGCCGCCAATGGTGATGTCCGCGTGGGCAGCGGCATGGCCAACCTGCTGCTCGACTTTGGCGGCAACGATGGCATCGGCTTCTCGATCGGCGGCGGCGTGGGCATTGCCGATGTCGACATCAAGGACATTGCCGTCCCCGGCCGCGTGGCGCTGGACGACAATGACATGCGCTTTGCCTGGCAGGGCATCGCGCGGCTCTATGCTCCGCTGTCGGACACTATCGAACTGGGGCTGAAGTACCGCTATTTCCGGGTGGACGATGCCACGCTGAACGACCGTTATGACGTGAACGAGGCAACCGTACTGGGGGCCAATGCGCGCAACCTGGGCTATGACCTGGTTACCCATTCGCTGTTGGCGAGCCTGACCGTGGGCTTCGGCGGGAGGCAGGTTGCTCCGCCACCGCCTCCG
>NZ_JAMFLH010000011.1 GCF_023501975.1 Altererythrobacter sp. KTW20L | reverse complement strand
CACCGTTATCTTCTGGCTGCCGCAATGAGTCCTGACCCTACATCGTGCGCAAGAGCTGAACTATGGGTCAGAAACGCAACGGTCTGATCGAACGCTCTGGCCTGATATAAGTCCCAGAGGGTCTTCACAACCATTGCTTGTGTCTTGCCGGTTCCTGCAGCGCCACGAAGCCTAACCGGACTTTTGTGATCCCGATTGACGAAATCCCTCTGTTCAGGACTCAATAAGCGCTCATGCCAATCCGTCAAAGTACCGGGCGTGCTAAGCCTTTTACCAAGTGGCTCGGTTAACAAAATACCGTACATGCCAACTTCAGGCGAAAACTCTTCTACACTTCCAACTGCATCCAAATACTTCTCTATTGCATCATCATAATTTTTATAATCGATGCCCACCTTATCGAGATCCTCAGGCCGCTCTGTCTGCGTGAATGCATATATATTGTCATCACCTCGCGGACTCTGCTCGAAATATATTCTATTAAACGATGACTTATAGAGTGTGGCAGCATAAATTGATAGCCTAGACCCATCATGATAAACCTGCCAAGCAGAAGGGATATTGACCCCCCTATCGAAGTGCCGCGTCGCGACTCTCAAAATACGACTTAGGGTTGTCCTTTTACTGCCACCATCATGAAATACCCCCTTATCTCCGACATTGATTATCAGAACACGTGAAATATCTTCCAATCGCGAAATAATGTAAACAACATCGCCAAACTTTACGCGCCGGATTCCAGGAGAATCAGGAGGAATTTCGAAAGACTCAAACCATTCGTCTTCAATCAAGGCGGAATCCAAAATCTTAACTGCTTCCTCATCTAAGACGAGTGTGGATACTGGACACTGTGGTTCAATTTTGTGCATTTGCCACCTCAGAGGAAACAAGATCTGCTAGAATTCTGCAATCGTCTTCATAGTTTTCTTCCATACCTATCCGGGAGAACACGAAAGAAATCCTTTGAGCAATTGCGAACCTCACTCGATCAGCAAGCCTGCCGAACCGGACGTAACCGCTATCAGCGTCACAAACACGCGCTGCGTAAGCGCTTCCATGGACTTCAGCAACGGGGACCGTAACCAACTCCCCCATAAGGACAGCCATCCCATCATGCGACGATTGAGGTAAATTCGGAACTATTAAGTAATCTTGGAACCCTCCGCTTGTTAAAAGAGCTTCACGAACTCGCTCTCTCAACTCACTTTCTGGCCTACCAAGGCTTTGACTCACAGACTTTAGACACTTGAAGCCATCCTTCTTTTCAACATCATTGGCAAATGAAAGCCACTGGGATAACGCAACCAAAGAACTGTATTCTTTATTATATTTATCAACTCTGATGTCCAGTATCCGGAATATTTCCTCAGGCGATCGAGATATAACCCAAGATCTCAATCCAACCGCTGTTAATTGATCTAAAGCCAATTCAGTCCTTCTTATAGCACCATTGACAAATGGAATGAGTGATCTGATTTGGCGTTCAGCAATTTTTTCCAGTTCCCAGACAGACCAATAATGGGAAACAAAATGGTCAGCAGGCACCGCTCGAACGATCGTTATCCTGTTGTTGGATTTTTTCTGAGCTATGTCACAATCGGCAGTTATTACGATCCCATAATCGGTATCCCGACCTGCATCACTAAATGATCTTAATACATCGCCTTGGCGAATATCAGAGTCCGATGCAAAATCGATCGGCAATTATATACTTGAGTTAGCAGGTCACAAATGCCATTTGAGTCGCGACAGGCCGATACCTTTAGGATCACACAGGGTTCGTTAGAAACGGCAATTGACCTTCTTTGTACCTATGATCCAGAGCATCATCATCCACGGGATGTTGTTCTTTCCATTCTTGAAGCCATGGGGGCGGTGGGCCTGACCCGTGAAACAGGCGACTAGCGCCACCCTCAATGCCCCCGAGATTGTGGAGGCTGTAGGCCGCTATCGCGCCCAGTCTGGCTGTTTTGCAGAGCTTTCGCTCCAACTCGGGTAGCTGGCTGGCTTTTGTCGTGTTGCCTTTATCTTTGTAATGCGTGGCCGCTGGCTGGATCTTTTGAGGCCCGTCGCATCGGATGCCCCACACGCCATGAAAGATGCGGTTGCGTTGGGTTTTTGTTTGGCTGGCAAAATCCCAAAACTGCAAGGCTGTGCGCTTTGTTTCCGCCGACGCGATGTCGGCAATAAGCGGCTTTAGAATGTCTAGCTTGGCACCGATGGGCTTTTCACCCAACAGGGCTTGCCGCTGCTTTCCGCTAATGCCCAGGGTTGCCTCTAGGAGTAGGTCGAGCACCATATCGACCTGCCCCCACAATATTGCGATCCTGCCTAGCGTCGCATGTTCATCATGCGTTAGTGGTGACAGGAACGGCGGAACAAATTCGTGAGGGTCTTTCATGCCAAAATCCGATCCTGAAACCTACACCGAAGCGGAAACTGAAGCGCGCCGAGAGGCAGCGCTCAAGCGGATGCTGGCGACCCCGCACAAGCCGCATAAAACCCCGATGGAGCCGAGGCCCCATCGGGGAACTTCACGCAAAAAGGGCGATTAAGGCGACCAAAGGCCAAAGGCATTTGTGAGCAACAATCTCCACACTCCACGTTACCGTTTTTTGGGACTTGGACTTCATCTCTGATTCCCAAGGCCTTGAGCGCTCGCAGCCCTTAGAGGGAGGCGAAAACGTCCCACGTTACGGTTTAACCGCCGTTCGTGGAATATCGGCCCCACCATCACGTTCTAGACCGCTAGATGGGCCGCCGCTGTCACCCGATCCCTGCTAAGTGCCAGACGCGGCGACGCAGGTTTGTCGGACGGCGGGCCAGAGCCGGTGGGCCAACTGACGTTGGCTCCGGATTGCTCATGGATGGTGGGGCAAACTTTGTTTAGAGTCGAGTCCAGCGCTTGCACTTCTCGCCTCGTTGGCGGGGTATCTTCGCAACCTTAGGCGGCGACTGTATCAGTCCGCCGATAGGTCAGGCGGCGACCAATGCCGCCCTTGATAATCTCGCTGGCGCGGTCGCTGTCCGACAGTTCGCGGGTGTTGTAGCGAAGGTCGAACTCGGCACAGTAGCGGCCAAGGTGGGCTTCGCTCATGTGGTGGTAAGTTCCGATAACACCGCGCTTGAATATCGAGAAAAAGTTCTCGGCGGTATTGGAGTGCTTGAACCCGCCGTAGGTCACGAACTCCTTGGCGTTGTGGTTCACGGCGTAGTGGCTCGCGAACTCCTTGCCCATGCGGTAATAGATGGGGCTTTCATCCGTCATGAGGGTGGAAGCGCGGTCGATATTGGTAACGACAAGGGCGCGAACGTCCTTGGCATTGACGTTGGCTACATGGAACGAACGGGCCTTACCGTCTCGCTGGACGAGGGCCACAACAGCCTTCTTCTTGGCAGGCTTGCGAGTGGCGCGGTTGCGGGCCTTGCCGCCAACATAGGTTTCGTCGGCTTCGACAACTTCATTCTTGCCGCCCATGGGGCCACTGTCAGCAGCGTTAGCGCCTTCCATGGCTTCGCGGATACGGTGGCAGAGGAACCAAGCGGTCTTGTAGGTAACGCCGATCATGCGGGCCATCTGTGCGGCGCTCATGCCCTTCTTGGAAGCGGCCATGATGTGCGTTGCCAGCAGCCACTTGTGCAGCGGAACGTGGCTACGCTCCATAACGCTGCCAGTGCGGACGGTGAACTTGTCGCGACAGTCATTGCAGAGGAACATACCAGCCTGCGTCTTGCCGCCCATCTTGGTGACGTGATCGCTGCCACAATGCGGGCAGGTCGCCCCATCGGGCCAGCGCGAGCCTTCGAGGTGCGCAATGGCCTTGGCTTCGTCGTGAAAGATGGGGTTGGTGATATTGAGGTTCATGGCTGCTTTCCTTGTAAGGAAGCTTATGCCTGAACCGGCCTGCTAAGTAAAGTATATAATTGCCAATCGATCCATGCGTTACTCATCCGGCGTTTCCTGAATTTGATATCGAGAGTGATGTGAAAAGAAGCGCTTTGTCAAGTGACGGGGCGAAGCATTACTTGCTTCCGAACGCCTCAATCCACTCCCATCCGCAGCGCAGCAATAAACGCCTCCTGCGGGATCGACACGTTGCTCCCCGCCTACGCGGGGACAGGCCGCCTGTGGCGTTCCCGCATCCTCTTAGCTGCTTAGTGGCTTTGCGCGAAATCTGAAAGCGAATGGGGCCAGGCGGGTGCGCCCCACCATCACCCTGCGGGTGGTCCCCCTCCCCGCTTCGGGGAGGATTTACTCCTCCCCCATCCGCAGCGCAGCAATAAACGCCTCCTGCGGGATCGACACATTCCCGTATTCCCGCATCCGGGCCTTGCCCTTCTTCTGCTTGTCGAGCAGCTTCTTCTTGCGGCTGATGTCGCCGCCATAGCACTTGGCGGTCACGTCCTTGCGCAGGGCGGCGATGGTCTCGCGGGCGATGACTTTTCCGCCGATCGCGGCCTGGATCGGAATCTTGAATAAATGTCGTGGAATCAAGTCTTTAAGGCGCTCGCACATGCCGCGGCCGCGTTCCTCGGCGACGTTGCGGTGGACGATCATCGACAGGGCGTCGACCGGCTCGTTGTTGACCAGGATGTTCATCTTCACCAGGTCGCCTTCGCGCAGGCCTATCTGTTCGTAATCGAAGCTGGCATAGCCGCGGCTGATGCTTTTCAGGCGGTCGTAGAAGTCGAACACCACCTCGTTCAGCGGCAGCTCGTAGGTCACCTGGGCCCGGCCGCCGACGTAGGTCAGGTCGGTCTGGATGCCGCGCCGGTCCTGGCATAGCTTGAGGATCGAGCCGAGGTATTCATCGGGGGTGTAGATCACCGCCTTGATCCACGGTTCCTCGATGCTCTCGATGCGGCTGGGATCGGGGTAGTCGGCCGGGTTGTGCAGCATGATCTCGCGGGCATCGTCGGTCCGGCTCTTGCCGAGCTGGATGCGGTAGACCACCGATGGCGCGGTGGTGATGAGGTCGAGGTCATACTCGCGGCTGAGGCGTTCCTGGATGATCTCGAGGTGCAGCAGCCCAAGGAACCCGCAGCGGAAGCCGAAGCCCAGCGCGGCGCTGCTCTCCATCTCGAAGCTGAAGCTGGCATCGTTGAGGCGCAGGCGGCTGATGGACTCGCGCAGCTTCTCGAAGTCCGCCGCGTCCACCGGGAACAGGCCGCAGAACACTACCGGCTGCACTTCCTTGTAGCCGGCCAGCGCCTGGGTGGCGCCGCCCTTGACCGTGGTGATGGTGTCGCCGACGCGGGCCTGCTCGACCTCCTTGATCTGCGCGGTAATGAAGCCGATCTCGCCCGGGCCGATGTCGGGCAGCTCGACCCGCTTGGGGGTGAAGCAGCCGACGCGGTCCACCAGGTGTTCGGTGCCGCCTTGCATGAACTTGACGTTGAGACCCTTCTTCAGGACCCCGTCGATCACCCGCACCAGGATCACCACGCCGAGGTAGGGATCGTACCAGCTGTCGACCAGCATGGCCTTCAGCGGGGCCTTGGCGTCACCCTTTGGCGGGGGGATGCGCTGGACCACGGCTTCCAGCACGTCGGCAATGCCGATGCCGGACTTGGCGCTGGTAAGGACGGCGTTGGAAGCATCGAGGCCGATGATGTCCTCGATCTCCTTCCTCACCATTTCGGGTTCGGCGGCGGGCAGGTCGATCTTGTTGATGACGGGCACGATCTCGTGGTCATGCTCGATCGACTGGTAGACGTTGGCCAGCGTCTGCGCCTCCACGCCCTGTGCGGCATCGACCACCAGCAGCGCGCCTTCGCAGGCCGCCAGGCTGCGGCTGACTTCGTAGGCGAAGTCGACGTGGCCCGGCGTGTCCATGAGGTTGAGCTCATAGGTCAGGCCATCGTTGGCCGTATAGGACAGGCGCACGGTCTGCGCCTTGATGGTGATCCCGCGCTCGCGCTCGATATCCATGTTGTCGAGCACCTGCTCCGACATCTCGCGGGCGGTCAGGCCGCCGGTCGCCTGAATCAGGCGGTCCGCCAGCGTGCTCTTTCCGTGATCGATATGGGCGATGATGCTGAAATTTCTAATCAGCGACAGTTCAGTAGACATTCCCCGCCTCTAGCGGGCGTTTGGGCCGCTGTCATGTAGTGTTGAAGTCGTGCTCAGACGGCTCTGCTTGAGCGGGCGGAAACGTCCACCTGCATGAAGCGCCGCCCGCTTGCAGCATCGATGACTTGCGCGCCAACGGCTGCCAGCTGGTGGGGCGAAACGCGGTGGCGGGTACACAGGCCCTGGGCACCGTCGCTCACCAGCGGAGTCTCGAATTCGACACCCTGGGTGGCATCTTGCGACCGCCGCACGACGGCCACAGCCAGCTGCCCGCCGCCCAGGTCGATCACCAGCTCGGTGCCCACCGGCACGTCGAGCAGCCCCTCGATCAGCGCCCCGGTGCGCGACAGGTTGCGCAGCATGGCATCATAGCGGTGGTTTTCGTGGATCACCCCGATCCGGCGGAATTGCGTTCGGCGTTCGGCGCGGTGCCTTACCGGACCGACCGGCTCGTAGGTAAAGTCGCCCGAAGCTAGGCGCGCCATCACCACATCGTTGGGAACGGCCCGTGAAAAGATGAAGCCCTGGATCATCGCCACGCCCGGGTCACGCACCAGCTCCAGCTCGTCCATCGCCTCGACGCCCTCGGCAATCGTCTCCATGTTGAGAGCGCTGGCCAGGCTGACGATGGCCGTGATGATTGCGGCGTTGGGATTGTCCCGATCGGAGCACCCCCGCACGAAGCTCCGGTCGATCTTGATCTTGTCGAATGGCCCGCGCCGCAGGAAGGCAAGAGACGAGCTGCCTGTGCCGAAATCGTCGAGCGAGAGCCGCACGCCGGTCTTGCGCAACCGGGCGAAAGTGGCATCGACCATCGGCTGGTCGCCCATAAACACCCATTCGGTCACTTCCAGTTCGAGCCGGCTGGACTTCAGGCCCGTACGTTCGAGTACGTCTTCGACCGTATCTGCAAGCGTGCCGGAAAAGAAGTGCTGTGCGGACACATTGACGGAAACGCGGATCTCACCCGGCCAATTGGCGGCATCGCGGCAAGCCCGCTCGAGCGCCCACTCACCGAGCCTCGCAGAAAGGCCCAGGTCGTCGGCAATCGGGATGAAGGTGTCCGGTCCAACCGCGCCGAGGCCGGGGTGGTCCCAGCGCATCAGCGCCTCGAAAGCTACCACAGCATTGTCGCTAGCCCGTACGATCGGCTGGTAATGCATGTCGAGTTCGTCCGATCCCAACGCCTCGCGCAGTTCCTCGCCGATCATGCGCTGGCTTTCGGCCGCGCTGGCAAGGTCGCTGGCGTAGAAGCGGTATTGCCCTCGCCCCCCGCCCTTTGCTGCATAGAGCGCAAGGTCGGCGCTCTTGACCAGTTCATCGCGGGTCATCCCGTCATATGGGGCCACCGCGATACCCACAGAAGCGCCGATCAATGCCCGGCCGCTACAGGTAGCGTAGGGCTGCGAAACGAGCTGGATGATCTTCAGGGCGATGTCACCTAGCATTCCCCGATCATCGATATCGGGCAGGATGATCTGGAACTCGTCGCCTCCCAGGCGCCCCA
The DNA here is from genome assembly GCF_023501975.1 of Altererythrobacter sp. KTW20L. Taxonomy (GTDB): domain Bacteria; phylum Pseudomonadota; class Alphaproteobacteria; order Sphingomonadales; family Sphingomonadaceae; genus Alteraurantiacibacter. The sequence continues at coordinate 155,699 of NZ_JAMFLH010000011.1, read as the reverse complement.
CTTCGGCGCCATTGACGCCGATCCGCTCCAGCCGTTGGGCGACCTGACGCAACACCTCGTCGCCCGCCTGGTGCCCCAGGCTGTCGTTGACCTGCTTGAACCGATCGAGATCAATCAGCAGCAAGGCGCAACTGCGATTAGCAGAGCGAAAGGCGCCCAGGAACGCATCGAGCCGGTTGGCCATGCGATAGCGATTGGCCGCCCCTGTCAGCGTATCGTACTGCGCCAGCCGTTCCTCGTCTCGCCGAAGCGAGAACTGGGCCGAAATGTCCCGCGCGCTACCCCGGAAACCCTGGAACTCGCCCTGCTCATCGATGTGCGGATGCCCGGTGAGCGACCACCACTGGTCATGACCGCTACCTTGCAAGCGCACAGCGAGATCGCGGAACTTGCCATGGGCTGCCAGGACAAAGCCAAGCGGCCGTTCACCGCCGACCTCGCCATCCTCGCCGATGGTCTCGACCAGTTCGGTCAGCGGCGCTCCCAGCACCGGCCCGTACCTGTCGATCTGCGCGATGGCTCCCGGCGAAAGGTAGGTCAGGCGCCCGCTGGGATCGGTGGCCCAGAACCATCCAAGACCGCTGCTCTCAAGCGTTTCCAGCAAGGCCAGGCGATCAGTGTCGGTAAGCGGCGTCAGCACGTCGGACCTGTCCGAAGCAATGGGCCCGGTACTTTCACCGGTGACCTTCCTCAACATGTCGCGCATCGCCATGGTGTCTGGAGCCTTGAAGCTGCCAACAGGAAAATCCCCTGTCTGCTTTCAAGGAAATGTAAAGCAACAGCCTTGATAATTCCCTAACGCGCGGCGGCTCGCGGCGCGGGCCGGGCCGGGCTTGCAGCCTGTGGCTGAACCGGAGAGGTGGCCTGAGAGACGGCCGGAGAGGCAGCAGCAGAGACAGCAGGCGACGCCATAGGAGGTCTTGCCGGCGATTGTGCTGCAGCCGCTGCGAGTCTTGGTGCCGGGGCCTTTCTCGGCGGCGGGCCCTGCACGGCAAGAATCTGCCCGCCTTCATCACGTTGCAGCGGATTGGAAAACTCCACTCCCATGCGGTCATCAAGTGTCCAGCGCGTGGTGCAGCCGACGAAGAAATCCTGCGATATCTGGAGCTTGAATACGGTCCCCACGGGCACGTTCCACAGCCCCTCGATCAGTGCCCCGCTGGTCGAGATGTTGCGGATGGTGCCATCGTAAAGCTTGCCCTGGTGATCGAGGATAACCTTACGCAACATCGTTTGGCGCGGAGCCCGGGCCGAGCGCGGGCCGCGCGCCACTGCTGCCAGTCCCGAGGCGAGACGGGCGTGGGTAGCGGCCTTGTCCAGCGGGCGCTCGTAGATATAGCCCTGCACATGGCTGCAGCCATGGCGGCGGACGAGATCGAGCTCGTCGAGCGTTTCCACGCCTTCGGCCGTGGTTTCCATGCCCAAAGCCTTGGCCAGGCTGGTGATCGAGGCGATAATCGCCCCGTTGCGACTACCCGGCTGGGTGGCGCCGCGCACGAAACTCTGGTCGATCTTGATCTTGTCGAACGGCGCTTTCTTGAGATAGCCGAGCGAAGAGTAGCCCGTGCCGAAATCGTCGAGCGCAAGGCGCACTCCGACCCGCTTTAGCGCCTTGAACATGGCATCGGTGCCCTTGTCGTCGGACAGAAACACGCTCTCGGTGATCTCCAGTTCGAGCTGGTCGGGCCGGATACCTGCCTGGGCAATGGCCTGGGCAACCACCACCGGCAGTTGCGGGCTGGAAAACTGCAGCGGCGAGACATTGACGGCAACGCGCACGTTCTCGGGCATCTCCGCAAGGTCGGCACAGGCGGTGCGCAAGGCCCATTCGCCCAGTTGGGTGATCATGCCGGTATCTTCGGCCGTGGCGATGAAGCGGTCCGGCGGAATCCAGCCCTTGACCGGATGCTGCCAGCGCAGCAGCGCCTCGAAGCCCTCGATCTTCTCGGTCGCGATGGAAATGACCGGCTGGTAGAACAGCTGCAGGTCGCCCTTGGTGATCGCATCGCGCAGGTCTTCTTCCAGTTGCGCGCGCGCCTCGGCTTCGGCGTGGAGATCCTCGGCATAGAAATGGTGCCGCCCGCGCCCGCCGTCCTTGGCGGCATAGAGCGCCAGATCGGCGTTGCGCACCAGATCGTCGGAGTTGTCGCCATCCTGCGGGGCCATGGCAATGCCGATCGACGCCCCGATGATCACCCGCTGCCCTTCCAGGGCATAGGGTTGCGACAGCGAGTGGATGATCTCGAGCGCAAGTTCGCCGAGCAGCTGCTTGGTCTGGCGGCCGGGAATAACGACTTTGAATTCGTCACCGCCCAGCCGCCCGACCTGCCCGAGCTTGCCCACTGCCCGTTCGAGCCGTTGCGCCACCTGCTTGAGCAAGGCATCGCCTGCCGGGTGGCCCATGGTATCGTTGACATGCTTGAAGCGGTCGAGGTCGAGCAGGAAGATCGCGCAGGCGCGGTTCGCCTCCTGCTGCGAGGTGAGGATCTTCTCCAGCACCTTGGTAATCTTGAAGCGGTTGGCCAGGCCGGTGAGCGAATCGAAATTGGCGAGGCGCGAGACCTCTTCCTGGCTGCGCTTGCGTTCGGTCAGGTCGGTGCCCGAACCGCGGAAACCGATGAAATTGTTGAACCCGTCATAGATCGGTCGCCCACTGATCGACCACCACCGGTCCCCCCCCGCCGTAGCAGCGCGCACCGGCAGTTCCTTGAAGGCGGAACGGGTGGACAAGTGGAACATCAAGGTGCGCTCGCTCGCCTCGCTGGCATCGGACAGGTCGAACAGGGCTACCAGCGGTCGTCCCATCAAGGCCTCTGCCTCGGTTCCCAGCACCCGGGCGACTGCATCGGAGACATATGTCAGTTGCGAGCGCCGGTCGGTTTCCCAGAACCAGCCCTGCCCGGTGTCCTCATATTCGGACAGGATGTCCCGCGCCCGGTTCTGTGCCCTCATCTGCGCGGCACGAAGGCTGTCTTCGTGTTTCTGCACGCGGATTTGCTCGCGTGCCGCAAGGCCTGCCACCAGCCCCGCGCCGGCCAGTCCCAGAATGCCGCCACTCCAGACATCGGCCAGCACCGCGCCGAGCCACAGGAACCACGGGCCGGCAAGGCTGAGGCCAGGCTGCTTGCGCAGATAGACAGCCGAGATGATCGCAGTGACCGACAGGAAGGCCCCTGCCGCGTCCCATCCCAGGCTGCCATGGGCGACCCAGCCACCGATGCCCAGTCCGAACAGGAACAGCGGCACCAGCGGCAGCGCCAGTGAAACATTTATGGCATCGGCCGAGCGGCCTTTCCGGTTTCTTTTGCGTTGCAGGTCGGCCAGCGCGACCGCCAGCAATGCTGCGACAAGCGCAACCGCAGCAGCGGGTCCGGGCCATGTGCCAGTAAGCAAGAGCGCCGCCAAAGTGGATAGCGTCATGCTCAGGGTCAGGATCGGCCAGGTGCTCCAGCCCGATCCGGCAATCTCTCCTGCTTCGGTGTCCAACGGGGCAAATGCACGATCAGCCGAAAGCTCACGCCGGGTGCCCGACCGCCGGTCCGCTGTCGCTTCGGGGGGTGCCGCAACATCCACCCCGGAAGTATCATCCGTGGGCGACGCGCGCAGGCCCTCGCCCCGCTCGAGGACCGGCTCGGCGGTGCGGGAATTCTCGGCCTGTGGCACGGGCTCTAACCCGAGTTTCTTGCGGACCGCGTTCATCCTTGGGCCAATGCGCTTCATGCGTTTGAAAAACCGTTAATTGTGCAGCGAAATCTGCGACAATTTCATGCCCAAATTAACCACTCCGGCATAGCACGGTTGTGCTTGAGCGGCGGCGTGGTTGGGTTACACTCCATGATCAACGAGAGGGAACAGCCAGATGGCCATGCGGCATATCGCGATCATCGGTTCGGGACCGGCGGGTTACTACACCGCCGAAGCCGCGCAGAAGTCCTTCGGCGACGATGTCCGGGTGGACATTTTCGATTGCCTGCCAGTGCCTTACGGCCTGATCCGCAGCGGTGTCGCGCCCGACCACCAATCGATCAAGGGCGTCTCCCGTCGCTATGAACAGGTCGCGCTGACCGACAACGTGCGCTTTGTCGGCAATGTGACCGTGGGCAAGGATATCTCGATTGAGGAGTTGAAGGGCCTTTACGATGCGGTCGTCCTCGCCACCGGCGCGCCCAAAGACCGCGACCTGGGCATTCCCGGCGCTGACCTTGGCAACGTGTTTGGCAGTGCCGCCTTTGTCGGCTGGTACAACGGCCACCCGCAGTTCGCCGCGCTCGATCCCGACCTGTCAGGCCGCACGGCGGTGGTCATCGGCATGGGCAATGTGGCGCTGGACGTGGCGCGCATCCTGTCGAAAACGCCGCAGGAATTTGCCGGCAGCGACATCGTTGCCCACGCGCTCGACCTGCTGGCAGCGTCGAATATCGAGCGCGTCGTCCTGCTGGGCCGGCGCGGGCCGCACCAGATCATGATGACGCCGAAGGAACTGGGCGAGCTTGGCAAGCTGGAACGCGCCAGCCCGCACGTCCACCGCGGCGACCTGCCGCCAGAGGGCGAGGACGCGCTGCTCGAACCGGGCCTGCGCAAGAGCGTGACCCTGCTGCGCCAGTTCGCCGCCATCCCCGAAGATATCCGGGCCGAAAAACCGGTCGCCATCGAATTCGCTTTCTTCGCCCAACCCGTTGAATTGCAAGGGAGTGATGGCAAGGTGACCGGCGTGGTGGTCGAGGAGACCGAAGTCGTGCGCGGCAAGGCTGTCAGCACCGGGCGACGCGATGTCCTGCCCGCCGACCTGGTGGTGGCCTGCATCGGCTATCGCAGCGTGCCCATTCCCGGTGTCCCGTTCGAGGAACGCGAAGGCCGTTTCGCCAACGACGAAGGGCGCATCATGCCCGGCCTCTATTGCGTCGGCTGGGCACGGCGCGGCCCATCGGGCACGATCGGCACCAACCGGCCCGATGGCTACTCAGTGGTCGAGAAGATCGCCGAGGACCTAGCCTCCGGCGCTCTGGGCCATGGTGACAGGAAAGGCCGCCAAGGCTTTGATGAACTGGCAGAAACCCGCCAGCTCCACGTAGTCACCTTCCGCGACTGGAAGAAGATCGAGGAGGCTGAGGAAAAAGCCGCCCGCGAAGGCGCGCCGCGGGAGAAGTTCGTCGATGTGGCAGCGATGATCCGGGCTAAGGGTTAGCCGCCGGTTGCATGAACCTCGCAGGCTGTGTCGAGATTCCGTTCAGAGTGAGCCGAAAATGGTGCCGGGCGAGAACCGGCGCGGAGCGACCTCTATGGTCGTGAGCACCGGAAGCGCAGCATGGCGCCATTTGCAGGCCGCTATGGACTGAATATCGATACAGCCTAGACCCGCATCGGCATCAGTACATACAGCGCCGGGCTCTTCTCATCCTTGCGGATCAGGGTCGGCGCGCCGGCGTCGGCCAGGTGCAGTTCCACCGTGTCGCCGTCGATCTGGGCGAGGATGTCCTTGAGGTAGGCGGCGTTGAAGCCGATCTCGATCGGGTCCGAGCGGTAGTCGGCGGCGATTTCCTCGGCCGCGTTGCCGTTGTCGGGGCTGGTGACTGACAGGGTGACCTTGTCAGTCTCAAGGCCCATCTTCACCGCGCGGGTCTTTTCCGTGGCGATGGTCGCCACACGGTCAACGCCGGCATAGAAGCTTTTCGGATCGAGCCGGAGCAGCTTATCGTTGCCGGTCGGGATCACGCGGCTGTAATCGGGGAAGGTTCCGTCGATCAGCTTAGAAGTCAGCACCACCCCGCCCGACCCGCCGAGCGAGAACCGGATCTTTGAGGGCGACAGGTCCACCAGCACGTTGGAATCAAGCGATTCTTCCAGCAGCTTGCGCAGTTCGGCCACGGCCTTCCTTGGCACGATAACATCGGGCATGCCCTCTGCACCGGCAGGACGGTCGATGGTGAAGCGCGCCAAGCGGTGGCCGTCGGTCGCGGCGGCTTTCAGCACGGGGCGATCGTCGTCCGCCACGTGGAGGAAGATGCCGTTCAGGTAATAGCGCGTTTCCTCAGTGCTGATGGCGAACCGCGTGCGGTCGATCAGTTCGGCGAGGGTCGCGGCGGCAATCTCGAAGCTGGTCGGCAGGTCGCCTTCCACAATCACCGGGAAATCATCACGCGGCAGGGTGGGCAACTGGAACCGGCTGCGGCCCGCCTTGACCACCATGCGGTTGTCGGCGGTTTCGAGGCTGACCTGCGATCCATCGGGCAGCTTGCGGGCGATATCGAACAGCAGGTGGGCCGAAACGGTGATCGAACCGGCGCTTTCCACGCTGGCGGCATCGAGGCTTTCGGTGACCTGGAGGTCAAGGTCCGTCGCCATGATGCGCACCGTGCTGTCGGCCGAAGCCTCGATCAGCACGTTGGACAGGATCGGAATCGTGTTGCGCCGCTCCACCACCGATTGCACGTGGGACAGGCAGCGCAGCAGCTTTGCGCGTTCGATGGTGGCCTTCATCGCGTTTACTAACCCCTCTTGGTGCCCAGCAGATCAGCGTCCTGACCGGAATAGGCCGGAATCGCCCGCAGGCGCCGGAAATGTTCCAGCCAGTCTTAACCGGGGGGCACCATGGGGCAAGGATTCAGTCGCAATTCCTGCCAGCAAAGGGTGATTCCTTGGGGATAAAACCTATCCTCCCCGGAACGGGGAGGGGGACCGTCCGCAGGACGGTGGAGGGGCGGACAGGTCTGGCGCCCCTCCACCATGCTTCGCATGGTCCCCCTCCCCCTTCGGAGGAGGATCAGCTCAACATCGCCATGCCGCCGTTCACATGGATCGTCTGGCCGGTGATGTAGCTGGCCTGCCTGCTGGCCAGGAAGGCCACGGCAGCGCCGATATCCTCACCCTCACCCATGCGGCCCATCGGGATGCGGCCATTGATCGCCGCCTTCTGGTCGTCGGTCAGGACTTCGGTCATGGGCGTGCGGATGAAGCCGGGAGCGACGCAGTTGGCGGTGATGCCGCGGCTCGCCACTTCCTGCGCGAAGCTCTTGGTCATGCCGGTGATCCCGGCCTTGGCGGCGCAATAGTTCATCTGGCCTGGATTGCCGGTGGCGCCAACCACGCTGGTGATGGTGATGATCCGCCCGAACCGCGCCTTCATCATCGGCCGGGCAACGGCGCGCATCAGGCGGAAGGTGCTTTCGAGGTTGATCGCTATGACTTGCGACCATTCCTCGTCCTTCATCCGCATCGCGAGGTTGTCACGCGTGATGCCGGCATTGTTCACCAGGATGTCGATCCCGCCAAGCGTATCGACTGTGGCGGGGATCAGTTCTTCCACCTGCGTGGTGTTGGACAGGTCGCAGGTAATCTCGACATGGCCATCATGATCGTGGTGGGCATAGGTCTCGTTCAGTTCCTCGCGAAAGGCCCGCAGCTTGGCCCCGTTGGAGCCAGACAGCGCCACCCGCGCACCCTGTGCCGCCAGCGCGCGGCTGATGGCAGAACCGATCCCGCCGGCAGCACCGGTTACCAGGGCATTCATTCCGGTAAGGTCGAACATTGCACTATCCTTGCAAAAAAAAGGGGGCGCTCGCAGAGGCGCGGAGGCGCAGAGAGGATTACCGTGATGGGTGATTGTTCACCACCCGCCTGATCCCTTCCTTCATGGTTTCACCCGAGAAATTGAGCAACAACCCGACGGTTCGCCCCGCTAAACGCAGATATGTGAGGAGTTGCTTTGCATGAAGGTTGGCAAGGCGTTCGACCGATTTGATCTCGATGACGAGTTGGTCGTCCACCAACAAATCCATTTTGAAAGCGCAATCAAACACCATGCCATCGAATTGAATAGCGACCGGCAATTGCCGGTCAACCTTCATTCCCTGACGCTGAAGACTTCCCACAAGCACAGTTTCATAGACGCTCTCAAGCAGTCCAGGCCCCAGATCACGATGAATCCGGATAGAGTTGTCAACCACGATTCCGCTGATCTCGTCGATCCGAAGCATCTGATTTATCGACCCCTCTGCGCCTCTGCGCCTCTGCGAGCGAAGCTTTTATAGCTCCTTGGCGAACCCTTCCAGTTCCGCCATTGTCACCAGGCTCGTCTGCTCGCTTTCGGACACGATCTTGCGGATCATCGGGCCGACGACCTTGCCGCCCAGTTCCACGAAATGGGTAATCCCGGCAGCGCCCATCGCTTCCATGGATTCGCGCCAGCGGACGCGGCCTGTCACCTGTTTCACTAGCAGCTCCAGCTCCGCGGCGGGATCGCTGGTGAGCGTGGCGGTGAAGTTTGAATAGACCGGCAACGCCATGGGCCGCGGCGGAGTGCGCGTCAGCGCCTCGGCCATGGCGTCGGCGGCGGGCTGCATCAGTGAACAATGGAACGGTGCGGACACCGGCAGCGGCACGGCGCGCTTGCAGCCGAACTCCTTCGCCAGATCGACCGCGCGGGCGATTGCGCCTGCGTGGCCCGACAGGACGACCTGCCCCGGATCGTTGTCATTGGCGACTTCGCAGACTTCACCTTGCGCAGCGGCTTCGGCGAGGGCCTGCGCCTTCTCCAGATCGGCCCCCAGCAGCGCGCACATTCCACCCACGCCCACCGGCACTGCGGCCTGCATCGCGCGGCCGCGCAGTTTCAACAGGCGGGCCGTATCGGCCAGGCTGAACGCGCCGACTGCTGCCAATGCCGAGTATTCACCCAGCGAATGGCCTGCCACCGCTTCGCCCTTTGCCGCCAGCGACAGGCCGAAATCGTGTTCCAGGATGCGGGCAATGGCGAGGCTGTGGGCCATGATGGCAGGTTGGGCGTTCTCGGTCAGGGTCAGCGCATCTTCCGGCCCTTCGCGCATCACGGCGAACAGGTCCTGGCCCAGCGCGTCGTTCACTTCCTCGAACACGGCGCGGGCGGCGGCGCTGGCAGCGGCCAGTTCCACGCCCATGCCCACCTTCTGGCTGCCCTGGCCGGGAAAGACGAATGCGATCATTGCCAAACTCCTCGTTATCAGGGCGAGCGCCTAGGATTGCTCGGGCTATCGGGCAAGACCGAAGGGGACAATCCTGTTGGCAGCATCGTGCCCGATGTCGGCGCGTCCGAGGTAAGAAATGCCCGACTTGGCACACCAGTAGCGGGCGATCTCCTCGTCCGAATAGCCGAAGGGGCGGTCGTTCTCAGGCACCTCCGATATGCGTCCCAGCCTGATGCCGGCCACTGTCCGCAAGTGCTGGGTCACGTGGAAGAACAGGCGGTCCACGGCGTAAAGATGCTCGGCAACTTCCTCCACCAGCACCACGTGACCAGTAAGGTCGGGCATTAATTCAGTACCCGCCAGCATGGCCAGGGTCATAAGATTAAAAGCCACCGCAGGGCGCTCGTCCAGCCCGGGCTCAAGGCCGGACGGGTCCCCGGTTAAGTAGCCCAGCACGCGCCGCACCGCATCCTCGCCACCCTCGCGACGGATATCGCCAGCCAAAGGTCCGTGCACCGGCCTGCCGATGCCATGGCGAAAAAACGCGCCAAGCAAGGTCCCGCAGTCCGAATATCCGAGGAACGTCTTGTCCCGCGCCGCCGGACCCATCCCGGCAATCGCCTCGCCCACAATGCGGTTGGAGCCATAGCCGCCCATGGCGAACCACACCGCATCGACCGCAGGATCGTTCGCCACTTCGAGCAGGGCGGCAAGCCGGGTCGCGTCGTCCCCGGCAAAGTGGCCGTGTTCGGCAAAGCATTGCTCGTGAAAGTGCAGTTCCACCTGCGGAAACTCGCGCGCCGCCAGGTCCAGCACCGCATCGGCCCGTTCGCGCAGCAGCGGTTTTCCCGGACAGCAGAGAGCAATTGTCGTCGTCACCATGCCCCATCCCTAACATCCGCTTCACAAAGCGCCACTGCCAGAATAGGCGTAAGGCATGATCGCCATCCCAGACGAAACCCTGCTCACCCATCCCTTCTTCTTCGTCGGCATCGGCGGATCGGGCATGCTGCCCCTCGCCATGATCTTGCGCGGGATGGGGGCAGAAGTGGCCGGATCGGACCGCAGCTTCGACCAGGGCCGCACACCGGAGAAGTTCGCCTGGCTCCAGTCGCAGGGCATCGTCCTGCACCCGCAGGACGGCAGCGGTGTTGTCTCACCGCGGCAGGTGCTGGTGGCCAGTGCCGCGATCGAGGACAGCGTGCCCGAAGTCGCCCGCGCCATAGCTCTCGACTGCCCGCGCCTCACCCGCGCCGAACTGCTCAGCCGCCTGTTCAACGCCGCGCCCCATTCCATCGCAGTAGGCGGGACCAGCGGGAAAAGCACGGTGACCGGCATGATCGGCTGGATCTTGGAATGCGATGACCGCGATCCCACGATAATGAATGGTGCGGTGATGAAGAACTTCACCGATGCCGCCAATCCCTTCGCCAGCGCCAGGGTCGGCTATCACGGCACCTTCGTGGCCGAGGTGGACGAAAGCGACGGGTCGATCGACCTCTACAACCCCGGCGTCTCGGTGCTGCTCAACGTCAGCCTCGACCACAAGAGCATCGAGGAACTGCGCCGCCTGTTCGGCGATTTCGTGGCGCGCGGCGGCACGGCGGCGGTAAACTGGGACGACGAGGACGCGCGCTTCCTGGGCGAGCGGGCGAAGAAGCGAATTTCCTTCGCCATCGATCATCCCCGCGCCGACATCGGAATCGAACCGGGGACCATCCGGCAGGATGCCCGCAGTATCAGCGCCATCCTGGTGGACCGTCGGACCGACACGGCCCATTCCCTGCGCCTGCCCATGCCGGGCCTGCACAACCTGTCCAATGCCCTCGCCGCCATTGCCGGGGCCGTGGCGGCGGGTGTCGAGCTGCATGATGCGTCCACGGCGCTGTCGGGCTTCAAGGGTCTGGCGCGGCGGTTCGACATTGTCGGCACCAGTACCAAAGGCGTGACGGTGATCGACGATTTCGGCCACAATCCGGAAAAGTGCCGCGCGACCCTGCGCACACTGAAGGGCCAGCCCGGCCGGGTAATCGCCTTCTTCCAGCCCCACGGCTATGGCCCCTTGCGCCAGATGGGCCGCGAACTGGCGCAGACTTTCGCCCGCGAACTCGGCCCGGACGATGTGACCATCATGTGCGATCCGGTCTATTTCGGCGGAACGACGGACAGGACCGAAGGGACCGAACGCATCGTTTCGTTGATCCGCGATCATGGCGGAAATGCCGAACACTTGCCCACCCGCGAGGCTTGCGGTGACCGGATTGTCGAGCTGAGCCAACCGGGCGACCGCGTGGTCATCATGGGTGCGCGTGACGATACGTTGAGCCAGTTCGCGAAAGACCTGCTTTCGCGGCTCTAGCCTTACCTGCGCATTTACCCTGCTCGTTCGCCCTGCTTTCAGGCCCCTGCCCTAGCCACGGGTCAAGGCAAGGGAGCTGGCATGATGGTGAAAAGCTACCGCCCGGCGGGCGTGGGGATGGTTCCGGCGGAAGCGGGCACCTACCTGCTCAGCGCCTATTTCGACGATAACCAGGTCGATCTGGTAAAGGCAAACGTGCTCGGCTGGCAGGTCAGCTCGGAACGCGCGCTCACCCCGCTGGTGGTCGATCCACGCGCCGCCGACGTGGAACCGTGGTTCGTCGCCCATCCAGATGGCCGCGTGGAAGCGAGCGACGGGCGCTGTTGGGATTCGCTCGAACAATGGGTCGGCGAGGAGCGCCGCCTGCGCCGCAACGCGGCCTAGGCGCCCTGTTCCGCCTTCTTTCCGCCGAGGTGGAACACCTTGTGCAGCAACAGGGCAATGATCGAGCCCAGCGCCAGCCCGACTATGCCCGACAGCGCAGCATAGGTCAGCCAGCCCAGCACAGCGCCAAGCGCGCCGGTGGCAGCCTCCACAACGTGCTGAATATCGTGCGCCAGGTGCGTCAGCCCGCCCAGGCCCAGCTCCTCCAGCCCGTGCAGCACGATCCCGCCCCCGACCCACAGCATGGCTACGGTGCCAATCACCGACAGCGCGACCAGCAGCTTGGGCATTGCCAACAACAGCGCGCGCCCCGTGCCCTGCGCTGCGGGTGAAGGCTTCCGGGCCAGGTGCAGGCCGACATCGTCCATCTTAACGATCAGCGCGACGACACCATAGACGAGCACCGTGATCACGATGCCGACCACCGCCAGTACACCAGCCCTCGTCACCAGAGTTTCCGCCGCCACTTCACTCAGGGTGATGGCCATGATTTCAGCCGAGAGGATCAGATCGGTGCGAATCGCGCCGGATACCCGCGCCTTCTCGAAGGCCGCGACATCGGTAATGGGATCTTCAAGCGTCTGCCCGTGCTTTACGCCGCCGAGTTTCTCGATCACCTTTTCCGCGCCTTCATAGCACAGGAACAGGCCGCCCAGCATCAGCAGCGGGATGATCGCCCAGGGCAGGAACTCGCTCAGCAGCAGGGCACCCGGAAGCAGGAAGACCAGCTTGTTGATCAGGCTACCCCTGGCGATCTTGGCTATGATCGGCAGCTCGCGATCGGGCGTGAAACCGGTGACATAGGACGGGGTGACCGCCGCATCGTCGATCACCACGCCGGCCGCCTTGGACCCCGCCCGGCCCGCGGCCATGCCGATATCGTCAACCGATGCCGCCGCCACGCGGGCGATCACCGTAATGTCGTCGAGCAGCGCGACGAGGCCGGTAGCCATTACAATACCTCGGGGGAAAAGTTATCCGGCAACAGCCTTGCCGTGAAGCGAGCCCCACGGCAAGGCGCCCCGCTCAGTTCGACCGGTAAACCGTGATGACCACCGCCGGGACTTGCGCCGCCGGGTCGAAACCCAGCGTACCGATATAGCCGCCCTGCGACAGGTATTCGTACTTGCCCAGCGGCGCTTCGAACACCGGGCTGGTACGGACCGGGCGCGGAGTGCCATCGGCGGCAGGTCCGCCGCACAGCACGCCCGAATTGACCACGTTGATCACCACGCCATCGTCGGTCCGCAGGAAATAGTCGGCGATGATCTCGGTACAGCCATCGGCACGATCGAGCTGCCAGTCCCAGCCCATCGGCAGGATTTCGCCGCGGATGCCCGGCCCTTCGAAGGTGCCGCCGGTGATCGGGATGATGCGGCGGGTACCGCGCGAGGTCTCACCCACCGTGAGCGCCTGCCCCAGGGTAACGGTGGAACGGTAAAGCAGTTCGAGGCCGGGTTCGGCGGGCGGCGGGGGCGGCCCCGGCTGCGCGGACGCACCGCTTGCCAAAAGGAGCATTCCGGTCGTAGCGAACAGGGCACGCAGCATATTGATCTCTCCACAATGTCGCCCACTTGCTAGCGCGGCTTGCGTTCGTGGGCAAATCGTCTATGTGCCCCTCTTCCGCGGGGCCGACGGGCCCCGTGGAAACCGGATTTACCGGGAAAGAAGAAAGCCGGAGGGGCCCCCGCGATCCGCGCGGGATAAGCCAGCGATCGGCATGGACATGAAAGGAAGCGTGACATGGCTCTTTACGAGCACGTGTTTCTCGCGCGTCAGGATCTGAGCCAGGCTCAGGTCGATGCGCTGGCTGCCGGCACCACGGAAATCGTGGAAAGCATGGGTGGCAAGGTCGTCAAGACCGAAACCTGGGGCCTGAAGGGCCTCGCCTACAAGATCGACCGCAACCGCAAGGCGCACTATGTGCTGCTCAACATCGATGGCCCGGGCACCCTGGTCGCCGAGCTCGAGCGCCAGAACCGCATCAACGAAGACATCATCCGCTGGCTCACCATTGCGGTGGACGAGCTGGAAGAAGGCCCCTCGGCCATGATGCGCAAGGTTGACCGCGAGCGTAAGCGCCGCGACCCGCGTGAGGAGCGTAACTGATGGCCCGCCCGTTTTTCCGTCGCCGGAAGTCCTGCCCGTTCGCGGCCAAGGACGCTCCTGTCATCGATTACAAGGACGTGCGCCTGCTGCAGGGCTTCATGTCCGAGCGTGGCAAGATCGTGCCGAGCCGCATCACCGCCGTTTCTGCCAAGAAGCAGCGCGAACTGGCCCGTGCCATCAAGCGCGCACGCCACCTGGGCTTGCTGCCCTACATCGTGAAGTGAGGGGATAGGTCCAATGCAAATCATCCTCCTCGAACGCATCGAGAACCTCGGCACCATCGGTGATGTCGTATCCGTCAAGGACGGCTACGCCCGCAACTTCCTGCTGCCGCAGAAGAAGGCGCTGCGCGCCAACGATGCCAACCGCCAGGTGTTCGAAGCCAACCGCGAACGCCTCGAAAAGGAAAACGCCGACCGTCGCGCCGCTGCCGAAAAGCAGGGCGAGACTGTTGCCGGTGCTGAAATCGTGCTGATCCGTTCCTCGTCGAACTCCGGCCAGCTCTATGGTTCGGTCAACGTGCGTGACGTGGCCGATGGTCTCGTTGCCCTTGGTCACAAGGTCGACAAGCGCCAGGTCATCATGGGCGCGCCGATCAAGACGCTGGGCATGTTCGACGTGACCGTGCAGCTTCACCCTGAAGTGCAGGTGACGGTGAAAGCCAATGTCGCCCGCTCGGACGATGAAGCCGAACTCCAGCGCCAGGGTGTCGACGTGATCGGCAACCAGGCCGAGGAAGAGCGTTCAGAAACCGAAGGCTTCACCGAAGAACTCGATCCCAACCGCGAACTGGGCGAACTGCCCCCCGCGGAAGAGGAAGAAGAAGCGGCGGCCGAAGAGCAGGCCTGATCCGCTTCCCTCCCGGGAAACAAACGCAAAAGGGGCGCCATCCACACCGGACGGCGCCCCTTTTCGCATCAGGCCCGTGTTGCGGCCTAATCTTCTGACAGAAACTCCTCGATCGCCTGCCCCATGTCGGGCTTGGTCACGCTGCTCATATGGGTGCCGGGGATCAGCTTGAGGCGGGCATCGGGCAGCGCCTCGGCCAGAGCATGGGGCGAGCCGTTGTCGCGGTCATCCTCGCCGCATAGTACCAGCGTGGACATGGTGATGCGCGACAGGCCAGTCGGATCGATTTCCATGTCCGATTCCAGCAGCAGCCGCGCCGCCACCCGGTCGATCTTCATGGTCTTCATGAACTGCACGGTGAAGAAGGCCGGATCGCCCTGCTTCACCTCCTCGAATCGATCGATGGCATCGATGAAGAAGGCCGCGCGCCGCGCCCAGTTGTCGAGGCTCTCCAGCCCCATCCCCGCCAGCACCAGCCTGCGCGGCACGAGTCCGGCAATCACTGCCGCCGCCGCCGTCCGCCCGCCCATCGAAAAGCCGACAAGGTCGAAATCATCAAGGCCAAGCGCGCCGACCACATGCTCGACATCGCGCGCCAGAACTCCCGCCGGATAGGCCGCCGGATCCTGCGGCGCACCGCTGTCACCGTGGGCGCGGTGATCCAGCATGATCGCCTCGAACCCGGCATCGGCCATGGCCTTCGCATGGCCGAAGCGGATCCAGTTCATATCGGCACTGGAGAAGAGGCCGTGGAGCAACAGCACCGGCCGCCCCCCGCCATCCTTCGGACCAATCCGGTGAATGGCGAGGGGCGTGCCGTCGAAGCTGTCGATCATTTCCACTTGCAGGAGAGTCCTAGCCCTTCTTGAGATGCCGCCGGCCCAGCAGTTCGGCGATCTGCACGGCGTTCAGCGCCGCGCCCTTGCGCAGATTGTCGCTCACGCACCACAGCACCAGGCCGTTCTCCACCGTCGGGTCCTCGCGCACGCGGGAAACGAAGGTGGCATAGTCGCCCGCGCATTCCACCGGGGTGGCGTATCCGCCGTCCTCGCGCTTGTCGATGAGCATGATGCCCGGGGCCTCGCGCAGGATATCCTGCGCCTGCTTGGCCGAAATCTCGTTCTCGAATTCGATGGAGATCGATTCCGAGTGGCCCACGAACACCGGCACCCGCACGCAGGTGGCCTGGATCTTGATCTTCGGGTCGAGGATCTTCTTGGTCTCGACCACCATCTTCCACTCTTCCTTGGTGGAACCGTCATCAAGGAACACGTCGATATGCGGGATCACGTTGAAGGCAATCTGCTTGGTGAACTTGCGCGGCTCGACCGGGTCTCCCACGAAGATCGCGCGGCTCTGTTCGAACAGCTCGTCCATGCCCGCCTTGCCCGCGCCGGAAACCGACTGGTAGGTGGACACGACCACGCGCTTGATCTTCGCCGCATCGTGCAGCGGCTTCAGCGCCACCACCATCTGCGCGGTGGAGCAGTTGGGATTGGCGATGATGTTACGCTTGGTATAGCCGTCAATCGCATCGGGGTTCACCTCGGGCACGATCAGCGGCACGTCGGGATCCATGCGATAAAGCGACGAGTTGTCGATCACCACGCAGCCTGCGGCTGCCGCACGCGGGGCGTGGACCTTGGTGGCATCGCTACCAACGGCGAACAGGGCCATGTCCCATCCGGCAAAGTCGAAGTGCTCCAGGTTCTGGCACTTGAGCATCTTGCCGGTTTCGCCGAACTCGACTTCGCTGCCCTGGCTGCGCGACGAGGCGACCGCCGCCACTTCGTCAATCGGGAAGGCGCGCTCGGCCAGGATGGCGAGCATCTCGCGACCCACGTTGCCTGTCGCGCCTACTACTGCAACTCGATAACCCACTTGTTTCTCCATTCTCGGATAACTGTTCGACCGGGCGCAATGGGCCCGGGACATGCAAAAGGGGCGGCTCCGTCAGCACGGAACCGCCCCTTTGATTTCCTGCGCCGAAGCGCGAATTCAGGCGATTACTGGCTAACGGTATCGCGACGCTCCGCAATACGAGCGCGTTTGCCGGTGCGGCCGCGCAGGTAATAGAGCTTGGCACGCCGCACGATGCCGCGGCGCACCACGGTAATCGCATCGATGCTGGGCGAGTAGAGCGGGAACACGCGCTCCACGCCTTCGCCGAAGCTCATCTTGCGGACGGTGAAATTGCTGTTGATGCTGCGGTTCGAGCGGGCAATCACCACGCCTTCGAAGTTCTGCACGCGGCTGCGCGTACCTTCGACAACCTTCACACCCACGCGCACGGTATCGCCGGCGCGGAAATCGGGAATGTCCTTCCCTTCGCTGAGCGCGCTGATGGCTTCTGCCTCGAGCTCCTGAATAAGACCCATGGTCCCAATCCTTATTTTTCGCCGCGCACCAGAGGCAGGCTGGCCCAGAACGCCCCGTTGGCGTTCCTGAAAGACCGGCCTGCGTGACCGTTGAAGCGCCCGGCCCATGCCGATGCGTCTGATAGCCTGCTCCCCCGATCGCAGCACTTAAGGGAACAGCGCCAAGTACGGAGCCGGTTGCCCGGTCCGTTTTGGAAGGCGCGCCCTAGGCTGGAACGGCCCGCGATGCAAGGGCGAACTGCGTCACTCGAGACCTGGTTTCGACGCCTTCGCGCGATCCCATAGGTCAGGTCGGCGCGCTCGCGTATCCGCCTCGGCCCGCGCCTTGCGCCAGGCGGCTATTTTGGCGTGATCGCCCGACCGGAGCACGTCGGGAATGGCTTCACCTTCCCATTCGACAGGCCGGGTATATTGCGGATATTCCAGCAGTCCGCCCTCGAAGCTTTCCTCCACCCCGCTGTGGCCTGACCCCATCACGCCGGGCAGGAGGCGCACACAGGCATCGAGAATGGCCAGCGCGGCAGGCTCCCCGCCGGACAGGACGATATCGGCCAGGCTCACTTCCTCGACCTGGCGCCCGGCGAAGATCCGTTCGTCGAACCCTTCGAACCGGCCGCACAGCAGGATTGCCCCGCCCCCTGCCACCAGTTCGCGCACGCGCGCCTGGGTGATCGGCTTGCCGCGCGGGGTCATCGCCAGAACAGGTACGCCGGGATTGGCCGCCCGTGCATGATCGATGGCAGCGGCCAGCACATCTGCCTTGAGCACCATCCCCGCACCTCCGCCCGCCGGCGTATCGTCGACGGTGCGGTGCTTGTCTGTCGCAAAGTCCCTGATCTGCACGGTGTCGAGCGACCACGCGCCCTCTTCCAGTGCTCGCCCGGCCAGCGACAGGCCAAGCGGGCCGGGAAACATCTCGGGGTAAAGGGTAAGGACGGTGGCGGAGAAAGTCATTTGCGCCGACGCGCGCCAAGCAGGTGGCCCACCATGCCAAGGCCGAACCCGCACAGCAGCGCCATCGACCCGAACACAACTACTGCCAGCGTACCGAACGGCGCGGCGCTGTCGCTCGCGTGCAGCACGGCGACCAGCAGTCCGAAGGCTGCCAGCATGGGCACTGCGGCGAGCATGGCGGCAAATGGCGCGGGCATGGCCGGGCGCAGGCGGGCGAACGCAAAACCTGCCAGCAAGGGCAGCGCGAAAGCGAGCGCAATCCAGGCGAGTGTCGAACCCATCGCTGTCAGTCTTCAGCGAAAGCGGCGACGATCACAAGCCGCGTTTCATCCCATTCGGGCACGGCATCGGCACGCATGGGCACCATGAAGCGCTTGGGCTTTTCGCCCTCTGCCGCCGGACGCTCAATCTCGATTACGTCGCCCGCGCCGTAATTGTCGATGGCGATGACCTTGCCCAAGTGCTCGCCGGCATCCGATACGGCGGCCAGGCCGAGCAGGTCGGCGTGGTAATACTCGCCCTCGGCCAGGGGCGGCAAGGCGGTGCGCGGGACGGTGAGCGTGGTGCCGCGCAGCTTTTCCGCCGCGTTGCGATCGGCGATCTCGGCAAAGCGGGCGATGGCCCCGCCCTTGGTATCATCGCGCAGATTCTGCAGCGTGAGGGCGCCGCCGTTGAACACCTTGTGCGGCTTCAACGAGGCGACGCCATCGGCAAACAGCTTGAGGCGAACCTCGCCCGTCACGCCATGCGCGCCACTGATGGCAGCAAGCGTAACGGGCGTATCCTTGGCCAAACGGATTACTCCGCCGGCTTTTCTTCGGTGGCTTCCTCGGCAGCGGGTGCTTCCTCGGCTGCAGCTTCTTCAGCAGCAGGAGCTTCCTCGGCTGCAGGAGCTTCTTCAGCAGCAGGAGCTTCTTCTTCCACGGCCGGTGCAGCGGCAGCAGCAGCGGCTTCTTCCTCGGCGGCCTTGGCGGCTTCCTCGGCTTCGGCAGCCTTGGCAGCGCGGTCTTCAGCGCGGGCCTTGGCAGCGGCGCCCGGCTCACCCTTCTTGAGGTTCACCTTGGCATCGCGCTCGCGAATGCCAGCCACGTCGAGGAAACGCGCCACGCGGTCCGACGGCTGCGCGCCAACGCCCAGCCAGTAGCGGATGCGGTCTTCCTTCAGGGTGACACGGTTGTCGTCATCCTTGGCGAGCATCGGGTTATAGGTGCCGACCTGCTCGAGGTACTTGCCATCGCGCGGGCTGCGGCTGTCCGAAACCACGATCCGGTAATAGGGACGCTTCTTGGCGCCACCGCGCGAAAGCCGAAGAGAAACTGCCATGATGTGTTACCTTTCCAATTCAATTATCTGAAATATCATTTGTTCTTGAGAAAATTCTGCAGGTCTGGCGGAAGTCCGCCCTGGCCGCCACCGGGCAGGCCGTGGAGCCCGCCCCCGCCGCCGGGCATGCCACCACCGCCGCCCATTCCGCCGCCACCGCCGAACAGCGAGGCGAGGCCCTTGATGCCGCCCATCTTGCGGATCTGCTTCATCGCGCGACCCATTTCCTGGTGCATCTTGAGCAGCTTGTTGATGTCCTGCACCGATGTGCCCGAGCCTGCCGCCACGCGCTTCTTGCGCTTGGCATTGAGCAATTCGGGTTTGGCGCGCTCTTTCGGTGTCATCGAGCCGATGATGGCATCCATGTGCAGCAGGACCTTGTCGTCCACCCCGCTGGCATCCATCGCCGCCTTGGCCTTCTTCATGCCGGGCATCATGCCCGCCAGCATGCCGAGGCCGCCCATCTTCTGCATTTGGTTCAGCTGCATGCGCAGGTCGTTCATGTCGAACTGACCCTTCATCATGCGCTGCGCGACCTTGTCGGCCTCGTCCTTGTCGATGACCTCGGCGGCGCGTTCCACCAGCGACACGACATCGCCCATGCCAAGGATCCGGTCGGCCACGCGGGCCGGGTGGAAGCGCTCGATCGCGTCGAGCTTTTCGCCGGTGCCGGCAAACTTGATCGGCTTGCCGGTGACGGCACGCATCGACAGCGCCGCGCCGCCGCGGGCATCGCCGTCCATGCGGGTGAGCACCACGCCGGTCAGCGGCACTTCACCGCTGAAGCTCTGCGCCACGTTGACCGCGTCCTGGCCGGTCAGGGCATCGACCACCAGCAGCACTTCAGCTGGGGTGGAGACCGAGGCAACAGCCTTCATCTCGGCCATCAGCGCGGCATCGACGTGGAGGCGACCGGCGGTGTCGAGCATCAGCACATCGACATTCTGCAGCCGCGCGGATTCGAGAGCGCGACGGGCAATATCTACCGGCTGCTGGCCCACCACGATCGGCAGGGTGGCAACCTGGACCTGCTCGCCCAGCACCTTCAACTGTTCCTGCGCCGCCGGACGGTTGACGTCGAGCGAGGCCATCAGGACCTTCTTGCCGTGCTTTTCGCGCAGCAGCTTGGCGATCTTGGCGGTGCTGGTGGTCTTGCCAGATCCCTGCAGGCCGACCATCATGATAACGGCAGGCGGCCGCACATCGAGGTGCAGGTCCGATTCCTCGCCGCCCGCATCCTCGCCGCAAAGCATGGCGACCAGTTCGTCGTTGACGATCTTGACGACCTGCTGGCCCGGCTTGACCGACTTCAGGACCGCGGCACCAACGGCCTTTTCGGTCACCTTGTTGATGAAGTCGCGGGCGACAGGCAGGGCCACGTCTGCTTCGAGCAGGGCAACGCGGATTTCGCGCATGGCCTCGCGCACGTCGGCCTCGCTCAACGCCCCCCGGCCGCGCAGGCGGTCGAAGACGGATCCGAGATTGCCAGACAGCGTATCGAACATGCGCTTTGCCTTTGCTCCAATCGGCCAAATGCCAAAAACGCCGGCGGACGATACTCGTCAGCCAGCGGTTAATTCGGTCAACGTGCCCAAGGGGGCGCGATGTCTTTCAATTCAACGAATGGTGGAGCCTAGCGGGATCGAACCGCTGACCTCTACAATGCCATTGTAGCGCTCTCCCAGCTGAGCTAAGGCCCCGTTCCATTCTTGTTCCTCACCCTGGGAGGTGAGGAAGCGGCCCAATATGGCCGTTCCGGACGAAGCGCAAGGGCAAATTTTCACCACCCGCGCTTCGCCGTGCAACTATAGCGATCAAACGTCGTCGTCGCCGTCCTCGCCCTTGCCGGTATCGACGCCGAGGTCATCGTCACCACCAAGGTCAACATCGTTGTCGGGCGAATCCTCGCCATCGTCGATGTCTTCCAGATCATCATCGGCCAGGTCGGAATCGGCTTCCTCCAGCTCCTTCTCCTTCTTCACTTCCTCGAAGGGGATGGGCTGCTTGGACTTGAGCACCGGTTCCGGCGTCCACTGGTTGCCGCATTCGATGCAGGTTACCGGGTCTTCCTTGCCCAGGTCGTAAAAGCGTTCACCGCACTTGGGACAGCTGCGCTTGGCGCCCCACTCTGGCTTGACCATGTTAAAAATCCTCAGTGTCGCCCGCCGCGTAAGTGGGAGGCGGAAATGTCGATGCAATAAGCTGGAAGCGCCCCTTTCCCGATTCGCCACCCGAAATCAAGTGGCGCATCGCGGGGCAGGCCCTCCAGCATGGGGCAGCATGTGGCACAGGTCGCGCGCCTTGCCATGGGGACATGGCGCTGGCAAGGACGCCGCGCCCCGCTCTGTTGCGAAAGTCCACGCCTTGTCCGCTTCGTCTTCCACCTCCCCGCAACCGCGCCGTTTCAATGCCACCGGTCCGCTGACGGGCACGATCCGTGTGCCGGGTGACAAGTCGATCAGCCACCGATCGCTGATGCTGGGCGCGCTGGCCGTGGGGGAGACGCGGGTGTCGGGCCTGCTGGAAGGCGAGGACGTGCTGGCCACGGCCGCCGCCATGCGGGCGATGGGCGCAACGATCAACCGCGAGGCTGACGGTACATGGTCGATCCACGGCGTTGGCGTGGGCGGCCTGCTGCAACCGGCCGAGCCGCTCGACATGGGCAATTCCGGCACCTCCACGCGCCTGCTCATGGGCCTTGTTGCCAGCCACGCGATTACTGCCACTTTCGTTGGTGACGCCAGCCTGTCGAAGCGCCCGATGGGCCGGGTGATCGAGCCGCTGACCATGGTTGGCGCGGAATTCGACGCAAGTGAAGGCGGCCGCCTCCCGCTGACCCTGCGCGGTATCTGCCCCGCAGTGCCGATCACCTACCGCCTGCCGGTAGCCAGTGCCCAGGTGAAGAGCGCGGTGCTGCTGGCCGGGCTCAACACCGCCGGGATAACCACGGTGATCGAGCCCGTGCCCACGCGCGACCATTCGGAGCGGATGCTCAAGGGGTTTGGTGCGGACCTGACTGTAGAAGAGGTGGATGGCGAGCGGATCATCACCCTGCGGGGCGAGGCGGAGCTCAAGCCGCAGACAATCGTGGTGCCGGGCGATCCCTCGTCGGCCGCCTTCTTCGTGGTTGCTGCGCTGATCGTCCCCGGCAGCGACGTGCTGATCGAGAATGTCGGCCTCAATCCCACCCGCGCCGGGCTGTTCGCAGTGTTGCGACAGATGGGAGGCAGCATCGAGGAAGTGAACCCGCGTGAAGTGGGCGGCGAGCCGGTGGCCGACCTGCGGGTGCGGCACTCGGCGCTGACCGGCATCGCGGTCGATCCCGAACTTGCGCCCAGCATGATCGACGAATTCCCCGTGCTATTCGTCGCTGCAGCCTTAGCATCGGGCACGACCACGACGAGCGGCCTCGACGAGCTGCGCGTAAAGGAAAGCGACCGGCTCACTGCCATGGCCGAGGCGCTGACCGGCGCTGGTGCCCGCGTGGAAGAGCGCGAGGACGGGCTGGTCATTCACGGGACTGGTGGCTCCCCCTTGCGCGGCAGCGCCAACAGCCGTGCCAAGACCCACCTCGATCACCGCATCGCCATGTCGATGGCGGTTGCCGGCATGGCCAGCGAAGCAGGCGTGCTGGTTGACGACATCCGCCCCATCGCGACGAGCTTCCCCAACTTCATCGCCTTAATGGAAAGCCTCGGCGCCTAAACGGGGCTTGATATCTTCATCAGCACCAGCCCCGAAACGATCAGCAAGGCGGCAAGCACGCGCGTGGCGGTCAGGGCCTCGCCCATCACCACGATGCCGACGATAAAGGCCCCGACCGCGCCGATTCCGGTCCAGATCGTATAGGCCGTGCCCAGCGGCAGCGAGCGCATCGCCAGCGACAGCAGGCCGAAGCTGAATATCATCGCCACGATCGTCACCACGGCCGGTCCCGGCTTGGTGAAGCCGTCGGACAGCTTCATCGAATAGGCCCAGACCACTTCCAGCAGGCCGGCGAAAAACAAGAATATCCAGGCCAGGACAGCCTCCTTGTGAAAGATTGCTGCCGGGCCGTCCCGGACTTGATCGCGAATGGTTGCGCGAGAGGACGTGGCCTCTGGCCGGACAGATAGGGTGGGCCTTGGCTGTTCTCAACCCGGCATTTGCCCGCTAGAGGCCGTACGATGATCATCGCAGTCGACGGACCAACCGCCTCGGGCAAGGGCACCATAGCCAAGGCGCTCGGGCGTCATTTCGGCCTGCCGCACATGGACACAGGGCTGCTCTATCGCGCGGTCGGTTATCAGGTCGCGCTGAATGGCGGCGATCCGGACAGCGAAGCCGATGCCCTGGCCGCCTGCAATTTTCCGGAGGAACTGCTCGGCCATCCCGATCTGCGCAGCGAAGCGACCGGCGGGCTGGCGAGCCGGGTTTCGGTCCATCCGGCAGTGCGCGCGGCGCTGCTGGCGCGGCAGAGGGACTATGCCGCCCTGCCCGGCGGAGCGGTGCTCGACGGGCGCGACATCGGCACGGTGATTTGCCCCGCTGCCGAGGTAAAACTTTTCGTCACCGCCAGTGTGGAGGCGCGGGCACTGCGCCGGTGGAGCGAAATGCAGCAGCGCGGTGAAAGCCACACCTTGGCCGAGATCGAAGCCGACCTGAGGAAGCGGGACGAACGCGACCGGACCCGTGCGACAGCTCCGCTGGTGGCGGCGGCAGATGCCGTGGTTCTCGATACGTCCGAACTGGACAAGGACCAGGCGATTGCGGCGGCGATCGAAGCGGTCAACGCCGCCACCGGGCAGCAGCCCTGCCCCTAGCCGGTAGCCTCGACCTCGCACTTGAGTTTTTTGCCAATCCCAGCGCGAAAAGAGCTTCCACCACCATGAACAGCGGGCCGACAAGGAAGCTGCGAAGATCGTCGGCGAAAGCAGGCTTCCTTCCCTCGTAGTGATGGCCAAGGAACTGCAAGGCCCAACCCGCCACGAACAGGGCAATTCCGCCGCCCAGCCATGCGGCGTCAGAGATGGCAGCAATCGCCTTGCCCAGCGAGATGAACACCGCGAGCAGCACTGTCATCAGCAGGCCGAACTTGGTATCGAGTTGCAGATACCACAGCGCGGCGAGCGCGGCCGCAACGATGGCAGGACTTGCGGCAAAGCCCAGCAGCGGCATTTCGAAAGCCGGTCTTGCAAGCAGCACCGTAATTGCGAGCACAATCATGGGTATGCCCAGGGCATGGGTCAGAACATTGCGGCCATCGCGGTGGAATTCGCCATAGCGGACGAGGCATTTGGCAAGGGGTGACATCGGCAGGTCCTCTTTCATCCCGCAGAACAGGCCAGCGCGGCTTCCAAGTCAACCGTACGAGGCAATATCGACCGCTTTCCCTTGCTTTCGCGCCCCCTTTCGCCTAGGCGCGCGCCTGTCCATTGGGCCCGCTTTTACCGGCTGGCTCGCGGGATGCCGCGAAAGGCATTCGGTCTTCGCGGCAGTTCGGCCTCTTGGCCCGCCCTTCGCAATGGTGCGACAGGCGGAGAAAGACCGGCGGATACAACCGCCTGGCCGGTAAATTGATGATACGGGAATTCCAACCTTATGGCATCTACTGCCAACCCCACCCGCGATGATTTCGCGGCTCTCCTTGATGAGCAGCTCGGCGGCGCCGAGGGCGGCTTCGAAGGCCGCGTAGTCAAGGGCACTGTCACCGCCATTGAAAACGGCTTTGCCGTCATCGACGTGGGCCTCAAGTCCGAAGGCCGCATCTCCCTGCGCGAATTCTCGCGCGGCGAAGACGAGCATGGCCTGGTTGTCGGCGGCGAAGTCGAAGTCTTCGTTGACCGCGTCGAGAACGCCGACGGCGAAGCAATGCTCAGCCGCGATCGCGCCCGCCGCGAAGCCGCCTGGGACAAGCTCGAAAACGAATTCGGCGAAGGCAAGCGCGTCGAAGGCCGCATCTTCGGCCGCGTCAAGGGCGGCTTCACGGTCGATCTCGATGGCGCCGTGGCCTTCCTGCCCGGTTCGCAGGTCGATATCCGCCCCGTGCGCGATGTCACCCCGCTGATGGACATGCCGCAGCCGTTCCAGATCCTCAAGATGGATCGCCGCCGCGGCAACATCGTGGTTTCGCGCCGCGCCGTGCTGGAAGAAACCCGCGCCGAACAGCGCAGCGAGCTGATCGAAGGCCTGGCCGAAGGCCAGATCACCGATGGCGTGGTCAAGAACATCACCGATTACGGTGCCTTCGTTGACCTGGGCGGCATCGATGGCCTGCTTCACGTCACCGACATGAGCTACAAGCGCGTCAACCACCCGAGCGAAGTGATCGAGATCGGCCAGACCGTGAAGGTCCAGATCATCCGCATCAATGCCGATACCCAGCGCATCAGCCTGGGCATGAAGCAGCTGGAATCGGATCCGTGGGAAGGCGTTGCCGCCAAGTACCCGGTCGGCGCCAAGATCAGCGGCGTGGTGACCAACATCACTGAATACGGCGCCTTTGTGGAACTGGAAGCGGGCATCGAAGGCCTGGTCCACGTTTCGGAAATGAGCTGGACCAAGAAGAACGTCCACCCGGGCAAGATCGTCTCGACCTCGCAGGAAGTCGAAGTGATGGTGCTGGAGGTCGATTCCGACAAGCGCCGCATTTCGCTCGGCCTCAAGCAGGCCCAGCGCAATCCGTGGGAAGAATTCGCCGAAACGCACCCCGTGGGCAGCCAGGTCGAAGGCGAAGTCAAGAACGCCACCGAATTCGGCCTGTTCATCGGCCTGCCGGGCGACGTGGACGGCATGGTCCACATGTCCGACATCGCCTGGGGCATTTCGGGTGAAGACGCCCTCGCCCTTCACCGCAAGGGCGAGATGGTCAACGCCATCGTGCTCGACGTGGATATCGAGAAGGAGCGCATCTCGCTCGGCATGAAGCAGCTCGAAAAGGGTGCTCCGGCAGCCGGCGGCGCGACTTCGGCTGCTGGCGGCGGCGCTGGCGGCGTGAAGAAGAACGAGGTCGTCACTGTCACCGTTCTCGAAGTGCGCGATGGCGGGCTCGAAGTGCAGGTTGGTGATGACGGCGCGACCGGCTTCATCAAGCGCTCGGACCTCGGCCGCGACCGTGACGAACAGCGTCCGGACCGCTTCCAGGTCGGCCAGAAGCTCGATGCCCTGGTGATCGGCTTCGACCGTTCCAAGAAGCCGAACTTCTCGGTCAAGGCGCGCCAGATCGCCGAAGAGAAGCAGGCCGTGGAACAGTACGGTTCGTCCGACTCGGGTGCCTCGCTGGGCGACATCCTGGGCGCCGCGCTCAAGAAGGGCGAGTAAGCCCGACCCGTCGCACTTGCGGCACAAGGATATGGCCCGTCCGCTCAACAGAGCGGGCGGGCCTTTTCTTTTGGGGGCCGGTCCGCGTATAAGATGACGGCATGATTGCCCAATGCCAGTGCGGCGCCCTCACAGCCACAATTGCCCCCGGCGCGGAAGGTGCGCTGGTCATGTGCCATTGCGTCGATTGCCAGCGGCGCAGCGGATCGCAATTCGGATCGATCGCCTATTATCCCGCACAGGCAGTGACACTGTCTGGCGAGGCGCGCGAATTCACCCGCCCGACGGACAACGGCTACAGTTTCACCAACGGGTTCTGTCCCCTTTGCGGCAGTTCGGTCTACGCCCGCGCCAGCCGCACGCCCGACAGAATCGGGGTGATGGCCGGAGCCTTTGCCAACCCCGCGCTGGGCCAACCGTTGCGTTCGGTCTATGAGCAGAGCCGCCATCACTGGATCGACCTGCCGGTAGAAATGGCGCATTTTCAAGCCGGAAGGGAAGGCTAGAATGTCATTATCCGTCCACCAGTTCCCCTGCCTGTCCGACAACTACGGCTACCTGCTGCACGATACCGACAGCCATGAGACCGTGTGCATCGATACCCCCGATGCCAAGGCCTGCATGCTCGAAGCGGATATGAAGGGCTGGCGCATCACGCAGATCTGGAACACCCACTGGCACCCTGACCATGCGGGCGGCAACGCGGCGATCAAGGCCGCGACCGGATGCACCATCACCGCGCCTGCTGGCGATGCGGCGAAGATCGAAGGGATCGACCGCACGGTGGACCAGGGCGACACGGTCATGCTTGGCGAGCACCAAGCGCGAGTGCTGAATGTCGGCGGGCATACCATGGGCCATATCGCCTATCACCTGCCCGACGCTGGCCTGGCCTTTGTGGGCGATGCCCTGTTCGCGCTGGGTTGCGGGCGGATGTTCGAGGGCACGCCGCAGCAGTTCTGGAAGTCGCTCAGGCGGTTGCGCGATCTGCCGCCGGAAACGATGATGCACTGCGCGCACGAATATACCCAGGCGAACGCCCGCTTCGCACTCCATGCCGATCCCGACAACGTGGCCCTGCAACTCTACGCCGATGACATCGCGTCGGCCCGCGCCCGGCACCAGCCGACCGTGCCCTTCCCGCTCGCCCGCGAGCTGGAGACTAACCCCTTCCTGCGCGCCGACAACGAGGACATGCGCAACCGCTGGGGTGGGGCTTCGGCAGAGGAGACGTTTGCCAAGCTTAGGGCGGCGAAAGACAGCTTCTAGCGCCGTCCGCCAAAACGTCAGATCGCGGCGATCACCTTGTCGGCCATGGCGGCATCGGCGGCGGCATCGTGGCGCTCGGCGATAAGGGCAGCGGCGGCAGCGGTCGAAGCGTCGGCAGCGCGGGCGCGCAGGTCGGCCACGGCCTGGCGTTCAGCTGCACCGATCTTGTCGCGGGCCATCTGTTCGCGCCGCGCGATCATCGCGGCTGTATCGGTTTCGGCCTTGGCCACGATGGCATCGGCTTCGACGCGCGCATTGTCGAGCATTGCCGCAGCATCGGTTTCCGCGCCCGCGATCTTTGCGGCATATTCGGCGCGCAGTGCTTCGGCCTCAGCGCGCAGGGCCTTGGCTTCATCGAGATTGCGACGGATCTCGGCGATCTTGCCGTCGAGACCGCCAGCAATGGTCTTGTGGACCTTGAGGCCGGCAAAGGCGATCAGCAACAGGGCTGCCATCGACAGCGAAACCCACTGGTAGGGCTGGAGGCCGAGCAGTTCTGGCTGGGGATGCGCAATAGCCGGATCGGAAGCGACGCCGGTGAAGGCCTCGCTTTCCTGCAGTTCGGACTGTTGGGGACCGGCGACGGGGGTGTCGGACAGATTAGCCATGAGCCATCGCCTTCTTCACGGCGGCTGCTGCCGCAGTCTTGGTCACTTTCACCCCGGCAAGCCGCGCGGTGATATCCTGTGCGGCTTCGGCAGCTACTGTTTCAATCTCCACAGCCGCTTCATTGCGGGCAACTTCGATCCGCGCCTCGGCTTCGGCCGACATCGCGTCGATTGAAACCTGCGCGGTCTTGAGGCGGGTTTCGGTTGCAGAGGCGGCCTTGGCCTTGGCCTCCGCTACCACGCCCTGCGCCGCAGCCCGGTTGGCGTTCTCACGAGCACGCCATGCCGCTTCCTGCTCGTCAGCCGCATCGCGCGCAGCCTGAGCCGCAGCCAGGTCGCTGGCGATCTGGCTGTCGCGCTGGCCCACGGTGTCCATGACCTTAGGCAGCATGGTCTTGCCGACCACGACATAGACGAGGCCGAAAATGATCAGCAGCCAGAACAGCTGGCTGGACCAGATTTCGGGCAATTGGGCGATCTGTGGCATGGACGGATTCCGTCTGTCAGCGCGAAAAGAGTGGCGGCAGGTCTGGCCCGGCCGGGCAACTCAGCAAATTGCCAAGCGCCCGGTCGGGAAAAGCAATCGTCAGACGAACAGGATGATCATCGCGACGACGAAGGCGAGCAGGCCCAACAGTTCCGCCGCGGCGAAACCGATGAACAGGCGGCCCTGCTGGCCGTCGGCAGCACCCGGGTTGCGCAGCGCGCTTTCCAGGAACGAGCCGAAAACGTTGCCCACGCCCAGCGCGGCCATGCCGGCACCGATTGCGGCGAGGCCCGCACCGACCATCTTGGCAGCTTCGAGATCCATGAGATTATCCTTTCAAGTGAATTCGTTGGAAGTAGATGTTGAGAAACTCAGTGCAGGTGCTCGGCGTCGTTGATGTAGAGCGACGTCAGCAGCGCAAAGACATATGCCTGGATACCGGAAACCAGGATTTCGAGGGCGCAGATGGCGATCATCAGGACGAAGCTGGGGATGCCGACCAACACGCCGAAACCAAGGCCCGCACCCCACCCGCTGATGACGAAGCTGGACAGCACTTCCAGCAGCACGTGCCCGGCCATCATCGCCACGAACAGTCGCAGGGCCAGGCTGAAGGGGCGGAACAGGAACGAGATGAATTCGATCGGCGCGATGATGATCGCCATGACCAGCGGCGTACCCTTGGGCACGAACAGGCTGAAGAAGTGCAGGCCGTGCTTCCAGAAACCCACGATCAGCACGATGGCGAAGCTCATGATCGCGAGCACGCCGGTTACGGTGAAGTGGCTGGTGAAGGTAAAGGGGTGCACGCCCACCAGGCCCAGCGGCATCAGGCCGAGCAGGTTGGCAAACAGAATGAACATGAACAGGCTGAAGACATAGGGCACATACTTCTTGCCCTCCTTGCCGATGTTCGCTTCGACCAGGTTGTCGATGAAGCCGGTGAAGCTCTCCACCGCCATCTGCCAGCGACCGGGGACGAGCTGGCGCTTCATGCCGCCAAGCATAAACATCCACAGCACGACCGCGGCGATCACCATCCACATGGCCGAATTGGTGAAGGCGATGTTGAAGCCTGCGGCTTCCCAGCCCGCGGAACCGAACATCGGCTCCACGGTGAACTGGTGCATCGGATCGACTTTCGCCGGTTCAGGAGCCAGTTGCGCTGCCACTTGTTCTTCGCTTCCTTAAACTCGCAAAACCGGCTCCCCCTATTCGGAGGGTCGGCTCGAAATCCGGATGATATTCCTGAAGGCGACCACAATTCCGAGGAACAGGCCGATCAACAGGCCCCATGGGTTGGTTCCGGTCAGATAGCCAATGGCATAACCGATCACCGCTCCCCCCAGGAGCCCTCCGAGAAGATCCGCCAATGCGCGGTTGCCGCTGCGATAATTCGCATCGGCCCCCGTCATCTGCGGACGGTTGCGCTCCTCCTCGCGGCCCTGGGCGGCTTTGAGCCGCGCCTCGAGCGCGTCGATTCGCGCATCCTCCTCGATGGGTTCCCGGACAGGTTTCTCGTCGCTCATGCCAAGTCCCTTAAACGAAGGATTTGGCATGGGCAAACCAGCACCCTGCCATGGGCGCCGCCCCCTTAGGCGGGGGGCATATCCAAGTCAACCGGGTGGGGACGAGTTAGGCGCGGTTAGCGGGAAATCGTAACCAGATCAGGGGCAGCGGGGATCGCGAACGGGCGCAGCCGCAGTGCGGGTCTGCCAGGTGCCATCGGGTGCCTGGTACTTTTCTCCGGGCGTCGTGCGGGCAATCGCAAGGCAGCCCGCGGTCAGCGCATACTGCTCCAGCGTGGCCCCTTCGGCCTGGGCGCGCTGGGTATAGACCTGGCGGCGCTGGTTGTTGATATCGTCCACCACACGCTGCAGTTCCGGCGTCGCATTGCCGACAATACCGAGATAGCCGTTGACCCGCTCGCCCACCTGGCCCGCTTCGCGCGCGGCGGCATAGGCAGGATCGCGCTGCGCCAGCACGGGGGTAGCAAGGCCCGCCAGCAGAAGTGCGGTGGCGGCCGTTCCCAGAACCTTGCGGTACTTGCTGTCGATGATCATCATATGCTCCATCAGAATATGTCGGCGTTCTCGTCGATCGCATTGTTCGCATCGTCCGCCAGGCGGTAAATCACTTCCTGCGTGATGTTGATATTGAGTTCGATCACGATCGGCTGGTCGGGCGCTTCAAGCGTGATGCACCCAGCCAACGGGATCGCCCCCAGCAACACCACCAGCCTTGCCCTGTCCATCAGCCTGCCCCTCATGGCAGCCTTATGGGCTCTAGCAGGGCCCTTGGTCAATTTCGCGGCAATCATGGCTGGGCCTCGCTTTCGGGGGGCTGAATAGAGGGTTCATCGAAATCGGGATCCGCTTCCGGCGGCACATCCTCGCCGCGAATGGCACTGCGCAGGCGCTGGCCGTCGTCGGTCATCAGGCCCAACCCGCGAGGATCACGCACCGAGGATGGATCGTAGAGCGACCGCATCGACGAGATCATCTGGTAGAACGGCGCGCGCAGGTTCACCACCACGCGGATCGGCAACTGGGCAATGCGGCGGGTGATGAAATTGGTCTGCGCAGTGGCACCCTGGCGCACCCCGTCGAGCCGGACACGGGTCACCAGTTCGCCGGTCAGCGGGCCGTTGAGGCCCACTTCCATCGTATTGTAGTCGAGATCGCGCAGGGCCTGGAAAGCCATGTTGCCCATCGGCGACAGGTCTTCATATGTCAGTTGCCCGACATAGGATACATGTCCGCCGGGCGGCCGGGCCGAGAGCATCCCGCCCTCCAGCCTGCCGTTGCCCATCTCGTCGAACACAATCGGCAATATCCCGTCGAAGGTCCCGCTGGCCGACATATTGGCCAGTTCCATCCGCTCGACCAGGCGGGCGGCCTCCAGCCCTTCGATCTGGAACACATAGCGCCGTACCTCGGCCACCCCGATGTTCATTACCAGCGACTGCATCGAAAGCTGCCCGCCCAGGAACGGCCACTGCGCGCTTTCCAGGTCCAGCTGGGTTCCCCCGGTCAGCGAGAACAGCACTACGCCGTCGTTTACCTCAATGCCAGGATTGACCGAGTCGATGGCGATGCGCTGGGCGGGCGCCGTGGTAAGGCCGATCAGGTCGGTGAACGCGACAGTGCCGCGCGCGCCCTGTACCGGGCCGAAGGCAGCGGCAAGGTTGATGCCGTCGGACGAGAAGGTTCCGCTGCTGGTGATTGCCTCGGGCGACCAGCCCGCGCGCCCGCTGCCCGTGACCGTGCCTTCAACAACGCTGACCACGCCATAGGCAAGTTCGGTAATGTCCCGTGGCTGGAAAGCAGGGCTGAAGCTTACGCCAGGCACGGCGATGTCCGCATGGCCGATGGCGCTGCCGAGATCGTGCGTAAGGTCGATCCCGGCCACTTTCGTACCGCTGGCAGGATGGGCGAGATCGAACCGGCTGCGGATCGCATTGTCGGCCAGCGTCAGCACGGCGCCCTGAGCGCCGAGCGGCTTGAAACGGTCGGTCTCCTGCCGGTCCTCCAACCGGAAGGCCACGTTCGTGAGCTGCAACTCGCCCCCGGCAAAGCGCC
Source organism: Altererythrobacter sp. KTW20L (assembly GCF_023501975.1). GTDB lineage: Bacteria > Pseudomonadota > Alphaproteobacteria > Sphingomonadales > Sphingomonadaceae > Alteraurantiacibacter. The sequence continues at coordinate 123,160 of NZ_JAMFLH010000011.1, read as the reverse complement.
AGTCGCCGCCCGCCTGCAGGATGTCGAGCGGAACGGCAGCGAGCAGGACGTCGGTGCCGGTGAAGGTGCCGGCGATCTCGTCACCCAGGCGGGCCGAGAGGTCGGCAATGGTGAAGCGGGTGGCTGTTACAGGCTCGCCCAGTTCCACTGCGATTGCCTTGGCCGACAGCGCCCCCGGCCAGGCAAAGCCAACCGCGCCGCTCGACAGGCGCACGGGGGTCTCGCCCAGAGTGCCGGTCAATTGCAGCGAGGGCACCCCTGCCGCCACGCTGAGTCCCCCGGCATCATAGCGCAGGATGGAAGAGCCGGTGGGTGGACACAGGGTCAGCGCGCGGCCTTCGAGCAGCAGTCCGGATAGCTGCAACTGGTCAAACCGCACTGCGGTGCAGGCGCTCCACAGCGCAACAGCGCCGGAAGGCGAGACGGTGCCCGACAAAGGCAGTTCCAGCCCGCGTGCAAAACCGCCGGGCAAGGCCCCGCTCGCCTCGATCCGCCCGTCCAGCGCCAGGGCCCCGTTGCTGCGCTGGCTGACGCGCAGGTCGGGCACGGTAAGACTGGCATCGCCTGCGGTATACTCCGCCATCCGCGCGCGCAGTTCGAGCGCGCCGCCTTCGTCCTGCTCCATCCGTCCGGCGATCTGCGGCAGGCCCGCCCCGCCGGTGGAGAAATTGCCCGAGAACAGCGGCACGCCACTATCGGTGAAGCCAAGCTGCGCGCGGCTGAGCAGCAGCAGGACATCACCCCCGCGCCCACGCAGCCGCGCCTCGGGCACGACAACGGCAAGGCGGTCGCGATCCTGCCGCAGGGTGAAGTTCCCGGTCAGGCGGCTGGCCTGTATCTGCACCGCCAGTTGCTGGCGCATGCGGGCGAGCAGCGGGGCCGCCAGTGTTCCTTCGGCAGCACCTGCGGCATCATCCAGTATGGCCGCCATGTCTGAGCCCGGTTGCAGGTTGCGGCCATCCAGGCTCGCTTCCAGTTCGATCCGTTCGAACGCATCGCGGCTTCGCAAGGTGCCTTCAATTGCCAGCGTGGCCAGGCGCAATGCGGAGGTTTCAATCTGGCGCCCTTCAAGGTCGAAAGTGCTGGTGACATTGCCATCGCGCAGGGCGAGGCGCAGGTCGCCCTCCAGTGCGGCGAGGCGGGCTGAAGGAGCTGTCACAGCGCCAGACCGCAGGCTGCCCTCGCCGTCGATTGCCGTAAGCTCGGCATCTGCAGTCAGCTCCAGTTCGGCCGCCCCGCCGGCAACGGAAACCCCCTGCCCGGCGCAGTCGAGCTGATCGAACCGCAGAGGTCCGGCAAAACCCGGCCGCCGGTCGGTAATCGCCACGCTGCCGTAGAGCGTAGCCTGCTCTGCCGTGCATCCAGCCAAGGCAAGGCGGGGAGCAACTACAGCAAGTTCACCCCCAAACCCGCCCTGCAAATGCCCCGAGCCGTCAAGCGAGAGCGCGATGGGGCCGTAATCGCCCTCGATCAGCGCATGACCGTCGATCACTGTCAGGTCGAGGTCCGGCAAGGCAAACGGTTCATCGCTGTCGGTGAAGATCAGCGGATCGAGCGCGCCGAAGCTGGGCTGCCCGTCAACCACCCGCCCCCACAGCCGCACCGTGTCCAGCGTGACCGACGCGATCTGCGGTAAGCCGAAGGTAAGGCGTATTTGCACAATTGCACGGTCGATGGTGGCATCCGGTCTGTCCGGATCACCCACCACGATATTGCGCAACACCTGCGTTTCGGGTCCGATGCTCTCGACCTCGTAGGTCGCCTCCACTCCGAATTCGATCAGCGCCTGCTCGATATAATCGTCGGCCAGGGTCTCACGCTGGCTCCACAGCAAGACAACGCCCGCCACAGCCATGGCAAGCACAACGCCGAGCGCCTGCGCCATGCGCCGCGCGATCCGCCGTCCGCGCCGCCGCGGGGCCTGCTCGCCTTCCTGATCCAATTCACGCGCCATTCGTCGGGACACTTGCGCGAGGGGCACGGCAAAGGCAATGGATTTGGCAGACATCGGGGGGCAAGCGGTTGGACGCGGGCGACGGGGATCTTTTCGAGAATGCAGGCCCGCCCGTGCAGCACGGCGGATCGGGCCACCGCGCCCGCCTGCGCGAACGGATGCTGACTGGCGGACCGGAGGCCCTGGCCGATTACGAAGTGCTCGAATACCTGCTGTTCGGGGCCAATGCGCGGGGCGACACCAAGCCGATGGCCAAGACCCTGCTCGCCCGCTTCGGCTCGCTGTCGGGCGTGCTCAATGCCGAACCGGCGGCGCTGAAGCAGGTCAAGGGCCTGTCCGATGCCGGCGTCGGCGCGATCAAGATTGCCGGCCTCGCCGCCCGCCGCATGGCCCGCAGCGAAGTGCAGCAGCAGCCGGTGCTGGGATCGTGGCAGGCACTGATGGACTATCTCACCATCGACATGGCGCACCTGACCCACGAACGGGTGCGCGTGCTTTATCTCAATGTGAGGAACCGCCTGCTGCTCGACCACGTGGCGCACGACGGGACGATCGACGAGGCATCGATCCACCCGCGCGAGGTGATCAAGCGTGGCCTCGACATCGGGGCCAGTGCGCTGATCCTGGTCCACAACCACCCCAGCGGCAACCCGGAGCCGAGCCGCGCCGAAATCCAGGTGACCAACCGCATCGCCGAGGCCGGACGCCTGCTCGGCATCACCGTACACGACCATGTGATCGTCGGTCGCGAAGGTCAGGTTTCGCTGAAAGCCAAGGGGCTGATCTAGGGGACATCGGCCACAATGCCTCCCCGCCCCCTTGCCAAGCGCCGCCTCTCGCCCTAGCCGCGCCGCATCCGATAGACGCTTGCAAGAAGGCCCCGCCCATGGTCCCCCGTTACGCCCGCCCCGCCATGACCGCGATCTGGGAGCCGGAAGCCCGCTACCGCATCTGGTTCGAGATCGAGGCCCATGCCACGCAGAAGCTGGCCGACCTTGGCGTGGTGCCACAGTCTGCCGCCAAGGCGCTGTGGGACTGGTGGCAGACCGATCCGGTGATCGACGTGCCCGCGATCGATGCCAAGGAAGCAGTGCTCAAGCACGATGTCATCGCCTTCCTCGACTGGGTAGCAGAACAGGTCGGGCCGGAAGCGCGCTTCATGCACCAGGGCATGACCAGTTCCGACGTGCTCGACACCACGCTGGCGGTGCAGCTTGCCCGCGCCACCGACCTGCTGCTGGAAGACATGGACGCGCTGCTCGCCGCGATCCGTCGCCGGGCCGAAGAACACAAGTACACCCCCACCATCGGCCGCAGCCACGGCATCCATGCCGAGCCGACGACCTTCGGCCTCAAGCTGGCCCAGGCCTATGCCGAATTCGCCCGCTGCCGCACCCGGCTGATCAATGCCCGCGCCGAGATTGCCACCTGTGCCGTTTCGGGCGCGGTCGGCACTTTCGCCAATATCGATCCTGCGGTGGAAGAATATGTCGCCGAAAAGTTGGGCCTGGCGGTTGAGCCGGTTTCGACCCAGGTTATTCCGCGCGATCGTCACGCCATGTATTTCGCCACGCTGGCCGTGGTCGCCAGTTCGATCGAGCGGCTGGCGGTTGAAGTGCGCCACTTGCAGCGCACCGAGGTGCTGGAGGCCGAGGAATATTTCTCACCCGGCCAGAAGGGTTCCAGTGCCATGCCGCACAAGCGCAACCCGATCCTGACCGAGAACCTGACCGGGCAAGCCCGCATGATCCGCGCCTATGCCCTGCCTGCCATGGAGAACGTGGCGCTGTGGCATGAGCGGGACATCTCGCACTCCAGTGTCGAGCGCTTCATCGGCCCCGATGCCACGATCACGCTTGATTTTGCCCTCGCCCGCCTCACCGGCGTGGTGGACAAGCTGCTGGTTTACCCCGAGCGGATGCAGAAGAACCTCGACAAGATGGGCGGCCTTGTCCACTCGCAGCGGGTGCTGCTGGCACTGACGCAAGCGGGCATCACCCGCGACAACGCCTATCGGCTGGTCCAGCGCAACGCGATGAAGGTGTGGGAATCGGATGGCGCGCTGTCACTGCTCGAACTGCTCAAGGCCGACGAGGAAGTCCGCGCCGCGATGATCGAGGCCGAGCTGGAGGAAAAGTTCAACCTCGACTACCACTTCAAGGCGGTGGATACGATCTTCGCCAGAGTCTTCGGATAACTGGGTTTTTGGCCAAAAACCAAACCGCTTCACAGGCGCAGCCTTAGGGCCTAGCATCGCGCCAGAAGAACGAACCCGCAAAAGACAAGAGGGAATCCGCCATGCAAGTCGTGCGAACGGTCATCTGGGTGCTGCTGCTGGTTGCCCTGGCGATTTTCACCTATGCCAACTGGGTGCCGGTCACGGTCCGCATCTGGGACAACCTGTTGGTCGATACGATGCTGCCCGCCATCGTCATGCTGTCGTTTGCGATCGGGTTCGTGCCCATGTGGCTCTATCACCGGGCAGCAAAGTGGCAGCTTCATCGCCGGATCGCCGCGCTTGAAGTTGCCTCGCGCACGGCTGCCGCCACGCCGGTGCAGCAGCCCACTGTCGTGGTGGATGAAGTGGCCGTGGTTGACCCTGAACCAACCGCGCCGCCCACACCCACCCCGCACCCCGGCGCTCCGCTGCCATGAGCAACCCGGTCTATCTCGCGCTCGACCTGCCCCGGCTCGATGCCGCCAAAGCCTTGGCCGAAAAGGTCAAGGGCCACGTCGGCGGCTTCAAGCTGGGGCTGGAATTCTTTTGCGCCCACGGCCACCACGGCGTGCATGAAATCGCCAGCGTGGGCCTGCCGATCTTCCTCGACCTGAAGCTGCACGACATTCCCAACACCGTGGCCGGTGCCATGCAGGCGATCCATGTGCTCGAACCCGCCATCGTTACCGTCCACGCTTCGGGCGGACGTGCGATGATGGAAGATGCCAAGGCTGCTGCGGGCGAGCATTGCAAGGTCGTGGCCGTGACCATGCTTACCAGCCTGGACGAGCGCGACCTGCAGCGCACGGGTGTTTCCGGCACCCCGCACGACCACGTGTTGCGCTTGGCGGAACTGGCCGAGGCTGCCGGGCTTGATGGCATTGTCTGTTCCGGCCACGAGATCGGCGAAGTCCATCGCCAGTGGAAAAAGGGCTATTTCGTCGTCCCCGGCTTGCGCCCAGCCGGTTCCGCCGTGGGTGACCAGAAGCGCGTCGTCACCCCGCGTGCAGCGCGTGATGATGGCGCCAGCGTCCTGGTCATCGGCCGCCCGATCAGCCGCGCCGAGGACCCGGTGCAGGCCGCGCGGGAGATCGAGGCGACGCTTTGACGTGGCCGACCATGCCACACCCAACCTGCCGAGCCGCGATTTCCTCAAGACCGAGCGGTTTTACAGCAAGCTCGGCTTTGCTGCCTCCTACCGTTCGGGCCACTGGCTGATCCTTGAAAGTGGCGGGATGACGCTGGAGTTTTTCCCCTGGCCCGATCTGGTCCCTGAGCAGAACAACCACTCCTGCTGCCTGAGGCTGGATGACCTGGACGCGATGGTGGAGAATATCCGCGCCGCCGGGCTGCCGGAAGCGCGCGAAGGCATACCCCGCCTCGTCCCGCCACAGCGCGATATCAGCGGGCTCACCATCGCCTATCTGATTGATCCCGATGGCACGCTGCTGCGGCTGGTGCAGAACCCCTCAAGCCTGTAGGGCGCGCCGATGCACTCGCCCCTGATCAAGATCTGCGGCATTTCCACTGCCGACACGCTCGCCGCCTGCCTGGCTGCGCGGGCGGAGTGGTGCGGGTTCAATTTCTATGCCCCCTCGCCGCGTTTCGTTTCGTCGGAACAGGTGTCGCGCCTCGCCGCGCAGGCCGGTCCGGCAATCCGCAAGGCTGGCGTGTTCGTCGATGCAAGCGATGCCGTGCTGGCAGAAGCCGTGGCGGCGGGCAGGCTCGATGCGATCCAGCTCCACGGCCACGAAACCCCGCAGCGGGCGGCAGAGGTGCGCGCTCAATTCGGCCTGCCGGTGTGGAAGGTGCTTTCCGTATCCGAAGCGGCGGACGTCGCCCGCGCCTCGGCCTTTTACGAGGCAGCGGATTTCCTGCTGTTTGATGCCAAGACGCCCAAGGGCCAGATGCCGGGCGGTATGGGCCTTTCTTTCGACTGGTCGCTGCTTGCTGCCTACCGGGGTCCCCTGCCCTGGGGCCTTGCGGGCGGGCTCAACCCGATCAATGTGGCAGAGGCCGCACGGCAGACCAAAGCCCCGCTTGTCGATGTGTCGAGCGGGGTAGAAAGCGCGCCCGGCGTGAAGGATATCGACAAGATTGAGGCCTTCTGCCAAGCCGCCCGCGCCCTATAGAGTTGATGACATGACCGAGCAGAAACCCAATTCCTTCCGCAACCAGCCCGACGAGCGCGGCCATTTCGGCCAGTTCGGCGGACGCTATGTCGCCGAAACGCTGATGCCGCTGATCCTCGATCTTGAGCGCGAATATACCGCCGCCAAGAAAGACCCGGCGTTCAAGGCGGAATTCGACGACCTGCTGGCGCACTATGTCGGCCGCCCCAGCCCGATGTATTTCGCGCCCCGGCTGACGGAAGAACTCGGCGGCGCGCAGGTCTGGTTCAAGCGCGACGAGCTCAACCATACCGGCGCGCACAAGATCAACAACTGCGTCGGCCAGATCCTGCTCGCCATCCGCATGGGCAAGACGCGCATCATCGCCGAAACCGGGGCGGGCCAGCACGGCGTGGCCACGGCCACCGTCTGCGCGCGGTTCGGCCTGCCCTGCACCATCTTCATGGGCGCGACCGACGTGGCGCGGCAGGCGCCCAACGTGTTCCGCATGAAGCTGCTGGGGGCAGAGGTTGTCCCCGTCACCAGCGGGGCAGCCACGCTGAAGGACGCGATGAACGAGGCGCTGCGCCACTGGGTCGCCAATGTGCACGACACCTTCTACATCATCGGCACGGCGGCAGGCCCGCACCCCTATCCCGAACTCGTGCGCGATTTCCAGAGCGTGATCGGCAAGGAAGCGCGCGAGCAATTGCTCGAACGCACCGGCCGCCTGCCCGACCTGCTGGTGGCAGCAATCGGCGGCGGATCGAACGCCATCGGCCTGTTCCACCCGTTCCTGGATGATGCGGACGTCAAGATGCTCGGCGTGGAAGCGGCGGGACATGGGCTGGACAAGCAGCACGCCGCCAGCCTGGCGGGCGGGTTCCCCGGCATCCTCCATGGCAACAAGACCTACTTGCTGCAGGATGAAGACGGCCAGATCGCTGAAGCCCACTCGATTTCGGCGGGTCTCGACTACCCCGGTATCGGCCCCGAACATGCCTGGCTGAAGGAAACCGGGCGCGTGGAATACACCTCGATCACCGACATGGAGGCGCTGGAAGGCTTCAAGCTGCTGTGCCGCACCGAAGGCATCATCCCCGCGCTGGAACCCAGCCATGCCATCGCGGCGGTTGCGAAGGTTGCGCCGACCATGCCCAAAGACGCGATCATATGCGCGAATTTGTGCGGGCGCGGCGACAAGGACATCTTTACCGTGGCCGAGGCACTGGGAGTGGAGATGTGATCCAATAGCCCTCTCCCCTTCAGGGGAGAGGGTTGGGAGAGGGGAAAATGCGCGACGGAGAACTCACGAAGCGGGCTCGCGAGAATCGCAAGCAGATGTCCGAACCGGAAACCCGCCTGTGGCTCGCACTCCGAGCCAAGCGCTTCGAGACCGTCAAGTTCCGCCGACAAAAGGTGATTGGCACCTATATCGCCGATTTTGCCGGCAATGATCCCAAGCTGGTCATCGAACTGGATGGTGACACTCACGCGACCACGATCGATTATGACGCGGCTAGGACTCGCTTTCTTGAGCAGCAAGGCTATGCGGTGCTGCGCTTTGCAAATCGGGATGTGATGACGAATATGGATGGCGTTTTGATCAGGATTTCGGAGACACTGGCCAGGCTGCGTGTACAGCCCCCTCTCCCAACCCTCTCCCCTAAAGGTGAGAGGGCTTAAGTGATGACCCGCTTCCAAACCGCCTTTGCTGCCAACCGTCCCGCGCTCGTGTGTTTCATTACCGCAGGCGATGGCGATACCGCTGCCAATCTCGATGCGCTGGTCGAGGGCGGCGCCGATGTGATCGAGCTCGGCATGCCGTTCACCGATCCGATGGCCGATGGCCCGGCCATCCAGGCGGCGAACCTGCGCAGCCTTGGCGCGGGCACCAAGACGGCCGACGTGCTGCGCATGGCGACCGACTTTCGCGAGCGGCACCCGACCATTCCGCTGGTGCTGATGGGCTATGCCAACCCGATGGTGCGGCGCGGGCCCGAATGGTTTGCCGATGCCGCCGCATCTGCAGGTGTCGATGGCGTGATCTGCGTGGACCTCGCGCCGGAGGAGGACATTGACCTCGGCCCCGCACTGCGCGCCAAGGGTATCTCGCCCATCCGCCTTGCCACGCCCACGACCGATGCCGCGCGGCTGCCCACGGTGCTCGATGGTTCGTCCGGCTTTCTCTACTATGTCAGCGTGGCGGGGATCACCGGCAAGCAGGAAGCCGCACTCGAATCGATCGAGGAAAATGTCGCGCGCATCCGCCAGTCCACCGACCTGCCCATCGTGGTGGGCTTCGGCGTGCGTCGCCCTGATCAGGCCGAGGCCATCGCGCGGGTAGCAGACGGCGTGGTGGTCGGCTCCGCCTTCGTCGATCTGATCGGCGAGCACGGCAACCACGCGCCGCAATTCCTGAAAGAACTCACCACCAGTCTTGCCAATGCCGTGCACGGCGCGCGCAAGTAGGCAATCTCCCCTCCCGCCTGCGGGAGGGGCCGGGGGTGGGCCTGCGCCGCTGCGTCCCAACCCAACCCGCTGCGACTAGCCAGCAAGCTGGCAAGTTTCGCTGCCCCTCCCGCAGGCGGGAGGGGATGGAATTCACCCGAATCTCGGCTAAAGGCCCCTCATGAGTTGGCTATCCCGCGTCCGCAGCGCCCTGCCCTTCGGCACCAAGCGCGAAACCCCTGACAACCTGTGGGTGAAGTGCCCCCGGTGCCAGGAAATGCTGTTCACCCGCGAGTACGAGGCGAATCTCAGCGTCTGCACCCGGTGCGACCATCACGGCCGCATCGGTGCCGACGTGCGGCTCGACCAGTTGCTCGACCCCGGCTTCACCCTGCTGCCCGATCCGGTGGTGGCGGAAGACCCGCTGAAGTTCCGCGACAGCAAGCGCTATGCTGACCGGCTGAAAGCCGCGCGCGCCGCCAGCACGCACACCGATGCCTTCACCGCTGCCCTTGGTCGGATAGAAGGGCACAAGACCGTGCTGGGCGTGCAGGACTTCACTTTCATGGGCGGATCGATGGGCATGGCCGTGGGCAATGCCTTTGTCGCCGCCGCAAGCCGCGCGCTGGATGAAAACTGCGGCTTCATCTGCGTGACCGCTGCCGGCGGTGCGCGGATGCAGGAGGGCATCCTGTCGCTGATGCAGATGCCCCGCGCCACGGTGATGACGCGGCGGCTGAAGGAAGCGAGCCTGCCCTATGTGGTCGTGCTAGCCGATCCTACGACCGGCGGCGTGACCGCCAGCTATGCCATGCTGGGCGATGTCCACATTGCCGAGCCCGGCGCCCTGATCGGTTTTGCCGGCCAGCGGGTGATCCAGGAAACCATCCGCGAGAAGCTGCCCGAAGGCTTCCAGCGCGCCGAATACCTGCACAAGCACGGCATGGTGGACATGGTGGTGCACCGGAAGGACCTGCGCGATACGCTGGGCCGTTTGCTCGATTACCTGAGCCCGGCGAAAGCGGCCTAACACCCGTGAAAGACTTCGCTTCGTCCGGCGATCCTGCGGTCCAGGCGCAACTCGACCGGCTGTCCACCCTGTCCCTGCCGCAGGGGCGCATCGGGCTGGAAGTGATCCACGAGATCCTGGGCCGCCTCGGCAATCCGGAACGCAGCCTCCCGCCGGTGTTCCATGTGGCGGGCACCAACGGCAAGGGCTCCACCTGCGCCTACCTGCGGGCCATGCTGGAGGCCCAGGGCCTGACGATCCACGTCGCCACCAAGCCGCACCTTGTCCGCTATAACGAGCGGATTCGTGTGAGCGGTTCGCTGATTTCCGATGATTTGCTGGCAGAACTGCTCAAGGAAGTGCTCGACCTGTCAGCCGACCTTGGCCCCAGCTTCTTCGAGGTGACGACCGCCGCCACCCTGCTCGCCTTCGCCCGCATCCCCGCCGATGCCTGCGTGATCGAGGTAGGGCTTGGCGGCCGGTTCGATGCCACCAACGTGATGGTGCGCCCCGCCGCCTGCGGGATCGCCAGCCTTGGGGTGGATCACGAAGCCTTCCTGCTCTCCCCCGATGAAAACGCGCCCGACCCGGCCAACCCGCTGGTCCGCGTGGCCTTCGAAAAAGTCGGCATCCGCCGCGCCGGTTCGCCCATGGTGACGCAAAACTACCGCGCAGACATGGAAGCGATGATCGAAGGCCTGTGTGCCGAGGCCGGTGCGCCGCTGTTCATGCGCGGCCATGCATGGCAGGCCGAAGTCTCCGACAGCGGCATCGCCTATCGCGACGCAAAGGGCGCGCTAGACCTGCCTCTGCCGCAGATGCCCGGCAGCCACCAGGGCGACAATGCCGCGCTGGCCGTTGCCATGTTGCGTCATCAGGACGAGGTGTTCGTCTCACCAGAAGCCATGGCCAATGGAATCCGCACCGCAGTCTGGCCCGCCCGCCTGCAACGCCTGGGCGATGGCCCGCTGACCGCGTTGATGCCCTGCGCAATGTTTCTGCTCGACGGCGGGCACAATCCCGATGCGGCACTGGCCATGGCGAAGTACCTTGAGAGCCGCGCCGCAAAGCCGGTCCATGCCATTGTCGGTATGCTCAGCGCCAAGGATGCGCGCACCACCCTCAAGACCATCGCGCCGCACCTCGCCAGCCTGACCGCCATTCCAATTGACGGGAGCGAGCATCACCCGCTGGATGACCTCGCCGCTATGGCGCGCGAGGCGGGCGTGGCGCAGGTCCGCACCGCGCAGTCGCTGGAACAGGCGATTGCCGCCGTTGGCCAGACCGAAGGCACTGTGCTTATCACCGGCTCGCTTTACCTCGCAGGCCAGGTGCTGAAGGCGAACGACGAGATTCCGGACTGAGGGCTTCGCGGCCTAGACTGGCGGATCGTCCCGCGCGTCACTCTTGCCGACCGATCCAGCCGTACCCATCGCCGCATCGACCAGCCCCGTGCGCATCATCCACCAGAACAGGATGATGCCGGGAACGGCTGCCAACGTAGTCAGCACGTAGAAGTTGAAATAGCCCATATACTCGATCAGCGAGCCTGCCGTCGTGCCGGTCAGGAACCGTCCCACCACGCTGGCACTGGCCGAAATCAGCGCATATTGCGCGGCGGTAAAGCGCAAGTCGCACAGCGCCGAGAAATAGGCGACGACGACAACCCCGCCATAACCGCTGGCGAAATTTTCGAACCCTATGGCTGCCGACATGCCCAGGTTGCTCTTCCCCGCAGCCGCCAGGAAGGCAAAGCTGAGGTTGGATACGGCCATCAGCACCAGGCTGATCAGCACCGCCTTCTTGAGACCGAGCCGGGCATAGATCACCCCGCCCACGAACACGCCGATGATCAGCGCCCAGAAGCCCACGCCCACATCGTAGATGGCGATTTCGTCATTGGTGTAGCCCATGTCGTCGAACAGCAGGCGGAAGGTAAGATTGGCCAGGGTGTCGCCGATTTTGTGGACGAGGATGAACAGCAGGACCACGAACGCGCCCGACCGGCGGAAGAACTCCTGGAACGGCCCCGCGACCGATCGCCACAGCTCGACCATGCCCTTGCGGGCAATCTCCACCTTGCGGCGGGGCGGCTCACCCAGCACCAGGGCGGTAATCATGGCGGGCAATGCAAAGCCCGCGCAGGCCATGTAGGCCGCTTCCCAGCCCCACCGCGCCGCGACGAACAGCGCCACTGCGCCGGCACCCGCCGCGCCGATGCGCCAGCCATACTGGCTCATCCCCGATCCCGTGCCGAGCTGGTAGGGCTTCAATGTCTCGATCCGGTAGGCATCGATCACGATGTCGAAAGTGGCCCCGGCCATGCCCAGCAACACGGCACTGGTGGCAGTCCACACGATGTCGTCGGCCGGCTGCACCAGCGCCAGGTTGAAGACCGCAGCGATCACCAGCACGCCCGCTACCAGCATCCACGACACGCGCTGGCCCAACCGGCCAAGCAGGGGGATTCGCACGCCATCGACGATCCAGGCCCACAGGAATTTGAGATTATAGACCAGGAAGGCCAGGCTGAAGGCGGTGACCGTACTCTTCTGGATGCCATCCTGCGCAAGGCGCGTGGTCAGCGTAGCGGCGATCATGGCAAAGGGGAATCCCGAGGAAATTCCGAGGAATAGCGCCGCCAGCGACTCCTTCTCGAGATAGGGCTTGAGCGATTGCGAGAAGCTGCGCCGTTCGGGCTGGGTGGCGCTGGTATCGGTCATCTACGTATTTTTCCTATTTTTCCGAATTCTCGTAACAATTCCCGCCAAGACATATGTTATGGTGCAGCGCACAACGACATAAGATCGCTGGGCGGGGAATAGCGTGAAGGCTCACTCAGGGGTAGTCTTGCATGTTTAGATCGTTGATTTGCGCAGTCGTCGGCCATCGCGTCAACCGCAATCGCGTGCGGCATGACGGAAGGGATTTCATAGGCCATTGCAAGCGTTGCGATACGCTGATGGTGCGTGAGCCTGACGGCTGGCGTCGCATGGGCCGCGACGATAGCAGCAGCTATGACGGCACGGACTAACACCGCTGTTCTTCTGCCTGAACTGCTTGGAGCAACGCCCCAAGGCGGCTAAGGCGCTGCCCATGGCACAACCTCCCACCAAACCGGCTCCCACCAAACCGGGCGCATATGACCCGAACGACCGCCCCCAGGGTGACCGCATCGCCAAGCTCCTCGCCCGCGCGGGTGTCGCCAGTCGGCGCGAGGTGGAACGGATGATCGAGGCCGGGCGTATCAAGATCGATGGTGCACTGGTCACCACGCCTGCCACCATCCTCGAACACCTGCGCGGCGTGACGGTGGACGACAAGCCGGTCGCCAAGCCCGAACGCACCCGCCTGTTCGCTTTCCACAAGCCTTCGGGCGTGCTGACGGCAGAGCGCGATTTTTCCGGACGGCCGACGATCTACAACGCGTTGGTCAATGCCCTGCCCAAGGGCACGCCGCGCCTGATGCCGGTGGGGCGGCTCGATCTCAACACCGAGGGCCTGCTGCTGCTTACCAACGATGGCGAGTTCAAGCGGGCGATGGAGCTGCCTTCCAGCGGGATCGAACGCACCTACCGCGCACGCACTTTTGGCACGGTAAGCCAGGCGCAACTGGAAGAACTGATCCACGGCGTCACCATCGATGGCGTGCGCTATGGCAAGATCGACGCCAACCTCGAACGGCGCACCGGGCGCAACCAGTGGGTCGAAATGACCCTGACCGAAGGCAAGAACCGCGAAGTGCGCAACGTGCTGGAATGGCTCGGCCTCGAAGTCAGCCGCCTGCTGCGCACGTCCTATGGCCCGTTCAAGCTGGACGACCTGGGGCGCGGCCAGGCGGTGGAACTGCGCAAGGAAGTGGTCGAACGCTTCCGCGCCACATTGAAGCCCGGAAAGGGCGACAAGCCCGCATGAGGATCATCGCGGGCGACTGGAAGCGCCGCCAGCTGCGCACCCCGCCGGGCGATGCCACGCGCCCCACGGCAGACCGCGTGCGAGAGACACTGTTCTCCATGCTGGTCAGCAGACTCGGGACGTTCGAAGGGCTCAAGGTGGCCGACCTGTTTGCCGGGTCAGGCGCGCTGGGCCTTGAAGCCTTGTCACGCGGCGCGGCCACATGCCTGTTCGTGGAGCAGGATGCCGCGGCGATTCGCGCCCTGCGAACCAACATCGCCGCCCTGCAGGCCCAGGCCCGGTGCGATGTGCGCGCGTCTTCAGTGCTGGCGCTTGGCCCGGCGAAGGAACCGCTCGACCTGATCCTGCTCGATCCGCCCTATGATACCAGCGCCGGACACGTCGCGCTCGACCGGATGGCGCGGCTGGGTTGGATCGGCCCGTCGAGCTGGATCTCGCTGGAAACCAGCGCGAAGGAGAGCGTGAAACTGCGCGATTACACGCTGGATGCCGAGCGTGTGGTGGGCAAGGCCAAGCTCAACCTGTTGCGCCTCAACGCGGCAGAATAGGTCCGCCTGCGCTTGCGCGCGGACCATTCGTTCCCTAGTTGTTCACAGGTGAACCAGCCCCACCTTCCTGCCTCCGGCAACCACGCCGACGTGCCCGAATGGCTTGCCCGCCTCAACGATCCGCAGCGCGAGGCCGTGCTGACGACCGAAGGACCGGTGCTGATGCTGGCAGGCGCGGGCACCGGCAAGACTGCCGCCCTCACCCACCGCCTCGCCCACCTGATTCGCCAGCGGCTGGCCTGGCCGAGCGAGATCCTCTGCGTCACCTTCACCAACCGCGCGGCGCGCGAGATGCGGCACCGCGTGGGCGACCTGATCGGCGATGCGGTGGAGGGAATGCCGTGGCTCGGCACGTTTCACTCCATCTGCGCGAAGATGCTGCGCCGCCATGCCGAATTGGTCGGGCTGGAAAGCAACTATACGATCATCGACACGGATGATCAGTTACGCCTGCTGAAACAGCTTATCAACGACCAGAACCTCGATGAAAAGCGCTGGCCAGCGCGGCAGCTGGCAAGCCTCATCGACGGGTGGAAAAACCGCGGCCTTTCGCCGCAGGATCTCACCGCGCTCGACAATGAAAGCTATGCCAACGGCAAGGGCCAGGCGATGTACACCGCCTACCAGGCGCGGCTGAAGGCCTTGAACGCCTGCGATTTTGGCGACCTTCTGCTGCACATGCTCAACGTGCTGCGCCACCATCCCGAAGTGCTGCAGCAGTACCAGCAGCGCTTCAAATACATCATGGTGGACGAATACCAGGATACCAACGCGGTCCAGTACCTGTGGCTGCGGCTGCTGGCGCAAAGCCGCAAGAACCTGTGCGTAGTGGGAGATGACGATCAGTCGATCTATTCATGGCGCGGCGCAGAAGTGGCCAATATCCTGCGGTTCGAAAAGGATTTTCCGGGCGCGAAGGTCATCCGGCTGGAACAGAACTATCGCTCCACCCCGCAGATCCTGGCAGCCGCTTCGGGACTGATCGCTGCCAACAGCCAGCGGCTCGGAAAGACCCTGTGGACTGAAGTCGGCGGCGGCGAGAAGCTGCGGGTCATCGGCGTGTGGGACGGGCCGGAGGAAGCGCGCCGCGTGGGTGACGAGATCACCCGGCTGGAGCGCGAAGGCGCGCCGCTCGACCAGGTGGCGATCCTTGTACGCGCCCAGTACCAGACGCGCGAGTTCGAGGACCGCTTCATCCAGATCGGCCTCAATTACCGCATCGTCGGCGGCTTCCGCTTCTACGAGCGCGCTGAAATCCGCGATGCCCTGGCCTATTTGCGGGTCATTGCCCAACCGGCAGACGACCTGGCATTCGAGCGGATATACAACCAGCCAAAGCGCGCCCTTGGCGCCAAGACGTTGGAAAAGATGTACCAGCACGCACGGGCCCAGGGCATCCCGCTCGCCGCTGCGGCCCTGGAACTGGCCGACAGCGACGAACTGCCCGCCCGCGCCCGCTCCACCGTGGCGGCGCTGATGGGGGATTTCTGGCGCTGGCGGCAGCTGGCAGAGGAAGTGACGCCCAGCGAGCTGCTGCGGCGGGTGATCGAAGAATCGGGCTATGAGGCCATGCTCAAGGCCGATCGCAGCGCGGAGAGTGCCGGGCGTGCCGACAACCTGACCGAACTGGCCCGCGCCATGGAAGACTATGCCACCATGGCCGATTTCCTCGAACACGTATCACTGGTGATGGACAACGAGCGGGCCGACGATGGCGAGAAGGTCACCATCATGACCATGCACGCCGCCAAGGGGCTGGAATTCAACCACGTTTTCCTACCCGGGTGGGAGGAAGGCGTGTTCCCCAGCCAGCGTGCGCTGGACGAAGGCGGCTTGGCATCACTGGAGGAGGAGCGCCGCCTCGCCTATGTCGCGATCACCCGCGCGCGGCGGCGATGCACCATCATCCATGCTGCCAACCGGCGGATCTATGGCCAGTGGACCAGCTCGATCCCGAGCCGTTTCGTCGAAGACCTGCCGGACGATGCGATCGAGGTGGAAACCAGCATGACCGGCGGGGCCAGCCTGTGGCGCGCCAACTGGAGCGAGAGCGAAGACCCTTTCGCCCATGTCTCGCGCGACCGGCCCGACCGGTCCTCGTCACGCGGCCCCGGCTGGCAACGCGCGCTGGCCACCGGCTATGAGACCAAGCAGCTGAGGGTCAAGGAAAACACCCGCAGCGCCGCCAGCTTCGCCGCCAAACCGCGCACCGACATTACCGTCGGCGCACGCGTGTTCCACGACAAGTTCGGCTATGGCGAAGTGCTGGGGCAGGAAGGCAACAAGCTTGAAATTGCCTTTGTTACCAGTGGGGTAAAGCGGGTTATTGATAGCTTTGTGACGCTGGCGGATTGATCGTGCCTGCTGACCGGGCAAGCGCGTTTCCGCTTTCCTACAGGCAGCGCGACAGGGCAGGCCCGGGCCAGCTCTTTGCCATTGTCGTCGTCACACGTCCTGCCTTTGATGCAGGCGCACGTCTCCCGGACAAGTGTCACCTTGTCCCGGATGCACAACAGGCTTTAATTTCAGGTATTTAGGCCGGTAAATGAAAGTGACACACTGTCACTTCTGTCACTTTCGCGGGTAGGTCACTCGAACCCGACGCCGAGGAAGCCGGGCATCGGCCCGTTCCACTCACCCGGCGGCACGGGTGCATCGTCCTCGTCACGTCGGGGGCGACGTTCCTCGCGGGGAGCGCGTTCCTCGCGGGGTGTACGCTCTTCCCTTGGGGCACGGGCCTCGCGCGGTTCGCGTTCTTCCCTTGGCGCACGTTCCTCACGCGGAGCGCGGGCCTCGCGAGCTTCGCGCGGTTCGGCCTTGCGGCTGCGGGGGCGGCGGTCACCCTTGGGCTTTTCCTCGGGCGCGTTGTCATCTGCGGGAGCATGGTCGCCGGCAGACTGGTCGCTGGCTTCGGCAGAGGCCGAAGCGCCCTGCCCCACCATGCTCCAGTCGAACTTGGGCACGGTGAACTTGGTCAGCTTTTCGACGTTCTCCATCGCCTCTGCATCGGCCGGAGTAACCAGCGTGATCGAGCGGCCCTTGGCGCCCGCCCGGCCGGTGCGGCCGATGCGGTGGACGTAGTCATCGGGATGCCACGGCGTGTCGTAATTGAACACGTGGCTCACGCCCTTGATGTCCAGCCCGCGCGCCGCAACGTCGGACGCCACCAGGATATTGACCGTACCCGCCTTGAACAGCTCCAGTTCGGCAATGCGGCTGCCCTGGTCCATGTCGCCGTGGATTTCCCCGCTGCGGAAACCGGCCTTGCGCAAGTTCTTGTTCAGATCGCGCACGGTCGTCTTGCGGTTGGCGAAGATGATCGCCGTCTGCACGTTGTCCACTTCGAGCAGGTATTTCAGCGCGTCGAACTTCTTGCGCGGCGAGATTTCCACCTTGAACTGGGTGATGTTCTCGTTGCGGCTGGCGGCGCGGGCCACTTCCAGCTGCTTGGGATTGGTCAGGAACTTGTCCGCCAGCTTCTTGATCGGTGGCGGCATCGTGGCTGAAAAAAGCAGCGTCTGCCGTGGGTTGGGCAACTTTTCGCAGATGAATTCGATGTCGGGAATGAACCCCATGTCGAGCATGCGGTCGGCCTCGTCGATCACCAGCAGGTCACAGCCAGTGAGCAGTATCTTGCCGCGTTCGAACAGGTCCATCAAACGGCCCGGCGTGGCGATCAGCACGTCAACGCCCGATTCCAGCGCTTTCACCTGGTCGCCCATCTGCACGCCGCCGATCAGCAGCGCCATCTTCAGGTCGTGGTTCTTGCCGTACTTCTCGAAGTTCTCGGCCACCTGCATCGCCAGTTCGCGCGTCGGCTCAAGGATCAGCGAGCGCGGCATCCGCGCGCGGCGGCGACCGTTCGACAGGATGTCGATCATCGGCAGCACGAAGCTGGCGGTCTTGCCGGTGCCGGTCTGGGCGATGGCGATCAGGTCGCGCATCATCAGGACCTGCGGGATCGCTTCCGCCTGGATCGATGTCGGCACGGTGTAGCCGGCGTCAGTGACGGCGGCGAGCAATTCGTCGGAAAGGCCGAGATCGGCAAAAGTCATATGGTGCGCTTGTGTCCGGATAAGAGGCCCGGGGTTTCCCACAGGCGGTGTCGGGCTGGCACGCAAGCGTGCTGCCTCAAGGGCAGGCCTATGCACTGCCAGGCGAAAAAGTCAAGGAATTGCCCCCGATGGCTGGCCGGCGAGCCATTGCCCGCCCCGCCGTGCAGTCCGGCGGTCAGTTTCCCGCCGAAACCAGCCTCGTCAGGTTCTCCACCGAGCAAGAAGCCCCGGCCCGCGATTGCAGCATGTCACGCCGCACGCAAAGCCGCCCGTCATCGTTGCGATCCACATAGAAGCCGGAATAGAAAGCCCGGGCAGAACAGGTCCTGTCGAGCTCGGCAACAAGGACGTTGCGGTTCTCCATGAACAGCAGCAGGCGGTTGTCGGCAGTCGGGTCAACGCCCACGATGTTCTCTACCCGCACGCAGTCGTCATGGTTCACTTCGCGGAAGGCCGGGGTAGCAGAGCGCTGGGCCTGCATGGTCAGCACCCGCTGACGGGTATCGGGCGAACCGGGAGACACGCGGATGATCACCCGCTCGCGAATGCGGACCTGGCCCATGGTCTGCGGCTGGCGGGCCTGTTCGAGCACGCGGAGCGGCGGAGTGGCGATGCCGTCCAGTCCCAGATCGACCGGGGTGCGCTCGGGCTGGACATTTACCAGCACCTCGCGCCCACCCTCCTGCGCCCGCAAGGGCCCCTCCCCCGCCAGGGCGGTGGTCAGGGCTGCAACGGCAGCGCAGGTCAGGATCAGGCGTCTGGTCAAAAACATTGCTCTGGGCGGAACTCTACGCACGGGCCCCCTCATGAAACCCCTGCCTGTCCGGGCTATAGCCTGGATGGTTGAATAGCGGCTTAACCTGCGCAGTGCTTGGTAGCCGTTTGCGCGTTGCAAGCGGCCATGCCCGCTGGCAAGAGTTGCCGCCATGAACGACAGGTCAACATTCACCGAAGAAGCCGCCAACCTCCTTGGGCCGCGCGGGTTCACCCAGGATCCCGAGCTGGTCGATCCCTGGCTCACCGACTGGCGCGGGCGCTATACCGGCCGGGCGCTGGGCATGGCTTCCCCGGCATCGACGGCGGAGGTATCGGCGCTGGTAAAGCTGTGCGCCCGCCACGGTGTACCGATGGTGCCACAAGGCGGGAACAGCGGCATGTCGGGCGGCGCAACGCCCGATCCGAGCGGGGATGCGCTGGTCCTCTCGCTCAGGCGGATGAACAGGATCGTCCGGCTTGACCCGCAAGCGCGCGAAGTGACCTGCGAGGCAGGGGTGATCCTGCAGACCCTGCACGAGGAGGCCGAGCGGCATCGCCTGCGCTTCCCTCTGACACTTGGAGGCAAGGGCTCGGCCACGATCGGCGGGCTGATTGCCACCAACGCCGGTGGCACCCAGGTCCTGCGCCACGGATCGATGCGCGCGCAGGTGCTGGGGCTGGAAGCGGTACTGGCCGATGGATCGGTATTCGATGCGCTGGTGCCACTCAAGAAGGACAACCGCGGGTTTGACCTCAAGCAGTTGCTGATCGGCTCTGAAGGAACGCTCGGCATTGTCACCGGCGCAACGCTGCGCCTGCTGCCGGCGCTGGCAGACCGGGTCGTGCTGTGGGCAGGATTGCCGACGATCCAGGATGCCCGCAAGCTGCTGCTCCATACCGAGGCCGAGGCGGGCGATGCCCTTGAAGGGTTCGAGGTCATGCCGCGCCACTCGCTCGAGGCAGTTCTGGCCCACAGCCCACGCTCGCGGGCACCGCTAGCCGAGGCGCACGAGTGGAATGCGCTGATCGAGCTGGTGGCGGATACTGCCAGCGTGGACCGGCTGGCGGATTTGGCGCAGGGCCTGCTCGAAAGCGCCTTTGCTGCCGGTCTGGTGGCAGATGCCACCATTGCGATGAACGAGGCCCAGGCCGAGGAATTCTGGGCCCTGCGCGACGAAATCGCCCCGGCTGAGCGCGCCTTGGGACCAGCGATGCAGCACGATATCTCGGTACCGGTCGCCGCCATGGCCGACTTCGTGGCCGAGACCCTGCCGCAAGTCGAAGAGCGCTTCCCGGGCACCCGGGCGGTCGCCTTCGGCCACCTGGGCGATGGCAATGTCCACTACCATGTACTCGCGCCTGCCGCAGCCGTGCCTGGCGAATGGGAAGCAGGCCAGGGCAAGGAGATTTCCACCTACGTCCATGACCTCGTCACCAGCTGGGGCGGCTCCATCAGCGCCGAGCACGGCATCGGCCAGTTGAAGCGCGACGAACTGGCCCGGCTGGGCGATCCGGTGCAACTGGCAATCATGGCCAGCGTGAAGCGCGCGCTCGATCCCGACGGACTGCTGAACCCGGGCAAACTTGTGCCGCTTGCGCCCGAGGCCGCCACCCACTAAAGCCCCCGCCCAGCAACGTGGCCGGTTCAAGGCTGCGAGGACAATTTCAGTTTCGGAGAGATGAAAGATGGCCAGCGCGCCGAAGCCCGGTTTGCCCGTGATGTACAACGACCTCATTCCGCTCAACAGCCAGGACCACCTCGGCTGGAAGGCCAAGACAGTCGATAAGGCTGCCTGGGTGTCGAGCCAGAATGCGATCCCGCTGACGGTGGAGGAATTCCCCCAGGCGCAGCGCGATTTCCCGATCGTGTTTTCTTCGGGTGAGAATTCCGTGCCGCTGGCGCTGATGGGCCTAAATGAAGGCGTGAACGTGTTTTTCGAAGCCGATGGCACGCCGATCGGTACGCCCTATGTCCCGGCCTACATCCGCCGCTACCCCTTTATGCTGGTCAAGCTGCAGCAGAAC
Organism: Altererythrobacter sp. KTW20L; assembly: GCF_023501975.1. Taxonomy (GTDB): domain Bacteria; phylum Pseudomonadota; class Alphaproteobacteria; order Sphingomonadales; family Sphingomonadaceae; genus Alteraurantiacibacter. The sequence goes on along the minus strand of NZ_JAMFLH010000011.1, from coordinate 102,118 downwards.
ACCGACGACCTGTCGCTCTGTTTTGACCCTACCAGCGGACTGGTTGGCGATTTCGAAGATGGGCGTGACCTGTTCGACGCCGACAAGCAGCCGACCCAGGCTACGCAGGAACTGCTGAATTTCTGCCAGAAGTTCGAGGAAGCCGGCCTCAAGACCCGCGCCTTCATGGACGAGATCGTCAAGGCCGACCTGCTGATGGACGGCGAAGTGGCGATCAACCGTCAGGATGGCAACGGCCAGCCGTTCATCTACCGTGGCTTCAAGATGATCAATCAGGAAAAGCTGCGCGAAATGCGCGGTGACCAGCTGCGCAAGTGGAACGAGAGCGGGCTGTTGCCCCTGATCTATGCCCACCTGCTTTCACTCGATCTGCTGCGCCAGATTTTTGGCCGCCAGACGATGCAGGGCAAGGGCCCGCTGTCAGCCTCGGAATTCGAATCGGTAGCGGGCCAGGCCTGACACCTTTTCCCCCGTTCCGGGTACCAAACGGCGTCGACCTTGCGGTCGGCGCCGTTTGTTCTTGAAACGGCAAATACTGATCCTATGTTGTTTCTGCCCGAGCAGACTCCCCTCATGGTCTGCCCGGGAAGGTGTACCCTGCGGGTCTCGATCCAAGGGGCGCACTTCCTCCCTGAACCTTGGCCGCCTCGTGCTTTTTGCACGAGGCGGTTTTTTCATGAGAAAAGCGAAATGCTATTCGGCAGCCTGCGGCAGGTACTTCCACCCCGTGGAGAGCTCGCCCGCCAGGTGCCGGACCAGCCCGGCGACAGCATCGACCACAAGGTCCAGCCCGTCACCCGGCTGCCTGAGCGCTGCATCGAGATAGGTCGCGCGGCACATCTCCAGTTGCACGGCATGGATGCCTCGCTGGGGTGCCGAATGCCGGTCGAGCACATAGCCCCCGGCATAGGGGCGGTTGTGCGCCGCCCGCCAGCCGGCCTGCCCCAGATAGTCGATCGCGGCCGCACTGAGGTGTGCGGCGCAGGACGAACCATAGCGGTCCCCCACCACGAAATCGGCTGATGGATCGCTGCCGGTCTTCAGGCCCAGCGGCGGCATCGAGTGGAGGTCCACCAGCACGGCACTGCCCCAGCGGTCGCGCAGGCTTTCCAGCACCTGCCCGAGGGTGGCGTGATAGGGACGGTGCACCAGTTCAAGGCGGGCTTCGAGCGTGTCGGGCGACATGCGTTCGCGCCACAATTCGCCCAGCGCTGGCAAGCGGCGAGGCACCAGGCCAAGTCCGCTGCGCGCCCTTCTCCCGGCTGCAAAACGGGATACTCCTCGCGGAGAGGGACCCGCGACCATGTCCCAGTCCATGTCTTCAGGGGCGCGGTTGAGATCGATCATGGCACGCGGGGCGTGGGCGACGAGCAGTGCCGCGCCGGTCTGCTGCCCCACCTGACGGGCCACCATATCGGCAAAGCGATCCTCCAGCCGGATGCAGGCGTCCTGCGGGTTGCGCATCGCGGCAAGGAGATCGGCCGGATAGCTGCGACCGGCATGCGGCACGGCAATCAGCACGGGGATTGGCGATGGACGGCGCTGCACCAGCTCGAAGGCGGGCAGCCCCGGATCGCCAGGTAACAGACCGCAGGGAACCCCCACCTGGTCGCGACTCGGTTCACAATTTTCCGCGATCACATCAACCATATGGCATTGCTGGCCTGCCGGATGCACGAAGTCAAAATCTCCTGTTCCAAACTTGGTCACCTGGAAATCGGCACAGGAATTTAACGCCTTTGTGGTCTAGGCCGGGATCGCACAAATCAGGGAGCATATCATGATCCGAATCCTGCTGGCCGAAGACGACCAGGCCATGCGCGGCTATATCTCGCGCGCATTGGAAAACGCAGGATATTCGGTCGTGGCGGTCGGTAGCGGCGAGGATGCCCTGCCCCATCTGCAAACCGAAATCTTCGACCTGCTGCTGTCCGATATCGTCATGCCGGTCATGGACGGAATCGAACTGGCCCAGCATTGCAACGAGATCAGCCCGTCGACCAAGGTGATGTTCATCACCGGATTTGCGGCCGTTACCCTGAAAGCCAGCCGCGAAGCGCCGCATGCCAAGATGCTGTCCAAGCCGTTCCACCTGAAGGATCTGGTGCTTGAAATAGAGCGCATGTTCGAGGATGCGACTGCGTTGAGCATGTAGGCCTTGCAAGTGGCCAAAGGCGGCGCTATCTGGCCCGCCTTGCCCCCGCTTGGAGGCATCAGGAATGGCTCGGGCGTATAGCTCAGTGGTAGAGCACTATGTTGACATCGTAGGGGTCGCAAGTTCAATCCTTGCTACGCCCACCATTCCCTGAACAAGCATGGACCCGTCGCATCTGCGGCGGGTTTTTGTTTGACGGCGCGCGCACAGGGACCGTTCGCCCGTGTATCCTCCGGTCGAACAATGTGGCAGGTCGGCGCAATCCGGCGGAACATTGTGTCGGCAGAAGGATTACCCGTCCAACCCATGAAGTCCTCCGCCCCAGCAGCGCGCATTGAAGCGATTTCCACTGCTGTGCCCGCTGGCGAGGTTGAAGGCCATTACCGCCAGTGGGCCGCAGCCCAGATCACCGATGACCGGCAGCGCAAGCTGTTCGAGCGAATGGCCGATCGGTCGGGGATTTCACATCGCTACACCGTACTCGACGGACAGCACGGTCGCATGGAAGCCGCAGGTTTCTACGCGACGCCCGCAAACGCTTCGACTGCCCGGCGAATGAAGGTCTATGCCGATGAAGCCCCGGCGCTGGCCCTCCAGGCGATCGCGGGCCTGCCCGACCTCGGGGACGTAACCCACATCGTGGTGGCAAGCTGTACCGGCTTCATGGCACCCGGCCTCGACCAGGTCATTGCTCGCCAGCTCGGGCTGGCCAGGACGGTCGAGCGAATCTCCATTGGCTTCATGGGCTGCTACGCCGGGATTACCGCCCTGCGCACCGCCGCCCACGTGGTGCGGTCCGATCCCGCTGCCCGCGTGCTGGTGGTGACGGTCGAACTGTGCAGCCTGCACCTGCAGCAGACAGGTGACATCGAAGCCCTGCTCGCCATGCGGCAATTCGCCGATGGCGCGGCGGCGGTGGTTGTCAGCGGGACCGGTCCCGGCCTGGCGCTGCTGGATCCGCTATCCCTCACATTGCACGAAAGTGCAGACCTCATCACCTGGACCATCGGCGATACCGGGTTTGCCATGCACCTGTCGGGGGAAGTCCCGACGCGGCTGGCAGAAGCGCTGGTCGATCCGCTGGTGACCGAGAGGATCGGCAATCCCGCCCTGATCGAGGCCTGGGCGGTCCACCCTGGCGGCCGTTCGATCCTTGATGCGGTGGAGCGCGGCCTGGCGCTGGCACCGGGCAAGCTCGATGCCTCGCGCGCGGTCCTGCGCGACCATGGCAACATGTCGTCTGCCACGGTGCTGTTCGTGCTGCAGCGGCTGATGGACCAGCGCCCCGCCAGCGGCCTAGCCCTGGCCTTCGGGCCTGGGCTGGCGATGGAAGGGCTACGTTTCGGCTGGACCGACGATGCTGGCTGAGCGGCGCATCACCACCGAGCTGATGGACGATGCCGCCCTGCCCGAGGCGACCTATCACGCGGTGCTGGCTGACCTCGCACGGGTCAACCGGGTGACACTGGCGGCAAGGCCGACCTTGCGTTTCCTGCAGCAAGCGGTGGGCGACAAGCGGCGGTTCACGCTGCTTGATGTCGGCTTCGGTCATGGCGACATGCTGCGCCGGATCGCCCGCTGGGCGGCAGACCGCGGGATCGACGCGCGGCTGGTGGGGATAGACCTCAATCCCCTGAGCGAACCGGCAGCGCGCGCCGCCACCGATCCTGCCCTGCCAATCGAATACTACACCGGCGACTACACCGATTTCGGCGAAGGGCAGTTCGATTGCGTGGTCTCGAGCCTGGTGGCCCATCACATGACCCGCGATGAACTCGTCGGTTTCCTGCGCTTCATGGAAGAGCGGGCGCGGGCGGGTTGGTTCGTCAACGACCTGCATCGCCACACGTTGAGCTACCTCGGCTATCCCTTGCTGGCCCGCCTTATGGGCGCCCATCCCATCGTGCGGCAGGATGGCCAGACCTCGATCGCCCGCGCATTTCGTCCAGCGGAATGGCAGGCGCTGCTGGCCGAAGCCTGCATCACCCGCGCCGAAGTGCAGCCCACATTCCCCTTCCGGCTATGCGTATCCCGGATCCGCTGATCCTCGGCGCCGGCCCTGCCGGATGTGCCGCTGCCATTGCCCTGGCAAAAGGCGGTGCGCGCCCACTGCTCATCGACCGGGCCGAGGTTGCCCGCGATCCCCTTTGCGGCGGGTTCATAAGCTGGCGGACGGCGGAGCAACTGGCCCGGCTTGGGGTCGATTGCGCTGAACTGGGCGCACACCGGGTTATCCGCCTGCGCCTTGTCGTCACTGACCGGTCTGCCGAAGCACCTCTGCCAGCCCCTGCCTGGGGACTATCGCGGCACGCCATGGACAGCGCCTTGCGCACAGCCGCGCTTGCCGCAGGTGCCCGCTTCGAGGTGGACACGATCCGCTCGGTCGAAGGCCTGGTGGCCCATGGATCGCGGCGAGACTGGAGCGGCGAGACGCTGTTCCTCGCCAGTGGCAAGCACGATGTAAGGGGCCTCGCCCGCCCGCGCATGGCGCGCGACCCGGCGCTGGGCCTGCGGTTGCGCCTGCCCCCTTCGCCCGCTGTGTTCCGCCAGCTGGAAGGCACGATCGAACTGCACCTGTTCGACGGCGGCTATGCCGGAATCGTCCTGCAGGAGGGCGGCAGCGCGAACATCTGCCTGGCCGTAAAGAAATCGCTGCTGACCCGCCATGGCGGCGACCCGGCGCTTATGTTGACCGCCCTTGGAAAGGACCACCCGGCTTTTGGCGAGCGCCTTGGTGGCTACTGGCGCGACTGTCCGATCGATACGGTGGGCGCCGTGCCCTATGGCTGGATCGCGCAGGATACCGCGCCAGGGCTGTTCCGGCTGGGCGACCAGGCTGCGGTCATCCCCTCGCTGGCGGGTGAAGGCATGGGAATCGCCCTGGCCAGCGGTGTCATGGCTGCACAACACTTCCTGGCCGGTGGCAGAGCGGCGGCAATTGATTACCAGCGCCAGTTCGCCGCCCGCGCACAATCCCCCCTGCGGCTGGCCCGGCTCGCTCGCGCCGTGGCCGAAAGACCTGTGTTCCATGCGCCGATGCTGGCTTTGCTGGGCCGAATTCCTGCAATTGCGGCCATATTGATGGACGCCACGCGGATTCCTGTCGCCCCCTCCCCTTGCGCCAGCGCGCCTCGCTGCTAAGACCCGCGCAATCCCGCCCAAAACTGAAAAGACTTCTAAGCAGAACAGGAAGACCCGATGGCGAAAATCCAGGTCAAGAACCCGATCGTTGAAATCGATGGCGACGAGATGACCCGCATCATCTGGCAGTGGATCCGCGAGCGGCTGATCCTGCCCTATCTCGATGTGGACCTGAAATACTACGATCTCTCGGTCCAGATGCGGGACGAGACGAACGACCAGATCACGGTCGATGCCGCCAATGCGATCAAGCTGCACGGCGTGGGTGTAAAATGCGCCACCATCACGCCCGACGAAGCGCGCGTTGCCGAATTCAACCTGAAGGAAATGTACCGGTCTCCCAACGGAACGATCCGCAACATCCTGGGCGGCACGATCTTCCGCGAACCCATCGTGATCTCGAACGTGCCCCGGCTGGTGCCGGGCTGGACCGATCCCATTGTGGTGGGCCGCCACGCCTTTGGCGACCAGTATCGCGCCACCGATTTCCTCGTTCCCGGCGCCGGCACCCTGCGCCTGGTGTTCGAAGGCGAGGACGGCAAGGTGATCGACCGCGAGGTCTATCAGTTCAAGGCCCCCGGTGTTGCCATGTCGATGTACAACCTCGACGATTCGATCCGCGACTTCGCCCGCGCCAGCTTCAACTATGGCATCGACCGTGGCTGGCCGGTGTACCTTTCGACCAAGAACACCATCATCAAGGCCTATGACGGGCGCTTCAAGGACCTGTTCGAGGAAGTGTTCGAGACTGAGGGCTTCAAGGAGAAGTTCGCCGAGCTGGGCATCATCTACGAACACCGCCTGATCGACGACATGGTTGCATCCGCACTCAAGTGGAGCGGCAAGTTCGTCTGGGCCTGCAAGAACTACGATGGCGACGTGCAGTCCGATGTGGTGGCGCAGGGCTTCGGCAGCCTTGGCCTGATGACCTCGGTCCTGATGACGCCCGATGGCAAGACCATTGAAGCCGAAGCGGCTCACGGCACCGTCACTCGACACTTCCGCCAGCACGAACAGGGCAAGGCGACCAGCACCAACCCCATCGCCTCAATCTTCGCCTGGACGCGCGGGCTGATTTATCGCGGCCGCTTCGACGATACGCCCGATGTGGTAGCCTTCGCCGAAACGCTGGAGCGGGTCTGCGTGTCCTGTGTGGAACAGGGCAAGATGACCAAGGACCTCGCGCTGCTGATCGGTCCGGACCAGCCTTGGATGACCACCGAGCAGTTCTTCGAAGCCATCGTGAACGAGCTCGAAGCCGAAATGACGAGACAGGGCCTCGCCTGATCGGCAGCTGCCACTGAACAGGTAACCGGCGGGGGCGAATCTTCGGATTGGCCCCCGCCTGCTTTTTTGTGCCCTGGAAGCTTCCTGCCGCAAACAAGCCTCCCCTGAATTGTGCGTTGCGGTATCCATCGTCTGTCTGACATAGAGCAGGACGATGCACGGTGAAGCGCTCTCTCCATTGATGTCCGACGCGCTGGTGATCCTGGGCGCGGCCGGGATTGTTATTCCGCTGTTCGCGCGGTTCCGCATCACGCCCATCATCGGCTTCATCCTGGTGGGGCTGCTGGTCGGCCCCTATGGCCTTGGCCGCATGGTCTATGAGCATGAGTGGCTCACTTACGTCACAATCACCGATCCCGAACGGCTCGAACCCTTCGCCGAATTCGGCATCGTATTGCTGCTGTTTACCATCGGCCTCGAACTATCGTTTTCTCGCCTATGGTCGATGCGGCGGATGGTTTTCGGACTAGGCGCGCTTGAACTGATCGTAATCGGCTCGTTGCTGGCCGCATTCCTTTCGATGATGGGCCAGTACTGGACCGGTGCAATCGCGTTGGGCTTGGCTCTGGCAATGTCCTCGACCGCTGTAGTCCTGCCGATTTCGGGAACGCAGACCCCGGTGGGCAAGGCCGCATTGTCCATGCTGCTGTTCGAGGGGCTGGCGCTGGTGCCAATCATCTTCCTGCTCGGCACGCTCGCGCCATATGCGGACAGCGAAAGCGATGTCGCGATGGGCCAGGTGTTGTTGCAGGGCTTTGGCGTGATCGTCGCCATGCTGGTGCTCGGACGGATTTTTCTCCCGCGGCTTTTCGCACTCGCCGCGCGTGCAAAGAGTTCGGAGCTGTTTCTCTCGGCCAGCCTGCTGGTGGTTCTGGGAGCAAGCATCGCTACAACTCTTGCCGGATTGTCGCCGATCGTCGGCGCCCTCCTTGCCGGGCTGTTGATCGCGGAGACGGACTATTCGCTCGAAGTCGCCGAGATTATCGACCCGTTCCGCCGCCTTGCACTCGGGGTCTTCCTGCTGACGGTGGGAATGACAATCGATCTTGCCGTAGTGTGGGAGCACCTCTGGTCGATCCTGGTAGCAACGTTCCTCGTGCTCTCGCTCAAGGCCGTGGTCACCGGCATATTGTTGCGCTCGATGGGCGCCCGGCGCAGCACCGCCTCCGAAACCGGAATCCTGATGTCCAGCCCCTCGGAGGATACGTTGATCATCATCGCGGCAGCGACGGCCGCAGCGCTGATCCAGCCTGGCACCGGCCAGTTCTGGCAGATCGTCACCGCGCTCGGCATGACCGTTACCCCACTGCTGGGAATGATCGGACGGAGGGTCGCGCGACGCATCGAAGGCACCAATCAACCGTCGAACGATTTCGGTGACGAGGATGAACCGCGTATCCTGATCCTGGGCTTCGGACGCATTGGGCGAGTGGTAGCCGACATGCTCAAGCGCCACCATCTCCCCTTCATCGCAATCGACGCCGATCCCGCACTGGTCGAACGTGCGCGGCGCGACGGGATTCCCGCGGTCTTCGGCAATGCCACGCAAGGCGGCATGCTCGAACGACTCGGCCTCGAACGCGCACCCGCAGTCATTCTTACGATGGACGAACACATACTGGCCCAGCGCGTAGTGCGCCGGTTGCGCGCGGACTGGCCTGATCTCACAATCATCGCGCGCGCGCGCGATTCGCTCCATGCGGCTGAGCTCTACCGCAGCGGCGTGACTGTCGCGGTGCCCGAAACGCTCGAAAGTTCGCTGCAATTATCCGAAGCGGTGCTGGTCGAACTCGGCGTGCCGATGGGGCACGTGATCGCGTCGATCCATGAGAAGCGCGATGAGTTCCGCGAGCGCATCCGGAAGGATGGCGCACTCGACGAAAAACCCAAGCTGCGCACCTCGTCCGCCGAAACCTGAGCTCCATCCGGCAACCAGTCGCGTTGTCGCGCGTTGGTTGCAAAAGGAGAACAGTCATGAGCAAGACCGAAGATCCCGCAAAGCCCGTCCCCGACAGCGAGAAATTCAAGCCGCAGAATGTCTCCGGCGCCGGGAAGGACACCGGTCGCAACGAACGCAACATGGACGATGTTGCGCGCGGCAGCGAAGACGATCGGCGCCGTGCCGCGCAGGATCGCGGGGGCAAAGGCAGGAATGGTTAAGTCGGCCTATCCCAGCAGGGCCCTGGCCGCCGCGATGGCGGCCTCGGCCTTGTCGCCATCCGGGCCACCGCCCTGCGCCATGTCGGGTCGCCCACCGCCGCCCTTGCCGCCAAGCGCCTCGACGCCTGCGCGAACCAGATCGACTGCGCTGAACCGTGCAGTCAAATCGTCGGTTACTGCGGCTGCGAAAGCAGCCTTGCCGTCATTGACCGCACAGATCGCCGCTACTCCAGAACCCATACGCTTCTTCGCCTCATCGAGCAGGCCGCGCAGGTCCTTGGGGTCGAGCCCGTGTAGGACCTGGCCGGAAAACTTGACGCCGCCCACTTCCTCGTCCGCAGCAGGTGCCGCACCGCTACCGCCGCCAAGGGCCAGTTGCTTCTTCACCTCAGCAAGTTCGCGTTCCAAGGTGCGACGCTCGTCCACCAGCGCGGCGACCCGTTCGAGGACCTCGTCCGGAGCAGTCCGCAGAGTAGCGGCGACGGATTTCAGAGCTTCCTCGCGACCCACGATCCACTGGCGGGCAGCTTCGGCCGTCAGGGCCTCGATCCGCCGCACCCCGCTGGAGACCGCACTTTCCGACACCACGCGCAGCAGGCCGATATCGCCCGTGGCGCGCACATGGGTGCCGCCGCACAGTTCGACCGAATAGGTCCCTCCGCCCTCGCCCGCGCGGCCCATGCTGAGCACGCGCACTTCCTCGCCGTATTTCTCGCCGAACAAGGCCATGGCACCGGCGGCAATGGCATCGTCAGGGCTCATCAGGCGGGTGGAGACTTCGGCGTTGTGGCGGATTTCCGCGTTAACCTCGGCCTCGATGGCGGCAATATCCTCAGCTGTGAGAGGCTTGGGGTGGGAGAAATCGAACCGCAAGCGGTCTTCGGCTACCAGGCTGCCCTTCTGCGTCACATGGTCGCCCAGGCGGTTGCGCAGGGCGGCGTGTAGCAGGTGCGTGGCAGAGTGGTTGGCCCTGATCCGGTCGCGCCGGTCCGCATCGATCTTCAGATGCACCGTGTCGCCCACTTCGACAGAACCTGAAGAAATCCGCCCGTGGTGCGCGTGGAGCCGCCCAAGCGGCTTGGAGGTGTCGGTTACTATCATGTCGAGCCGCCGGTCACCGCTGATAACCCCGGCATCGCCCGCCTGGCCGCCGCTTTCGCCGTAGAACGGCGTCTGGTTGGTGATGACCATCACTTCCTGGCCGCTTTCGGCGCGGGAAACTTCCTTGCCATCGACCACCAGCGCCACCACGCGGCCTTCGCCTTCAGTAGCGGCATAGCCGGTGAATTCGGTCGCGCCTTCGCGTTCGGCGATGTCGAACCACAGCTCGCCATCGGCGGACTGCCCGCTGCCCTTCCAGGCGGCGCGGGCAGCAGCCTTCTGCACCGCCATTGCGGCATCGAAACCGGCGCGGTCCACCCCGATCCCGCGGGCACGCAGGGCGTCTTCGGTCAGGTCGTATGGGAAGCCGAAGGTATCGTAGAGCTTGAACGCGGTTTCACCCGACAGGCTGGCACCCTCGCCCATGCCGGACGTTTCCTCGTCGAGCAGGCGCAGGCCCTTGTCGAGCGTCTGGCGGAAGCGGGTTTCCTCGCGTTCCAGCACTTCACGGATCAATGCCTCGGCGCGGACCAGTTCAGGATAGGCCTGGCCCATCTCGCCCACCAATGCGGGCACCAGGCGGTGCATCAGCGGCTTGTCAGCGCCAAGCAGGTGGGCATGGCGCATGGCGCGGCGCATGATCCGCCGCAGCACGTATCCGCGCCCCTCGTTGGACGGCAGAACGCCATCGGCGATGAGGAAACTGGTCGAGCGCAGGTGATCGGCAATCACCCGGTGGCTGGCGAGATTGTCGCCCTCGGCCTTCGAGCGCGACTTCTCTTCGCTCGCCGCGATCAAGGTGGCGAAAGTATCGGTTTCAAACACGTTGTGCTTGCCTTGCAGCACCGAAGCGATGCGTTCCAGGCCCATGCCTGTGTCGATGCTGGGGCGTGGCAGGTCGCCCACGATCTGGTCGGCCTCCTGAACATGCTGCATGAACACCAGGTTCCAGATTTCCACGAACCTGTCGCCATCCTCGTCGGGCGAACCGGGCGGGCCGCCGGCGATTTCGGGACCGTGGTCCCAGAAGATCTCGGAGCACGGGCCGCAGGGACCGTCCGAGCCCATGGCCCAGAAATTGTCCTTGGTGGCGATGCGGATGATGCGGTCTTCGGGCAGGCCTGCGATCTTTTTCCAGAAGCCTGCTGCCTCGTCATCCGTGTGATAGACGGTCACGGTCAAGCGCTTGGGATCGAGGCCCAGCTCCTTTGTCACCATGCCCCAGGCGAGCTCGATCGCGCGTTCCTTGAAATAGTCACCGAAGCTGAAATTGCCGAGCATCTCGAACAGCGTAAGGTGGCGGGCAGTATAGCCCACATTATCCAAATCGTTGTGCTTGCCACCGGCGCGCACACATTTCTGGCTGGACACTGCACGAGGCGCGGGCGGCGTTTCCAGGCCTGTGAAGACGTTCTTGAACGGCACCATCCCTGCGTTGACGAACATCAGCGTGGGGTCGTTATAGGGCACCAGCGGCGCGGAAGGCGTCACCTGGTGGTCATTGGCCGCGAAAAAGTCGAGGAAGGCCCGGCGGATGTCATTGGTCGATTGCATGGCTGCCAGTTAGTTGGTGCTGGGACGAGGGACAAGCGGATTAAGCGGCGACGCGCTCAGTCCTTCCGGCGGGCCGTCACGATCCACCCAGCGGCAGGCAGCGCGATCAGGCCATCGTGGCGATTGTTGCGGGCAAGCTGGCGCAGATTGTCGAAAAAGGCCGCGCGGCTGTCATCGCTCATGGCGCGGGCAGCGACTGCGGCCGGGCCGATGGTGCCGAAATAGCGTACGGCATCTTCCACCGGATCATCACCTCCGCCGACCACCATCGGAAAATCGAACGGGTCGATCGCCACGCCTTCCCAACCCCCGGCCTCCAGTATCCCTGCCATGCGGGCACGGTCGGCAAAGGCGAAGGGGCCGGGGGCACCAGGCGGCGGGGCAGGCGGCGGCTCGGGCAAGAGGCGGGCCACATCGGTGAAGAACGGATTTTCCGCCGGGCTGCGAAAGCAGGAAAAAAGCAGGTGGGCGCCGCTGTCGGCGATGCGGGCGAGATTGGCGAAAGCGGCGGGCGGATCGTCGAAGAACATTACGCCATGACGCGATACAAGCAATTGCGGGGCAAAACCGGCGGGCGGGGTATAGCTGGCCGCATCTGCAAGGTCGAAGGAGACGTTAGGCAGGCTTTCGCCGCGCTGGCGCGCCGTGGCGACAAGGTCGGGCGAGATATCGACGCCGACAACCCTTGCATCGGGACGGCTCCGGGCAATGGCAAGTGAGGTTTCGCCCGCCCCGCAGCCGATGTCGAGCACCTGAGAGAAAGCAAGTCCGCGCAAGCGCTGGAGGAGCTTTTCGGTTACGGCAGTGAAGCTGCGATCAGTTCGCCGCCATTCGCTGGCCCAGGTCTGGCCCTGCGCGCCCTGCCATTCACTCTTGTCCATTGCGTTCCCCCTGGTGCGGCCTGTTCAGGCTCTGCCAAGGACATAGGTTCGCCCGCTTCGCTGGGCAAGTGGGCCATGCCCGGTCCAACAGAAGTGCCAAGGGTCCAAAATGAAACCGGCGCCCGCCCCGACCAGGAGGCAAGCGCCGGTTCCGTTTTTGCAAGCACCAGCTCCCGGTCGGTATTGGGGAGCGCGCGGCACTTCTTGAGGAGATCAGTCTTCGGGCTCCGCGTCCGGCCCCTTCATCATCTCCTCGGCAACCTTGTCGGTGCGGCTGCGAATGGCAGCTTCCAACCGGTCGCAAACTTCGGGATTGTCCTTCATGTACTGCTTGGCGTTCTCGCGGCCCTGGCCGATGCGGATGCTATCGTAGCTGAACCAGCTACCCGACTTCTCCACCAGACCGGCCTTCACGCCGAGATCGAGAATTTCGCCGATCTTGGAAATGCCTTCGCCGTACATGATGTCGAATTCGACCTGCTTGAACGGCGGGGCAACCTTGTTCTTGACCACTTTGACGCGGGTGGCGTTGCCCACGATATCGTCCCTGTCCTTGATCTGGCCGGTGCGGCGGATATCGAGGCGGACCGAGGCGTAGAATTTCAGGGCGTTACCGCCGGTGGTGGTTTCCGGATTGCCGTACATCACGCCGATCTTCATGCGCAGCTGGTTGATGAAGATCACCATGCACTTGGAGCGGCTGATCGAACCGGTCAGCTTGCGCAGGCTCTGGCTCATCAGGCGCGCCTGCAGGCCGACGTGGCTGTCGCCCATCTCGCCCTCGATCTCAGCCCGGGGGACCAGCGCAGCCACCGAGTCTACAACCAGCACATCGATCGCGTTGGAACGAACCAGGGTATCGACGATTTCGAGCGCCTGTTCGCCGGTATCGGGCTGCGAGATGATCAGTTCATCGATATTGACGCCCAGCGCCTTGGCATAGACCGGGTCGAGAGCATGTTCGGCATCGACGAAAGCGACGGTTCCGCCGGCCTTCTGCGCTTCGGCCAGCACGTGCAGCGCCAGCGTGGTCTTGCCCGAGCTTTCCGGGCCGTAAATTTCGATCACGCGGCCCTTGGGCAGACCGCCCACACCGAGCGCGATATCGAGACCGAGCGAGCCGGTGGAAATTACTTCCACCTGCATGGCCTCCTTCTGGCCCAGCTTCATTGCCGAGCCCTTGCCGAATGCGCGATCAATCTGCGCCAATGCCGCGTCCAGAGCCTTCTGACGGTCCACTTTGGATTCCTCTACCAGTTTCAGACTTGCGGCCATGACACGGTGCTCCCCACGTTCCAAGTGTTGCGATCATTTCATCAACTGGAACACTATGTACTCAGTTTGTTCCGATAGAACAAGGGGGGAACGAAGATTTGTTGGATTTGGCCGGAGAATGGCTGAAATTCGCGCTATTGCGCTGTTGCAGAACGCAATTCCCACTCCACCACGCGCGTTCCATTGGCCGGGACGGTCACCTCGGTGATTCGCTGGCCATCCTTCAATTCCCTGGCAATGCCGCGGAACGCCCACTGCCCCGGCCTGCCAAGTTGCAGCCGCACAGTAACCGGCGATTGGTTGGCGTTGGTGAGCGTTGAACGCATGCGCGTCCAGGCTCCCTTGGTATCCTGCGGATCGTGGCTGGTCCGGCGCTGGCACATGGCCATGACCTGCGTGCTTTGGCCCAGGACAATCTCCACGTCCTGTCCACTGGCATAGTCGCGTAAGTTCTCCTCCGCCACCAGCAGCTCGCCTGCGGCCGAAGGTTCAAAGAAGGCTATGTTACCCGATGGCAGGGCAACGCCGAGTCCGTGATCTTCGTCGTTCACCGTGGCAAACAGGATCTCGCTGGCCTCGGCAAAGTCTCTCTCATTGTAGGGTTGGCACTGAGTCCGATAAAGGAGCCGCCCCTCAACCGCAGCGCGATCAAGGAATGCGACCTGCTTCAGCCCCTTGGCCGACACGGTGACCAGTTCGGGCAGGCGATAGAGCTTGAGATCGCCGAGGTTTTCCTCTTCCGCCATCATCCGCGCGCCTGTGACGACGATCTCCTGCGCCATATCGGCCTCTGCTGCCGCGCGCATCATCATCGGCGCAGGCGGCGGCGCCGGCAGCATCCCGCCTGATGCATAGCCCTTGTCGTAATGGGGCTCAGGCGAGCCCGCCGCCGTGCTGCCGAAGGGATAGCAGGTGAGTTGCAAGGGCCGCCCTTCCGGCGGATCGCTTAGGCCCTGGAAATCGCTCACCACGTTGAGTGTGCCTGCCACCGCCATCAGTTCGGCGTCCTCGAAGCTCTGGTTGTTGTCGTTGAGCACGGTCAGCCAACTCATCAGCCGCAGCCGCACATCGTCGCTGTCCCCGCCTTCATGCAGCGTGGCGACGTAGTTGGCCTGCCAGTCGAACCCCCAGGCAAGATAAGTGAGGGTGATGGTGTAGGTGCCACCCGTGGAATCGCGTGTGTCGATGGAGAACACGGGTTCGGACGAAAGGCCGGCGGGCACGCGGTCGAAAGTCAGCCGCTCGGGAAGGCCGGAGCAGCGCACGGCCTCGAAGCCCTGGTCGGTCTGGAGCACCAGTCCGCCATCGGCGCGGGTGCGGATCACGGCGCTGGAAGCGGTTTCCGCGCCGGTCGCGGGATCGGTGCGGGTGACTGTGACTCGGTTGCCCAGCGTGCCATCGACCAATGCAGCCGGGCTGAGCAGATTGGCATTGCGGTTCTTCTCGATCGTTCCGCCGGGCAGGCCGGTGACGATGGCGGAAACGGCAACCATGCCCTCGGCCACGCCCTCGAAACGGATGGTCGATTCGCCGGGCGGCAGGGTGACCTGGCGTGTTTCGCTGATCATGGCGAAGCCTTGCGGCCAGTTGCGGTCCATCTCGCCGCCGGGAGCACGGTTCGGAGCGCGGTAGACGGTGACGGCGAGCGCGCTGGGTTCGGCGGCATCGACCACGGGGCGCTGCTGGGCAAGAGCTGGAGAATGGCTAATCGTGGCCAGCGCCAGCCCGAGCGCACCAAGTTTGATACGGGTGGACACCCGCCCTTCCCCGCTCAGTACTTCGTCTGGTAAGTGACGCGCACCACGCGGGTGCCGTTGGCGGGCACGTTCACGCGATAGAGGCGGCTGCCGACGTTGAGCTGTTGGCCCGCCACATCCTCGGACGTCACCCGAAAATCGCGCGCCCACCAGCCTTGGTCGAGCCCGCCCTGGGTCAGTTCCACTTCGACCGCCTCGGGCTTGGCATTGGTGAAGGTGTAGCGCATCGTGGTCTGGTAATAGTCCACCGCCCGGTCCACCTCGACCTCGCGGGTCACCTCGCCGTTTTCGATCACGCGGTAGCGGGCGCTTCGTTCATATTCGGCGGCAGTAATGCGGTTGCGGCTTTCCACTTCGGCCTGGACGAAGACATCGAAGGCATCGCCGGTGCGCAGCGACAGGACGCTGCCCATGGGCGTATGGCCGATGCCGTTCTCGCCGATGAACTGCGGCGAGCCTGCCGCATCGCGCTGGTAGAACCGCACTGTTCCAGCCGGCAAGGCATCGCCAAGGCCACCATCGCGGCTGGAGGAAAAGCTGATCGCGGCAGAAGCGTTGATCGGGCTGGAATCGCTCGCCAGCCAGCCGATCTGGCGACTGTAGATGCGGCGAGCGGGCACCCCCTGCACATCGAGGAAACTGACCTGCTTGGTCTGGTTGTTGGCGATCATGGTGCGCTCGGCGATGGGATAGAGGTAGAAATCGCCCAGCCGTTCCCGGTCGGCAGTTTCGGTGCCAGGGCTGACCAGGTCACGCCGGGGCGCCTGCCGGGGCTGCGAGCGGCCGCCGCTGACATTGCCCGCGACCAGCAGCGTGTTCGCTGCATGGAACGTGGTGCCGGTGGTGTTGGTCAGCGTGACCCAGCCCTGCATGTCCACGGTTCCGCGCGTCTCGTCGTACAGGGCGACATAGTCCGACGACCAGCCGAGGCCGGGCGTGAGGTAGCGGATCGAGGCCGGGCGCGTGCCGCCACGGCTGCTTTCCAGTGTGACCGACAGCGTGGGCCGTGCCCGCAGGTTGGGCGGCAGGCGGTCAAAGATCACCCGCACGGGCAGGCCATCGTCGCGCAGCACCTCGATATTGCCACCGATGCGGACCACAACGCCGCCATAGGTGGATAGCACCTCGGCACGCTGCATGGTTTCGGCACCGGTGGCGGGATTGGTGCGGATCAAGGTGACTTCCTGCCCCACGGCCTTTTCCATCAGCTTTTGCGGGGTCAGAAGGTCGAAATCGAAGTTCTGTTCGACGATCGAAGTGTTGGCGGCATTGAAGCTCAAGGTTTCGGGCCGGATCATGGCCGATACATCGGGGAAGGTCACGGTAGAGCGGCCGGACCGGATATCGAGCTGGCGCACGTCCTGCACGAGCGACTGGCCGTTGTTGTAGATCGTGACCGACAGGTCGCCCTGGGATGTGCTTTCGGTGGCGGGATCCTGCTGCGCCAGGGCGGCGGCGGAGCCGAGCGCGGTGGCGCCAAGCAGCGAGACAAGAGCCAGGCGGTGCAGTTTCATCGTGTTTCACCCCCTACGATCGAGCATATACGATCGTACAGTTACCGAGGTGACAATGTCACACCCTTGCGCCTGTATCCGCGCTGAACGCCGGGCGGTAACTACCCTGCCCGCGCCTTGCCCGCCAGCACACTCGCCACCTTGTCGGCAATCTGTTGCACGCTGAAGGGCTTGGCCATGAAATGCATCGCCTCGATATCGATCTGGTTGCGCAACTGTTCCTCGGCATAGCCCGACATGAACAGGATCGGCAGGCGCGGTTGCAGCTTGCGGATTTCGCGCGCCATGGCCGGGCCATCCATCGCCGGCATCACCACGTCGCTGACGACAAGGTCGAACTTGCCACCGGCGCGGACCAGTTCAAGCCCCTCGTCCCCGTCGCTGGCGGTCACCACTTCATAGCCTTGCCTGGTCAGGGCACGTTCGGCCACGGCGCGCACCATGTCCTCGTCCTCGACCAGCAGGATACAGCCCCCGCCCGACCAGTCGCGCGCCTCTTCCTCGGCTTCGGCGCGGGCGAGTTCATCCTCGCTGGCATTGTGGACGGGCAGGTAGATGGTGAAGCGCGCTCCGCTGGTATGCCCGTCGGGCGAGCGGGCATTGCTGGCGAAGATGAAGCCACCCGATTGCTTGACGATGCCATAGACGGTGGAGAGGCCAAGGCCCGTGCCCTTGCCCAGCTCCTTGGTGGTGAAGAATGGCTCGAAGATCTTGCCGATCACTTCGGGCGCGATGCCGCCGCCGGTGTCCTCGGCCACCAGCACGGTATAGTCGCCCGCCGGAATGATCTCCGACCCCATGCGCTTGATGTCGGTGGCAGCAACCCGGCGCGTCACGAAAGACAGGGTGCCGGTGGCGCTTTCCCCGCCGCCCTTGGTCTGGATGGCATCGCGCGCATTGACCGCCAGGTTGATAATCACCTGCTCCAGCTGGCGCGGATCAGCCCGCACCGGGCCGAGGTTGCGGTCATGGTGGACCCGCAAGGTGATCTTGGCACCCATCAGACGCTTGAGCAGCTGCGACACTTCGGAAATCACATCGGGCAATTGCAGGGTTTCGGGCTGCAGGGTCTGCTGGCGGCTGAACGCGAGCAACTGCCGCGTCAGGCTGGCAGCGCGGTTGGAGTTGGCCTTGATCTGTTGGATGTCGTCATAGTCGCTGTCGCCCGGCGTGTGGCGCAGCAGCATCAGGTCGCAATAGCCGATGATCGCGGTCAGCACGTTATTGAAATCGTGCGCCACGCCGCCCGCAAGCTGCCCTACCGCCTGCATCTTGGTGGCCTGCGCCACTTGCCGCCGTAGCCGCGTTTCCTCGCTGGTATCGGCGAGGCTGAGCAGCACCGATGCCTCGCCCAGGCCGCGCACCCCGGCCAGCCCGAGCGAGACCGGCTCCTCGGGCTCGCTGCGCAGGCGTATGGCGATGTCACCGCTGTTGGCCACGCCTTGTCCAAACCGGCGAACGGCATCGGACATGGCAGTCTTGTCGCGGGCGATCACCAGGTCGGAAGGATAGGGCGGCAGCGGCCTCCCCTCGATTCCGGCGGCGCGCAGGAAGGCGGGGTTGGCGAACAGGAAATGCCCGTCGCGGTCAGTCATTGCTAGGCCGAGCGGGAGCTTTTCCAGCAGGGCTTCCAGTTGCGGGGTCTGACCCCGTGTCTCGGTCGCCAGGCCACCGAGCCCGATCCCGGCATCGAGCAACAGCATCAGCGCCGGCTCATCGTTTTCGTGAGCATTCGCTGTTGCCGCGTCCTCCGGATCTCCCAGGGGGACGTGGACCAGTGTCTGCGACGTACCTTTCTTACCCTCGCGGGAGAAGTAGATCCGGTCACGGTCGTCCGATTGCAGCAGGCTGGCAAAATCCTGGCCCACCATGCTCGCCACTTCGTCACCACCGGCGCGACGGGCAAATGCGGAATTGACGGCGCGGATGGCACCGTCCGGACCGACCAGCGCGGTGGCAATGCCCGCTGCCCCCAGCATGCGGCCGAACGGCCCGGTTATGTGACGGGTGAGCGCCAGCAATGGCTCACTACGCAGGATCGGACTGAACCGCCAGATCAGGTAATCGTCGGCCCGCCCGGCCCGTTGCGCTTCGGCTGTCCATGCATGGTCCTCGTCAGCGATCGACATGACCTCGCCACTGTTGCCGTCACGCCAGGCGCTGCGGGCTAGCTTTGCGAGTATCTCGGACGATGTGCCATCGACCGGCAGGCGCGGCGGGGCGTGGCCCGATCCGAACCACAGCTCGAAGGCGGCATTGGCGCAGACCAACCGGTTGGCCCGGTCGGTGATGGCGACAGCCTGGCCCGGTTGCTCGATCGCGGCAACCGTAACCGACCAGTCGGGGCCTGCTGCTTCCTGTGGAGCGCCAGGGGCCGCAACAAACCGGGCCGAGGCAAAGGCGATCAGGCCAAGCACGGTCAGGCCACCGGCGAAGGCCAGCGTTACGGTAAGGCTGCCGCTGGCGAACTGGATCAGAGCGATACTGGCAAGGACCGCTGCGGATACCGCCAGCCCGTCCATCAGCCCGGTCGACTGCAGGCCGCGCGAATCCGGCGCTTTCCTCGCGCTCACAAACAAGAATCCCTCAACAGCCGAACCGTCATTCGGCGGGGCTTACCACCTTCCGGCGCGCGGGTCGCCTGGTCCATTTACGTGCCACCACAAAGCGCCACAGGAAGCCCGACACGACATAGCCGATCGAGGCGCTAAGGATGGACAGCACGACGAACCCGAATGCCGTCACTCCCACGCCCTCAAGCATCTGGAACCAGCCGAAATCGGACCACCGCCCGCTCGCCAATTCGGCGTTGGCGGCGCCAGTGGTGATCGAATCGATCTTGAGCACGAAGCTGCCCACCTCGTTGGCCACCCACAGCCAGAACGGCAGGGTGAAGGGGTTGGTCAGGAACGTGACCAGTGCGGCCACCGGCACATTGGCGCGAGTCGGCAGGGCGAGGAAAGCGGCGAGAAATATCTGCCCTACAGGGATGATAAAGCCGGCAAACAGGCCCAGGGCTACCCCGCGCGGCACGGAACGGCGGGTAAATCGCCACAATTCCGACCGGCCAAAGCGGTGCGCAATGGGGGCAAGATACTTGTTGCGCACCATGTCTTCGCGCCGCGGCATGCGCGGCCACCGCGCTCTCAGCCAGGTCATGATGCCGCTTGCTGCCATATTACCGGGTCACATACACCTTTGCGGGCCACTGGAAAGGAGCCGATAACCTACATTCGACGAACAGCAGCTTAACGGCGACGGTCGGACCAACCACTTAGGTTTCCTAGTCTCCTGCGCTCTTGTCACGCATGATCCGCGCCTTGTCGCGCTTCCAGTCCTGTTCCTTCAGGTGCTGGCGTTTGTCGTGCGCCTGACGACCCTTGGCCAGAGCGAGTTCGACTTTGGCCCGACCGCGCCCGTTGAAATAGACCGACAGCGGAACCAGCGTCATGCCCTTGCGCTCCACTGCGCCGAACAGCTTCTGGATCTCGCGCTCGTTGAGCAGCAGCTTGCGCGGGCGCTTGGGTTCGTGATTCAGGCGGTTGCCGTGGCTGTATTCGGGGATATTGGCGTTCACCAGCCACACCTGCCCGTCATTGCGCACCTCGGCGTAGCTTTCGGAAATAGATCCTTCGCCGAACCGCAGGCTCTTCACCTCTGTGCCGGTCAGCGCCAGCCCCGCCTCGAACACGTCCTCGATCGCATAGTCGAACCGCGCGCGGCGATTTTCCGCGACGATCTTCTGCTTGTCGAAAACGGGAGGTTTGGGGCGTGCCATGGTGGCAGCCCATGTAGTGTCTGGCAGGGCAAAAGCAAACACCTCTAGCCGTGGCGTCAATTCCCTTTGCCCGGCCGGATGCCATTGTCGCCCGGTGTCACACTAGGCCCAGTCCCTCCAGCGCAGCATCGACCGCCGCCTTGGCGGCATCGGAGCATTCGACAAGCGGCAGGCGTACTTCCGGGCTAAACCAGTCGTGCAACCGGCTCAGGCCATATTTGGCCGGGGCCGGACTGGCATCTGCGAACATCGCCTTGTGCAAGGGATAGAGCGCTTCGTTCAATTCGCGCGCCAGTGCGTAATTGCCCGCCAGCGCAGCATCGTGGAACTCGGCGCACAACTTGGGCGCGACATTGGCGGTCACCGATATGCAGCCGCGCTGGCCAAGCACATAGCCTGCCAGCGCCAGTGGATCGTCACCGCTAATCTGGTTGAAATGGGGACCCGCGCCGATCCGGTGGGTAACCACCCGCGACAGGTCGCCGCTGGCGTCCTTGATCGACACGATCTTGTCCGGAAAGCGGCGATGCAGTTCGATAACCGTATCGGGCAGCAGGTCAGTCACCGTGCGGCCAGGCACATTATACAGCATGATCGGCAGTTCGCTGCGTTCTGCCAGGTAGCTGTAATGCGCCAGCAGCCCGGCCTGGCTTGGCCGGTTATAGTAAGGCGCCACCAGCAGCACGGCATCGGCCCCTGCAACCTGCGCTTCCTTGATGTGCCACAGTGCGGTCTGGGTGTCGTTACTGCCCGCGCCGGCGATCACCGGAATGCGGCCCGCAGCCTGCTCAGCACAGGCTGCGATAATCTTGTGATGCTCATCATTGTCGATCGTGGCGCTTTCGCCGGTAGTCCCGCAGGGTACGAGGCCGGACGAGCCGTTGTCGATCTGCCAATCGACGAACCGACGGAATGCTTCCTCGTCGAACGCCCCGTCGCGGAAGGGCGTCGCCAGAGCCGGAATCGAGCCAGAAAACATTCTTATTCCTCTTGCAATGTCCCGCCAAACACGGGATTCTCGAAGCCATGACCACACGACCTTCGCGTTCAGCGCCTGATAATGATGCGCCCGCCACTATGTCCAGCATGGTTCGTGCTGCACTCATCGCTTTCGCTGTTGTCCTCCCCCTCCCCGTTGCCGCGCAGGAGGCGGGCGGCTGGGACAGCGCGCGCGCCAGCCTGGTGGCCGAAGGGCCTGGGCCGATGGCGCGCGAGATCACCCGCTGGCAACAGTTGTATGACGATCGCAGCGCGCAATTGCCGTTCGATCGCTATGCCAGCTTCCTCCTTGGCAACCCCGGCTTCCCGGACGAGACCGCACTGCGTTCCCGCGCAGAACAGCGGTTGCGGCGCGAATTCGTGCCCAACGAAACCCTGCTGCAGTTTTTCGACCGCTACGAACCGGTGACCAATTTCGCCCGCGCCCACTACACCCTTGCGCTGCAGGGACGCGATCCGCAACGCGCGGCTGCCCTTGCTCTCGAAGCATGGCGCGGCGGCGAGATGAGCGAAGTTGCCGAGGCCACCATCGCCACCACCTTCGGCCACACCTTTACCCTGGACGATCACGACAGGCGGATGGATGCCCTGCTATGGCAGCGCGATGCCGCGGCCGCCGCTCGTCACCTTACCCGCACTTCGGTCGCTCGTCGCCCGGTGTTCGAGGCGCGGCTGCGCATCATCCAGGGCGGTGACGGCGCGACGAGCAATCCTGCCGCGCTGAGCGACCCGGGCTATCTCTACAACCGCAGCCGCGAACTTCGCCAGAAGGGCCGCGCGGCAGAGGCCGTTGCACTGCACACCCGCCGCGCTCCGCTGGCTTCCTTGCCGCTGGATGCCACGGCCTGGGTTGAGGAATTGCTCGCCGTCGCCCGCACGACTGACGCGCGCGGGGCGCAATTGATTGCCACCAGCGTGGATGACGCCTTTGCGCCGGGCGAGGATATCTCGGCGCGCGAATTCAAGTTGCGCGACGACTATACCTCGCTGATGTGGCTGGGCGGCACGCGCGCCTTGTGGGATCGCGGTGATGCCGCCTCAGCCGCGCCGCTGTTCTATCGCTATGGCGCAGCCGCCCGCACGCCGCAGACCCGCTCGAAGGGCTTCTACTGGGCGGCGCTCGCTGCTGCCAGCGCGGGCAACACGGCCGAAGCCAACCGCTATTACGAAATGACTGCGCAATATGCCGACCGCTTCTACGGCCAGCTTGCGCTCGAAGCGCTTGGCCGTCCGCTGCCGGCACTGGCATCCTTCGCGCCGCAGGAGCAGCCGACAGAAGAACAGCGCACGGCCTTTCGCGGCCAGCCCATCACCCGTGCCGTGTCGGAAGTCGCTCGCGACGCTCCGTGGAGCGTCGGCATCCGCTTCTACCGCGCCATCGCCGACCAGGCTACGACAGCGGCGGAGCACGTGCTGGTGGCCGAGCTGGCGCGCGATATCGGCCGCCGCGATCTGGCGGTGAACCTGGCCGAAGCCGCCATGGCCGACGGGCACAACGGCTTCACCATGATCGGCTTTCCCCGGCTGCAAACCCCTCGCGGCACCAACTGGACGATGATCCACGCCGTCGCCCGGCAGGAAAGCCAGTTCGCCGAAAACGCCATCAGCCATGCCGGAGCGCGCGGGCTGATGCAGTTCATGCCTGCTACCGCGCAGGAAGAGTCGCGCCGCGCCAACATGTCCTATTCAGCCAGCCGCCTGATCGATGACCCGACCTACTCGATGCAGCTCGGCTCGAACCATATCGAGCGGCTGCTGCGGACCTACAACGGCTCCTATCCGCTGGCCGTGGCCGCATACAATGCCGGGCCAGGCAACGTGAACCGCTGGCTGCGGGAGAATGGCGACCCGCGCACCGGTGCGATCAGCTGGGTCGAATGGGTCGAGCGGATCGGTTTTGCCGAAACCCGCACCTATGTGCACCGCGTGCTGGAAAACGCCGTGGTCTACGAACACCTCTATCCGTCGGAAGCCGGGGGCCGCAGCCGCCAGATCAGCGACTTCCTGCGCTAAAATCCGTGGCACAGGTTGCGACCAATCCAATCACGCCTGCCGGTCTTGCAGCGCTGAAGGCGCGCTACGACCAGTTGCTCGGTACCGATCGTCCGGCGATCGTCGAGATCGTCAGCTGGGCGGCCGGCAATGGCGACCGGTCGGAGAACGGCGACTATCTTTACGGGCGCAAGCGCATGCGCGAGATCGACCGTGAGCTGGCCCACCTTGCCCGCCGGATGAAGGCCGCCAAGGTGATCGATCCCGCCGCCCAGCCCGACCACACCCGCGTGTGGTTCGGCGCGACGGTGACCATGGTGGATGAAGATGACAATGAGCGGCAGGTAATGCTGGTGGGCGATGACGAGCAGGATGCCTCGGCAGGACGGATCGGCTGGAGTGCGCCCATCGCGCGGGCCTTGCGTGGTGCGACGGTGGGGGACTTGCGCACGGTGCACCTGCCGGGTGGAAGCGCCGAGTGGGAAGTGCTGGCGATTGCCTATCCTGCGGGTGCAGACTGATGGCCGAGATCGTCAACCTGCGCATGGCCCGCAAGGATCGGGCACGAAATGCGAAAGAGCGGGAAGCACAGGCCAACCGCGCCGTCCATGGCGAGAGCAAGGCAACAAAGGCCGCGCGAAAGGCCGACGAGGCCCGCGCCGCCGCCCTGCTCGATGGTGTCAGGCGGGAGCCGGACTGATGCGCGGCACCTCCAGCGGGGCGACTGTCCGCCTCTACCACCTCGACCGGGATGCCGAAGGCGGCGCGCCCGAAACGCTGTTCTATGGCCCGCTAGCCGGTGCCATGCGGATTGCCGCCCAGCAGCCCGAAGAGGTGCAGCAAGGCCTGTTCCTGGCAACCGAAACAGACGTGATGGCCTGGCTGGACCTTTACGAAGCCTAGCGGACGCAGACTAGCTGGGCGCGGCTACTCCGCCTCACCCTCTGTCGCGTCAGGTGTGGGCGCGGGCTTGTCCGCTTTCGCCTTCGACTTGGGCTCTTCATCCGGCTCGGCAGTTTCGGCAGCCATCGGCTGGGCAGCGGTAGCACCGCCTGCGGCCAGCCCGCCCAGAGAGGAGCCATCCAGCCCCAGTTCCTTCATCAGCCCGTCCAGTACCGGCGCCTGGGCGCGATAGGCCAGCGCCGCGCTGACTGCATCGTTGGCAAGATTGCCGGTCGAGGCATTGCCCGATCCGCCGCCCGCGCTCGCCGAACCGCCCGCGCCGCCCGTACGCTGGGTCAGGCCATCGACCTGGACGATCTTGATAGAATCGATCGCCTCCATCGGCTTGGCGCTTTCGCGGATCATTTCGGGCAGGACCTTGAGCAGGGCCATCTTGGTCTGCAGGCTGATCTGGTTGGACGAGAGGATATTGGCCGCCTCGTTGATCGCCCGCTGGCCCGCGGCTTCCACTTCGAATCGGACGCGAGCCGCATCGGCGCGCAGCTTCTCGGCGTCGGCCTCGCCCTGGGCTTCCAACTTGACCGCGGCAGCGCGGTTGGTGGCGGCGTCCTTCTCGGCCTCGGCCTGGACCTTGATGGCGATGGCATCGCGCTCGGCAACCTTGGCTGCCTCGATCAGTTCGATCCGCTTGTCACGCTCGGCGATCTCGGTCTGGCGACTGGTCGAAACCTGTTCCTCCGCCGCCACGGCCAGAGCGCGCGCGGCATCTGCCTCGGCCTTGGCCTGGCTTTCCTCGCGGCTCTTGTTCTGCACCGCGATCTGCTGTTCCTGCCGGGCGATCTCGAGCGCCTGGACCTGGGCAATCCGCGCCTCCTCGACCAGCCGGTCAGCTTCGATCTGCTGCGAATCGACCAGCTTCTTGGCATCGATCTGCGCTACCTGTGCTTCGCGGCTGCGCTCTGCCTGTTCGCGCGCGACTTCGGCTCCCTGCTTGGCGCGGCGCATCTCGACTTCGCGTTCCTGCTCCAGCCGGGCAAATTCCTGGTCACGGCTGATCTCGAAACTGCGCTGGCTGGCTTCGAGGTTCTTGGTCTCGATCTGGACGCGGGTATCCTGCTCGATATCGTTGCGCAGCTTCTTGCGCGCTTCGATCTGCTCGGTCAGCTTGGTCAGGCCCTCGGCGTCGAAAGCGTTGTTGGCATTGAAGTGCTCTATGGAAGTCTGGTCCAGCCCGGTCAGCGAGACCGATTCCAGCTCCAGCCCGTTCATGGCCAGGTCGTTCGACGAAACCTGCTGCACCTTCTGCACGAAATCGGCGCGCTGTTCGTGCAACTCGTTCATGGTCATGCCCGCTGCAACCGAGCGCAGGGCATCGACGAACTTGCCTTCAACCAGATCCTTGAGCAGTTCGGGCTGCATCGTGCGCTGGCCCAGCGTCTGTGCGGCCATGGCGATGGCACTGGCATCGGGGCGGACGCGGACGTAGAATTCGGCCTTCACATCGATCCGCAAGCGGTCGAGCGTAATCAGCGCCTCGCTATCGCGACGCACCACCGGCAGGACGAGCGTGTTCATGTTGACCGGCATGGTCTCGTGGAACACCGGCAGCACCAGCGCGCCGCCGTTCATCACCACTTTCTCGCCGCCCACGCCGGTGCGGACAAAGGCGATTTCCTTGGACGCGCGGCGGTAGAGTTTGGCGAGGAAGATCAGTACGGCAAAGAAGGCGATAACTGCAACGGCAGGAAGGATAATTGTGGATGGCAGCAGGTCGTCCATGGTCGTTCCTCGAAGCAATTAAGTGGCTAAAAACGGTTCAGTCGAGCGGTGAGAGGCGCCGTTCGGCCAGTGGCATGCCGAAGAAAACCGCCCCCTCGCGGCGGACGAGGAGCACTTCCTCGCCCTCGTGGATTTCGCTGCCCGCCTCGTGCGGCTCAACCATCACGTGATGGGTCGTGCCGTGAAAATCGAGCACCCTGGCGCGGGCTGGCGAGCCGCTGGCGGCGCGGCCGATGGTGATCACTGCTCGGCGGCCGACCAGCGTTTCCACATGGACCGCATCGGTTTCGTCCTGCGGCATTATCCTGCCCAGCGGGCGCACCAGCACGGCAGTGGTCGGCAAGGTTGCTCCGGCGGAAAACAGCGCCGCGAGCCAGTTATAGAGCGGCCCGCCTGTCAGGTTCTCGGCGAGTTCCTGGATGCCAAGGCCGATCGCGGCGAACAGGAACAGGAAAACCATCAGCCACACGAGGAACGGCACCCGCCCAATGCCGAGCAGCGTGGTGATGCCACCCATCAGCGAAGTGGAGCCATCGAACGAAGCACCGGCATCGATGTCCGCATCTACGTCGGCGCTGAACAGGTCGCTCACGCCGATGATCTGGATCAGCGACAACAAGAGCATCGCGCCCAGCGCGATGGCAAACGGCAGGTTATGATCAGCCAGCAGATCCATCTTGAACGCGTCTGCGCTTTCCCCCGGGGCCAAGTCTCTCGGTGCCCCTCCGTTCTAACGATGGTGCCATGAAGCTGTTGGCAGAGCCAGAAAAACCGAAATTTGCCGATACGATTTTACGCCGCGTTCTCCATGCGATAACGCGGGGAAGATGCGCCGCCTTGCCCTCCTGCTGCCCCTCGCCCTGATCGCCGCGCCAGCCATGGCCCGCGACAGCCTGGGCGTATTCGGGCAATGGGGGGCATTCAGGGATGTGGACGTACCGCGCTGCTATGCCATCGCGGCGACTGAAGCCTCGGCGTCTGACGGGAGTGCCGCAGCCTCGGCCAGCGTGGGTACATGGCCGCGACTGCAAGTGCGCGGCCAGTTGCACTTTCGCCTGTCGCGCGACCTGCAAGCGGGCACCACGGCCCGCCTGGCGATTGGCGGTCAGCGTTTCGACCTGGCCGGATCAGGCAGGAACGCCTTTGCCGCAGACCGGCAGTCCGACGCACAGATCGTGGCGGCAATGCGCGCCGCCAGTTCCATGCAGGTCAGCGGGCGGGATAGCCAGGGGCGGCTGTTCACCGATCGCTACAGCCTTGATGGCGCGGCTACGGCCATGGATGCTGCGACCGTGGGCTGCGCGCGTAATCCCTGACCCCCTCTAAGAGAACAGGCCGGAGATCGCTCCCCGGCCTGCCCGCTTTTTTTACGCTTTACGGTAAGTTAGAACCGAGCACCGAAGCCTACCATCACCTGGTGACGGTCAAGGTCGACATCGAAGCGGTCGCTTTCGAGGCCGCTCGGCGCTTCGAATTCGCCGCGCTGGTAGTTCGAATAGCGATACTCGACCTTGGCATAGACGTTGTCGTTGAGCATCTGCTCGACACCAGCACCAGCGCGCCACCCGTCAAGCTTGGCCTTGGTGCGGGTGTCGGTGGCATTATCGCTCGCGAGGATGTTGAGGCGGGTGTTGGTATATCCGCCCTTGGCATAGAGCAGCGTGCTTGGTGTCACCGCGAAACCGGCGCGGGCACCGGCATAGAGATCGCGGCCCACTTCGAAGTTGGAAACGCCGAAGGTCGTGAAGGACGTGGTCTCGAACTGGGTCGAAGCATTGGACATCATCCATTCCCCTTCCACGCCGAGTACCAGCCCGCCCATGCCGAAATCGAAGCCGGCGCCGACGCCGTAAGCCACATCGTCGATCGAACGGTTGAAGTCGTCATCGTTGTCGAAATCTTCGCTGCTGCCGGGACGCAGGTGGTCATATCCGACCAGCACTTCCGCCCGGGGGCCGGTGAAGGTGGCGTCCTGCGCCAGGGCCGGTGTAGCCAGCCCCACCACCGAACCGGCGGCCAGGACGAGTGCAAAACCCTTTTTCATTGGTAATCTCCATTCTCTCAATCCCGACGAAATGTTCGTGCCGGGACAGCGGGAATGTGTGGCGGGGCGGGGAGTTTCATGAACCTCACACAACAAGAAACATGTGATTTTTTAGTCACATAGTGATCGATGAACCGAAGCTGCAGTGCGACAAGTTGCGGAACCTTGGTCGATGACCCCCGTTCGCGCACGCGCACTGGCTAAATTGCTCATGGTGCACTATATGCCCGCCAATCATGCCAGACACCCAGCTCATGCCGATCCCGGGCCAGATTGATCCGGTTCCCGTGGCGCGTGACATCACGCCGCGCGCCGATGGCCGCGTGGACCTGATGGGCCTGCCGAAAAAGCGCATCGCCGAACTGCTGGCCGAGGCCGGGCTCGATGCCAAGGCTGCGAAGCTGCGCGCCAAACAGTTGTTCCATTGGCTGTACCATCGCGGCGTGACCGACTTCGAGGCGATGACCGACATTGCCAAGACCATGCGCCCGTGGCTGGAACAGCGCTTTGTCATCGGCCGTCCAGAGATAATCGAGGCGCAGCACAGTACCGACGGCACCCGCAAATGGCTGCTGCGCACGGCCGACGGCCACGATTTCGAGATGGTCTTCATCCCCGATGCCGACCGCGGAACCCTGTGCGTCTCCAGCCAGGTCGGCTGCACGCTCAACTGCCGGTTCTGCCACACCGGGACCATGCGTCTGGTGCGCAACCTCACCCCAGGCGAGATTGTCGGCCAGGTCATGCTGGCGCGCGACGCGCTGGGCGAATGGCCCAAGGGCCGCATGGACTTCATCGTTCCCGACGATGAGGCCGAAGAGGCTTCCGAATATACCTCTGACGGCCGCCTGCTGACCAACATCGTGATGATGGGCATGGGCGAGCCGCTGTATAATTTCGACAACGTGCGCGATGCGCTGCAACTGGTGATGGACGGCGATGGCCTGGCCCTGTCGAAGCGCCGCATTACGCTCTCCACCAGCGGCGTGGTGCCGATGATGGCCCGCTGTGGCGAGGAGATCGGGGTCAACCTGGCCGTCAGCCTCCACGCGGTGACCAAGGACGTGCGCGACGAGATCGTCCCGATCAACCGCAAGTACGGCATCGAGCAATTACTCCAGGCCTGCGCCGACTATCCCGGCGCCAGCAATGCCCGCCGCATCACGTTCGAATACGTGATGCTGAAGGACAAGAACGACAGCGACGAGGATGCGCGCGAACTGGTGCGGCTGCTGCGGCACTATGACCTGCCCGCCAAGGTCAACCTGATCCCGTTCAACCCGTGGCCCGGCGCGACCTATGAATGCTCGACGCCGGAACGGATCAGGCGGTTCTCCAATATCGTGTTCGAGGGCGGCATTTCGGCCCCCGTCCGCACCCCGCGCGGCCGCGATATCGATGCCGCCTGCGGGCAGTTGAAAACCAGCGCCGAAAAGAAAAGCCGCGCCGAGCTTGACCGGCTGGCCGAGGAAAAGCAGGCCGCGCTGGAGGCCTAGGCCCGCACCAGTTCCGTTCGTGTCGAGCGAAGTCGAGACACCGGCGAACGGGGTTGCGCTATAAATTGGGCAGTTCGCCATCCCGCGCCACCATCGCGCATCGCCCGCCGATCCACACCTGCCCGCTTTCGTCCTGCTCGCACATCACCCGGCCATCGGCTCCGGTCGCCTGACCCTGACCCGCCACATAGCTTCCCCGCGCCAATCCGCTGGCGAACAGGTGCATGGCAACGCCGGCGTTGAAGCTGCCGGTCACCGGATCCTCCACCAAGACGCCTTGCTGGTTAGCGAAAAAGGCGCGCAGCTCCCAATCGGCTGCGCTGCCCGGATCACACGGTCCGGCAAGGCCCACATCGGTGCCGATTGGCGCGCGCGCCGCAGGGCTGGCGGCGAGCACTTCGGCGGCAGAGGCCAGGCGCAGCAGCTGCCATTTCGGCCCGTTCGCGACATGCACCGCTTCGACAATCGCCGCCGGATCGACCCCTGCGATGCGCGCCGCTTCGGCTGCCTCGTCCTCGCTCAGCGGGCCATAGCGGGTGAAGGGTGGCGCGGCGAAGGACAGCATGTCGCCTGACAGCCGCACTTCGATCAGACCTGCCTCGCATTGCTGCACGACCACGCCGGACCGGCGAGGCCTGCCCCCTGCCGCTGCCCAGGCAAAGGCTGAACCCAGCGTGGGATGCCCGGCAAAGGGCAGTTCGCCCGCCGGATAGAATATCCGCACCCGGTAATCCGCCGCAGGATCGGTCGGCGGCAAGAGGAAGGTGGTTTCGGAAAAGCCGAGCCACTGGGTCAAGCGCAACATCTGCGGGGTGTCCAGTTCCTCGCCACCCCCCACTACAGCCAGCGGATTGCCGCTGAGCGGGCCGGTACCGAAAACGTCAACCAGATCGAGCTTCATGAATCATCGCCTTTTCCATCCCGCTATCCTAGTCTGGCCCGATGGACCCGGCGACCCGCGATTTCTACCAGCAGCACGCCCGTAAATGGGCGGAGGCATTCCCTTACCCGCACTCGAAGTTTCTCGACCCCTTTTGTGCCCGCCTCGACCCGGGTGCCCACATCCTCGAACTGGGGTGCGGCGACGGACGCGATGCGGCGCGGATGGAGGCGCACGGCTTTGTCGTCGATGCTACCGACGGAACCGCCAGCATGGCCGAGCTGGCAGCGGAGAAGCTCGGTCGCCCCGCCCGGCAGATGGAATTCGGCCAGCTTGATGCCGAGGCTGGCTACGACGCGGTCTGGGCCCACGCTTCGCTCCACCACCAGCCCATCGAGGGGTTGGCCCACGTGCTGGCGCGGATATTCCGGGCGCTTAGGCCGGGCGGATGGTTCTTCGCCAACTACAAACTGGGCCAGGGCGACGCCCGCGATGCGCTGGGTCGGCTATACAATTTCCCGCCACGCGATGACCTGATGGCGCTCTACGCCGCGCACGACTGGTCGCTCGTAGAGGTACTGGACTATCGCGACAGCGGTATGGACAAGGTCATGCGCGACTGGATTGCCATTACCGTGCAGAAAGGCCCCGCATGACCACAGTTCTCGCCATCTGCGCCGCACAGTCGGTCCCGTTCCGCGGAACGGAACAGAGCGCCATCGCCAAACAGGCGCTCACTGGCAAGGTTGCGATTACCGGCTCGGGCATTGCGGGCGATATGCAGGCCGACCGCCACCATCACGGAGGGCCGGACATGGCGGTGCACCACTACCCACTCGATCATCACTACTTCTGGCGCGACAAGCTGGAGGACGAGATCCTACTGCAGGAACCCGGCAGCTTCGGCAGCAACCTCGCCACCAGGGGCCTGACAGAAGATCAAGTCCTGCTCGGCGACCGCTTTCACCTGGGTACGGCGCTGCTCGAAGCCTGCCAGCCGCGCCAGCCGTGCTGGAAGATCGAACACCGCTTCGGCGCCAAGGGCATGGTCAAGACCATCATGCGCACGGGCCGCTGCGGCTGGTTCTACCGCGTGCTCGAACCGGGCGAGGCGCAGGCGGGCGACGAACTGGCTCTGATCGAACGCGGCCTGCCTGGCTGGCCGATGGCGCGGGTATTCGAAGCAATCTGGGGAACATCGACCCCGCCCGATGCCGAGCTGCTGCGTGAAGTGACTACGCTTGCCCCGCTGGCGGACAAGCTCCGCGGGCAGTTGCTGGAAAAGCTCGGGCCCCGCTAAGCGATTTTCTTCGCCTCATCGCTGCTGGAAAACATTTCGTCCCACATTACCGATCCCAACGAGCCGTTCATCTGGCGTTGGGGATCGATGAATGAATGTGCCGATTATCCACTCATAGCAAGACGCAACAAGAGGTAGGTATCATGCGCAAGAGCATCCTGGTTTTCGCCGCCGCCATGCTGGCCATTCCCGCCGCACCGGCCGCCGCCGATCCGCCCCGCTGGGCTCCTGCCCACGGCTATCGCGACAACGACCGGAATTATGATCGCGGCGACGACCGCCGCGACAGTCGGCGTTACGAAAGCCGCCGCTATGATGATCGCGGCCGCTATGTCGAACCACGCCGTGTCAGCCGCAACGACCGAGTGTGGCAGGGCAATGACGGCCGCTACTACTGCCAGCGTGATAACGGCACCACGGGCCTGATCATCGGTGCCGCCGGTGGCGCACTGGTGGGCCGCACGATCGACACCCGCGGCGACCGCACCGTCGGCACGCTGCTCGGCGCTGCCCTTGGCGGTGTCCTGGGCCGCGAGATCGACCGTGGCGGGGCGCGCTGCCGCTAAACCTTCCGGTTCCCGCTCCCCTTCACGGGAACCACAATGATGCCGTCCTTCCCCATCGGAAGGGCGGCATTGTCATGACAGTGGACCTTGGGAGGCATGGTAATTGCCGAATTCCTGCGCTACGGACAAAGTCAAATAGCTATCCTGCGGAGCGCCCGATGATCGAAACCGCGCTGGTTTCCTGTGATGACCACCTCGACCTCAACATGTTGCCGGCAAATGTGTGGACCAGCCGCATGGCCTCGTCGTGGGGCGACCGTGTCCCGCAGGTGGTGGAACAGGACAAGGGGCCCGCCCTGTGGATGGCCGACGGGCAGAGCTGGGGCTTCTGGTCCGGCCGCCCGATGGGCTTTTCCGGCCCCAAGCCGATCCACACCGCATATGATCGCGGCGGGATCGAGGATGTGACTGAACTGCGCGCGGGCAACCCTCAGTTGCGGCTGGCCGACATGGACCGCGACAGCGTCTGGGCCCATGTGGTGTTCGGCCCCGTCACCTCGATCCGGACGACCGACGAGGCCTTCATGCAGGCCTGCTACGCCGCTTACAACGACTGGCTGTATGAGGATTTCTGCTCCGCCGCGCCCGACCGGCTTATCGGCGTGGCCATGCTGCCGCCGCATCCCGAATATGCCCTGGCTGAATTGCAGCGGCTGGCGATGCTGGGCAAGTGCCGCCAGGCCAACCTGCAGATCGCCGTCTGTGAACCCCGGCTGGAAGACAAGCGGTGGGAACCCTTGTGGAGCCTGCTGGAAGAAAGCGGCATCGTGCTATCCTTCCACGTCACCGTGTTCCCCGGCGTGTCCAAGGCGTTCGACAAGTACAAAGGCTCGCCCGGTGCGACCTTCCTTCACGCCAAGATGTTCATCGAACAGTTCCTCGATCCCTTCGTGGACCTGTTCGCCTGGGGCATTCTTGAACGGCACCCTGGGCTGAAGCTGGTGATCGCCGAATGCGGCGCGGGCTGGGTTCCGTGGGTGGTTGAGGAGCTCGACTACCGCCACTTCCGGCTGCACGAATGCGCCGACTACTGGGATGACAAAGGCGGCATCCCGCACAAGATGCGCCCAAGCGAACTATTCAAGCGGCAGATCTACGGCACGTTCCAGCAAAGCCCCACTACCATGGCACTGACTGGTTTCTGGGGGCCGGAAAACCTCCTGTGGGCGAGCGACTATCCACACCCCGATTCCATCTGGCCCGATTCAGTGGCCAAGATCGCCGAACACATGGGTCACATGCCGGTAGAGCAGGTGCGCGGCATTACCGGTGGCAATGCGGCCAAGCTCTATGGCCTCGACCTGTCCAATGCGACGGTGAAGGCGCGGCTGCCGATCGGCGGGGATCGCGCAGCGGCCTAGCCCTGCTGCGGCGCCTCGTGCGCCGGCATCCTGAGGACAAGGCCGATAAGCGGCAGCACCACCATCGCCGCGCCCGATGCCAGCAGTGCCGTGGTGATGCCCTGTGCATCGGCAAAGTGGCCCCAGGCCCAGCTGCCCACCGCGATGCCGCCGAAGGTCACGCTGCTGACCAGCGAGGCAACCCTGCCCGCCAGTGCCTGCGGTGCCCACAACTGGCCCGAAACGGCAAAGCCTGACAGCGCCTGAACCCAGCCCGAACCCGCCAGCACCAGCAGCAGCATGATCGCAGGCAGGCTGGGCACCAGCGCCACCAGCAAGCAGCCGAGGCCATAGATCACGCCCGAAGCACGAATGATCGCTTCTGCCGAATAGCGCGCGCGGAACCATGTAGCGCTGGCGGCACCGATCACTGCGCCCACGCCCAGTCCCGCCAGCAACAAGCCATAGACGAACGACCCCTTACCCAGCACCTCGCTGGCGAACAGAGGCATGACCGCCCAGGCTGCGGCACCGGTGGTGGTAAAGGTGAACCCGCGCAGCATGATCGTGCGTATCTCGCGCGAGGAGAAGGCATGGCGCAGCCCTTCGGCCATGACGCTGCCCACCTTGCCCTTGTTGCGCGGGGGTTCGACGGGGAAGCTCCAGCGCCACAGCAGCGCGATTACCAGCAGATAGGCCACCGCATTGACCGCAAAGGCCGCACTCGCCCCGCCCAGCGAGGTGACCGCCCCGCCCAGCGCCGGTCCGAAACTGCGCGCCACATTGAAACCCAGGATGTTGAGCGCGACCGCCGCCGCCAGTTGGGTACGCGGGACCACGAAATTGACCGAGGACGCCACGGCCGGGATCATGCAGGCAACGCCGCAGGCAAGCAGCGCCGTCAGCGTGATCGTCACCGCCGGCCCCGCCATGTCGAGCCCGACCATAACGGCAAGTAGCAGCGATACCGCAAGCATCCCGCCGAGGGCGGTCAACAGCAGCTTCTTGCGATCGACCATGTCCGACCATGCCCCGGCGGGCAGGCCCAGCAGCATGATCGGCAGGTTGTAGGCGGTCTGCACCAGCGCCACCACGTCGGCCGGCTGGCCCTGTTCGGTGAGGTGCCACGAAGCCCCGACCGACTGGATGGTGTTACCCACATTCGCCAGCAGGCTGCTCGCCACCAGCACGGCAAAGGCCCGGTGACGCAGCGGCGCAAAGGTGGTGGTGTTCAGCATCCCAGGCGAGGTGTGGCGCGAGACTGGGCAGCGGGCAAGCGCGATGACGGCTTGATCGAAGTATCCTTTGGGGATACCAGACGCCGATGCATAAAGCGGGACAACTCATTCGGGCATGGCGCGAAGCGCAGCAACCGCCTCTGTCGGCGGACGAATTCGGCGCGCTCTATGGCCAGCCCGATCCCTGGCCAAGCCGCACGGTCTATGGCTGGGAGGTAAAGGGCAAGGTGCCGCGCGCTCCGGTCCAGCGCCGCCTTGCCCAACTTGGCATCTGCCAGCCCGGCGATTGGCTGGAACCGCCCCTCCCCTCCACGGATTCACCCACAATGACCACCGACAGTTTCGATTTTCACGCGCTCCACAGCCACGGTTTCGTGCGCGTGGCCACCAGCACGCCGGCAGTGCGGACCGCCGATATCGCCTTCAACCGCGATGCCATCCTCGCCGAAGCGCGGCGGGCGCACGAATGCCATGTGGACCTGCTGGTCTATCCCGAACTGTGCCTGTCGTCCTACATGCTGGATGACCTGGTAATGCAGACCGCCTTCCTGACCCGGGTAGAGGAGGCTTTGGCCGAGGTGGTCGAGGCCAGCTTTGACCTCACCCCCGTGCTGGTGATCGGCGCACCGCTGATGGCGCAGGGCCAGCTTTACAACTGCGCTGCGGTGATCGCGGCGGGCAAGCTTGTCGGCGTGGTGCCCAAGAGCTTCCTGCCCAACTACCGCGAATTCTACGAGAAGCGCTGGTACGCTCACGGCCGCAACGTGAAGGGCGCGACCATTCGCGTGGGCAAGCTGGAAGCGCCGTTCGGCACCGACCTGATCTTCGCCAGCGAGGCGATCGAGCATTTCCGCCTGCATGTGGAGATCTGCGAGGACATGTGGGCCCCGCTGCCCCCTTCCGTCGAAGGCGCACTGGCGGGTGCCACGGTCTGCGCCAACCTGTCTGCCTCCAACATCGTGATCGGCAAGTCCGACGAACGTCACCTCCTCGCCCGCAGCCATTCTGCCCGCACCAGCTGTGCCTATGCCTATTCCGCCGCGGGGCACGGCGAAAGTACGACCGACCATGCGTGGGACGGACAGGGCTTCATCTATGAACTGGGCGGCTTGCTGGCCGAAAGCGAGCGCTTCGCACTGCACCCGGAACTGGCGATTGCCGACGTTGACCTGCAATCGATCCACGGCGACCGGGTGCGTAACAAGACTTTCGACGACGCGATCGAGGCGGCTGGCCGCCCGGCCGACCACTGGCGGTTCGTCCCCATGGCGCACAGCCCCGCACGCGGCGACATCGGCCTCCACCGCGCCATCGCCCGCTTCCCCTTCGTGCCCGCCCGCGAACACAAGCTGGACGAGGACTGCTTCGAGGCGTTCAACATCCAGGTCGATGGCCTGATGCGGCGGATCGAAGCGACGGGCACGAAATCGCTCGTCATCGGTATCTCGGGCGGGCTCGACTCCACCCATGCGCTGATCGTGGCAGCCAAATGCTGCGACCGGCTGGGCCTGCCGCGCGATACGATCCGCGGCTATACCATGCCCGGCTTCGGCACGACCGACCACACCAAGGGAAATGCCTGGAAGCTGATGGAAGCCTTCGGCATCCACGCGCAGGAAATCGACATCCGCCCCGCCGCCACCAAGATGTTGCAGGATATCGGCCATGCCTTTGCCGACGGGCATCCGGTCTATGACCTGACTTTCGAGAACGTCCAGGCGGGCTTGCGCACCGATTACCTCTTCCGGCTGGCCGGACAGAACAACGGGTTCGTTGTCGGCACGGGCGACTTGTCCGAGCTGGCGCTGGGCTGGTGCACCTATGGCGTGGGCGACCATATGAGCCACTATGCGGTCAATTCCGGCGTGCCAAAGACCCTGATCCAGCACCTCATCCGCTGGGCCATCCGGTCCGAACAGTTCAGCCACGATACCGACGCGGTGCTCCAGGCGATCCTCGATACCGAGATCAGCCCCGAACTGGTCCCGGTGGGCGAAGATGGCGAAGTGCAGAGCACGGAAAGCAAGGTGGGGCCTTACGAGCTAAATGACTTCTTCCTCCACCACATCATGCGCTGGGGCCTACCGCCGTCCAAAGTTGCCTTCCTCGCGCTCCACGCCTGGCGCGATCTCGAAGCGGGCGAGTGGCCACCGTTCTTCCCCGAAAGCCAGCGCAACCAGTATGACCTTGCCACCATCCGCAAGTGGCTGGAGGCGTTCCTTGTGCGCTTCTTCCAGACCAGCCAGTACAAGCGCAGCGCCATCCCCAACGGCCCAAAGGTATCGAGCGGCGGCGCGCTGTCACCGCGCGGCGACTGGCGCGCGCCGAGCGACGCTGTGGCCGAGGTCTGGCTGGAGGAACTGCGCCGCAACGTGCCTGTTGATTGACGCTTGGGTCTGGCATGGAGTAATTCTGCAAACCTGCCCGCCGCGCCGATGCGGGCCAACCGAAAGCCGGTTTTATGCAGATGACCCTCCCGCTCGCCGGATCGCTTGTCGCATCCCTTGCCCTGTTGGCAACCTCGCTGCCCGCCCAGGCGCAGCTTGGCGGGCTGCTGCGCGGCCGCAACGCGGTGCAGGCGGCCACGGTTGAAGGCTGCGCCAGCGGCAGTTCGAGCAACGTGGGATCGCGCATTGTCGGCAACCTGCTGGGCGGTGCGGCGCGTGACGCGGCCAGCCGTGCGGGCGTCTCCTCCTTCGTTCCGATGGCGGAGTTTTCCGACCAGCTTTCCACCGCCATCGCCTGCAAGCTAGATCCCGAGGAGCAGCAGCAGGCAGCCGATGCCACCTTGGAAGCAACCCGCGGCACGGGCGAGGACGGCCTTGGCGCCCCTGTGATCGGCACGTCGTCCAGCTGGCAATCGAACACCCGCAGCGATGTTTCGGGCACGTCCACCGTGGTTGGCGCGGCCGATGGATCGGCCGATGGGCTCGAATGCATCACCGTATCCGACGTGATCATCGTATCGGGCGAGGAGACCCGCGCCGACAAGCGCATGTGCCGTCGCCCCGGATCGGCGCGCTATTCGATCGCCGTATGATGCGGGCCTTCCGCATTTTTGCCCTGCCCGCTGTTGCGGCTTTGCTGCTGGGTGCCGGGCCGATGGATGCCGACAATCCGAGCTGCCCCGCCCAGCCCGACTGGGGGCCGACCACGGCGATGAGCCTGACAACGCGCGATGTGGGCGATTACCGCGTATTGGTGGCCGATGGCATGATCGACGCGACCCTGCCTGCCCGCCTGCGCGCCGCGATCGAGGCCGACGAAATGGTCGGCGAAGTGTGGCTGCGCTCGCGCGGGGGCGATGCCCGCGCAGGTAACGAGGCGGGCCGGATCATCCGCTCCTACACCGGCATGCTGACCCGTATCCCGGCAGGCTGGACCTGCTTTTCGGCTTGCAACTTCATGTTCATGGGCGGCGACCGGCGCGTGGTGGAACCGGACGGCATTTTCATGGTCCACATGTTCACCCACACCAGTGACCGCAGCGTGATCAGCGAAAGCGTGATGGACGGCACCGCGGCCACCACCGAACTGATCGCCGGGATCGAACAATCAAGCGCAATGCTGGCGAGCGAGGACAACGATTTCCTCATCCGCATGGGCATCAGCCGCCTGCTTCTGACCGAAGTAATGTATCGCCAGCAGGCGGTGCAGACCGAGGGCAACGCCAGCACCCGGTACTGTCTCAGCCAGGACGAGGTGCGGCGCTACAATGTGATGCCTGATGAGGCGCGCGGCTGAGCCCTAGCCCCCCGGCGCAACCCTCATCACCGCACCGTCGGTCATGTCGGTCAACAGGTAGATCGCGCCATCCGGCCCGGTACGCACATCGCGCCAGCGCTGGCCAAGGTCGCGCAGCATATGCTCGGGCTCGCCCACCGGCGTGCCGGTCTGGTCCGTGTCGTAGCGCAGCAACCCTTGCGTGAAGCTGGCGAGGAACATGTCGCCGTGCCAGGCGGGGAACAGGTCGCCATCGTAGAATGTCAGGTTGCCCGGATTCACCGAGGGCGGCCCGAATGCCAGCACCGGATCGATCTTGCCCGGGCGGTTGCGGATAAACTGCTGCTGTGTGCCATCATAGTGGAAGCCCTGCGTCACGCTCATCCAGCCATAATCGCCGCCGCGCATGATGCGGTTGACTTCGTCCCCGCCACGCGGGCCAAATTCGCTTTCCCAGATCTCGCCGGTCAGGGTGTTGTAGGTTAGCCCCAGCGGGTTGCGGTGGCCGGTGGACCAGACCTCGGGCGCATGGCCCTCGCGGCCCACCCAGGGATTACCGGCCGGCACACTGCCATCGTCGTTCAGCCGCAGGATCTTGCCGAAGTGGCTGGTGGTATCGGCCACCATCTCGCCATAGTTGCGATCACCGCTGGTGATAAACAGGTAGCCATCGGGATCGAACATGATCCGACCTCCGAAGCTGCCGAAGGCCGGCCCCTGCCCGCAGCACCGCTCGGCCGGGGTCTGGGCGCCATACCATGGCGAGGCGACGAAAATCTCCTCCCAGTCGGTAACGCTGTCACCGCCGTCCCACCGCGCGCGCGCCACGACCAGCGCCTGTTCGGCCGAATTGGCCGGGTTGTTCGCGGAATAGGCGAAATAGACCAGCCCGTTAGTGGCGAAATCCGGGTGCAGGGCAATGTCGGTCAGACCGGCGATGCCGAGGTTGAAGATCGTCGGCAGACCGGAAATCGGCGTAGGATCGAGCACGCCGTTGCGGATGATGCGCAGGCGGCCGGGGCGCTCGGTAACCAGCATGTCGCCATCTGGCGTGAAGGCCAGGCTCCAGGGATGGTCGAGCCCGCGGGCGATCACTTCGACATGCATTGGACCAGCGCTGGTGTGATAGTCCCATGGCCCGGCGGGCAGAGGCGGCGGACCCGCCGGCCGTGCCGGCGGAGCGGCAGCCGGTGCGTCCTGCGCCAGCGCGGAACTTGCGGGCAATGCCCCTGCAACCAAAGCCAGTGCCGCGCTTGCGGCCAACGCCCCCAAAAACCTCATCAATTGTCCTTTCCCGTGACCGGCCCCGCTTGCCTGCAAGGCCACCCCTTTTGCCGTATCCTATTGCCGCGCGGGCCGGTGCACAATGACTCTGTCCGGAATTTCCGGACGTTTTTCTAGCAGGCCAGCGATCGGATTGTCCGCGACGGCTTTGGCTTGGCGCCCGAATGAGGTTACTACCCGATCCTGATGGTCACCCAGCCTGCCTTGAAGTCCGTCCTGGTCACCGGAGCCGCACGGCGCATCGGCGCCGAAATCGCCCGTCGTTACGGTGCGGCAGGCTGGCACGTGGTGATCCACTGCCACCGCTCTGTGGACGAGGCCCGCGCGCTTGCCGCATCGTTGCCCTCGGCAGAGGTGGTGCAGTGCGACCTGGCCGATGCTTCCGCCGCCAAGGATCTGGTGGAAGGTCTCGCCGCTCGGCTGGAAGACTGGCGGGTGATGGTCGCCAATGCCTCGCTGTTCGAGGAAGACGCCGCCAACGCGCTCGACCCGGCAGTAGCTTCGCGCGCCTGGCAGGTCAACGCGCTGGTTCCGGCGGCCATGGCCCAGGCCTTTTTCGCCCGCGCCCGTTTGCACGGAGGTCGGCGGGTGATCCAGTTGACCGACCAGAAGCTGGCCAACCCCAACCCCGATTTCTTCAGCTACACGATGAGCAAGTTCGCCGTCGATGCTGCGGCGCAGATGCTGGCCATGTCCTGCGCCGCGACTGACCGGGTCTATCGCCTCGCCCCCGGCGCGATCCTGCCGAGCCACGACCAGACCCCGGCAGAGGCCGAACAATCCCACCGCCTCAACCTGCTGGGCCGCCGCACTGCCGCAGCAGAAGTGGCCGATGCCGCGCTGTTCCTGGCCACGGCCCCGCTCGCCAGCGGCCAGGCGCTGTTCGTCGATTCCGGCCAACACCTGCTGTCACAGCCGCGCGATGTGCTGTATCTGGCGCGGGAGGAGAAGTGACCATGGCCGAACGCGGCACGACCCGGAAAAAACGCCATGCGCTCAGCACGCGACTGTGGCACTGGGTGAATGCGCTGAGCTTCTTCATCCTGTTCATGTCGGGCCTGAACATCTCCAACGCCCACCGTTACCTCTACTGGGGCGACTGGGGCTTCATGCCCGAACAGGCCTGGCTGGAAGTGCCACGCTTCCCAGGCTGGATGACGATCCCGAGCTATTACAGCCTCGCCGCCGCGCGTGACTGGCATGTGCTGTTCGCCTGGGTCTTCTCGCTGGGCCTGCTGCTGTTCATGATTGC
The DNA here is from genome assembly GCF_023501975.1 of Altererythrobacter sp. KTW20L. Lineage (GTDB taxonomy): Bacteria > Pseudomonadota > Alphaproteobacteria > Sphingomonadales > Sphingomonadaceae > Alteraurantiacibacter. Next base: position 60,719 of record NZ_JAMFLH010000011.1, on the reverse strand, counting down.
GGCCTTGCGCAACGGCCATTTCCGGTACGATCTGGTCACGCGCTGGCGCGATTGGAAGCCTTCTGCCGTGTGGGCCGACATCGCCAGGCACCTGAAGTTCGATTTTCGCCGCGAGGGCTCCAAGTACAACTTCCTGCAGAAGGCGAACTATGGGCTGGTTATATTCATCCTGCTGCCGGGCATGATCTTTACCGGCATGGCGATCAGCCCGGGGATGAACGCAGCCTGGCCCTGGCTGCTCGATGTGTTCGGCGGGCGGCAAAGCGCGCGGTCGCTCCACTTCATCTTCGCCTGGCTGCTGTTTGCCTTCACTGTGGGCCATATCCTGCTGGTTTTGTTGACGAAGCCGGACGAGCAGATAGGCGACATGATTACCGGAGGGATCGACGATGAAGCGGCGTAACTTCCTGGCCGCATTGGGCGCGGGATTCCTTGGCGGTTGTTCGGAGATCGGCAAGACCGGCACCTTCAAGGCGCTGGTCGAAGGCGCGCAGGACTGGCACCGCGGCATTCACCGCGCACTTGGCGCAGGCCGCATCACCATGGCGCCTGAATACCACCGCAGCGAGGTATCGCCCCATTTTCGGGGCAACGGCACCACCCGTGTTGGCAAGCCGGAATACGATGCTTCGCGCGATAACGGTTTTGCAGACTGGCGGCTGGCGGTGACCGGGCTAGTCACGACCCCGCTTGAGCTGTCGATGGACGACCTGCGCGCCCTGCCCCAGCGCACCCAGATAACGCGGCACGATTGCGTGGAGGGTTGGAGCGCGATCGGCGAATGGACCGGGCCACAGCTATCCAGCATCCTCGCGCTGGCCGGGGTCCAGCCTGCCGCCCGTTTTGCCGTGTTCCATTGCGCCGATACGCTTGGCAATGCCGACTACTATGAAAGCTGCGACATGGACGATGCCCTGCACCCGCAGACGATCATCGCCCACCTGCTGAATGGCGAGGCTTTGCCAGAAATGAACGGCGCCCCGCTGCGCCTCAGGCTGGAGCGGCAACTCGGCTACAAGCACGCCAAGTACCTGACCGGCATCGAACTGGTGGAAAGCTTCGACCACATCGGGCGCGGCCGGGGCGGTTACTGGGAGGACCGGGATTCGGGATACCAGTGGTATGCGGGGATCTAACCTCGCGCCGGTTCGATGCGAATGAAACGCCGCGCGATAAGCCGCGATTGACTCCACGCAAGGGGGTCGCCAACCTTGCAAGCTGGAGAAACTAGGGGAGACGCGCCGCTCATGTGGTTGCTGGACAAGATGCTGACCAAGGTGATCAAGCAGGGTCGCCTGATCATTACCGACCACGACGGCAAGGTCTATGAATACGGACCGGGTGGCCCCACGAAGGAAAGCGGCGATGCGCCGATCCGCATCCGCCTGACGAACAAGAAGGCTTCGGGCCATATCGCCCGCTATCCGCAGGTCGGCGCGGGCGAGGCGTTCATGTGGGGCTGGCTCCACGTGGAAGAACCGCACGATATCCGCGACATGATCCTGTTCGTCACCGCCCAGACCAAGGCGCGGGGCGACAAGGTGCTCCAGCCGCAGGGCCCGATGAAGCGGCTGATCCAGAAGGCCGCCGCCAAGGCCGACAGCGTCAACCTGAAAGGCAAGGCGCGCAAGAACGCCGAGCATACCTACAACCTCACCCGCCGCCTCTATGAGCTGTTCCTCGATGAGGACCGGCAGTACACCATGGGCTATTACCGCGATGCGGACCCAAGCAAGACCAGCCTCGAACAGGCACAGCGCGACAAGAAGGCGCACATGGCCGCCAAGATGTACATGCAGAAAGCGCGCGAAATGGATCGCCCGATGCGCGTGCTGGATATCGGCTGCGGCTGGGGCGGCTTCGCGCTCTACCTCAACAAGCACTATGGCTGCGAAGTGCTGGGCGTGGCCCTGGCGCCCGACCAGATCGCCTTCTGCAAGGAGCGGGCGAAGGAAGCGGGCGTGGACGACAAGGTCAAGTTCGCGCTGATGGACTACCGCGATGTCGAAGGCACATTCGACCGGATCAGTTCGGTCGGCCTGCTCGAACACGTCGGCACCCCGCACTACCCGCAATTCATGCAGAAAACCGCCGAGCTTCTGGCGCCCGATGGCGTGATGTTCAGCCACTGCTGCGGCCGCGCCGGACCTCCCGGCTTCACCGATGCCTGGACCCGCAAGTATATCTTCCCCGGCGGCTATATTCCTGCCCTCAGCGAGCTTGTCACCCAGTCCGAACGCCACGGCTGGCAGGTGATGGACGTGGAGGCCATGCGCTTCCACTACAGCCACACGCTGGAGGAATGGTACAACCGCACCGTGATGCACCGCGAGGAAATCACGGAAATGTATGACGAACAGTTCTACAAGATGTGGCTGTTCTACCTGGCGGGCGCCGAACAGGCTTTCCGCAACGGGCGCATGGTCAACTGGCAGATCCAGTACGTGAAGGATCGCAATGCCATCCCGATGACCGGCGAATACGTTTATGAGGAGAGCGCCCGCCTGCGCGCGGCAGAGGAGCCGCCAGTGTGGCACCTCGACCCGGCGCTGAAGCAGGCGGCGGAGTAGCGGTGATGGTGGGGCGCCGGCTTGCAGTTTGTGCGACGCTGGCGCTCCTCGCCTCCCCGGTTCTCGCCCAGCAACCGCCCACCGCTGTCCCCTCCCCGCCACTGTCCGACACGCCCTATGTGTTCGAGACGGCAGAGGTCCATCCGATCACCGTCAGCGTGGTAGCCAAAGGCTTCGCCCGCCCCTTTGCCTTCGAATTCCTGCCCGATGGCAGCTTGCTGGTGGCAGAGCGCGGCGGCAATCTGCGCCTGATCCGTGCTGCGACCACATCGCAGGCGGCAAGGGACCCGCAGCCGATTGCCGGAATGCCCCTGCCCGGCACCACCCAGGGCAGCTTCGGTCTGCACGACCTCGCCCTGCACCCGGATTTTGCTTCCAACGGCCTGGTCTATTGGACCTGGAACGTGCCCGTTCCCAATGCCACCGAAGGCGAACCACCGCAGCAGGGCCGCTTTTCGATCATGCGCGGGCAGCTCGCCGATGGCGCGCTGAGCGGCGTGGAGACCGTGTTCGTGGTGGACGAACCGGGATATGCCGGCGGCACCCGCATCGCCTTCGGCCCCGATGGCATGCTCTATGTCACCACCAGTGCGCCGTTCGGGCCGGAAGGCCAGGATCTCGCCAGCCCCTATGGCAAGGTGCTTCGCCTCACCGCCGATGGCGCAATCCCGGCGGACAATCCCTTCGCCAGCCAGCCAAACGCGCACCCGGCGATCTACAGCCTCGGCCACCGCGACCAGCACGGCCTGATGGTCCTGCCCACGGGCGAGGTGTTCAGCGCCGAACACGGCCCCAGCGGCGGTGACGAGCTGAACCTGATCGAGCCTGGCGCAAACTACGGCTGGCCCGCCGTCACGCTGGGCCGCAATTACGATGGCAGTGCCATCGAGGCGCGGCGACAGGCTGACGGCATGGTGGACCCGCTTGTCGCCTGGCTCCCCTCCATCGCGCCTTCGGGCTTGCTGCACTACACCGGCGACGCCTTCCCCGCCTGGCAGGGCAATCTGTTCATCGGCAGCAGCAGGCGCGGCGGCGTGAACGGCACCGGCGGGCTGGAACGCGTGGTATTCGGCGAGGACTGGGGCGAACTGCGCCGAGAGACCCTGCTCACGCCCTTGCACCAGCGCGTGCGCGACGTGGCACAAGGTCCGGACGGGCTGGTCTATGTGCTGACCGACGGGCCGGAGATGGCGGTGCTGCGCCTCGCCCCCGCGCCATAGCCCGCGCAACAGCACTGCCGGATAGTTCCAGTTGACCAATAGAGCCGCCTCCGCGCCCGCGTTGACCCGCGGCGCGATCTTCCAGCAAGCCTGGCCGATCATGCTGGGCCAGGCGTCGATTCCGCTGGTCGGCATGGTCGATGCGGCGGTTATCGGGCGCACGGGGGATGCCGCCGCCCTGGCCGGTGTCGCGCTTGGCGCTTCGGTCATCACCATGATCTTCTGGAGCTTCGGCTTCCTGCGCATGGGCGTGACCGGCCTCGCATCGCAGGCCGACGGGCGCGGCGACACGTCAGAGGTTCGCGCCTTGGCCCTGCGCGCGCTAGTCCTGGCGCTGGTTATCGGTGCAGCACTGCTCGCCGCCAGTATACCCCTGCGCGCCGCCGCCTTCGCCATCCTTTCGGGCAGCGAGGCTGTGACCACCGAGGCCGATCTCTATGTCGCCGCCCGCCTGCTTGGCGCACCGGCCGCTCTCGGTAGCTATGCGATCACCGGCTGGCTGCTCGGCCTTGGCCGCACCCGCGCCGCGCTGGTGCTGCAACTGGTGATGAATGCCGTGAACATTGGGGCTGACCTGTGGTTTGTCTGGGGCCTGGGCATGGGTGCAGAAGGCGTCGGCTATGGCACGGCCCTGGCGGAACTTGCTGCGCTTGTCACCGGGCTGCTGCTAATGGGCCGCGTGCTGGATCGCAGCCTGATCGCCATGATCCGGACCGTACCGGCCGGCACTCTCACCGACAGGGCAGCACTGGCCCGGCTGCTGGTCGTCAACCGCGATATCATGGTGCGGACCCTCGCCATGCTGCTGATGTTCACCTGGTTCGCCAATGCCGGGGCACGGCTCGGCGCAGTGCAACTGGCGGCCAATCATGTGCTGCTGCAGTTCGTCAGCCTGGCCGCCTTCGTGCTCGATGCCTTCGCCTTTACCGCCGAGGCGCGCGTCGGCCATGCAATCGGCGGGCGCGACAAGCCGCGCTTCGTGCGCAGTGTGCGGCTGGCGAGCGAATTCTCGCTGGCGGCAGGCCTGGTGCTGGCCCTGCTGTTCCTGGCTCTGGGCGAGCACCTGATTGCCTTTATCGCCACCGACCCTGCTGTGCGGGCCGAAGCGTCGCGCTACCTGCCGTTCGCCGCCGCCATTCCGCTGCTCGGCATGCCCAGTTGGTTACTCGACGGCGTGTTCATAGGCGCAACCCGCGGAGTTGCCCTGCGCAACGCCGCGGTGATCGCGGCGGCGCTCTATCTTGCGCTCGACCTGGCATTGCGCGGCGCGGGCAACCTAGGCGTATGGATTGCCTTCTCTGCCAGCTACCTGCTGCGGGCAGGAGCGCTCGGCCTGTACCTCCCCGCGCTGCTGCGCGATTTCCCGAAGCCGTCCGACAAGGCGGGTTGACGCGGCGGGACGGCTCGGGGATTTTGCCTAAGCATGTCCTCCCTGTTCCACCGCTGGCGCGAGCCATCCAGCCACCTCGCCCTGCTGTTGGCCGCTGCGCTGGCCATGCTGCTTGCCGCCCTGCCCGCCCAGGCAGCGGTCACCGTGCATTTCCACTCGTTCAACGGGTCGGTCCTGTTCGGCCGCTTCCCGCACACCTTCGTGGTGTTCGAGGGGACGCTGGATGACACCGGCACGGTGGTAAACGAGAACTTCGGCTTCACCGCCAAGTCCACCACCCAGGCGATCAGCGGCCCGGCAGAGCATGACATCGTTGTGGAGGAGCCGGACCAGATCCGCCGCACCAACCGCCATTTCAGCGTCGTGCTGACCGATGCCCAGTACCGTCGCCTGCGCGAGGAGGTGGAGACCTGGCGCAACCAGCCGGGGCGCTACTACAGCCTCGACACCCGCAACTGCGTCCACTTCGTCGCCCGTATGGCCGAACTGATCGGCATCCGCGCCGATGTGCCCGCCAACATGGTCCGCCGCCCGCGCGCTTGGCTCAACTATGTCACGCGCAACAACCCGCACCTGGGCGCCGACGAGGTCCGCTGACCTCAACGGCGTTGCGACTCTCCCCGCCGCCTGTTAGGCGCGCCGCGACTTTGCAGACGGGAACCTCACATGTCCGATATCAAGCGTGTTGTCCTTGCCTACTCCGGCGGCCTCGACACCAGCGTCATCGCCAAGTGGCTTTCGGTCGAGCGCGGGCTGGAGGTGGTCACCTTCACCGCCGATCTCGGCCAGGGCGAGGAGATCGAACCGGCGCGCACCAAGGCGCGGCTGATGGGCATACCCGACAACCACATCTATATCGAGGACCTGCGCGAGGAATTCGTGCGCGATTTCGTCTTCCCCATGATGCGCGCCAATGCCCGCTATGAAGGCGACTACCTGCTGGGCACCTCAATTGCCCGCCCGCTCATCTCCAAGCGCCTGGTCGAAATCGCCCACGAGACCGGCGCCGATGCCATCGCCCATGGCGCCACCGGCAAGGGCAACGACCAGGTGCGGTTCGAGCTTTCGGCCTATGCGCTCGATCCCGACATCAAGGTCATCGCCCCGTGGCGCGAGTGGAACCTCACCAGCCGCACCGCGCTGATCGCCTGGGCCGAAGCGCACCAGATCGTGGTGCCCAAGGACAAGCAGGGCGACAGCCCCTTCTCCACCGACGCCAACCTCCTGCACACCTCGTCCGAGGGCAAGGTGCTGGAGGATCCGTGGGTCGAGACGCCGGACTACGTCTATTCGCGCACCGTCAACCCGGAGGACGCGCCCGACGCGCCGGAGTACATCACCATCGAATTCGAACGCGGTGACGGCGTGGCGCTGAACGGCGAAGCCATGTCGCCCGCTACCCTCCTCACCGCGCTCAACGAGCTTGGCCGCAGGCACGGCATCGGCCGGCTGGACCTGGTCGAGAACCGCTTCGTCGGCATGAAGTCGCGCGGCATGTACGAGACGCCGGGCGGCGAGATCTACGCCCGCGCCCATCGCGGGATCGAACAGATCACGCTGGATCGCGGCGCCGCCCACCTCAAGGACGAGCTGATGCCGCGCTATGCCGAGCTGATCTACAACGGCTTCTGGTTCAGCCCGGAACGCGACATGCTGCAGGCCGCGATCGACCTCAGCCAGCAGAAGGTCAGCGGCACCGTGCGCCTCAAGCTCTACAAGGGCATGGCCAGCGTGGTCGGCCGCAAGTCGCCGCACTCGCTGTATTCCGAAGCCCACGTCACTTTCGAGGACGACGCCGGGGCCTACGACCAGAAGGATGCGGCGGGCTTCATCAAGCTCAATGCGCTCCGCCTCCGCCTCCTCGCCAGCCGCGACCGCAAGGCGTAAACGCTCCGCACCCTGCGACGAACCGTTGACTTATCCACCCTTGTCCACCGCGCAATTTGCGTGCGGTGGATAAGTCGGCGCGCGCAATATTGCCCGACTCAGGACAGCGGCGCATCTTCCACTTGTCAGCCACGGAGACCCGCTCCCACGAAGGATCGCCTGCCGATCCGGACCGGAAGGGCCGAAGTGAAAGACGCGGCGGGAAAGCCACCGCGCGGACTAGGGAAGGTGCCGGAAACACCCGCAAGGGCAATCCGAAACCCGACTGATCGACCCCGCGCAAGGCCCAACTGCCGGACAGGCCGGACAGCAATTCCGGCCGCCGAGGAACCGCCAAGCCCCCTGGCAAAAGCGGCTCCGTTCGAGGCGGCAGGCAGAGCAACCCGGTCTCGGACCGCCACGCGGCAAGGGACAGATCCGGGGTAAAACCCGTCATCATACCCGGCCACGGCAACGATCCGGCACCGGCGCGAGCGCCGGGCGACATAGCCAAGCGGCCCACCTTCGGGCGAGCCATGAGGCGACACGCCAGGCGCAAAGTACCATGCTTCGGCACGGTCCACACGCCGGTGAGAGTGGGGTCGGCAGCAATGCCGGCCCCATTTCTGTTGTGCGCTCCATTCCCCGCCCGCACCCCGAGTCCGCCCGCACTTGTCCTCCGGATTACGACCAATTGTGGCGCAAAGGAGGCAGACAGAGCCCCGACGGGTAGCATCCGCGCGCCCACCCGCCTATCCGCCTTGCCCATGACGGGACCCGAAGCCCCCCGGCCCCGCGCCACCCGGACCCAGGTCCGCTGGCTCCTGGCCCTCTCCGCCACCGTGGCGCTTGGCGTAGGCCTTGGCACTGCCGGCCAGGCCCAGGTCAGCACCGAGACCGCCGCCCTGGCCCCTGCCGTTGCCGCCACCACGCCGCCTGCCCTGCGCTTCCAGCCCAGCGCCGAAGCCGCTGCCGAACTTGCGGCCCCCGTCGCCAGCCCGCTCGCCACCCCCCTCGGCACCGGCAGCGCCAGCTACTATGCCGACAAGTTCCACGGCCGCCGCACCGCCAGCGGCGAGGCGTTCGACCAGGCCGCCTATACCGCCGCACACCGCACCCTGCCCTTCGGATCGCTGGTCCGCGTGACGAACGAGGCGACCGGCGCCAGCGTGGTGGTCCGCATCAACGACCGCGGCCCCTTCATCCGCGGCCGCGAAATCGACGTCAGCCGCGCCGCCGCCGAGGAACTCGGCCTGATCCGCCCCGGCCATGCCGAGGTGGCGCTGGAACTGCTCGAAGACTGAGCCTTCCCGCCTGCCGGACAAAGGTGACAGAAGTGACAGGGTGTCACTTTCGTTTTCGCCCTGTTTTCGTGCAATCCCAGCATGTTGCGCCCAAGTGGACAAAGTGACACCCCCCCCGGGAGACTTGCGCCTCTTTCCCCGCGTAGCGCCGTTGCGCGCCCAACCCAACTTCCCGCCGCATCCCACTTCGTCATTCCCGCGCCCCACTTCGTCATTCCCGCGCCCCACTTCGTCATTCCCGCGCCCCACTTCGTCATTCCCGCGAAGGCGGGAATCCAGTCCCCCTTCCGCAACTGGATCCCCGCCTTCGCGGGGATGACGAATATTGCGGGCAAAAGCCCCTCCCCTTCGCGCCTTTGCGTGAGAAATCTCTTATCCCCCTCCTCTTCAGGGGAGGGGCAAGGGGTGGGGGCGCCAAAGCACAACCTCACAAAACAACCCCCGCCGCCCGCAGCATCATCGCCAGCCCGCGCGGATGATCCGGCCCCAGGATCAGGGCCTCGTTAGCCAGGTGCCGCGCGAGCTGGTCGGGCGGCATGGACGCCCACCAGGGATCTTGGCACCAGGGTTCAGGCGCCACCGCGCACCCCTCCCCGATCCGCCCCGCCGCCACATGCCCCCGCCAGCGCACCAGGTCCTCCCCCGGCACCGAGCACTCCCCCGGCGTAGTGGAGAGAAAGCGGGCGGACGGAACAGGAGCAGCCACGGCGAGGCCTCACGGATTGCGGAAAGGGGCAACCGGGTAAGGCATGGATTGGGGGGTGTAGGAAAGGGGCTAGCGCTTTACCTCCAACAGTAATCGCTCCATCATATCTTTTTGTTCTTCTAGTTGCTGATGATCGCTAACAACACGGCGGAGGGAAATTACGCGAGATTTGCTATCAAGTGAAAATCCGATCGGGAACAAAATAACCCTGACCTCATCATCAGATACGCGAGCGGCAATCACTCTTCTTTCCGAAAAATCCAAGAGGCCAGCACCTTTACGATTAATTTTTCCTTCATAGCAGAGCCCTCTTGCAGCTAAAACTCCCAAATGAATTTCTTCTCCAACCTGCATTCCAACGCGGACGTCTGCCGTTCCATTTATCCCAATTTCATTGTCTTCTGAGATGAATAGCCCCTCAATCGAATAATCTCCACCGGCCTTCAAGAAGGAGAAAGCAGAAAACACTAGCGACTTATACTTGGTGTCCTGTTCACGAGCATGTTTCTCGAGCTTGTCGCGTTCCTCATCGACTCTCTTCCTAGCAACACTAACTTTGACCTTCGCATCCGCAAGAGCGGCCTCCGCCTCCGTCGATAGGTGCAAACTAAAAGCATCTTCAAGAACCTTCTCGGCGCGCGCAATATATCCGGCATGCGCAAGATTTCTTGCGAGATTTGCGTGCGCCATAGCATCACCACTCTTTATCGCTCTCTCGAAATAGTCGGTCTCCACCGCTGTATTGTCACTTACTATAACACCCATATTATTTGCGGCGCTGATGTATCCATCATCTGCACAGTAAAGCTCTCGATACCTCTCAAAGGAAACAAGCTTCGTATCAGGAATACTGCCATAAGCGTAAGCTATCTCAAACAGCTCATTCTTATCGAAATTCAATGATAATGCAATTTCTCTGTAGAATATCGTATCGAAAATATTATCTGTTTGAATAACACTAGATAGTTCTCGAAACATGCTTGAGATATCAATATCGCTACTTGAAATTTTCAGTCTGCTGACCACGAACTGAAAGGCCCGATCTGTGCTGAACAGCGTGGCATGCATTCGCACACCTTCCCTCAGAACGTACTGCAAATTATCCTCTGATGAGCGAATAAGCGCCTGCTCCAGACAATCGCTTGCCTTTTCCGCCTCATGAAGCCGAACGTAGCGCCGAATAAGATAAATTAAGGGCCATACCCAAGTAGGATTAGCAGCCGCCAATTTTTGATATTCTACATCTTCATTCAGCACACCTAATTCGTGCTTCTTATTTATATAGGTGCACTGCCAAAAATCAGGATCCTTAGAAAAGCTTTCGGTAATGCGAAAGCTCGAAAACGCTGAATCGAGTTCTTCAATTGAGCCGGCAAGGAAGAAGTGGACCGGGCCCGCTTTCTCTGGTTGGAGAACGCCATCCTCGTCTCTCTCGCCAATCCCACTGCCAGAAATTGGTCGAGAGGTTATCTCGTCTTCAGAGGTAACGGATTTGTCCGCAGTCGCTGTGACGCTCTTCTGGGAATCTGTCTCAAGATTGAACCAATCCTTTACGCCGAATTTCAACGACCCCTTTTTAGAAGTGATTCTGAAAATTGTGACGAGGATGCAAACTGCTGCGATAATTATCGCAATTGGCCACCCAAGCGCTTTTGCAAGTTCGATGAAGTTGGCCACTAGAATCCCCCATTATAAGTTCGCTCGTATACCTCTCCACAAATATGCCAAAATCACAACATCGGTGCCAGATACCGCCCCGTATAGGACCGCGGCTCCTTCGCCACGTCCTCCGGCCCCGGAATGAATCCGGGGCAGGCTCGTTCCCGTGTCACTTTTCCAAGAGAGGCCGGAGATAGCGGCCGGTGTAGCTCCGTTCATTCTTGGCAACTTCTTCGGGAACGCCGACCGCGATAATCTCGCCGCCGCGCACGCCGCCTTCCGGCCCCAGGTCGATCACCCAGTCGGCGGTCTTGATCACGTCGAGGTTGTGTTCGATCACCACCACCGAATTGCCCTGGTCCACCAGCCGGTGGAGCACTTCGAGCAGTTTGCGGACATCCTCGAAATGCAAGCCCGTGGTCGGTTCGTCGAGGATATAGAGCGTCTGCCCGGTGGAGCGGCGGGCCAGTTCCTTGGCCAGTTTCACCCGCTGCGCCTCGCCACCCGATAGCGTGGTGGCCTGCTGGCCGACCTTGACATAGCCGAGGCCGACTTCGTTCAGCATGTGCATTTTGTCACGGATCGGGGGCACGGCCTTGAAGAACTCCTCCGCGTCCTCGATCGTCATGTCGAGCACGTCGGCGATGGACATGCCCTTGAACTTCACCTCCAGCGTTTCGCGGTTGTAGCGGCGGCCGTGGCATTCCTCGCAGGTCACATAGACATCGGGGAGGAAGTGCATCTCGATCTTGATCAGGCCGTCGCCCTGGCACGCCTCGCAGCGGCCGCCCTTCACGTTGAAGCTGAAGCGCCCCGGCTTGTAGCCGCGCGCCAGGCTTTCGGGCAGGCCGGCGAACCAGTCGCGGATCTGGGTGAAGGCGCCGGTGTAGGTGGCCGGGTTCGATCGCGGGGTGCGGCCGATGGGGCTCTGGTCGATCTCGATCACCTTGTCGCAGTGTTCGAGGCCGGTGATCCTGTCATGCGCGCCGGCAATGACCCGCGCATTGTTGAGCGCGCGGGCGGCGCCGGCCTGCAGCGTGTCGATCGTCAGGCTCGATTTGCCCGAACCCGATACGCCGGTGATGCAGGTGAAGGTGGCGAGCGGGATCGTGGCGGTCACATCGCGCAGGTTGTTGGCCCGCGCGCCGTGGACCGTGATCTTCTTGCCGCTGCCCTTGCGCCGCTTGGCCGGAATCGCGATTTCGCGCGTGCCGTTGAGATAGGCGGCGGTGAGCGAGTTCTTCGCCTTCAGGATATCCTTCAGCTTGCCCTGCGCCACCACCTCACCGCCATGCACGCCCGCGCCCGGCCCGAGATCGACGATATGGTCGGCGGCGCGGATGGCGTCCTCGTCATGCTCCACCACGATCACCGTGTTGCCGAGGTCGCGCAGCCGCTTCAGCGTGGCGAGCAGCATGTCGTTGTCGCGCTGGTGGAGGCCGATGGAGGGTTCGTCGAGCACGTAGAGCACGCCCGACAGGCCGCTGCCGATCTGGCTGGCGAGGCGGATGCGCTGGCTCTCGCCGCCGCTGAGGGTGCCGCTGGTGCGATCGAGGTTGAGGTAATCGAGGCCGACGTTGTTGAGGAAGCCGAGCCGCTCCACGACCTCCTTCAGGATGGCCCTGGCGATCTGGTTCTGGGTGTCGGTCAGCTTGTCCGGCAGGTCGGTGAAGAAGGCCAGCGCATCGGACACGGAGAGGCGCACCGGGCCGGAGATGTCGCTGCCCGCCATTTTCACGCACAGCGCCTTCTCGTTCAGCCGCGCGCCGCCGCAGGTCTCGCACGGCTGCGCGGTCTGGAAGCGGCTCAGCTCCTCGCGCATCCAGGCGCTGTCGGTTTGCATGAGGCGGCGGTTGAGGTTGCCGATCACGCCTTCGAACGCTTTCTCGACGGTATATTCCTTGCGCCCGTCCTTGAACGTGAGCGCCACCTTCTTGCCGCCGGTGCCGTAGAGGATGATGAGCTGCACCTCGCCGCCCAGCTCGTTCCACGGCGTGTCGAGATCAAAGCCGTAGGCCTTGGCCAGGCTGGCCAGCACCTGCATGTAATAGGGGCTTGGCGGGTTGGACTTGGCCCAGGGCACGATCGCGCCCTTCTTCAGCGTGAGGCCTTCGTTGGGCACCACCAGCTGCGGATCGAACAGCATCTTCTCGCCCAGGCCATCACAGGTCGGGCAGGCGCCTTGCGGGGCGTTGAACGAGAACAGGCGCGGCTCCACCTCCTCGATCGTGAAGCCGGAGACCGGGCAGGCGAACTTCTCGGAGAACACGATGCGGTTGGGCGGCAGGCCTGCGCCCTTGAGGTTGCCGCCCGATGCGGCCTCCTCCTCGCGCCCCGGAACCACGCCATCGGCCAGATCGACAAAGGCCAGCCCCTCGGCCAGCTTGAGCGCGGTTTCGAAGCTGTCGGCCAGCCGCGTCTCGATCCCCGGACGCACGGCGATGCGATCGACCACCACTTCGATATCGTGCTTGAACTTCTTGTCGAGCAGCGGGGCATCGGCGATCTCGTAAACCTCGCCGTTCACGCGGACGCGGGTGAAGCCGGCCTTCTGCCATTCGGCCAGCTCGCGCCGGTATTCGCCCTTGCGACCGCGCACCACGGGCGCGAGCAGGTAGGCGCGCGTGCCTTCGGGCAGGGTCATCACCCGGTCGACCATCTGGCTGACCGTCTGCGCGCTGATCGGCAGGCCGGTGGCGGGTGAATGCGGCACGCCCACCCGCGCCCACAGCAGGCGCATGTAGTCGTAGATTTCGGTGACGGTCGCCACGGTGGAGCGCGGATTGCGGCTCGTGGTCTTCTGCTCGATCGAGATCGCCGGCGACAGGCCGTCGATATGCTCCACATCGGGCTTCTGCATCATCTCGAGGAACTGACGCGCATAGGCGCTCAGGCTCTCGACATAGCGCCGCTGCCCTTCGGCATAGATCGTGTCGAAGGCGAGCGACGACTTGCCGCTGCCCGACAGACCGGTGATGACGATCAGCGCATCGCGCGGCAGATCGATATCGATGCCCTTGAGATTATGCTCCCGGGCGCCGCGGACGGAAATGTGGGTGAGTGCCATGGCGGCGATGTGGTGCCTGTGTTCGACTAAGTCCAGTAGGGCTTAAGAACAGGATCGCTCCGGCCCGGCGAATGAACCATGTTCCGCAAATGTTCACCCGAGTCAATCAGTGACCAGAAGCGTCCTGCGATTTGGCGAGAGGACCATTCGCCAATCGTCGGAATGTTCTTTTGTGTCCCTGTAACTGCCAGCCCTAGTACGCCCGCCAAACTGCGCGGGCACAGGCGCCAACAACGCGCAACGATCTGCATAGTTTCAGGCCCGACAGCGGTTCGACGCGTTTTTGTTTCATGCTAGACCATAATGAAAGTTTTATAACTTACTTTAAATAAACGCTATATTTCTTTGTTAACTATGTCTGTTTACCTTTTTTTAACCTTTTCATTGCAACCTCCGCTCGCGATAGCAGAGCACTTTTCTTGGACGGGAGATCAAGAGGAGAGCAATCGTGAGGATCAACAAGACAAATCGCCTGCGGGCCTGCCTGATGGCATCGGCAACCATGGCCATCGTCGCCCCGGGGTCGTTCACAGCAACGGCCCAGGCCCAGACCTTGCAGCCCGTGGTCGATCTGTGCACCGGCATCACCCTGCCCCGCTCGGCAGTCACCGAGATCATCGGTGCGGTTAACCAGCCGATCGTCAACCAGGTCGAGAGCACGGTGAACGGCCTCACGACGGTGACGCTGATCCTGGCCCCGCTCGCTTCCCTCACTGACCTTGATATCGACCTGACCACGATCCTGGCCGATGCCGCTGCTGGTGACCCGATCAGCCTGCAGATCCTCGATACCGACGGCAACGTCATCACCGCTTCGGACGATTGCAACGTGACAGCAGACGGCTTCGCCCTGAACCAGGAAGGTGGCATTGCCATCGGCGGCAATGCAATCACCGGTCTTGGTGCCAACGGCCAGGCGGCAACGGCTGGTGAAATCGATGCAATCGCCTTTGGCAACAATGCCAGCACGGCGGTGGGAGCAACCGGCGCGGTGGCGATTGGCACCGACGCTTCAGCCACGGCCGTCAACAGTGTCGCGCTGGGCGCCGGTTCGGTTGCGGATCGCGGCCCACAAACCGGTTACGCGGCCCCGGGCCTTGCAGGTACTTTCGATTCCGCCGGCTCGGTGTCGGTAGGATCTGCCGGAGCCTTGCGCCAGATTACCAATGTCGCGCCCGGCACGGCCGCGACCGATGCGGCAACCGTGGGGCAAGTCCAGGGCGCACTCGATGCCATTGCCGATCTCGGCACGCTTGGCGTGCAATACGATGACGCAACGCAGGCCTCGGTAACCCTTGGTGGAGCAGGCGGCACCACGGTTACCAATGTGGCAGACGGCGCAGTCAGTGCGGCATCGAGCGATGCGGTAAATGGTTCACAGCTCTTCGCCACGAACACCCAGGTGGCGACGAACACCGCAACGATCAGCGTGAATGGCGGCAACATCGCGACCAACACGGCCGACATCGCGGCCCTGGACACGCAGGTGACAACGAACACGACAAATATCTCCACGAATACCGCCGATATCGCTGCACTGGACACCCAGGTGGCAACCAACACCACCAACATCTCCAGCAACACCGCCGCAATCGGCACTCTGCAGACCGATGTGACCACGCTGCAAACCGATGTGACGACGTTGCAGACTGATGTAACCACCCTGCAGACCAGCGTGACGACCAACACGGCCGACATTGTCGACCTGCGGGCCGATGTGGATGTTAACACGTCCGATATCGCCGACCTGCAGGCGTTCAGTGCCGATGCCGTGCGCTATGACGATGCGAGCCACACCTCGATCACCTTCGACGGGGCTGGTGGCACGACACTGTCAAACGTTGCGGCAGGCGCTCTCGATGCCACATCGACCGAAGCGGTGAACGGCTCGCAATTGTTCGCGACCAACCAGCAAGTGGCCACAAATACGACCGACATCACCAACATCGATGCGCGCGTCACGGTCAACGAAGGCGACATCGCCAATCTGGAAACAGATGTCACCAACATCGATGCGCGGGTCACCGTCAACGAAGGGGACATTGCCAGCCTTGAGACCGATGTCACCAACATCGACGCGCGGGTCACCACCAACACCACCGACATCGCCAATGTCGATACGCGGCTTACTGTGAACGAAGGCAATGTCACCGTGCTGCAGCAGCAGGTGGCCAATGTCCCGATCCGCTATGTCTCGAACGCCGATGGATCGACCCCCAGCACTGTTCCGACCGACACGGTAGCATTGGTTTCGGCCAGTGGCGGAGCGGCCACGCTGACCACCGTGGCGGCCGGAGAGCTTTCTGCCGGATCGACCGATGCGGTCAATGGCGGGCAATTGTTTGCCACCAACCAGCAGGTGACGCAAAACACCACCGCGATCACCACGATCAACAACAACCTGGCCGGTAGCACTGTGGTGGCAGTGCAGTATTCCGACCCCGACAACCCCACGCAGAGCAACGGCGGCACCATAACCAACGACGTCACCTTCGTGGGGGCTGACCCTGGCCTGCCGGTGCGGGTGCACAACGTAGCTAATGGCCTGACTGCCACCGATGCGGTGAACCTCGGACAGATGCAGGCCGGGCTGGCCTCGACCCTGGCTGATGCGCGCAGCTATACCGACGAACGGTTCAATGCGCTTAGCTTCGATCTCGGCAACCTGGGCTCGGACGTGCAACGGCTGCGGCGCGATGCCTTTGCCGGTTCGGCCGCAGCGATGGCCTTTGCCGGCATCCCGCAGACGATGGAGGAAGGTCGCTCAATGGTCGGCGGAGCGATCGGTCACTTCCGCGGGCAGACCGCATTCGCCATCGGCGCATCGACCACGCTTAACGATGGCGCTGCAGTGGTAAAGGCGGGTGGCACGCTCGACACACGCGGCAAGGGTGGCTTCTCCGCCGGAGCCGGGTTCAGCTTCTGATCCACTGAACCCCAAAACGACAGGGGCCGCGGCAGCTTCGGTTGTCGCGGCCCCTCGTCATTGGCAGGAAGGCTGCTATCCCCGTACAGCCGGTGCCATGGCGGCGCTCAAGGTGCCTTCCTACCAAGGAATAGCCCGTCCAGATCAGTCCGTTCCGTGGACGGCGGACCGCCCGCCTCGCCATTGAAGGCGCTGATCCCGAAGATCGCGGCCACCTCGTCGGCTTTGGGGCCGTAGAAGGTCCCGCGCAATCCGCAGCGGTTGCATGCCGTGCTGATGGTATTGCCCTCGATCAGGCTGTCATAGGCGAAGGTGCCGAAGTTGCGTGAAGCGCCACCTTCCAGCGCCGTGCCCTGGATGTTCAGGGTGGTGGAAATGCGCGCCGAACTGCCGCTGAACAATTCGCTGAAGGTCAGGTCGGGAATGTTCACGTACAGTAATTACCGAAAGATTGGCGAAATCGACCAGCATCGTTCCCGTACCGGCGAAAGCGGACAGCCCGCTATTGATCGTCACGAAATCCCGGCATCGCGCGCGTTATCGGCGAAAATGAACAGTTCGGCGGGGCTCAGTACGACTTGCACGTCATCGCCGGGCGCTGCCTCGTCCGTTGCCTGCGAAACGGCGGCCTGCGAAGCCATCGGGCAGGTAAGAATGGCAAGCAAGGCCAAGGACATTCGGATCATTGTCGCTCGACGGGCAATAACACGGCGCTTGTCCATTCAGCTGCCTGCCCGGCCGTGAAAAAGCCGCGCATACGGCCCCGACTGTTCATGATGGAACGGGTTCGTGATAGACTGGGAGGACAGAACAACCACTGGAGTCTGCACCGATGCACAGTACCCTTCACACTTGCCTTGCGCTGACGCTGGCCACGGCGGGCATGGTTGTTGCGCCGCCTGTGGCCGCACAGGAAAAGGCTCCCGCCAGCGTGGCCGACGCCTTCGCCAACCTTGAGGATGAGGCGAAGTCGCCCGACCCTGAGGCCGAGACACGGGCAAAGCTCAATCGCGAACAGGCCGAATTCGCCGCTCGCCAACTGGCCGAGAACGAAGCCAGCCGCCTTGATGTGGAACGCTACGAACGAGAGATGCGCGAGCACGAGGCGACCCTTGCCCGCATGAAGGCAGAGGAAGCAGCCGCCCAGCAAGCATACGAGGACGAACGACTGCGGCGCGAGCGTGAACACGAAGCCGCGATGGACCGCTGGCGGGCCGATGTAGCCGCGTGTCAACGGGGCGATCTCAGCCGCTGCGCCCCGCTGCCCTGACCTGCCCGGCAAGCTGAACCCGCCCACCATGCTGCGCCTGTTCGTCGCCCTGCGTCCGCCTCCGCCGGTGATCGACCTGCTGATCGACACGATGGAAGGCATCGAAAGCGCCCGGTGGCAGGACGAGGAACAGTTGCACCTCACCCTCGCCTTCCTCGGCGATGTCGATGAGCACAGCGCGCAGGACCTAGCCAGTGCCCTCGAAAGCGTGGCCTTCTCGCCTTTTGCCCTGGCCGTTGCCGGGGTCGGGCATTTCGAGCACAAGGGGCGGGTGAAGGCGATCTGGGCCGGTCTGTCCGCCAGCGAGGCGCTGGATGCGCTACGGAGGCGCGTAGTACGGGCTTGCCAGTCCGCCGGGCTGGAGCCCGACCATCGCCGCTTTGCGCCGCACATCACCCTCGCCCGGTTCTCACACCCCGCGCCCGAAGTCCCGGCATGGCTTGCCCGCCATGCCCGGTTGCACAGCGAGCTTTTCACGGTGAGCCACTTCGGCCTGTTCCGCAGTCACCTGTCAGCCGCCGGCGCAAGTTACGAAGAACTGGCACAATTCCCGCACGGCTAAACGCAAAACTGCTGGATTGAAGCGTCCTGTTCATTGCCGCGACAGGCCGGTTTTCCTAGTGGCTCGCGAATCAAGTTTCGCCTGAAACCTCGCTGAGTCCTCAGGGCGAGACTCGCCATTTCGGAGAAAATATGGAAATCCGCCTGTTCGCAGGGGTTGCCGCGCTGTCGCTGCTTGCCGCCTGCACCACCATGGAAAATGCCCCGATGAGTTCTGCTGCCATTGCCGAAGCCCTCCCGCCGATCCCCCAAGCGACCGGCGTTTTTGCGCAAGCCTCCACCCTGCCGTTCCAGGCGCCTGATTTCGACCTCATCCGCGACGAGGATTACCTGCCCGCGCTGGAACAGGGCATCGCCATTAAGCTGGCCGAAATCGAGCGTATCGAACGCAATCCCGACGCGCCCACCTTCGCCAACACCCTGGTGGCGATGGAGCGGACCGGCCGCATGTTCGATCGCGCCTATGCCCCGTTCAGCCAGAAGACGAGCGCCAACTTCAACGATGTGCTGAATGCCACCGACAGCGCGATCTCGCCGCAGATCGCCGCGATGCAGGACGCGATCTACCTGAACCCGCAGCTCTTTGCCCGCGTGAAGGCGGTCTATGACAACCGCGCCGCCCAAAGCGCCTCGGGGGCCATGACGGCAGAAGACGCGATGCTGCTGGAAGCCACTTACGCCCGCTTCGTCCACAATGGCGCGCTGCTCGATCCGGCGGCGCAGGAGGAACTGCGGGGTATCAACAGCCGCATTTCGGAGCTGGAGACACTTTTCAGCCAGAAGCTGACCGCTGCGACCAATGCCGCCGCAGTGCTGGTGGATAGCCGCGCGGAGCTGGCCGGGCTCACCGACGGCGAGATTTCCGCCGCGGCTGCCCTGGCGGCCGAGCGCGGCCATCCGGGCAAGTTCATGCTGGCGCTGCAGAACACCACCCAGCAACCGGCCCTCGCCCGGCTGGAAAACCGCGATGTGCGCGAGCAACTCTACAAGGCGAGCACCGACCGCACTTCGTCAGGCGGCGCGAACGACACCCGCGCCATCGTGCGCGAAGTTGTCGAACTGCGCACCCGCAAGGCCGAACTGTTCGGCGAGCCGACCTATGCCACCTGGCAGATGTATGATCGCATGGCGGGCGATCCCGCCACGGCACTTACCTTCATGCGCCAGATGGTCCCCGCCCTTGCCGCCACGCAGGAGCGCGAGGCCGAGGAAATCAACCAGCGGATCGCGCAGGACGGGCACAATTTCACCGTCCAGCCGTGGGACTGGCCGCTCTATGCCGAGAAGATCCGGCAGGAACGCTATTCGCTCGATGAGAACGCCATTAAGCAGTATTTCGAAGTGACCCGCGTGCTGGAAGACGGCGTGTTCCATATGGCCGAACAGCTCTATGGCCTGCGGTTCGAGAAGCGTGACGACATCCCGGTCTATCACCCCGATGTCACCGTCTACACCGTGTTCGATGCCGATGGCAGCGAGCTGGCCCTGTTCTACTTCGATCCGTTCCAGCGCGACACCAAGCAGGGCGGCGCGTGGATGAGCAACTTTGTCGAACAGAGCCACCTGCTCGGCGACATCCCGGTCGTCACCAACACCCAGAACATCGCTCCGCCGGCCGCAGGCGAGCCCGCGCTCGCCGGTTTCGACGATGTGATCACGATGTTCCACGAATTCGGCCACGCGCTGCACGGCATGTTCGCCGACCAGCACTATCCCAGCCTGTCCGGCACCAACACCACGCGCGACTGGGTCGAATTCCCCAGCCAGTTCCACGAGAACTTCGCCACAGTGCCTGCCGTGCTGAACAACTATGCCCGTCACTGGCAGACCGGCGAGACCATCCCGGCAGAAATGCTGGAAGCGATCGACCGGGCGGGCAAGTACGGCCAGGGCTATGCCATGGGCGAAACGGTCACCGCCGCACTGCTCGACATGGAATGGCACGCGCTCGCTCCGGGCGAGGTTCCGGACGACGTGATGGCATTCGAGGCCGAAGCATTGGATCGCCTTGGCCTTAACGCCGATCTCGTTCCGCCGCGCTATCGCACGCCCTATTTCCGGCACATCTTCAGCCACGGTTATGACGCAGGCTATTACGCCTATCTGTGGACCGAGGCGCTCCACCACGATGCCTATAGCTGGGTGGAGGACAACGGCGGCATGACCCGCGCCATGGGCGATCGCATCCGCTCGACCTTCCTCGGCCTGGGCCATTCCAGGCCCTACGAACAGATGTACCGCGATTTCACCGGCCGCGACGTGCGGGTGGAACCGATGCTGGAAGCGCGCGGACTGATGTAAAACCGGGTGGGAGGCGGCGCGAATTGCGCCGCCTCCCCTGCCCGCGACCGCTGCTTAAGACCTTGCTCCTATCCGTCCCGTTCCGGAACGCCCCATTCACGGCAGGTGCGGCGGGCGGCGTGGCTGGCTACGCGCCGGGGCGCGATTTTCGCGAGCCAAGGAACACAGCACCTGTCCGACTATCTGCGCCTGATTAATGACCGGGATGATGAACCCGCGCGGGACTTTTCCGCCCGGATGACCCGCGTCGGCCGCGCCCAGGGGCTGACCAGCCGCACCCGCCGCCGGATCGTGTTCAAGCGCGTGGGCGTCCTCGCCGCCGCGATCGCCGTGCCCGCCATGGCCGCCCCGCCGATCCAGCAGGCAGAGCCGCAGGTGATCCGTTTCGTCCTGCCCGATACGATCCCCTGGGTGCCAACTCCTGTTGCCCAAGCCGACAACGCCGCAGTTGTCGCCGAACCGGCTGTCCTGCCCGCCGCTCTCGCCGACCCCGGCCCTTCGGCGCGCCCATTCGCTGCGCTCCTCGGCTATGCCGACCGCGCGCGGGCGCAGGAGTGCCTGGCCATGGCGGTCTATTACGAAGCGGCGAGCGAAAGCCTCGATGGCCAGCGCGCCGTGGCCCAGGTGGTGATGAACCGCGTGCGCCATCCCTCGTGGCCGGCCAGCGTCTGCGGCGTGGTGTTCCAGGGGGCGGAGCGGACGACCGGCTGCCAGTTCAGCTTTACCTGCGACGGATCATTGAACCGCAAGCCGCAGGCCTCGGCCATGGCGCGGGCGCATGTGGTCGCGCGGGCAGCGCTGGGCGGCTATGTCCATGATGGAGTTGGTCTTGCCACCCATTACCATACGACCGACATCTATCCCTACTGGGCGCCCAGCCTGAAGACGGTCGCCACGATCGGGCTCCACCGGTTCTACCGCGGAAATGGCGCGGGCGGCGGGCCGGGTGCGTTCAGTGCGGTCTATGCCGGGAACGAGAGCGGGCCGGTGCGGCACTATGCCAGCGCCGCTGTAGAGCCCGTGGCCAGGGCAGAAGCGCCGCTTGCCGCATCCTACCAGCATGCGACTTACAGCCCGGCCGCCCAGGCTATGCAGGTAGCTGTGACGGAACCTGCCCCTGTGCAACCTGCGCAGCAGGTCATCCGTCCGCAATCCGGCCAGGTCCTCGAACAGCACGCACGCAGCGGGCAGTGGCTGCAACAGCCTTAACGCGGCGCAAGAATCCGGAAACCATCTTGCCGAACCAAGGCTTAGGCGGCGCGCGCCTAGAAGCGGCCTGCGGGCAACGGACGCCCGCCAACGAGCAGGAACCCGCCCCCATGTCCATCCGCTTTGCCGCGCCCCGGCACGCCATCCGCAACCACATGGACGATCCCGCCGCGCGTGCCGCCTGCCTGTTTCCGGCCAACGACAACAGCGACAGCGGCCCGGGCGATGCCACGCTGCACGCCGCACTGCGCCATTTCGCCCGCCACGGCCTTGCCGCCGCTCGCCACGCCGGCGCCCAGGCCGTGGCCGCGCGGCTGGCTGGGGACGAACAGGGCTTTGCCTGGTGGCTGGAAATCTGCCGCGCGCTCGACCGCCGCATGGCGCGCGAGCTTGACCGCCGGGCGATCTGAGGGCGCAATCGCAGCCTTTTCCTAGGTATTTCAGGGTAAGCCCGGAGTTAACCAAAAGGTGACCTTCCGGCTCCAAGATCGGCCCCAGGAGGAGCTGTTCCCATCGCAAGCCTGGAAAACCTGCTGGCCGGTGCATTCGGCTTCGAGAACCACGACGCGCGGCTCCGCGCCGAACTTGCGCGCAAGATGCACACGCGGCCCATCGGCCTGTTCACCAGTGCCGCCTGCGGCATGGCGGCGGGCAGCACCACCCTTGCCATCACTGCAGTCCCCGCCCTGCGGTGGATTGCACTGACGCTGGTAATCGTGGCCGCCGCTCGCGTGGTCATGGCCTATCTGGCCAGCGAGTGCGACAATGCACTGGGCCGCACGATGCGCCGCATCTATCCGTTCGGCGCGCTGGCCTATGCCGCCATCATCGGCCTGGCAGCGGCCACGGCGATCCTGCACGATGTGGAACAACACCTGCAGATCCTGCTGGTCGGCTATGCCATGACGCTGGGCGCGGGGATCGCGATGGGCAACGCCGGCCGCCCGCTGATCGCGGTGGGGCAGATGGTCCTGACCTTCCTGCCGATTTCCCTCGCCTGCTTTACCGTGGGCACCATGCCGCTGGTCGTGCTGGGCCTGATCCTGCCCGCGCTCGCATCGGGCCTGACCTATGTGACCTTCAACGTGTTCTCCAGCCTCATGCGCCAGGTGCGCGCGGCGGGAGAGAGCGCTTCGCTGGGCCAGCAAATGCGCGAACAGGCGCGGACCGATCCGGTCACCGGCCTATACAACCGCACTGGTTTCGAGGCGGCAGCGCCCGCCGTACTGGCCTGCGTTGGCGCCAGGTCACAGATGGCGCTGTTCTGGCTCGATGTCCGCCGCTTCAAGGAAGTGAACGACATGTACGGCCACCACACGGGTGACCGCGTGCTGTGCGAGATCGCCACACGTCTGCGAGCGCGCATGCCCGAAGGTTCCATCTGCGCGCGCTTTGGCAGCGACGAATTCCTGCTGCTGGCCCCCATGACCTCGCGCAAGGCGATCGAACAGCTGGCCGGGCTGCTCTGTGCCGACATGGCCCTGCCCATGCGGGTGGACGGCCACCGGATCGAAAGCGGAGCATCCATCGGCATCGCCACGCTGTGTCCCGGCACGCCAGACCTCGACCAGCTGATGCAGAACGCCGGCCTCGCGCTTTACCATGCCAAGGTTGCCGGGCGGCACCAGGCCCGCTTCTTCGCCCCGTCGATGACCCGCGACCTCGCCCGCCGCAAGGAGATCGAGGCCGAACTACGCGGCGCCATCCTGCGCGATGAACTGTCGATCTATTTCCAGCCGATCATGGACCTGTCCACCGGACGCATCCGCGGGTTCGAGGCGCTGGTACGCTGGTTCCATCCGGACAAGGGCGAGCTGCTGCCCGACGAATTCATCCCCGTGGCCGAGGAGACCGGCCTCATCATCACGCTGGGCAACTGGATCACCCGCACCGCCGCCCGCGCCTGCGCCAGCTGGCCCGAAGACATGAAGCTGGCGGTCAACCTCAGCCCCGCGCAGATCAGCGCCCCGGGCGCTGCCCTGGGCGTGCTGGCAGCGCTGAAGGAAGCCCAGCTCGACCCTCGCCGGCTCGAACTGGAAGTCACCGAGAGCCTGTTCGTGGAGGACAAGCACGAAACCACCGTGTTCATGGAACAGCTTGCGGCGGAAGGTGTGACCTTTGCTCTCGACGATTTCGGAACGGGCTATTCCTCGCTGCATTACATCAACAAGTATCCGTTCAGCACGATCAAGGTCGATCGCAGCTTCGTGTCCGGCCCGGCAACCGGCCTGCGGACCGAAGCGATCATCCGGGCCGTGGCCGAGATGGGCAATACGCTGGGCATGGAGATTGTGGCCGAAGGGCTGGAGACATCAGAACAGGTCGAGGCCGTTCGCCGTGCCGGTTGCACGCTGGGCCAGGGCTTCCACTTCAGCCGCGCCGTGCCCGAACATCTGGCGTTGCGGCTGCTGGAAGAGGAGCGTTGCATGGCGGCGCGGGTTCTGCGAGCGGGATAAACGTTGCATTATAGCTACTGCGAACTGTTATCATATTTAACCGTCACTTACGCGTCATTCGCGGTTGCCATCGGTGATTCGCGGGCGTAGGGCGGACATGCATTTGACGGCCCTGTCCCCCATGCGGTGCGCGGGGAAGGCCATTCGATCACCGGTTTCGCGCCCGCGCAGCTTGCAAGGACTGGTAGATTACATGGCACGCAAGAAAATCGCGCTGATCGGCGCTGGCATGATCGGCGGCACCCTCGCCCACCTCGCAGCAAAGAAGGAAATGGGCGACATCGTCCTGTTCGACATTGCCGAGGGGATTCCCCAAGGCAAGGCGCTCGACCTGTCGCAGTGCGGCCCGGTCGAAGGGTTCGACAGCAAGATTACCGGCACCAACGACTATGCCGATATTGCCGGGGCCGATGTGATCATCGTTACCGCCGGTATCCCGCGCAAGCCGGGCATGAGCCGCGACGATCTGCTGGCCATCAACCTCGGCGTGATGAAGGCCGTGGGCGAAGGCATCAAGGCCAACGCGCCTGACGCTTTCGTGATCTGCATCACCAACCCGCTCGATGCGATGGTCTGGGCGCTGCGCGAGTTTTCCGGCCTGCCCGCCAACAAGGTGGTCGGCATGGCTGGCGTGCTGGACTCGGCGCGCTTCGCCACGTTTCTCGCGTGGGAATTCGGCGTTTCGGTGAAGGACGTAAACGCCTTCGTGCTGGGCGGCCACGGCGATACCATGGTGCCGGTGCTCGAATATTCGACCATCAGCGGCGTGCCCGTCACCGATCTTGTGAAGATGGGCAAGAGCAGCAAGGCGCGGCTTGACGAAATCGTCGCCCGCACCCGCGCTGGCGGCGGCGAGATCGTCGGCCTGCTCAAGACCGGCTCGGCCTATTACGCGCCTGCCACCAGCGCCATCGCGATGGCCGAAGCCTATCTGGGCGACCAGAAGCGCATCCTGCCCTGCGCGGTCTATGTTGACGGCCAGTACGGCCTCGACGGCCTCTATGTCGGCGTGCCGGTAGTGATCGGCGCAGGCGGCGCGGAAGAGGTGATCGAGATTGCCCTGGACGACGAAGCCAAGGCCAACTTCCAGGTCAGCGTCGATGCGGTGAAGGAACTGCTGGTGGCGTGCCGGGCGATTGATGGCAGCTTGGGGTAAATGTTCGCGGCAGTCATCTTTGCTGCACTTGCGGTTCTGCTTGGTGCCCTCCCGGCATTAACAGCACTGCGCTTTGCTTCGATCCGATCTGCCTCCGCGATACTCGCAGCAAGTTTTGCCCTTCCGTTAATAGCAATGCAGTTTGACGCCGTGGCGGGTCCTCATGGCTTTGCTATTTTTGCCTTCCTGCCGTTTTGGTTTGGTTGCCTAATCGCTCTCTATTTCGTCATTTCTCGGTCCATTGACCGCCGGAAAGCGTCACTAAATTCGTCGGAGTTTTCATGAGCATCCTCGTAAACAAGAACACCAAGGTCATCACGCAAGGCATGACCGGTGAAACCGGCACTTTCCATACCGAGCAGGCGCTTGCCTATGGCACGCAGATGGTGGCGGGCGTGACCCCCGGCAAGGGCGGTTCCAACCACATCGGGCTGCCGGTGTTCAACACCGTGGCCGAGGCCAAGCACGCCACCGGCGCCACCGCTTCGGTGATCTATGTCCCCCCGCCCTTCGCGGCGGACTCGATCCTCGAAGCGATCGATGCCGAGATCGAGCTGATCGTGGCCATCACCGAGGGCATTCCGGTGCTCGACATGGTCTCCGTGAAGCGCGCGCTGTCGGGCAGCAAAAGCCGCCTGATCGGCCCCAACTGCCCCGGCGTGCTGACGCCGAACGAATGCAAGATCGGCATCATGCCCGGCTCCATCTTCTCCAAGGGCACCGTGGGCGTGGTCTCGCGTTCGGGCACGCTGACCTATGAAGCCGTACACCAGACCACCCGCGCGGGCCTCGGCCAGACCACGGCAGTCGGCATCGGCGGCGATCCGGTCAACGGCACCAACTTCATCGACGTGCTGGACCTGTTCCTGTCTGACGACGAAACCAAGTCGATCATCATGATCGGCGAAATCGGCGGCAGCGCCGAGGAAGAGGCCGCCGAATTCATCGCGCATCAGGCCAAGAAGGGCCGCGCCAAGCCGATGGTTGGCTTCATCGCCGGTCTCACCGCCCCTCCCGGCCGCCGCATGGGCCACGCTGGCGCCATCGTTTCGGGCGGATCGGGCGGCGCGGAAGACAAGATCGCCGCGATGGAGAAGGCCGGCATCCGCGTTGCCGCCTCGCCCTCGGAACTCGGCACCACGCTCGACGCTCTGCTCAAAGAGCTGGCGTAAACCGCTTCACTGGGATTTATCGCCATGGGTAACGAAGCACAGCAATTCCTCCCCGAGATCGAGGGACAGGATGGACCACAGGCCGGGCCGAGCTGGGCCAATCCACGCTGGCCGCTGACCGACGGGGCCGATCTGTCGGGCGCGATGGATCCCACGGCGATGAAGCTGGCCGTGGCCGATGCCGCAGCCAAGGGCGGCAAGGTGCTGGACGAAAAGGCCGTGACCGAGGCGGCGGACGCCTCGATCCGGGCGATGATGCTGGTGCGCACCTATCGCGTGCGCGGGCACCTGGCCGCCAATCTCGATCCGCTGGGCCTGACCAAGCAGGACATCCCGGCTGATCTCACGCCCGAATACCACGGATTCACCGGCGCGGCGCTCGACAAGCCGGTCTACCTCGGCGGCACGCTGGGCTTTGAATGGTCCACCGTGCGTGAGTTGGTGGAAACACTGCGGGCAAATTACTGCGGCCATGTCGGCCTGGAATACATGCACATCGCCGATGTGGAGGAGCGCCGCTTCCTGCAGGAACGGATCGAAGGCAAGGACAAGGTCATCACCTTCACGCCGGAGGGCAAGAAGGCGATCCTGGCAGCCGTGATCCGC
Organism: Altererythrobacter sp. KTW20L; assembly: GCF_023501975.1. Classification (GTDB taxonomy): domain Bacteria; phylum Pseudomonadota; class Alphaproteobacteria; order Sphingomonadales; family Sphingomonadaceae; genus Alteraurantiacibacter. Next base: position 33,280 of record NZ_JAMFLH010000011.1, on the reverse strand, counting down.
GGCGAGGAATACGAGAAGTTCCTCGGCAAGAAGTATGTCGGCACCAAGCGCTTCGGCCTTGATGGCGGCGAATCCATGATCCCGGCGCTGGAAGCGGTCATCAAGTATGGCGGATCGCTGGGCGTGCGCGAGATCGTCTATGGCATGGCCCATCGCGGCCGGTTGAACGTGCTCGCCAATGTCATGGCCAAGCCATACCGCGTGATCTTCCACGAATTCTCCGGTGGCAGCGCCAACCCGGAGGATGTGGGTGGTTCGGGCGATGTGAAGTACCACCTCGGGACCAGCACCGACCGCGAATTCGACGGCATCAAGGTGCATATGAGCCTGGTTCCCAACCCCAGCCACCTCGAAGCGGTCAACCCCGTGGTGCTGGGCAAGGTCCGCGCGCAGCAGGCGATCCACGATGATTTGAGCAAGCATGAGAAGGTCCTGCCCGTCCTGCTCCACGGCGATGCCGCCTTCGCGGGCCAGGGCGTGGTGTGGGAATGCCTCGGCCTGTCGGGCGTGCGTGGCTACAACACCGGCGGCTGCCTGCATTTCGTGATCAATAACCAAATCGGTTTTACGACTAGCCCGCAATTCGCCAGATCGTCCCCCTACCCCAGCGATGTTGCCAAGGGCGTCCAGGCACCGATCCTCCACGTCAACGGCGACGATCCCGAGGCCGTGACCTTCGCCTGCAAGCTCGCCATCGAATACCGCCAGCGGTTCAAGCGCGATATCGTGATCGACATGTGGTGCTATCGCCGCTTCGGCCACAACGAAGGCGACGAGCCCAGCTTCACCCAGCCGCTGATGTATGCAAGCATCCGCCAGCATCCGCGCGTGAGCGAAGTCTATGCCGCGCGCCTCGCCGCCGAACAGGTGATCGACGATGGCCACGCCGATGGCGTGCGCGCCGAATTCAACGCCATTTTCGAAGAAGAGTTCGAAGCCGGCAAGAGCTACAAGGCCAACGAGGCGGACTGGTTCGCCGGACGCTGGAGCGGGCTGCACAAGCCGGCCGACCCCGAAACCGCGCGGCGTAATGTCGATACCGCCGTTTCGCCAAAGCTGTTCGAAAGCCTCGGCCGCACGCTCACTACGGTCCCCGAGGACCACACGATCCACAAGACCCTGCAGCGCGTGCTCGACGCCAAGAAGGAAATGTTCGCCAGTGGCACCGGGTTCGACTGGGCTACGGCAGAAGCGCTCGCTTTCGGCAGCCTGGTGTCCGAGGGCTTCAACGTGCGCCTGTCGGGCCAGGATTCAGGACGCGGTACTTTCAGCCAGCGCCACGCCATCTGGGTGGACCAGACCAGCGAGCGCAAATACATCCCCATCGCCACCCTGCCCCACGGCAAATTCGAGGTGTACGACAGCGTCCTGTCGGAATTCGGCGTGCTTGGCTTTGAATACGGCTTTGCCCTGGCCGACCCCAAGACGCTGGTGATGTGGGAAGCGCAGTTCGGCGATTTCGCCAACGGCGCGCAGGTCATCATCGACCAGTTCATCGCCAGCGGCGAGGCCAAGTGGCTGCGCGCCAACGGCCTGGTCATGCTGCTGCCGCATGGCTTTGAAGGCCAGGGGCCGGAGCACTCCAGCGCCCGGCTCGAACGGTTCCTGCAGCTGTGCGCGAACGACAATATCCAGGTCTGCAACATCACCAGCCCGGCGAACTACTTCCACGTGCTGCGCCGCCAGATGCTGCGCCCGTTCCGCAAGCCTCTGGTAATCATGACCCCCAAGAGCCTGCTGCGGCACCCGCTGGCGAAGAGCGATTCCATCCGCTTCACCGGCAGCCATTTCATGCGCATCCTGTCGGACAAGACCGAGATCGCCGATGCCAAGGTGAAGCGCCTGGTCCTGTGCAGCGGCAAGGTCGCCTATGACCTGATGGAAAAGCGCGATGCCGAAAAGCTGGGCGACACGTCCATCGTGCGGCTCGAACAGCTCTACCCCTTCCCGGGCGAGCCGCTGGCCGTGCGCCTGCAGCGCATGACCAATCTGGAAGAGATCGTCTGGTGCCAGGAGGAGCCGAAGAACAACGGCGCCTGGTTCTTCGTCGATAACCAGATCGAGGATGCCCTGATCGCCGCTGGGCACAAGGGCATGCGCCCGCGCTATGCCGGACGCGAGGCCGCCGCCTCGCCCGCTACCGGTTTCGCCGCCCGCCACCTTGCCCAGCAGGAGGCGCTGGTCGCCGATGCGCTGGGCATCACCAATCGCAAGAAATAAGGTTCGAGGACCACAATCATGGCAACCGAAGTCAAAGTCCCCGCGCTCGGCGAATCCGTTACCGAAGCCACGCTTGGCGAATGGCTGAAGCAGCCCGGCGATGCCGTGGCGCTGGATGAACCGATCGCCAGCCTGGAAACAGACAAGGTGGCGGTGGAAGTGCCTTCGCCCGTGGCAGGCATCCTGTCCGAACATTCGGTCAAGGTGGGCGACACGGTGAACGTGGGCGCACTGATCGCGCTGGTCGAGGCCGGAGAGGCCGGGGCGAAACCGGCCGCTAAGGCTGCGCCATCGTCGGCTCCGGCGCCCGCACCAACGCCCTCGCCGACACCCGCCCCTGCTCCTGCTGCCGAGGAAGAAAGCGGAGATCCGCAGACACTCTCGCCCTCGGTCCGCCGCGCGGTGCTGGAACACGGGCTCGACCCCTCGACTATCAAGGGCACCGGCAAGGATGGCCGCCTGACCAAGGAAGACGTGCTGGCCGCAGCGCAAGCGAAGAAGGCCGCCCCTGCACCCAGCACATCGGCCCCGGCACCCTCGCCCGTGGCAGGCGCCGGTGGCGAACGCCGCGAGGAACGGGTGAAAATGACCCGCCTGCGCCAGACCATCGCCCGCCGCCTGAAGAGCGCGCAGGAAGAGGCCGCGCTGCTCACCACCTTCAACGATGTCGATATGACCGCGGTGATCGAAGCGCGCGAGGCGTACAAGGACCTGTTCGCCAAGAAGCACGGCATCAAGCTGGGCTTCATGTCCTTCTTCGCCAAGGCCTCGGCCCTGGCACTGAAGGACGTGCCTTCGGTCAACGCCCGCATCGAAGGCGACGAGATCATCTATCACGATTACCTCGACCTGTCGGTCGCGGTCAGCGCGCCCAACGGGCTGGTCGTGCCGGTGGTGCGCAATGTCGACACCATGAGCTTTGCCGAGATCGAGCAGGCCATCGCCGGCTATGGCCAGAAGGCCAAGGACGGCACCCTGACCATGGCCGACATGCAGGGCGGCACGTTCACGATCAGCAACGGCGGCGTGTTCGGTTCGCTGATGAGCACCCCGATCATCAACCCCCCGCAGAGCGCCGTCCTCGGCCTCCACCGCATCGAGGATCGCCCCGTGGCGCGCGATGGCCAGGTGGTGATCCGCCCGATGATGTACATCGCGCTCAGCTACGACCACCGCCTGATCGACGGGCGCGAGGCGGTGACCGCGCTGAAGATCATCAAGGAAGCGATCGAGGATCCGATGCGGTTGCTGATCGACCTTTGAGGAACCCAACAATGGCTGACTACGATTTCGACGTCCTGTTCATCGGTGCCGGTCCCGGCGGCTATGTCGGCGCGATCCGCGCGGCGCAGCTTGGCCTGCGCACGGCCTGCGTCGAAAGCCGCGCCACGCTGGGCGGCACCTGCCTCAATGTCGGCTGCATCCCGTCCAAAGCCATGCTCCACGCCAGCGAGTTTTTCGATGCGGCCGCCAATGGCACCATGGCCAAGATGGGCGTGGAAGTAACGCCCAAGCTCAACCTGCCCGCCATGCACGCCCAGCGGATCGACGCGGTGGACCAGCTGACCAAGGGTATCGCCTTCCTGTTCAAGAAGAACAAGGTGACCTGGCTGAACGGCCACGCCAGCTTTGTCGATGCGCACACAGTGAAGGTTGGCGATGCCACCCACACCGCCAAGGAAATCGTCATCGCCACCGGCTCCAGCGTCACGCCGCTGCCGGGGGTCGAAGTCGATAACGCCAAGGGCGTGGTGGTCGATTCCACCGGCGGACTGGAACTGCCAGCCGTGCCCAAGACCATGGTCGTGATCGGCGGCGGGGTGATCGGGCTGGAACTGGGCAGCGTGTGGCGCAGGCTCGGTGCCGAAGTCACCGTGGTCGAATATCTCGACCTGTTGCTGCCCGGCATGGATGGCGACATCCGCAAGGAAGCGGCCAAGATCTTCGCTAAACAGGGCATGAAACTGCGGCTTTCCACCAAGGTTACTGGCTGCACGGTCAAGGGCAAGAAGGCCACGCTGACGCTCGAACCCGCTGCCGGGGGCGAAGCGGAAACGCTGACCGCCGATTGCGTGCTGGTGTCCATCGGTCGCAAGCCCAATACCGATGGCCTCAACCTCGAAGCCATCGGGCTGGAACCGAACAAGCGCGGGCAGATCGAGGTGGACGGCGAATTCCGCACTTCTGTCGAAGGCGTGCGCGCCATCGGTGACGTGGTGCCCGGCCCCATGCTGGCCCACAAGGCCGAGGACGAGGGCATTGCCGTGGCCGAATGGATCGCGGGCGAGATCGGCATCGTCAACCACGGCGTGATCCCGTCGGTCGTCTATACTTGGCCCGAAATGGCCGGGGTCGGCCTGACCGAGGAACAGGCGCGCGAAAAGGGCGAGGTCAATGTGGGCAAGTTCCCCATGGCCGCCAACAGCCGCGCCAAGACCAACCATGAGCCCGACGGCTTCGTGAAGGTCATCGCCGATGCAGCGACCGACCGCGTGCTCGGCGTGTGGTGCATTGCCAGCGTGGCGGGCACGATGATCGCCGAAGCTGCGCTCGGCATGGAATTCGGCGCGACTTCGGAAGATATCGCCTACACCTGCCACGCCCACCCGACCCATGCCGAAGCGGTCAAGGAAGCGGCCATGGCGGTGCGCGGCAAGCCGATCCACATGTGAGGCAGCCGGTGGCGTTGCAGGATCGCGCGCGCCACCGCCTTCCCGCCATCGTGGCGCTCGCCCTGCCGGTTTTGGCCGGCATCGCCTGCCTCGTCGCATTTGGGGCGCCGGGCTCCTATGTTGCAGCCAATGGCGCTGGCCTGGCGCTGGGCCTTGCCCTGCTGCTGCTGCTCGATGCGCCGGATGAACGACGGAGCCGGATCGTCGCAGTCGCCCTCGTCGCTCTGCTCTACCTGCCGCTGGTAGCCGGCCCGGCATACAACGACGTGACCCGCTGGATCGCGCTAGGTCCGGTGCGGCTCCACGCCGGGATGCTGGTCATCCCCGCCCTCGCCGTCTTCGCCGCGCGCGACAAGCTTTATGCCGCCCCGATCCTGCTGGCGGCCCTGGGCGCCGCGCTGCTCCAGCCCGATGCGGCGAGCGGTTTTGCCCTGACCATTGCTGCGGTGGGGATCCATCACGCCACGCGCGACTGGCGCATGGGCCTGACCGCTATCGTTGGCTTCGTCGCCACGCTCTACATGGCGGTCCATGGCGAATTGCCCGCGACCGAGTTCGTCGAGCGGGTGCTGGTCGATTACGCCGTCCTCAGCCCCACGGTCGCCCTGGCCCTGTTCGCCGCTCTGGTGGCGAGCTTCGTTTTGATCGCCACGGCCGTTCCACTTGAGCGACCTGCGCGGCTCGCGCTGGCCGGATCGCTGTTCGGTTTTTCGCTGATGGCGCTGCTGTCGAATTATCCCTCGGCCCTGATCGGCCATGGCGCGGCGCCCATCATCGGCTATGGACTGGCTCTAGGCCTAGTCAGGAAAGCTGCCGCATGACCGAACTCTCGCCCTTCCACCTCGCCTTTCCGGTGCATGATCTGGCCGCCGCGCGCGCCTTCTGGGGCAGCGTGATAGGGTGCTCGGAAGGACGCAGCAGCGACCAGTGGGTCGATTTCGATTTCTACGGCCACCAGATCGTCACCCACCTGGTGCCCGATTGCGACCAGCGTGACGAGGCGAACAATCCGGTTGACGGCCACGGCGTGCCGGTGCCGCATTTCGGGATCGTGCTGTCGATGCCCGAGTGGCAGGCACTGGCCGACCGACTGACCGCCGCCGGGACAGACTTTGCCATCGCACCCTATATCCGCTTCAAGGGCCAGCCGGGTGAGCAGGCGACCATGTTCTTCCGCGATCCTTCGGGCAATGCCATCGAGATGAAGGCCTTTGCCGACCGCTCCAAGCTGTTTGCGACCAGCTAGGGATGGCCCGCTCGCCCAACTTCATGCTGAACTTCGCCCGCTGGCACATCTGGCTGGGATGGCTGGTCGGTGTGCCGGTGCTGATGTGGACCGCGACCGGCCTGGTCATGGCGCTTTACCCGCTGGAAGACGTGCGCGGCGATCACTTGCGGACAGAAGCGCGAGTAATCGACACCAGCGAACTGGTGTTTCCCAACCGCATCGGGCGCGCCACCAGTGTGGTCCTTGCCATGCAGGCCGATGGGCCGGTGTGGATCGTGACCGAACCTGACGGGGGCAGATACCGCTATTCGGCGCGGGACGGCTCGCTCGTCCCCCCGGTGATCGCCAGCGAGGCGCGACGCATTGTCGCGGCGGAATATGCTGGCGATGCCGCGCTCGAAAGCGTCACCTACTTCCCCTCCGACCTGTCTCCGCCAGATCTGCGCGCCCCGATCGATAGCTGGCAGGCGCACTATGCCGATGGCACCAATGTCTATCTCAGCGCCGCAACGGGCGAGGTGCTGGCTGTACGGACGGACTGGTGGCGGACATACGATGTCATGTGGGGCCTGCACATCATGGATCTCGAAACACGCGAGGACAGCTCGCACCCGATCCTGATCCTGTTCGCCGCCCTGGCCGTGGCTGGATCGCTGCTGGGCTGCGTGCTGCTGTTCCGGCGGCGCAAGGCACGTCCCAAGACGGCAGTGAAGCCATGATCGGCGCGATCATGCCTCCGGTGCTGCCCGCCCCGGTCGAGATCGTTGCCACCGCGTTGTTCGCCCTGACCGGCGCATTGCTGGCCGCGCGACTGAAACAGACTTTCGTGACCGCCAGCTTCTTCGCCTTGGTGACGGGGGTCGGCGGAGGCACGGTGCGCGATGCCTTGCTCAACGTGCCCGCCTTCTGGCTGCGCGATCCGTGGATCGCCCCCGCCATCCTCGCCACGGCGCTGGTCGCGTGGTTCACGCCGCATCGCTGGTGGGAGGGCAAGCTGCTGGAATGGGCCGATGCCGCAGGCCTTGCCATGTTCACGGTGATCGGCACGGCCAAGGCCCTGTCGCTGGGCGTGGCCCCGGTTCCGGCAGCGATCCTCGGCATCTTGACCGGCTGCGCGGGCGGCATCATCCGCGATGTGGTGGCGGGCGTGCCGTCGATCATCATGCGGCCCGAGATCTATGTCACGGCCGGCGCCCTGTCGGCTGGGCTGACCGTTACGCTCTACGCACTGGGTGTGGGCGAGGCGCTCACCTGGTCCATCGCCGCGCTGGCAGGATTCGCCCTGCGCGGCGCGGCGCTGACATGGAACATCAAGCTACCCGCCTATTCGCGCGGGGACTGAACGGCTCAGCCGCCCCAGCTTTCCTCATAGCCCTCTTCACCCGGCAGCGGACCACCGGGATAGGCCGGACGCAGATCGTCATCGGCAATGTCGCCATCGACCGCGCCAGCCATCGGCATCTGGTCGGACCATTCGCGCGGGGAATTTCGCGTTGCCGCCCGGGCACGGGCGTAGGTATCGTCGCTCAATTGCGCCCCCTGCCCGCCGTATGACAGGTCGCGGGTGGCATAGCCGTCACCGATGTCGATGGCGCGGATGCGGCCGTCGTTGTCGATCCGGCAGGTGAAGCCGTCGCCATTGTCGAGCCTGCCCGACACGTTCCACCCGCTGGCATTGCGCGCGGCATTGTCCACGCTGTCCACCCGGTCGCGTCCGCGTTCGACCTGATCCACACACATATCCACCGCGCTATCGATGCCACTGCTGTTCCACCCGCGCGACTGGCGCTGCGGAGGCGGTGGGGCGCGATAGGTCTCGGTGCGGGAGCGGTTGTTGGATGCGGAGCTGGCAATTGCCGCCAGCACGCCGATAACCGCCACGCCTGCGATCACGTCGCCCGTGCTGATGTGTCCGCGACGATGCGGACGATAGCGATCGTACCGGTAGCCATAGCCGTGGGCATTCTCGACACGCGGGTCATATGCGCCTGCCGCACCGGACACCTGGTACGGAAGCTCGGCTGCCGCGAGGGGTGCGGCAGTCATCGAGGTTGCCGCGAGCACTGCGGCAGCAAGCGAAAGCTTCGAGCGAAGGTGAACCATAGAACGGTCCTTATAGGAGGCGATATAATCACACGGGGATACAGTCAGATAGGCGGCCCAGGCTTTCATGTGCCTGAACCGCCCATCCGGGAAGGATCATCGGTCAGGAGCCCCGATGACCGGTATCGGGATCAAAGACCGCGCAGTCCGCGGAAGTCCACGTTCCTTACCTGTCCCCGGCGGAAGTCGCAGGTAAAGCGACCTTCCTCGAAGCCGTTGTTGCGATAGCCGCGGCGGTAGTTGTTCCAGTTGCCGCCCCGGTTGTTGTAGGTGCGGACGGCGATGGTGCCACGCACCTCGAACCCGTTGCGCTCCCGCTCGACATCGCGGATCTGGGTGACATCGGCCCGGCCACCGCCCCAGCGTTCAGCCTGGCGTTCGGCTGCGCGGACACACTGCTGCACGGCGCGATCGGCATTGTTGTTGCGGTTGTTGCGGCGGTTGGAATTGTAATCGTACCAACCGCTGTTGTTTCCGCGATAGTTGCGATCGTCGTAGCGGTCGCGGTTGTTACTGGCAGACGCGGCAACGGCAGCGATACCGCCGATGATCAGTGCACCGGCGATCACTTCGCCAGTGCTCAGGCCGCCGCGGTCGCGCTGGCGATCCTGCGCGGCTGCGGGAACCGCCGAGCCGACGGCTACTGCAAGAACTGCGGCCGTGCCGACGAGAGTTTTTGTCAGGGTCTTCATGAGGCTTCTCCTCTCAATTCCGGCAGCGGGTTTGCCGCCCATGAGAGGAGTTCTAACCGAGTCGGCGTGAGATGAGCCTGAACTTGCCGGTTAGGAAACGTTCAGAAATAGAGCTCGTTTCATGAACGGTCACTCAGGGGGCCTGCAAACCGGTCCAGCGGGCCAGAAAGCTCATTACATCAGCCGCCTCGGCAATGGCCTTGTCAGTCGGCTTTCCCGATCCGTGGCCCGCGCGGGTTTCGATCCGGATGAGTTGCGGCCGATCGCCAAGCCCCGCCGCCTGCAAGGCAGCGGTGTACTTGAAGCTGTGCCCAGGAACCACGCGATCATCGGTATCTGCCGTGGTCACCAGCAAGGCGGGATAGTCCACGCCGGGCCGGATATTGTGCAGCGGGGAATAGCCACGCAGGATCCGCCAGTCTTCCTCGCGATCAGGATAGCCATAGTCGTCCACCCAGTACCGCCCGGCGGTCCAGCGGTCGAACCGCAACATGTCCATCACCCCGACAGAGGCATTTCCGGCAGCAAACAGGTCTGGCCGCTGGTTGGCCACGGCACCCACCAGTAGCCCGCCGTTGGAGCCGCCCTGGATCGCCAGGCCATCCGCCGGTGTAATGCCCTCGGCGATGAGAAATTCCCCCGCCGCGATGAAATCGTCGAACACGTTCTGCTTGTTCGCCCGCCTGCCGCCATCGTGCCACGCCTTGCCATATTCACCTCCGCCGCGGATATTGGCGACGACATAGGCGCCGCCCGCCTCGACCCAGGCAATCCTGCTGGCCGAGAACCCGGGGGTGAGCGAGATGTCGAACCCGCCATAGCCGTAGAGCAGCGTCGGCACTGCCGCGCCGGCATCGGCCAGATCGCGTCGCCGCATGATGAACATCGGCACCCGCGTGCCATCCTTGCTGGCAAAGAACCGCTGCTCGACCACGAAGCGCTCGGGATCGAAGGCAAGATCGGCTTCAGCGAAGGTCGTGCGCTCGCCGCTGGCCATGTCCCAGCGGTACACGGTCGGCGGGCGGTTGAAGCTGGTGAAGGAATAGAACGCCTCGGCCTTGCCCGGCTCGCCCGAGAAGCCGCCGACGGAGCCGATGCCCGCCAGTTCGACTTCGCCCGCAGGAGTGCCTTCGAGAGTGAACAGGCTGACGGCAGAGCTTGCATCGCGCAGGTAGGACAGCACCAGGCGGTCGCCCACCACCGAAGCCCCGCTGATCGGCTGCTCGCGCTCGGCCACCAGTTCGGTCCATGCCGGTGAGACCGAGTCGAGATCAATCGTCAGTGCCCGGTAGCGCGGCGCATCCTTGTTGGTGACCACGAACAGGCGGCCACCGATCCCTTCGACCACGCTCCACGAGTTGTCGAACCCGGTCACCAGCTCGCGCGCCTGCCAACCCTGCGCGGCGCGCGCAGCAAGGTCGATCGCGCGCACTTCGTAACGCGCATCGGTGCCGATCGACGAGGTGATGATCGCCCAGCGCCCGTCATGCGTCACCCCGGCAGTGTGGTTCTGCTCCGGATGGCCGGGCGTGGCATAGACCAGTTCGTCAGCCGATTGCGGTGTGCCGATGCGGTGGAAGTACACCGCCTGGTTATAGTTGAGTGCCTGAAAATCTTCTCCTTCGGCCGGTTCCGGGAAGCGCGAATAGAGGAAGCCCTCCTCTCCTACCCAGGCAAGCGAGGTGAACTTGGCCCAGCGGATCTCCTCACCCAGCGGTTCCCCGCTGGCAACATCGAGCACCCGCAGGATGCGCCAGTCGCTGCCACCATCCTGCACGCTGTAGAGCAGCTTCGAGCCATCGGGCGAAGGCCGCCAGCTGTCGAGGGCGGTCGCGCCATCCTGCGCCCAGGCATTGGGATCGATCAGCAGGCGCGCCTCGCCTTCCAGGCTGTCACGCACATAGAGCGGGCTCTGGTTCTGCAGGCCGGTGTTGTGGGTGTAGAAATAGCGCCCGCCGCGCTCGTAGGGCGTGGAATAGCGCGCAAAGTCGAAGATCTCGCCGATGCGCCGGTTGAACCATGGGCGGGCAGGCAATTGCGCCAGGTAGGCGTCGGTGACCGCATTCTGCTGTGCCACCCACTGGGCTACCTCGGGGCTATTGCGGACATCGTCCTCCAGCCAGCGATAGGGATCTGCCACCTCCTCGCCGAACAGGGTTTCGACGGTCGGGCCGCGGTGGGTTTCAGGATATCGGGGAGCTGTCATGTCCTGCGCGATAGCAGGAGCGGCGGTGAGGGCAAAGGCGGCAACAGTAGCGGCAAGACGCATCGGGGCTCCGGAATCGCAAAAGGGCGGTTGCAATCGTTACAATTGCAACCGCCCTTTGGAAAGTTCCGGATTAACCGGAGCTTATGCGTCTTCGTAATCGTCCGCAGTCATGACCGGGCCCGAATCCTGGCCCTTGGCGCTCTCGTCGCGATCGACCAGTTCGATCACCGCGATGGGGGCAGCGTCCGATGCGCGGTAGCCGGCCTTGATGATGCGGGTGTAGCCACCTTCACGATCCGCATAACGCGAGGCCAGCACGTCGAACAGCTTGGTCAGCTGCGCATCGTCCAGCATCCGGGAGTGGGCCAGGCGACGGTTCGACAGGCCGCCACGCTTGGCCAGCGTGATCAGCTTTTCGACATAGGGGCGCAGTTCCTTGGCCTTGGCCGTGGTCGTGGTGATCTGCTCGTGCTTGATCAGCGCAGCAGCCATGTTGCGAAACATGGCCGTGCGGTGGCCCGACTTGCGGCTCAGTTTGCGGCCTGAATGTCCGTGACGCATATTCTATACTCCGTTCGAAAGGGGCCCGTACGAGGTAGCCCGGTGCAGGCCGGAAGAAGGGGTCCGGCCCATGCCCCGATTATGGATTAACCCAGCAGCTCTTGCTCGAGCTTCTTGGCCATTTCCTCGATGTTTTCCGGCGGCCATCCGGGGATGTCCATGCCGAGGCGCAGACCCATGCTGGACAGCACTTCCTTGATCTCGTTGAGCGACTTGCGGCCGAAGTTCGGAGTGCGCAGCATCTCGGCTTCGGTCTTCTGGACCAGGTCGCCAATATAGATGATGTTGTCGTTCTTGAGGCAGTTGGCCGAACGCACCGACAGTTCCAGTTCGTCCACCTTCTTGAGGAGGTAGCGGTTGAGCTGGTTAGTGTCCGATTCCTGCGGCTCGGCGGCAAGGCCGATCATCGTGCCGACCGGCTGCGGGATGCCGTCGTCAAAGTGGACGAACAGGGTCAGCTGGTCCTGCAGGATGCGCGCGGCATAGGCAACGGCATCTTCCGGGGTCACCGTGCCATCGGTCTCGACCGTCAGGCTCAGCTTGTCGAAGTCCAGTTCCTGACCGACGCGGGCGTTCTCGACCTTGTAACTGACCTGCTTGATCGGCGAGTACAGCGAATCCACCGGGATCAGGCCGATCGGCGCATCGACCGGACGGTTCGACACGGCGGGAACGTAGCCCTTGCCGGTATCGGCGGTCAGTTCCATGTTGAGGGTCGCGCCCTCGTCCAGGTGGCAGATCAGCAGGTCGGGGTTCAGCACCTCGATATCGCCGGTCACGGCAATGTCGCCGGCCTTCACATCGGCCGGGCCGGTAGCCGAAAGCTGCAGGCGCTTGGGGCCCTCGCCTTCCATCTTGAGAGCGATCTGCTTCACGTTGAGCACGATGTCGGTCACATCCTCGCGCACACCGGCGAGGCTGGAGAATTCGTGCAGTACGTTTTCGATCTTGATCGAGGTGATGGCGGCACCCTGCAGGCTGGACAGCAGCACGCGGCGCAGCGAGTTGCCGAGCGTCAGGCCATAGCCACGCTCGAGCGGTTCAGCCACGAAGGTGGCCTTGCGCTTCTTGTCGCCGCCTTCCTTGATTTCGAGGCTGTTGGGCTTCTTGAGTTCCTGCCAGTTCTTGATGTTGACGGACATGGACTTCCCCTAAAGGTTTGTTTTGGCGGCAACGGCCGCGGGACGCTTGAAGCGCCGCGGCCGATGCAAATGACTTGTTGCGAAACCGGCGAGCTCTCTACCGGTTTCGCGAAAGACTTCGATCAGACGCGGCGGCGCTTTGATGGCCGCACACCGTTGTGCGGAATCGGCGTGACGTCGCGGATCGAAGTGATTGTGAAACCCACTGCGGCCAAAGCCCGCAGCGCGCTTTCACGACCCGAACCCGGGCCCTTGATCTCGACTTCGATGGTCCGGACGCCGTGTTCGGCGGCCTTCTTGCCAGCGTCGTCCGCAGCCACCTGGGCGGCATAGGGAGTGGACTTGCGGCTACCCTTGAAACCCATCGCACCCGCGCTGGACCAGGAAATTGCATTGCCCTGGGCGTCGGTGATGGTGATCATGGTGTTGTTGAAGCTGGCGTTGACGTGCGCAACACCACTTGAAATGTTCTTCTTGTCGCGGCGCCTGATGCGGCCGGGTTCGCGTGCCATGGTTCGTATTCCTTAAAAGTCAGCGAGAAGGGAAAAGCGAAAAAGCTTACTTCTTCTTGCCGGCAATCGGCTTGGCCTTACCCTTGCGGGTACGGGCGTTGGTGTGGGTGCGCTGGCCGCGAACGGGCAGGCCCTTGCGGTGACGCAGGCCGCGATAGCAGGCCAGGTCCATCAGGCGCTTGATGTTCATCGCGGTATCGCGACGAAGATCGCCTTCCACGGTGTAATCGGCGTCGATGGCTTCACGGATCTGCAGAACTTCGGCGTCGGACAGGTCCTGCACGCGTCGGCTGGGATCGATGCCGAGCTTGTCGGCGATCTTCTTGGCCGTGGTCGGGCCGATACCGTGAATGTAGGTCAGCGCCACGATAACGCGCTTGTTGGTGGGGATATTTACCCCGGCAATACGAGCCACTTGTTTCTCCTGCTCCACAGGGGCAAGCCTGAAGGCGGCCCCCATCTCATAGCGATAGGTTCAAACACGCAAAACCGGTAACCGATGCCAGAACGACAAGAAGCCCGGATGGCGCGCTTGGATGGCTGCCGCCTGCCGGACCGGTTTCCGATTGAACGAGTTAGGGGGCCGTAAGGTGATTCGGTCCCATCGTCAAGCACGCAGAAGAGCCGCGGGAAAAATCCCTGGCTCTGGCGGGCGACTTCTTATGGAATGGTCTTTAACCCTTTCCGGCGCTCAGGTCAAAAGTTACCGTATCGCCCGCTGTCGATCGGCCCTGCGCGATAGTCAATCGGACTGCATGACCTTGTCGATGGCCCGGGTCACCAGGCCGATTTCCGCCATGCCATCGACGCGGGCAACCAGGTCGCGCGCGTCGTAATAGGGCAGGATCGGCGCGGTCTTGGCGCGGTATTCGGCCATGCGGGTGCGCACGGTGTCCTCGTTGTCGTCAGGCCGGCGCTTGAATTCGGTGCTGCCGCAGCGATCGCACTCGCCGTCGACCTTGGGCAGTTTGAACTGGTCGTGATAGCCCTCGCCGCAATTGGCGCAGGTGAAGCGGCCGGTGATGCGCTCGACCAGCGCATCCTCGTTCACGCTCAATTCGATCACATGGTCGAGCTGGCGGCCATGCTTGGCGAGCAGCCCGTCCAGCGAAACTGCCTGGGCCTCCGTGCGAGGATAGCCGTCGAAAATCGCCCCGGTTTCAGGGGGCATGGCGGCCAGCTCGGCGTCGATAAGGTCGGACACGATCTCGTCCGAGACGAGCTGGCCTGCCTCCATCACGGCCTTGGCGCGCTGGCCGACCGGCGTCTGCGCCTTGACGGCAGCGCGCAGCATGTCGCCGGTGGACAGCTGGCGCATGCCGTACTTGTCTACAAGCAGGCCCGACTGGGTGCCCTTGCCCGCACCGGGCGGCCCGAGAAGAATGATGTTCATCGCCATTGTTCTTCTCCCCCTTGGGCAGGTCCGCAAGCCGGACCGCCCGCGCCTGTTAGCGCATGCGGCCCTTCAGCTTGGCCTTCTTTATCAGGTCGCCATACTGGTGCGCGAGCAAGTGGCCCTGGATCTGGCTGATCGTATCGATCGTCACGTTCACCACGATCAGCAGGCTGGTGCCGCCGAGGAACAGGGTGAAGCCGGTGTTGCGCAGCAGGTATTCCGGCAGGACACAGACCAGTGTGAGGTAAATCGCGCCGACCACGGTGATGCGGGTGAGCACATAGTCGAGATAGTCGGCAGTGCGCTTTCCCGGACGGATGCCGGGAATGAACCCGCCATTCTTCTTCAGGTTCTCCGCCGTATCTTCCGGATTGAACACCACGGCGGTGTAGAAGAAGCAGAAGAAGATGATGCCGATGGCATAGAGCGACAGATAGATCACCTGCCCCGGCGCGAGATACTGGTTCAGCGTCTGGATCACGCTGTAGAACGTGCTATCCGTGGTGACCGAATTGCCAGCGAACTGGGCTATGGTCAGCGGCAGCAGCAGCAGCGAGCTGGCAAAGATCGGCGGGATCACGCCGGCGGTGTTCAACTTCAGCGGCAGGTGCGAGCGGTCGGCCTGCATGCCCCCGCCCTGCGTGGCGCGCTTGGGATACTGGATCAGCAGGCGCCGCTGGGCTCGCTCCATGAAGCAGATGACCAGGATCAGGATGATGACCATGGCAATAACGCCGATCACCGTGCCGTTGCCGATCGAGCCTTCCGAATAGCCGCTGAACAGGTTGCCGGTGAACGTGGGGAACTGGGCCACGATGCCCGCCATGATGATCAGCGAGACGCCATTGCCAATGCCGCGACTGGTGATCTGCTCACCCAGCCACAACAGGAACATGGTGCCGCCGATCAGGCTGATCACCGCGCCCACCTTGAACATCAGGCCCGGTGCAACAACCGCCTGCAGGCCACTTTGCGCGCCATAGGCCTCAAGCCCCGAGGCCAGGAACCAGCCCTGGATCGCGCACAGCAGCACGGTGCCATAGCGGGTGTACTGGTTGAGCTTCTTGCGTCCGGCCTCGCCTTCCTTCTTGATCGCCATCAGCGTGGGATGAAGCGAGGCAGCCAGCTGGATGACGATCGAGGCGGTGATGTAGGGCATCACCCCCATGGCAATCAGGCTCATCCGTTCGAGCGAGCCACCCGAGAAGGTGTTGAACAGGTCGAGGATGCCGCCGCGCGTCTGGTCGTAGAGCGTTTCCAGGATCAACGGATTCACGCCCGGCAGCGGGATGAAGCTGAGGAAGCGGAACACGATCAGCGCACCGATGGTGAACCAGATACGCTGGCGCAGCTCGGTAGCCTTGCCGAAGTTGGAAAAGCTCAGCGAGCTGGCGATGTTGTCGGCGCGTGATGCCATTGGTCTAGTTTCGCCCTGATATCGATCCCGGGTGTCGGGACGCCGGAGGTCCGGCAATCACGGTCATGTAGGGTGCGCCGGGCCGAATGTCGAACCCGGCGCAGGGCAAAAAATGCACCCGTCCCCCAAATACCACAAACCTACTTCTTCTTGGACGCCGCCTTGTTCACTTCGCGGCGGGCCGTCTTCTTTTCGTGCTCGCTCGGCTGAGCTGCGGGCAGTTCGACTGAACCGCCGGCCTTTTCCACCGCAGCGCGGGCACCGGCCGAAACGCCATCGACCTTGAAGGTCAGCTTGGCCGAGAATTCACCCTTGCCCAGCAGGCGCACGCCATCCTTGCCGCCGCGAGCCACCCCGGCCGCCTGGAGCGCCGCATGGTCGATCACGGCCTTGGCATCCAGCTTGCCGGCATCGACCAGCTTCTGCACCATGCCCAGGTTGACCTCGGCAAAGTCCTTGCCGAACGGGTTGTTGAAGCCGCGCTTCGGCAGGCGCATGTGGAGCGGCATCTGGCCACCTTCGAAGCCCTTGATGGCCACGCCCGAACGGCTCTTCTGGCCCTTCATGCCGCGGCCGGCGGTCTTGCCCTTGCCCGAGCCGATGCCACGGCCGACGCGCATGCGCTCCTTGCGGGCGCCTTCGTTGTCACGGATGTCGTTGAGTTTCATGTGTTGCACTCGCTTTCGCTTTGTTCGCGCCAAAATGTGAAGTGGCCCGGTACTAGCCCGGGCCACCATAAGTCAATTGCCCAATAGCCTTGCAGCCGCGGCTGTCAGTCGACGATCGCCACCATATGCGGCAGCTTGCGCAGCGCACCGCGCACTTCGGGGGTGTCTTCCAGTTCGACCACCTTGTTCATCTTGTTCAGGCCCAGGCCGATCAGCATCTGGCGCTGGACCTTGGGGCGACGGATCGGCGAACCGATCTGCTTGATCTTGATCTTGCCCATTGTCGTTACTCCGCAATCGCTTCAGCGGCGGCCTCGGCCTCCACTGCGCTCGCGCCGCCACGACCCAGCAGGTCGGCAACCTTCTTGCCGCGACGCTGTGCGACCGACTTCGGCGAAGTCTGCTCGCCCAGTGCCTCGAAGGTGGCGCGGATCATGTTGTAGGGGTTCGACGTGCCGATCGACTTGGTCACCACGTCGGCAACGCCAAGGCTTTCGAACACGGCGCGCATCGGACCGCCGGCGATGATGCCGGTGCCCGGAGGAGCCGAACGCACGTTAACCAGTCCGGCGCCGAAGTGGCCCTTGCCGTCATGGTGGAGCGTGCGGCCTTCCTTGAGCGGAACGCGGATCATCTTCTTCTTGGCCGCCGAAGTGGCCTTGTTGATCGCTTCCGGCACTTCGCGGGCCTTGCCGTGGCCGAAGCCGACGCGGCCCTTGCCGTCACCCACCACGACCAGCGCGGCGAAACCGAAGCGCTTGCCGCCCTTCACCGTCTTGGACACGCGGTTGATGTGGACCAGCTTTTCGATCAGTTCTTCGCCACCGTCATCGTCACGGCCGCCACGGCCGCCACGATCGTCACGGCCACGACCGCCACCACGGTTGCGATCACCACCGCCACCGGGGCCGCCGCGATCGTTGCCGCCACGACCACGGCCACCACGGCCACGCGACTGCTCGGGAGCAGTCGTCGCCTCCACCGCAGGAGCATCGCTGCCCTGGGTTTCGCTGCTGGCGGGGAAGTTGCCGGCCGAACCAGTGCTTTCCGGTGCAATGCTGCCCGGGGTCGCGTTTTCGGGGTTTGTGTTTTCGTCAGCCATCATCAGAACTCCAGCCCGCCTTCGCGGGCGGCATCGGCCAGCGCCTTGACGCGGCCATGGAACAGGAACCCGCCGCGATCGAACACGACTGTGGTCACGCCAGCCTTGGTGGCGGCAGCGGCGATGTCCTTGCCCACCTTGGCAGCGGCATCGACATTGGCACCCGAGGTCTTGTCACCCAGGGTGGACGCAGCGGCTACGGTGCGGCCATCCTTGTCATCGATGATCTGCGCATAGATGTGCCGACCGGTGCGGTGCACCGACAAGCGGGGCTTGCCACCAGCGCGAGCGCGGAGCGCGGTACGAACGCGGCGACGGCGACGTTCAAAGAGAGAGAGCTTTGCCATCTTACTTCTTCTTCCCTTCCTTGCGGAAGATATACTCGCCGCGATAGGCCACACCCTTGCCCTTGTAGGGCTCGGGCTTGCGCCATTCGCGAATCTCGGCAGCGAACTGCCCGACCTTCTGCTTGTCGATCCCGCTGATCTCGATCGTGGTCTGGTCCGGGGTCTTCACCTCCAGGCCTTCCGGCACGTCGAGATCGACATCGTGGCTGAACCCGAGCTGCAACTTGATCTTGCTGCCCTGTGTCGATGCACGATAGCCGACGCCCTTGATGTCCAGCACCTTGGTGAAGCCGTTGGAAACGCCTTCCACCAGGTTGGCCACCAGCGTGCGCTGCATGCCCCAGTAGGCACGCGCCTGCTTGGTGTCGTTGGCCGGCTTCACGACGATTTCCTCGCCTTCCACCTTGTAGTCGATCAGGTCCGACAGGCCGAGCGTCAGGGTGCCCTTCGGCCCCTTAACGCTGAGCGTGCCGTTATCGATGCTGGCAGAAACCCCGTTGGGGATCGCTACAGCCTTCTTGCCGATGCGGCTCATCAGAACACCTCCGCCAGCACTTCGCCACCGACGTTCTGCTGGCGGGCTTCCGCATCGGAAAGCACGCCGCGCGGCGTCGAGACGATCGAGATGCCAAGGCCATTGCGGATCGTCGGCAGTTCCTTCGAACCCGAATAGACGCGGCGGCCAGGCTTGGAGACGCGGGCGACGAACTTGATCGCCGGCTCGCCTTCGAAATACTTCAGTTCGATCCGCAGCGCCTTGTGCTGGCCCGAATTGTCCTCGGAATAGCCACGGATGTAGCCTTCGCGCTGGAGCACTTCGAGAACGTTCGCACGCAGCTTGCTGGCAGGCGAAAGGACGGAATCCTTCTTCGCCTGCTGGCCGTTGCGGATGCGGGTGAGCATGTCACCCAGGGGATCGGTCATAGCCATCGTTCAGGTCCTCACCAGCTCGACTTGGTCACGCCCGGGATCATGCCATGGTTGGCAAGATCGCGGAGTTCGATGCGACAAAGGCCGAACTTGCGGTAATAGCCGCGCGGGCGGCCGGTGGTGGCACAGCGGTTGCGCACGCGGGTGGGATTCCCGTTGCGCGGGATTTCCGCCAGCTTCAGGCGAGCGATCAGGCGCTCGGTCTCGTCGAGCGACTTGTCGTCGGCAACGGCCTTAAGCTTCGCGTACTTTGCCGCGTACTTCTTGACGAGCTTCTTGCGACGCTCATTCTTGTTGATGGAACTCAGTTTCGCCATTGGACTTAAGCTCTCCTCGGCCGCTTATGCGGCAGCCTTTTCTTCAGCGGCTTCTTCAGCCGGGAACGGGAAACCGAACAGGCGCAGCAGCTCGCGCGCTTCCTCGTCGGTCTTGGCGGTGGTGGTGACAATGATATCCATGCCCCGCACCTTTTCGATCTTGTCGTAGCTGATCTCGGGGAAGATGATCTGCTCCTTCAGGCCCATGGCATAGTTGCCATTGCCGTCGAAGCTCTTCGGATTCAGCCCCCGAAAGTCGCGGATGCGCGGCATGGCGATCGTCACCAGGCGGTCGAGGAACTCGAACATGCGGTCACGGCGCAAGGTCACCTTGCAACCGATCGGCATGCCTTCACGCAGCTTGAACTGCGCGATCGACTTCTTGGCAATCGTAATGACCGGCTTCTGGCCAGCAATCAGTGCCATTTCCTCGGCGGCGGTCTGGACCTTCTTCTTGTCCTGGCTCGCCTCACCGACACCCATGTTGATGACGATCTTCGTCAGCTTGGGCACTTCGAGCGCGTTCTTGTAACCGAACTTCTCGGTCATCGCCGCAACGATACGCTCGTTGTACTGCGCCTTCATGCGCGGCGTGTAAGTTGCATCAGCCACTGATAGTCTCCCCGGACTTGACGGCAACCCGGACCTTCTTGCCATCACGCTCTTCGAAGCGGACGCGGGTCGGCTTGCCGTCCTTGGGATCGGCAATGGCAACCTTGGAGATCGCCATCGGAGCGGGGGCACGATCAATGCCGCCCTGCGGATTAGCCTGGCTCGGCTTGCGGTGACGGGCAGCGACATTCACGCCTTCCACCACGATCTTGCCGTCCTTCGGGAGAACCTTGGACACGGTGCCGGTACGACCCTTGTCCTTGCCCGAAAGCACGACGACACTATCGCCCTTCTTGATCTTTGAAGCGGCCATTACAGCACCTCCGGAGCAAGGCTGATGATCTTCATGAAGCCCTTGGAACGCAGTTCGCGCACCACCGGCCCGAAGATACGGGTGCCGATCGGCTCCTCGTTCTTGTTGACCAGCACGGCAGCATTGCTGTCGAAGCGGATCACGCTGCCATCGGCGCGGCGCACGTCCTTGCGGGTACGCACGATCACCGCACGGTGAACGTCACCCTTCTTCACGCGGGCGCGCGGCTGGGCTTCCTTCACGGAAACCACGATCACATCGCCGACAGACGCGGTCCGGCGCTTCGAGCCACCCAGTACCTTGATGCACTGGACGCGCTTGGCGCCGCTGTTGTCCGCGACGTCGAGATTGGATTGCATCTGGATCATTGATCCGTCTTCCTTCTCATTGGCTTGCCGGATCCAGTCCGGCAGTTCCTAACGTCAAGCCCGAACCGGAATGGCGCGGGCAAAATGGCTCAATTCGTCGAAGCCTCGGCATCGAGGTTGGCATCGACTGCCGTCCCCTTGCTGGCTGCCACGCGGTCGATCACGGCCCAGGTCTTGGTCTTCGAGATCGGGCGCGTTTCCTCGATGCGGACGGTATCACCGATGTGATAGGCGTTCGCCTCGTCGTGGGCGTGGTACTTCTTCGAACGACGGATGATCTTCCCGTAAAGCGGGTGCTTCACCTTGCGTTCGACCTTGACGGTCACTGTCTTGTCGGTCTTGTCGGAGGTGACGGTCCCGATCAGGATACGTTTGGGCATCGTTTAGCTCCTCAAGCCTTCACAGCTTCGGCGGCCCGCTGGACCTGAAGCGTCTTGATCCGGGCGATTTCGCGGCGCACTTCCTTGACCCGGGCCGGACGCTCGAGCTGGTTGGTGGCGGCCTGGAACCGCAGGTTGTATGCTTCGCGCTTCAGACCAGTGAGGGTCTCGCTCAGCTGATCGTCGCTCTTGGTGCGAAGATCTTCGATAGTGGTCTTCTTCTGGGCCATCATTCGCCTCCCAGGTGCGAGGTGTCGCCAAGACGGGCAACGACCTTGGTCTTGATCGGCAGCTTCATCGCTGCGCGGCTGAAGGCTTCGGCAGCCAGCGGACCGGGAACGCCGTCGAGTTCGAACAGGATGCGGCCCGGCTTTACGCGAGCAGCCCAATATTCGATCCCGCCCTTGCCCTTGCCCTGGCGGACTTCGGCGGGCTTCTTGGTCACCGGCACGTCCGGGAACACGCGGATCCACAAACGCCCCTGGCGCTTGATGTGGCGCGTGATCGCACGGCGGGCCGCTTCGATCTGGCGCGCGGTGATCCGCTCGGGTTCCAGGGCCTTGAGGCCGTAGGAACCGAAGTTCAGGTCCGAACCGCCCTTGGCAAGACCGTGGATCTTGCCCTTGAAGGTCTTGCGGAACTTGGTCTTTTTCGGTTGCAGCATTGCTCTACCCTACCCTCAGCGAGCCGGCCGGACGCCGGAAGTCTGGGCTTCCATCATCAGGCGGTCCTGGGCCATCGGATCGTGAGCGAAGATCTCGCCCTTGAAGATCCAGCACTTGATGCCGATGATGCCATAGGCGGTCAGCGCCTCGGCTTCGGCATAGTCGACGTTGGCGCGCAGCGTGTGCAGCGGAACCCGGCCTTCGCGGTACTGTTCCACGCGGGCGATTTCAGCACCACCCAGGCGGCCCGAGCACATGATCTTGATGCCTTCGGCACCCAGACGCATGGCGGACTGCATGGCGCGCTTCATCGCCCGGCGGAACGCGACACGGCGGACCAGCTGGTCGGCAATGCCCTGCGCCACGAGCTTGGCATCGACTTCCGGCTTGCGGATCTCGACGATGTTCAGCTTCACCTCGCTGGCAGTCAGCTTGGACAGCTGGCCCCGCAGCTTCTCGATGTCGGCGCCCTTCTTGCCGATGATCACGCCGGGGCGTGCGGCATAGATGGACACGCGGCACAGCTTGGCCGGACGCTCGATCACCACCTTGGAGATGGCGGCCTGCTGCAGGTTCTCGAACACGAACTTGCGGATCGCCAGATCCTCGATCAGCAGCTTGCGGTAATCGGCGCCTTCGCCATACCAGCGGCTGTCCCAGGTGCGGTTGATCTGCAGGCGCAGGCCGATCGGATTGCTTTTATGACCCATCGATCAGGCCTCCCCAGCTTCTTCGGACACTTCGCGAACGACAATCCGCAGCCGGCTGAAGGGCTTGAGGATGCGGGTGGACTTGCCACGGCCGCGCGTTGCGAAACGCTTCATGGTGACGGACTTGCCGACGCTGGCTTCGGCCACGACGAGCGCGTCCACATCCAGGTCGTGGTTGTTTTCCGCGTTGGCGATGGCCGAGGCCAGCACCTTCTTGGCGTCGCGCGCCATGGCCCGCTTGGAGAAAGTCAGGATGTTCAACGCATCCTCGACCTTCCTGCCACGGATCAGTGCGGCCACCAGGTTCAGCTTCTGGGCCGAACCACGGATGGTGGTGCCAACCGACAGCGCCTCGTTATCGGCGACGCGGCGGGGAGCTTTCAGCTTGCCCATTATCGCTTACCCTTCTTGTCGGCAGCATGGCCGGGGAATGTGCGCGTGGGCGCGAATTCACCGAGCTTGTGACCGACCATGTCCTCGGAAACGGACACCGGAATGAACTTGTGACCGTTATAGACGCTGAACGTCAGGCCGACGAAATCGGGCAGCACAGTGGAACGGCGCGACCAGGTCTTGATCGGCTTGGTGTTGCTGGCTTCCTGCGCTTCCTGCGCCTTCTTCAGCAAGTGAAGATCGACGAACGGACCTTTCCAGACGGAACGTGCCATGGCGTCTTACCTCTTCTTCTTGGCGTGGCGCGAACGGATGATGAGCTTGTCCGTCTGCTTGTTGTTGCGGGTCCGGGCGCCCTTGGTGGGCTTGCCCCACGGGGTAACCGGATGGCGACCGCCCGAGGTGCGGCCTTCGCCGCCGCCGTGGGGGTGATCGACCGGGTTCTTGGCGACACCGCGGGTCAGCGGCTTCACGCCCATCCAGCGCTTGCGGCCAGCCTTGCCGAAGTTCTGGTTCTGGTTGTCGGGGTTCGACACCGCGCCAACCGTACCCATGCAATCGGCGCGCAGGTAACGCTGCTCGCCCGAGTTGAGACGCACGATCACCATGCCGCGGTCACGACCGACCAACTGCACATAGGTGCCGGCCGAACGGGCGATCTGGCCGCCCTTGCCCGGCTTCATCTCGACATTGTGGCAGATGGTGCCGACCGGCATCTGGCCGAGCAGCATGGCATTGCCAACCTTGGTGTCGACCTTTTCGCCAGCGACGATGACATCGCCAACGGAGAGGCGGTTCGGCGCCAGGATGTAGTTCAGTTCGCCGTCCTCGTATTTGACGAGAGCGATGAACGCCGTGCGGTTGGGATCGTACTCGATCCGTTCGACCGTGGCCGGCACGTCCCACTTGCGACGCTTGAAGTCGATGAAGCGGTACTTCTGCTTGTGGCCGCCGGCCATGCCGCGCGAAGTGACGTGCCCCTTGTTGTTGCGGCCGCCAGTCTTCTTCTTGCCCTCGGTGAGAGCCTTGACCGGACGACCCTTGTACAGGGCCGACTTGTCAACGAGGACCAGGGCGCGACGCGCGGGGCTGGTGGGGTTGAAATGTTTCAATGCCATCGGATCAGCTCACGCCTTCGGTGATGTCAATCATCTGGCCTTCGGCCAGCGTGACAACCGCCTTCTTGATGTCAGAGCGCTTGTAGGGCTTGCCCTTCCAGCGCTTGCTCTTGCCCTTCTGGACAATCGTGTTCACGCCCGTGACCTTCACATCGTAAAGGGCTTCCACCGCTTCCTTGATCTGCGGCTTGGACGCGGTGTTGGCCACCTTGAACACAACAGCGTTATGTTCCGAAAGCAGGGTCGCCTTCTCGGTGATGTGCGGCGCGACGATCACGTCATAGTGACGGGCGTCGATTGCGGTCTTCTTAGCCATTGAAGCGCGCCTCCAGCTTTTCGACCGCTGCCTTGGTGAGGACCAGCGTATCATGCTTCAGGATGTCGTAGACGTTTGCGCCCACGGCCGGCATCACGTTGACGCCGGGCAGGTTGCCGACTGCGCGGGCGAAGCCGCTGTCAACTGCATCGCCGTCGATCACGAGGACCTTGCCGTTCCAGCCATTCTTGCCGATGGTCAGCGCCAGGGCCTTGGTCTTGGCGTCCTTCATCTCGAGGCTGTCGACCACTACCAGGCCCGAATTGACCTTGCTCGACAAGGCCATCTTGAGGCCGAGTGCACGGACCTTCTTGTTGAGCGACTGGCCGAATTCACGACGACGTGCGCCGTGGGCCTTGCCGCCGCCGATGAAGATCGGGGCTGCGCGGTCGCCGTGACGGGCGGTACCGCCGCCCTTCTGCTTGCCGAAGCGCTTGCCGGTACGGGCCACGTCGGACCGCTCGCGAGTGGCGCGGGCGATGCCGCGACGGTTCTCGAGCTGCCAGGTGACGATGCGGTGCAGGATGTCTGCCCGCGGCTCGACGCCGAAGACGGTATCGCTCAGATCGATATCGCCAGACGCCTTGCCGTCGATTTTCTGGACCTTGACCTTCACGATCAGGACTCCTTGTTCTCACCGTCGGCAGCGCCGTCGGTGGTGGTGTCTTCGCCGACGGCGGGGGTGATGTCATCACCAGCACCGGCCTGCTGTTCCTGAAGCAGTTGTTCCTGCTGCTCGACGCTCACTTCGGGCATGACTTCATGCTCGGCGGCGGCTTCGACCAGGCCGGGGGCAGCTTCTTCATGCTCAGGAAGGGTGGACTTCTTCTCGAGGATCGCGCCGGGGAACGGCAGACCTTCGGGAGCAGGCACCTTGACGCTGTCACGTACCAGCAGCCAGCCGTTCTTCGAGCCGGGCACCGAGCCCTTGACGAAAAGCAGGCCGCGGTCCGCGTCCGTGCGGACGATTTCCAGGTTCTGCTGGGTGCGCTGGCGGTCACCCATGTGGCCGGCCATCTTCTTGTTCTTGAAGACCTTGCCCGGATCCTGGCGCTGGCCGGTCGAACCGTGCGAACGGTGCGAGACCGACACGCCGTGCGATGCACGCAGGCCGCCGAAGTTCCAGCGCTTCATGACGCCGGCAAAACCCTTGCCCTGCGTGTGGCCGGTTACATCGACCATCTGGCCGGCAATGAAATGCTCGGCCGAGATGGTGGAACCGACAGGCAGCAGGCCAGCCTCGTCCGCCACGCGGAACTCGGCAACCTTCTGCTTCAAACCGACTTCAGCCTTGGCGAAAGCTTCGCGCTGCGGCTTGTTAACATTCTTCTGCTTCGCATCACCGGCGCCAACCTGCACCGAGAAATAGCCGTCGCGATCGGCTGTGCGATGGGCAGTGACCTGGCAGCCTTCGAGTGCCAGGACGGTGACGGGCACGTGCCGGCCATCTTCCTGGAACAGGCGGGTCATCCCGACTTTCTTCGCGATCACGCCTGTGCGCATGATCCATACTCCTCGACAGAGGCACCCGAGACCATCCCGGGTGCTTGACCAGCCCAAATTGTAACGCATCGCCCCGTCCGGGCTGGTGTGCCCCCTTCCGTCTGAGGAAAGGAGCGAGACGGGGGACGCGGCCCGGATCAAATCCGGCGGTATCCCGATGTCTTGCACTGCGGTTCAGCAGTGCGGGGCAATCGAGGGCCCCTGAAACTTCCGGCTCGTTTAGGGTCCGAACCGCGGACCTGGAACAAGTGGCTTAGGCCAGCTTGATCTCGACGTTGACGCCAGCAGCCAGATCGAGCTTCATCAGCGCGTCGACCGTCTGGGCGTTCGGCTGCACAATGTCCAGCAGCCGCTTGTAGGTGCGCACCTCGAACTGCTCGCGCGACTTCTTGTCGACGTGCGGACCGCGGTTCACGGTGAACTTCTCGATGTGCGTCGGCAGGGGAATGGGACCACGAATAAGGGCACCCGTGCGACGTGCGGTATCGGCGATTTCACCAGTTGCCTGGTCGAGCACGCGATGGTCGAACGCCTTGAGGCGAATGCGGATATTCTGAGCTTCCATGTCCATACCGATGCGAAAGAGCCACTGGAGCAAACCGGATGAGGCCTGCTGCCAAAAACAAAGAAACGCCCCACCCTGCCGGTCTCCCGGTGAGGGGCGGCCCCCAAAATCGAGATTTAAACGTTCGACCGGCGGGAACGAATCCCCGCCGGTCGCGCGCCTATATTACTTGGTGATCGAGCTGACAACCCCCGAACCGACGGTGCGGCCACCTTCGCGGATAGCGAAGCGGTTGCCCGGGTCCATGGCGATCGGTGCGATCAGCTTCACGCCGATGGTGACGTTGTCGCCCGGCATGACCATCTCGGTGCCTTCCGGCAGGATCACTTCGCCCGTCACGTCGGTCGTGCGGAAGTAGAACTGCGGACGGTAGTTGGCGAAGAACGGCGTGTGACGGCCACCTTCATCCTTCGACAACACGTAAACCTCGGCACTGAACTCGGTGTGCGGCTTGACCGAACCCGGCTTGGCCAGAACCTGGCCACGCTCCACTGCTTCACGGGCGATGCCGCGGATCAGGGCGCCGACGTTGTCACCGGCTTCACCGCGATCGAGCAGCTTGCGGAACATTTCCACGCCGGTCACGACGGTCTTCTGGGTGTCCTTGATGCCGACGATTTCGACTTCGTCACCAACGTTGACGATGCCGGTTTCGATACGGCCGGTCACCACGGTGCCGCGACCCGAGATCGAGAACACGTCTTCGATCGGCATCAGGAAGGGCTTGTCGGTCGGACGCGGGGGCTGCGGGATGAAGTCATCCACGGCTTGCATCAGGGCAACAATCGAATCCTTGCCGATCGCGTCGTCGCGGCCTTCCATCGCCGCCAGGGCCGAACCCTTGACGATGGCGATGTTGTCGCCGTCGAAGTCGTACGAGCTCAGCAGCTCGCGCACTTCGAGTTCAACCAGCTCGAGGATTTCCTCGTCATCGACCTGGTCGACCTTGTTCATGTACACAACCAGGGCCGGCACGCCGACCTGGCGGGCGAGCAGGATGTGCTCGCGGGTCTGCGGCATGGGGCCGTCAGCCGCGTTCACCACCAGGATCGCGCCGTCCATCTGGGCAGCACCGGTGATCATGTTCTTCACATAGTCGGCGTGGCCCGGGCAATCGACGTGGGCGTAGTGGCGGTTGGCGGTTTCATACTCGACGTGGGCGGTCGAGATGGTGATGCCGCGCTCGCGCTCTTCCGGAGCCTTGTCGATGTTGGCGAAATCAACGGCCGCTCCGCCGTTCAGTTCTGCCATGACCTTGGTGATCGCGGCGGTCAGCGTGGTCTTGCCGTGATCGACGTGACCGATGGTGCCGATGTTGCAGTGCGGCTTGTTCCGCTCGAATTTTGCCTTTGCCATTGTTGTAACCTTCTCAAGTTCGAATCTGTTTGCTTCTTTAGATCAGGCGGGCACCCGCTGAATCAGGCGCCGCCCCTAGACGTTGAGCCAGCCTTACGCAAGCTTCTCCTTGACCTCGGCGGCCACGTTGGCCGGCACTTCGTCGTAATGGGAGAAGAACATCGAGTACTGCGCACGGCCCTGAGTGAAAGAGCGCAGCTCGTTCACATAGCCGAACATGTTGGCCAGCGGCACGTGGGCCTCGACCACCTGGGCATTGCCCCGGCTGTCGGTACCTTGGATCATGCCACGACGGCTGTTCAGATCGCCAATCACATCACCCATGTACTCTTCCGGTGTAACCACCTCGACCCGCATGATCGGTTCGAGCAGCTTGATGCCGGCCTTCTGGGCACCTTCGCGCATTGCTGCGCGACCGGCGATTTCGAACGCCAGCGCCGAGGAGTCGACATCGTGGTAGGCGCCGTCATAGAGCTCGATCTCGAAGTCGATGATCGGGAAGCCGACCAGCGAACCGGACGCTGCGGTTTCGCGCATGCCCTTCTCGACCGACGGAATATATTCCTTGGGAATATTGCCGCCCTTGACGTTGTCGTTGAACACGATGCCCGATCCGCGCTCGCCCGGGGTGAGCTTGAACTTCACCCGACCGAACTGGCCCGAACCACCCGACTGCTTCTTGTGGGTGTAGTCGATGTCCACCGGCTTCGCGAGATACTCGCGATAGGCCACCTGCGGCGCACCGACATTGGCCTCGACCTTGAATTCACGACGCATGCGATCGACGATGATGTCGAGGTGAAGCTCGCCCATCCCCTTGATGATCGTCTGTCCACTTTCGTGGTCGGTCGATACGCGGAAGCTGGGATCCTCGGCAGACAGGCGGTTGAGGGCAACGCCCATCTTTTCCTGGTCGGCCTTGGTCTTGGGCTCCACCGACAGCTCGATCACGGGATCGGGGAATTCCATCCGCTCCAGCACGATCGGCTGGCGTTCCGAACATAGGGTATCGCCGGTGGTGGTTTCCTTCATGCCGGCCAGGGCCACGATGTCGCCCGCGAAGGCTTCGTCGATGTCCTTGCGGTCATTGGCGTGCATTTCGAGGATGCGGCCGACCTTCTCCTTCTTGTCCTTCACGGAATTCAGGTAGGTGCCCTTGTTGAGCGTACCCGAATAGATGCGGATGAAGGTCAGGCTGCCGACGAACGGATCGTTCATCACCTTGAAGGCCAGAGCGCTGAACGGAGCATCGTCTTCGGGAGGACGGCTGTCCTTCTCGTCGCTGTCCATCTTCACGCCCTGGACGTCCTCGATGTCGAGCGGCGAGGGCAGGTAGTCGACCACGGCATCGAGCAGGGGCTGTACGCCCTTGTTCTTAAACGCCGAGCCGCAGCATACCGGCACGAAGCTCTGATTGAGCGTGCCCTTGCGGATGAGCTTCTTCAGCGTGGCGACATCGGGCTCGTTACCCTCAAGGTACGCTTCCATCGCGTCATCGTCCTGCTCGACGGCGAGCTCGATGAGGGCATTGCGATATTCCGCTGCCTCGTCGGCCATGTCGGCGGGAATGTCTTCGTAAAAGAACTCGGCGCCAAGGGCCTCGTCCTTCCAGATGATCGCGCGATTGTTGACCAAGTCAACGAGGCCCTTCAGGTCAGCCTCGATGCCAACCGGCAAGTAAAGCACAGCAGGCTTTGCACCAAGACGATCGATGATTGACTGTACGCAATACTTGAAGTTAGCGCCAGTGCGGTCGAGCTTGTTGATGAAGCACATCCGGGGGACGCCGTACTTGTCGGCCTGGCGCCAGACGGTTTCGGACTGGGGTTCAACACCTGCAACTCCGTCGAAACAGGCGACGGCGCCGTCGAGCACGCGCAGGCTCCGTTCGACTTCGATGGTGAAGTCCACGTGGCCGGGCGTATCGATGATGTTGATGCGGTGATCGCCCCAGAAGCAGGTCGTGGCTGCCGAGGTAATGGTGATCCCGCGCTCCTGCTCCTGCTCCATCCAGTCCATCGTCGCGGCACCATCGTGCACTTCGCCGATCTTGTAGGACTTGCCGGTATAGAACAGGATGCGTTCGGTCGTGGTGGTCTTGCCGGCATCGATGTGCGCCATGATGCCGATATTGCGGTAACGCTCCAGCGGATATTCGCGGGCCATTGTCCAATTCCTCGGTTTTCGGAGTGGCGGGCCTGATGCCCTTGCCGCCCCATATAGTAGCAAATGTGACCGCTTGAAGACCGGAGCGACAGGCAATCCGCCCCCGCCCCGGTCATCAAACGAAAGCCCTTACCAGCGGTAGTGGCTGAACGCCCGGTTCGCATCCGCCATGCGGTGCGTATCTTCGCGCTTCTTCACGGCCGAGCCGCGATTGTTGGCCGCATCCATCAGCTCGCCCGACAGGCGCGCCGACATGGTGGTTTCGGCCCGGCCACGCGCGGCCGAGATCAGCCAGCGGATGGCCAGGGCCTGGGCACGCTCGGGGCGAACCTCGACCGGCACCTGGTAGGTGGCACCACCGACGCGGCGCGAACGCACCTCGACGGAAGGCTTGATGTTTTCCAGCGCCGAGTGGAACACTTCCACCGGATTGGTCTTGGCGCGACTCTCGACAGTGGCGAGCGCGCCATAGACGATCTTTTCGGCCACGGCCTTTTTGCCATCCAGCATCAGGTTGTTCATGAACTTGGACAGCACCTCATCACCAAACTGGGGATCAGGCAGGATTTCCCGCTTCTCGGGACGACGACGACGAGACATTCTCGCATTCCTTATCTTGTGCCCTCCTCCCTTACCGTCACCCTGAACTTGTTTCAGGGTCCATCGGGCGGCTGGGAGCAGAGCCTGGAAAATCTAACGCAAACCTCGGTGACAGCGGAGGGATGGATCCTGAACAAATTCGCTCATGGCGAATTTTTCAGGATGACCATGCCCCCGGCATGGTCACTTGGGACGCTTCGCGCCGTACTTCGAACGGCTCTGCTTGCGGTCCTTGACGCCCTGGGTATCCAGCACGCCGCGCAGCACGTGATAACGCACACCGGGAAGGTCGCGCACCTTGCCGCCGCGGATCAGCACAACACTGTGCTCCTGCAGGTTGTGGCCTTCACCCGGGATATAGGCGATGATTTCGCGGCTGTTGGTCAGGCGGATCTTGGCCACCTTGCGCAAAGCCGAGTTCGGCTTCTTCGGCGTGGTGGTATAGACACGGGTGCAAACGCCGCGCTTCTGCGGGTTCTTTTCCATCGCCGGCACCTTGCTCTTCGCCTTCACAGGCGTGCGCGGCTTGCGGACAAGCTGGTTGATAGTAGGCATGTATTCTCTTCACCTTGTTGGTGGTGCCAAAGGCAGCAGGTGAAGGGGAAAAGGGACCATGCCGGTTAGCGCTGGAAAAACCGGACCAACGCCCGCTTTCGTCACCCCGGACTTGATCCGGGGTCCAGCTGACAAGAGAGCCGCCGAAGGCGTCCACTTGCAAAACCAGCACGGAGCCTGAAACACTCCACCTGATGCACAAGGCACCGGGTTACTTTGACGGCCACCCCGAAACTCTCAGCATTCTCCCCCTTCACCGTCACCCCGGATTGTTCCGGAGCCCAGCTTTGGACAGGAGAGCGAAAAAGCAAAAAGGCCCATGCGAATCTTCGCGGGGCCTTCCGGGACAAACCGGCAATGTTCAGCTCTATGCCCGAGAGCGGAGTTAAAGCCGCCTTCGGATGGACGGGCCCTTAGCGGGGTGTGGGGGGTGGGTCAAGGGTTGGAGGATTATTGCGCCTCAAACTTGCCGAACAATGAAACCCAATTAGCGACACGCGCGGCATCGAACGCCTCGATTCCCATGGTTAAAGCGCGCTTCTTTACGGCCCTTGCCACTTCGACCTTCCAGCCATCCTCCAACTCGATGTTCTGAGAAACAGCCCAAGCTTCGATTTGTGGGACAATCGGTTCACCAACCTTCAACACACTCTCAAAAAGCACGTCTGCTTGGCGCTGCCACCTATCAACAACCTGAGCCAAAAGATCAGGAGGAAATAGATCCTCAATTTCCGAATTTTCAAACGGAACGAATGTTGTGGTATTCAATACCCGTTCCTTTGCCTCTTTATACAATCCGTTCCTTAGATCATTCGCCATTTTTTGACCGGCAGCGTCGGAGTAAAAAAAATTACGGGAAGAACTTCATCTCGTCCTGTGAGTATGCTTGCCACTACCATTGCATTCCGCGCCCCATGCGAGGGTGGAAATACAAGTTCCCGACTTGGAGATATTTTTCCTCCCGAGATGAGTAGAGACTTTATAGTCGTAAGATAATGCTGGTCTGAAGGCCCCTCCACTACTATTGGTGTGCATCCGAGCAATAAACTCTCAGCCACGTTCATATTGAGGGCCGAGTATATCGCGTACGTCGCTCCGTTCCTTCGTGGATCATCGTTTCCACGACGAAGGTCTGCGGAGGCCTTTGGTTGATCCGTCCGGCCCAACATATACCTTGCGAGCACGATCAAGGGAATCTGCGTCAACAAGAAATGGCGAATGTGTGGTATAAATAAGTTGGTTAGTTTGCGCCAGATTCTCAAAAAATAAAGACAAATCACGTTGCGCCAGAGGATGCAACGAAAGACCTGGTTCATCTAATAGCAAGATCGCATTACGATGTTCGCCTCGGCTTTCAACGAGGAATACGAGGTAAAAACTTAAGAACCACTGGAGTCCTGTGCTTCTATCCTCCAGTTCAACCTTCTCTGGCCTTTTAGCGTCACTTACCCAAATCCGGAAATGGTCTCCATCCGCCTGGAACTCGAAAATGTAGTCGCCCTGCTTCCACCACTCCCCGAACCTTTTTGTAAGCATAGTTGCCGCTGAATTTAGAAGGATCGTCCGATCACGCTTTTTCGTGGCAATCTCTGCAATCTCTTCCTGTGTCGGAGTCCGTCCCTCCGCCATCGGAAAGTCCTGCCCAAGTTCCAATATCTCTTTAGGTTGCAAGGTGACAAAGTTGAAAAGAACCCTCAGCGTCCGAGCTTTCGCCGCCTCTCGCGCTCCAAGGTCATCTCGCTTAAGGTTTTGCACAACATGCGGGAGGTAAATCTCAGAATCCAAGTTCCCATAGTTCGAATAATAGACAAACTTTGGCAGATTTTCCGCGATTAAATCTTGAATATTCTGAAGATCTTCGGGTGCAGGGGTCTTTAATTTATTTCGCTCGACAAGAAGTTTTTCGCATAATCTATCAATTCTTGGGACCAGAGAGCTAGTAGGCGCAGGCTCAGCTGGCAGCCCCTTCCTGATCCGAGAAATAGCGCCGTCAATGTCGACCACGGTAGCACCATCTGCTTGGCAACACTGGTCGCTAAGAAGCTTTTCCAAGCTCTCTTTCAGATTTCCTTCTTTGGCCAAGCCACTCATCGCAGCTATGTCGGATCTAGCTCCTTCCAAAATCCCCAGATAACTGTCGGCAT
>NZ_JAMFLH010000010.1 GCF_023501975.1 Altererythrobacter sp. KTW20L | reverse complement strand
TCCAGCAGCAGGATCGAAATCCGCCGGTTCCTGGGATCGCCCGGGTTGTCCTTCACCAGCAGCTCGCGGTCGGCCACGCCTTCGATGCGGTCGAACCTCGCCTGGGGGATGCCGCCCAGTAGCAGTTGCTGGCGGGTTGCCTCGGCCCGGCCGGTCGATAGCGACCAGTTGTTGGCGCCCGTGCCGCTGCGCCATGGCAGGGCATCGGTGTGGCCGCGCACGATCATCTGCGCGCCCCCTCCTGCTCCACTGGCAGGCCCCACGGTCTCGGCGATGATGCCGATCAGTTCGCGGGCTTCGGGCACCAGTATGGTCGAGCCGAGGTGGAACATCGAGAAATCGGCATCGTCCACCAGGTCGATGCGGATGCCTTCGGGCGTGCGCATCACGCGGACCTGGCGCGACAGGCGGCGCAGGCGTTCGATCGCCTCGATCCGTTCGCGCAGTTCCTGTGCCACTTCCATCCGCCGCCGCTCGGCCGCCTCGGCCCCGCCTTCGTCCACCCCGCCCGATGCGTCGCGCGGGATGGTCAGCGCCTGGGTGCCGGTCTGCCCGGCGGCGTGGGGATAGTTGTCGGCATCGACGATCGACGCGCCGCCCAGCATGCCGTCCGACCCGGCGCTGTTCTCGCGCATCTTGACCAGCGTGGGGGTGAAATAGTCGGCCAGGCCCTTGCGCTGGTCCTCGGTTGTCGCGCCCAGCAGCCACATCAGCAGGAAGAAGGCCATCATTGCGGTCACGAAATCGGCATAGGCCACTTTCCACGCGCCGCCGTGGTGCCCGCCGCCCTGGACGATCACCTTCCGGACGATGATCGGGGCCAGCGGTGCAGGCACCGCCTGTGGCGCAGGCGGCGGTGGCGGGGGCGCGGGCGGAGGTGCCGGATCGGCCGGAAAGGGCAGCGGCGCGGACTTCATCCTACTTGCCCCGCAGCGTGTCGAGCAGGTCGGTCAGGGCCGGTCGGTGCGCCGGGCTGAGGCCCGACCGCGCGCTTTCCACCACCAGCGGCTGCGGATAGCCGTGGAGCGAGGCGATGATGACTTGCTTGACCGACTGAAAGATCTGGCCGTCATGCGCGTTTACCTGCTTCAGCCGCCCGGCCATCGGGCCGACGATGCCATAGGCCAGCAGCACGCCGAGGAAGGTGCCGACCAGCGCCGCGCCGATCATCTTGCCCAGCACTTCGGGCGGCTGGTCGATCGATCCCATGGTCTTGATCACGCCCAGCACCGCGGCCACGATGCCCAGCGCGGGCAGCGCATCGGCCAGCGTCTGCAGCGCGTGCTGAGGCTCGTCCATCTCGTGCAGCAGGGCCTTGATAGAATTGTCCATCACGTCCTCCACCGCATGGGTGTCGAGACTGCCGGACGAGACGACGATCAGCGTCAGCGTATCGCAGATGAGCGCGGTCAGCGCCGGATCGGCGAGGATGCCGGGATATTCGGCGAAGATGGCGGAATTGGCCGGATCGGTGACATGCGATTCCAGTGCCACCGGGCCCTCGGTCTTGAGCATTTTCATCAGGCGGCTGCACAGGGCGATGGTGTCGATATGGTCCTGGTCGGAATATTTCGGGCCCTTGAACACCCGCTTCAGCCCGCCGCCGAGCAGTTTTAGCTCGTGCATGGAATTGCCGATGATCGTGGCGCCGATCGCCGCGCCGCCAATGATCATCATTTCGATGGGCGTGGCGGCGAGCACCGGCCCGAGCGAGCCGCCGGCAATGACAAAGCCACCGAACACCATGATGAGCAGGACGACGATCCCTATGGCTGCGAACATTGCGTTTCCCCGATGGTCAGATGTTGTCGAACAAGGACAGGCCGGCCAGCCGCGAGAACCCGGCCTGGCTCGCTTCGAGCACGGTCAGGATCTGCTGCAGCTCGGCCACGGTGGCGGCGAATTCGACACCGCCTGTGTCTGCTGTCTGGTTGGCGCGCGACAGGGCCTGGTCCACCTGGCGGTCCTGGATCACGTCGATCCACGCCACCCGGCTGCCGACCACTGTCTGGGCGCGGGTCAGGCTGTCGAGCGCATCGTCAAAGCCCGCCAGCGCATCCCGCGCCGCCGTAGCCGGATCGCCCGCGCCGCCCTGCAAGGCCAGCGAAAGGGCAGCAACATGGGCGAACAGGTCGGTCGGCACGCCGCCGGTGGTGAAGTTCAGCACTTCCGGGCCGGTCAGCCCGCGGCTGATGGACTGCCCCTGCCCAAGGTCGATCACGCCGCTGGAAGGGCTGCCGATATAGCTAACCACCCCGCCAGCGCCCTCGGCATAGGCGCGCCCGCTGGCCTCGCCGCCGAACAGGGCATTGCCGCTGGTGTCCATCGCGTTGGCCGTGGCCATCAATCGCTGGCGCAACTGGTCGAGTTCCGCGCCGATGGCATTGCGCTCGCTCGCGCCCACCGTGTCGCTTGCCGCCCACAGCGCCAGTTCGCGGGCGCGGATGATGTCGGCGCCGATCGATTCCAGCGCGCTGGCGGCCAGTTGCAGGTCTTCGCTGGCGCGCTTGGCATTGCCCGCGTCGATTGCGCCCAGCCGGTCGGCCCGCGCCAGCATCCGCAGGCGCGAGGCAGCCACCGGATCGTCGGACGAACGGGTCAGCCGCTCGCCGGTGGCAAGCTGGTTCTGTAGGTTCTCGGCCGTCGCCCGCAGCCCGCTCATGTCGAGGGTCGAGCGGCGGTAGAACGCCTGGGTCGAATTGGTCACAGCGATCATCGGCCGATCCCCAGCAGGGTGTCGAAGATGTCGGTGGCGGCCTGCATCACCCGGCCCGATGCCTGGAACATCTGCTGGTACTTGATAAGGTTGGCTGCCTCCTGGTCGAGATCGACGCCGGTCTCGGCCGCCAGGGCTACCCCGGCGGTGTCGGCAATGGTGCGCAAGGCATCGCGCGTGACGGTGCGCGCGCCGATGGCGCTCGACAGCTTGAACAGCATGGCGTCGGCCGCACTGGCAGGGCCGCCATTGGCCAGGCTGTCGCGCAGGGCCTGGAGGTTGCCGGTCTCGCGGCTGCCCGCCCCCGCCCCGGCAGGAGCCGTGGCGATCTGGCTGCCACTGGTGAGGGCCAGCGCCACATCGACCGCACCGGTGCCGCTGAAGAAAGGCTGTCCGGGCGAGCCATCGGGCGCGATTCCAGTGGCTTGCGCCGCATTGCTGCGGGTAATCAGCAGGTTCGCCAGGTCATCCAGCTCGGTCCTCAGTTCGCCGATGGAACGCATCGCCTGCGAGCCGCCCAGCAGGCGACCCGAAGTCAAGGTCACCGCATTGCCGCCCACCGCAAAGGCGAAGCTGCCATCGGCATTGCTGCTCTTGGACAGGGCGAAGGCATCGACCCCGCTGACAAGAGTCTCGCTGCCCAGTGTAACGGTGGCGCGGCCCAGCACATCGAAACTTGTCGTCACCCCGGCCACCGCGCTCATGTCGCGCAGCAGGCTGTCGCGCTGGTCATGCAGCACGGCCATGTTGGTCGAACCGGGACGGGCGCGGGCGATGGCGGCATTGGTCCGCGCCAGTTCGCCGCCCAACAGGTTAACCCGCTCCACATCGGCATCGGCGGTAAAGGCAATGTCGGCTTCGGCCACATCGAGGCCGTTGGTGGCGATCTGGAAGGTCTGCGCCAGCCGCCGGGCATCCTCCACCACGGCAGCACGCAGCGAACCTTCCAGCGGATCGGAAGCCAGCCGCGCCAGGCTCGCTTCGAAATCGACGAGGGCCGGATAGATCCCCGCCTGCTCGACTGCCGCTTCGGCATTCCGCAAGCCCTGCAATTCGGCATCGGCGCGGGAGACATCGCTGGCGGTGCGGCGTGCCTCGGTCTGGAGAAACAGCGAATTGGTGCGCAGAACCTGATCGGGGCGCACACCGCTCAGGGTCGCGCCCGGCTCCATCGCAATGCCGCCCTTGGCCGCCACTTCGGCCATCGACAGCGTGCGGCGGGCATAGTTCGGATTGGCGGCATTGGCCACGTTCTGCGCGGTCAGGTCCAACGCAGCGCGGGCCGCCATGGCCCCGCTCTTGCCGATCAGGAGGAGGTTGCCGCTCATGGCTTAACGCCCTCCTGCGATCTGCGCGGAAAGCTGGCGTTCGATGGCATCGGCCAGGCCGAAAGTGCCGCGCTGCGCGGCCACATCGGCAAAGTGTTCATCGCGCATCGCTTCGAACTGTTCGAGCCCCGGACCCCCCAGCAAGGCTTCCTCGCCGCCGAAATCGGCCGCGCGGGCGCTGGAAAGGAGCTGGCGCACGAAGATGGCCTCGAATGCCTGCGCTGCCTCGCGCAGCCCGTCTGAGGGAGACGTAGCCGCACCAGGCAGCGCAGGCCGGGGACCGGAGACTGCGGGCGGAAGGGTAATCCCGCTCACAGTACTACCATTTCGGCTTGCAGGGCGCCGGCCTGCTTCAAGGCTTCGAGGATCACCACCAGATCGCCAGCACCCACGCCCAGCATATTCAGGGCATCGACGATCTCGGACAGGTTGGCCCCGCCCGGCATCAGGGCAACGCGGTCTTCGCGTTCCTCCAGGGTGATTTCGCTCGCCTGTTCCAGCGCGGTTACGCCATCGGAAAAGGGCGCGGGCTGGACGATGCGGGGTTCTTCGGCGATCCGCACCACCAGTCGTCCGTGGCTGATGGCGGCGGGCGAGAGGCGCACGGCCGAATTGATCACCACGGTGCCGGTGCGGCTGTTGACGATCACCCGCGCAGCCGTTTCGCCCGGAGTCACGTCCAGCATCTCGATCTCCGAAATCATCTGCCCGCGCGCATCGCCGCCGAACGGCATGACGATGGACAGGGTCACGGCGTCGATTACGCGGGCGGCCCCGGCAAAGCGGCGGTTGATGGCATCGCGCATCCGCGCCGCAGTCTGGAAATCGGCATTGTGCAGGTGGAAGCGCAGCTCGCCCAGCGTATCGAAGCCGGTAGCGACTTCGCGCTCCACTGTAGCGCCATCGGCAATGCGGCCCACGGTGGGCACGTTGACCGTGACCTGGCTGCCATCGCGGCCCGATACACCAAGGCCGCCGACCGCCAGGTTGCCCTGGGCCATGCCGTAAACTTCGCCATCGGCACCATAGAGCGGCGTCATCACCAGCGATCCGCCGCGCAGACTGCGCGCGCGGCCGATGGTGGAAACGGTCACGTCGATCGTCTGGCCGGGCTTGGCAAAGGCGGGCAGTTCGGCGGTGATGATCACTGCCGCTGCATTCTTCAGCCCCGGGGAAACGCCCGGCGGCAAGGTCAGCCCCAGCCGCCCGGACACGCCGCGCATGGCCTGGGTCAGGTATTCGAAATTGTCGTCACCCGTGCCATCCAGGCCCACGACCACGCCATAGCCGGTCAACTGGTTGGGGCGCACGCCATCGAAGGCGCCGAGGTCGCGCACGCGTTCGGCATGGGCGGGCGGTGCCACGATAAAGGCGGCGATCAGCGCAAAGGCGAGGGAAAGGAGCAGGCGGCGCATCAGAACGGGCTCACCATGTTGAAGAACCGGCTCAGCCAGCCAGGGCGGCTCGCCTGCTGGATCGCGCCATTGCCGCCATAGATGATCTGCGCATCGGCAATCTGGCTGGAGAGAATGCGGTTTTCCGCGCTGATATCGGCCAGCCGCAGGATACCGGCAAACTGCACCCATTCGCTGCCCTGGCTCAGTTCCATCTGCCGTTCTCCAACCACCAGCGCCGTGCCATTGGACCGCACTTCCGCGATGGTGACCGCGATGGCGCCGTTCAGAGTGCTGCGCTGCGATGCATTGCCCTGACCATTGAACGTCGCTTCGGCGCCGGCATTAAGGGCATCGGGATTGAGGAATGACAGCAGGCCCGCGCTGGGCGGCTCGATCCCGGCGCTGCCCGCGCGGTTGGTGCGGGCGCTGGTGCTTTTGGATGTGCCCATGCTCTCCACCAGCATCACAGTGACAAGATCGCCCACGCGGCGCGCGCGGGTGCCTTCGTGCAGCGCGGCATAGCCGGTGGCAGGCTGGAAGATTGCGCCATTCGCCTGGGTGGAGAAACCCGGCGTTTCGGCGGGCGGCAATGCGGGGCCGAAGCCCACTTGCGGGCGGCCGCCCTCCATGCCGCAGGCGGCAGTGGCGAGGCAGGCGAGAATTACGGCAAGTTTGCGGGTCATTGTCGGCCTCACAGGGTCTGGTTGGCGTTGCGGAGCATCTCGTCCACGGCGCTGATCATCTTGGAATTGATCTCGTAGGCACGCTGGGCGCTGATCATGTCCACCAGCTCCTCCACCACGTTGACGTTGGAGGCCTCCAGCATTCCCTGGCGGATCTGGCCGCGCCCGTTCTCGCCGGGAGCGCCCACGTCGGCGGCACCGCTGGCGGCGGTTTCCAGCAGCAGGTTGTCGCCGCTGGCCTGCAGGCCTGCAGGATTGATGAAGCTGGCCACGGTGATCTGCCCCAGTTCGGCAGGGGCCGCATCGCCATCAACAATCGCGGTCACCGTGCCATCCGGCCCCACGGCAATGCTCTGCGCGCCAGCGGGAACCTGGATCGCGGGCTGCAGGGCATAGCCTTGTGCCGTGACCAGCGTGCCTTCGGCCGACAGGCTGAAATTGCCCGCGCGGGTATAGGCGGTCTGCCCGCCGGGCATTTCGACCTGGAAGAAGCCGTCGCCATCGAGCGCCATGTCGAGGTTGTTGCCGGTGGTGGAGAGCGCGCCTTGCGTGCCAATGCGGGTCGTCCCCTGCACCGCCACGCCGGTGCCGAGGTTAAGGCCGATGGCATAGGCGGTATCGCCGCCGCTGCGCTGCCCGGCCACGCGGGCATCGTCATAGGCCAGGGTCTGGAAATCGGCGCGGTCGCGCTTGAAGCCGGTGGTGCCGATATTGGCGAGGTTGTGCGCGATCACCCGCATGCGGGTATCCTGCGCTTCGAGGCCCGTACGGGCGACCTGGAGGGCGGCAGAAGGCATGGTTCTTGGTCCTTTCCCTTAGCTCAGCGACATCAGGCGGGCAGAGGCCTGGTCGAGCTGTTCGGCGGTGGAAATAAGCTTGGTGCGGCGTTCAAAGCCGCGCTGGGCGTCGATCATCGCCACCAGTGTCCCGGCAGTATCGACGTTGCTTTGTTCGAGGGCGCCGGTGACGAGAGTGGCGGTCACGTCCATCGGCAGGATCCCGCCGTCCGGCACGCGCAACTGGTTGTCGAGATCCTTGACCAGCGCACTGCCCGCCGGATTGGCGAGCTTGATGCGCCCGGCCAGTTCGGCGGGAACATCGGGCGCGGCGGGATCGGCGGCAAACACACTGCCATCGGTCCCGATGGTGACCTGCCAGCCGGGCGGCAGGGCCAGCGGCCCCGCCTCGCCCATCACGGCAAGGCCATCCCCGTTGACCAGCCGCCCCGTCACGTCGACCGTCAGGTCGCCGCGCCGGGTATAGGCTTCGCTGCCGTCTGCCGCCTGCACCGCCATCAGCGCATTGCCGGACAGGGCAATGTCGAGCGGGCGGCCGGTGTGGGTCGTGGCGGCCGCCGTCATGTCCGCCCCGCGCACGGCCCCCTGCGCCAGACCGCGCACGTTGAGGCTTTCGCCGGACACATGAAAGTTGCCGGTCGAAAAGGTTTCGGCGCGGAAGCCCGGCGTGCTGGCATTGGCCAGGTTGCTGGCCACGGCCCGCTGGCGGTTCATCGCCGCGTCCATGCCGGTCAGCGCGGTGTAGATCATGCGGTCCATGGCGGCGTCCTCCGGCTAGCTTAGCTGCGCAGGTTGATGATGGTCTGCGAGAACTGGGTGGCCGTATCGATTGCCTTGGCATTGGCCTGGAAATTGCGCTGGGCAGTGATGAGGCCGACCATTTCCTCGGCCAGATCGACGTTCGACTTTTCCAGTGCGCCCGACAGCAGCTGCCCGTTGCGCCCGGTGCCCGGCAGTTCGTAGGCCGCGCCACCGGAGAAGCCGGTGGCCTCCCAGTTGGTCGATCCGACCGGACGCAGGCCCGTGGGGGCAACGAAGGTCGCCAGCGCCAGGCGGCCGACCGGTTCGGTAGAGCCATCGGCATAGGCGGCATTGATCAGGCCGTTCTTCTCGATGGTGATGCTGGCAAGGTCCGATCCTGCGCCATTGGTCGTGGGTATGACCGCGTCCACCGTCGTGCCCGGATTGACCACTGCACCGGCGGCATCGACATCGAACATCTGCAGGCTCTTGCCGGCAAAGTCCGTCACGCCGCCCGCCGCATTGATCGAGAAGCTGCCGTTACGCGTGAACAGGATCTGGTTGCTCTCGGTATTGCGGGTGGCGAAAAAGCCGTCGCCATCGATCGCCAGGTCAAGACTGCGCCCGGTCTGCTCGATCGCGCCGAGGCCGAAGTTCTGGTTGATGCCCGCCACCGTGGCGCCCAGCCCCTGCGTCATGCGCGGATTGGCGGCGGAACCGTTGGCGACGATATCGGCGAATTCCACACTGCTCTTCTTGAAGCCGGTGGTTTCGGCATTGGCGATGTTGTGGGCGATGGTGCTGAGGTCGGTCTGCGAATTCTTCAGGCCGTTCAGCGAGGTGTAGAAAGAGGTCATGTCAGGAGGCTCCTCAGGCAGCGGGAGTGGAAGCGGGAGTGGCATTGGCGGCGTTCGAAGCCTTTTGCGCCGCGATCAGCGCGTCGAGCTTGGCGGAGATGGTGGACAGCGTGGCATTGCCCTCGGCCGA
The DNA here is from genome assembly GCF_023501975.1 of Altererythrobacter sp. KTW20L. Classification (GTDB taxonomy): domain Bacteria; phylum Pseudomonadota; class Alphaproteobacteria; order Sphingomonadales; family Sphingomonadaceae; genus Alteraurantiacibacter. The sequence goes on along the minus strand of NZ_JAMFLH010000010.1, from coordinate 170,800 downwards.
TCCGGCCAGGGTGGAAAACTGCGCCATCTGCGCCAGCATGTCCTTGTTATCGACCGGCTCGAACGGATCCTGCATCTGCAACTGGGCGACCATCAGCTTGAGGAAGTCGCCCTGGTCCATCGCGCCCAGGCCGGTCTTGTTCGATTTGACGATGTTTCCCGGCGCGTTGAGCGCATCGAGATTGGCCGCCAGGGCGGGGGAAATCGTGGTCATCACTTGCTCCTTATGGTTTCGAGCATGAGCTGCTTGGCGGTCTGCATGGCTTCGACCAGGTTCTGGTACTGGCGCGCGCTCTCCATCATCTCGACCATCTCGGCAGTCTCATCGACGGGGGCTTCCCACACGTCGCCGTTTGCGTCGGCCAGCGGATGGCCGGGATCGTGGCGGCGGGTGGGGGCGACATCGGCTGCGCGCACTTCGCTGATGCGGACGGACGACATGCCGCTCGCCTGGTCGAGTTCCTGGGCGAACACGGCGCGGATCGGGCGATAGGCGCCCTCCTCGGTACTGGCGACGGAACCCGCATTGGCGATATTGCTCGCCGCCGCGTTCATCCGCACCATCTGCGCGGACATGCCGCGCTGGACCATGGAGAACAGGCTGGCGGGAGAACCGGAAGACATGACCTATTCCCCCTTGATCGCGCGGGTGATGGTGTTCACCCGGCCGGTCAGGAATGTGAGGGAGGCCGAATAGGCGACGGCGTTTTCGGCAAAGGCCATCTGCTCGTTGGCCAGTTCCACCGTGTTGCCATCGAGCGAAGGCATGGTCGGCACGCGATAGCGCATGGCGTTCTCGATCGCCGTATCGCGGCCATTGCCTGCGGTGCGCGCGGTGAGCGCGGCGGAAAAGTCGATGTCGCGCGCCTTGTATCCGGGCGTCGCCGCATTGGCGATGTTGCCGGTGATCAGGCCTAGCCGGTGCGAGCGCAATTCCAGCGCCGCGCCGTGGATGCCGAACAGGGTCTCGCTCATGCCTGCCTCCTTGAAGCAAAGTGACTATGGCCGGTGTTCAGCAAGCAGCGTGCCAGTTTGCGCCTTTCGCCCTGTGTCTCCCCGTTGTCGGCAAGCACGTGCCGCCAACCGGCAAGAACGTGCCGCCCTTAATCGCCGCCACTGCCGATCCGTCCTGTGGCTGGCAGAAGGCACTGCAAAAGGTTCAGCAACAGGTTCTGGGGCCAAGGAGCGCGCATAATGGATTTCACGGCCCTGCTGGACGGCCCTGGCGCAGCCATCGTGCTGGGCGGGACCTGCCTTGCGACCCTTGTCGGCAGCGGGCGACGCGAGCTTTCGTCCGCGCTTGGCGGTCTGTGGCACCTGGTCGGGCGCCCGTTCGACTATGAACGCGCCCGTGCCGAAATCGCCCGCGACGTGGAGATGCTCAAAGTCGATGGCGTGCTGCGCTCGCGCCCGTTTCGCAGTTCCGACCGCGAGATCGCCAGCGTTACCGATGCGCTGATCCACGATCGCAGCCTGGCCAGCCTGATCGACGCCCACGAACGCTTCAAGCGCCAGCGCACCCACAGCCGCAAGCTGGCATTACGGCCGATCCGGCTGGCAGCGGAAATGGCGCCGGTGTTCGGCATGGCGGGCACGCTGTTCGCCCTGAGCCAGCTCAATTACGATGCTGCTGCGGGTGGCGCGATGATGGGCGGCATCGGCATGGCCATCGTCACCACGCTTTATGGCCTGATGCTCGCACACCTCGTGCTCCACCCCGTCGCCAGTATGATCGAGCGGCGCGGTGCGGCCGAGGAAGAAGCGCGCCAGTTGCTGATCGACTGGATGGCGCGGCAACTGGCCGGGACCGTCCCGCCCGCAAGGGCTGTTTCACCGGCCCCGCCCAAAACCGTAACCCGGCTGGAGCGGGTGGTGTGATCCGCACACCCTTGCGCGACAGCGGCAGTGCCTGGCTGGTGCCGCTGGCCGACCTTTCGATGATCCTGTTCATCATCACCGGCGTGACCTTGTCGGCCCGCCCGCCGGAGGACGAGGCCGTGCCGCCGCCAGCCCTGGGCGGAATAGCGCAGGGCGTGGCATCGGGCGTGTTCGTCGATGCGCCGGGCGCGCCGCCGCTGGCCGAATGGCTGGCGCTCTACCGCCCCGGTTCGGGCGAGCAACTGACCGTCGAGGCGCGCTTTGCGCCTGCCGACCGGGTGCGGGTGGCCGCGCGGGCCGAGGAACTGGCCCAGGCGGCGATGGCGGCAGGCTTTGCCCCGCGCGTGATCCTGCAGCCTGCCCCGCAATCGCAGGTCCGCGCGCTGTTCGCCTATGACGGTGCGAATGAGGGAGAGGCCGAACAAGTGGCACAGAGCTTGCTTCTATCGGAACAGTCCTGATCCCTTCGAGGAGCTGTTCCGATGTTTCGCCCTACCCTGCTCTTGGCCCTTGCCGCCACAGCGCTGCCATCCGCCGTTTCGGCCCAGACAGGCACGTTTGCCGATCTTTCCCGGATCGATGCCGAAGTGGCCGCCTTTACCGGCGCGCCGGTCGGCACGCCGGGCGGTGCGCGCCATCCGGTCGATCGCCGCCTGCGCCTGGCCGAGTGTCCGGGCGAGTTGGCGCTGGATTGGCATGGCCGCCGGGCCGACATGGTGCGGGTGGAATGCCCCGCCCTGTCAGGCTGGCAACTGTTCGTTCCGGTTAACGCCATGACCGGCGCGGCGGCGGCTGCAAATTCTCCCGCACGCCCCGCCGCCCCCGTTGTCGCCCGCGGCCAGGTCCTGACCATCGCGGTGGAGGGGCGCGGCTTCAGCGTGACCCAGCAGGGCGAGGCGCTGGAAGCCGGCGCAGTGGGCGACTGGATCCGCGTTCGTCCCGAAGGCACCCGGCCCGGACGCGGCCAGGAAGATGTCCGCGCCCGCATCGAAAACCCCGGTCGGGCGGTGATTCCGCTCGGCCGATAATTTGGGCCGAACAAAAAAACGTAAAGCCAGTCTTAAACCGGCACTCGGGGAACCGTCCTGCTGATGAGAATGAACCCCCAAGGAGCGACCACAATGTCCCTCTATGATATTAGCAGATTGAGCGGCCCGGCTGCCATGCGGCCCGTGGCGCGTGACATGCCCGAGGCCCGCACCGGCGCCAAACCGGAAGCGAAGTCTGCCCAGTCGGCACCTGCGGCCGACGGCGGCATTGCCGTGGAAACCGGTGCCCGCGTGGCCACCGGCCCCGTGCCGGTCCAGCAGGACCGTGTCGCCGAAATCCGCGATGCCCTGAAGAACGGCAGCTATCCCATCGTTCCCGCCCAGATCACCGATGCAGTTATCGCCGCACGCCTGATGCTGAGCGGCTCGCAGTGAGCGCCGCCGTGCTCGAAGACGCGGGCCTGGCCGGCAACCTGCGGCAAATGCTTGCCGTGCTGGAAGCCGAGCGGCAGGCGCTTGCCGCCATGGATGTCGATGCGCTGGTCCTTTCGACCCAGACAAAGCAGGAGTTGTGCAGCGAACTTACCGACGGCGAAGGCCCGGCAATCGATGCCGAATGCCGCAGCCTGCTGGAAGCCGCGCGCCACCAGAACGAAGTCAACCGCAAGGTCCGCAATCTCCTGGCAGCCAATGTCGCCGCCCAGCTCGATGCCCTGACCCGTAGCCCCGGCACTTACACCGCCCCGCAGGCCCGGCGCGCTTAACTCGCCAGAATGGCACGCATCTTGCGAAGCTCCTGCTGATTGAAACCAGCGAAGAGAGCGATGCGGATGAGCGATCCGGTCACGACATTCCAGCCCGCCATTCCCGCATCGCGCGCGGGCCAGAGCCATGCTGCTAGCCATGCTGGCACCCAGGCTTCAATCGCCCGCGCGGCCCAGCGTACCGGCGTCGATTTCTCCTATCTGCTGGCCCAGGCGCGGATCGAATCCGGGCTGGACCCGGAGGCCGAGGCGCGCACGTCCAGCGCCACCGGATTGTTCCAGTTCATCGACCAGACCTGGCTGTCCACGCTCGACCGTCACGGCGAACGGCTCGGCCTTGGCCACCTGTCGCAAGCCATCGACAGTTCCAGCGGCCGTGCGCGGGTTGACGATCCGGCCACGCGCGCCGCCATCCTCGACCTGCGGACCGATCCCGATGTGGCGAGCCTGATGGCCGGGGCACTGGCGGGCGACAACCGGGCGACCCTGCTGCCGGTGCTGGGCCGCGAACCCGATGCCAGCGAGCTCTACCTCGCGCACTTCCTCGGTCCGGCAGGCGCGAGCCAGTTCCTCGGCGCGCTCGGCAGCAATCCCGAAACCAGCGCCGCCGCCATCCTGCCGCGTGCCGCCCGCGCCAACCGCGCGATCTTCTACGAACCCGGCGGAGCGCCGCGCTCTGTCGCAGGGGTAATGGACGTGATCCGGGGCCGGGTGGATGGCGCGATGGCGCAAGGCGGCGTGGATCCGGGCGCCTACCCCGCCACCTATGCCGCACAATTCGTCCTGCCCGACAACTGGCAGCCGTCGCGCGTCATGCCGCCGGCTCCGTCGCGCGGGGCGCTACCTTCGATGGCCGAGACCCTGCGCACCAGCTTCGCCCTGACAGAGACGGGTGGCCGCGAGGCGCCCGGCCTCGCCCATATCCGCAACGCCTATGCGCGCCTGGAGGCTTTCGGCCTGTGACCTTGAAGAACCTGCCTTTCGCCCCCTCGGCGCTGGCCCTGCCGGTCGGCATCCTGGCGCTGATCGCCATGATGATCCTGCCGATCCCCACCCTGATGCTGGACGTGTTCTTCGTGTTCAACATCGCCCTGTCGGTGGGCGTGCTGATGGCGGCGTTGAATGCGAAGAAGCCGCTCGATTTCTCGGCCTTTCCCACGGTCCTGCTGTTCGCCACCCTGCTGCGATTGTCCCTCAATGTCGCCTCGACCCGGGTGGTGCTGGTCAACGGCCACGAAGGCGGCGCGGCGGCGGGGCAGGTGATCGAGAGCTTCGGCGCTTTCCTGGTCGGCGGCAACTTCGCCGTGGGCCTGTTCGTCTTCGTCATCCTGCTGATCATCAACATGGTCGTCGTCACCAAGGGCGCGGGGCGCGTGTCCGAAGTCTCCGCGCGCTTCACGCTGGACGCCCTGCCCGGCAAGCAGATGGCAATCGATGCCGATATCGCCGCCGGCCTGATGACGGCCGATGAAGCCCGCGCCCGCCGCGCCGAAGTGGCGACCGAGGCGGACTTCTACGGCTCGATGGATGGTGCCTCCAAGTTCGTGAAGGGCGATGCGATTGCCGCGCTGCTGATCCTGGCGGTCAACCTGATCGGCGGGATGGTCCTGGGCATGGCGACCCACGGTCTGAGCGCAGGCGAGGCGGCGGAAGTCTATGTCACGCTGGCCGTCGGCGATGCTCTGGTGGCGCAGGTGCCGGGCCTGCTGCTGTCGATCGCTGCCGCCGCCATCGTCACCCGCGTCAGCGACAAGAGCGATCTGGTGGGCCAGATCGGCCGCCAGTTCTCCGCGCCGGGATCGTGGCTGCCGGTGGCTTTCGTTCTGGGTGCCATCGGCATGGTTCCGGCCATGCCGCAAATGATCTTCCTGCCCGCCGCTGCCCTCGCCTTCTGGCTTTACCGGACCTTGCGCCGCCACATGGCCGAGGCCGAACTGCCCGTGCCCGAACCCGAAGTGGTCGATGTCCAGCGGATCGAGGTGAGCGATGTCAGCGACCAGACGCTGGTCACGCTGGAGGTCGGCTATGGCCTGGTGCACCTGGTGGAAGAAGCCAAGGGCTCGCCGCTGGTCACACGCGTCACCGGCGTGCGCAAGCAGCTTTCGCAGGGCTTCGGCTTTGTCGTGCCGCAGTTCCGCATCCGCGATTCGCTCGACCTGCCAGCCACTTGCTACCGCGTGCTGGTGGGCGGGGTGGAGCTGGCCCGGGCCGAAGCGCGGCCCGATGCCGTGCTGGCCATCGACACCGGCGATGCACGCCCCGGCCACGGCCTGGTGGGCGAGGCCACGCGCGATCCCAGCTTCAGTTGTCCGGCGCTGTGGATTCCCACCGGGGAGCGCGACCATGCCGTGGCCGAGGGCTTCCTCACCGTCGATGCCGCCACTGTCGTGGCCACGCACCTCAACCAGCTGCTGCTGGCGCGCGGCGACCAATTGCTGGGGCCGGAAGAAGTGCGCAGCCTGCTCGACGCCCTGCGTGACAAGGCGCCCGGGCTGGTCGAGGCGATCCATCCCGATCCGCTGTCGCTGGCCGCCATCACCCGCCTGCTGCGCGCACTGCTGGCCGATGGCATCACCCTGTCGCACCCGCTCCCGATCCTTTCCAGCCTGGCCCTGGGCCTGCAGAAGACCCGCGATTTCGAACCCCTGGTCGATCATATCCGCGCCGACCTGGGCGGCTGGCTGGTAGGGCAGTTATGCTCTCCCAACGATCCGCTAGGCGTGCTGACGCTGGATGCCGGCCTCGAAGGCGCGATCCTTGGTGGGATGCGGGATCCGGGCACCGGCCAGCCGGTGATCGAACCCGATTGCGCCCGCATGATCGCCGACCGCGTGAACGAAGCCATGGCCGCCCAGACAGACGGCAGGGGCCTTGCCTTGATCGTCCAGCCTCCTGCCCGCCGCGCGCTCGCCACCCTGTTGCGCCAGCGCAGCCCGCATTGCCTGGTGCTGTCCATCGCCGAACTGCCGCCGACCCAGCCGGTCGAAGTGGTGGCGGTCATCGGCGGCCAACAGCCACCCGCACTGCCCGATCATTCTGCAGAGGTGCTCGCCGCATGAAGCACGACCCGAAACAATTCGCCGCTGCCGCCTATGGCGGGCAGGACGTGGTGGCCGACCGCGTGCGCCGCTTCGTGCCGATGGTGCGCAAGGCGGCCTGGCACATCCACGGTTCCGGCCGCGAGGGGCTGGAGATCGAGGACCTGGTCCAGGCCGGCTTCATCGCGCTGACCGAATGTGCCCGTAACCATGCGGGGCCCAGCGAGGACGGCTTTGCCGCCTATGCCAAAATCCGCGTGCGCGGGGCCATGTTCGACCTTGTCCGCAAGCAGTTGCCCGACAGCCGCAACGCCATCCGCCGCCGCCGCCAGGCCGATGCCGCGCGCGATGCCTTGCGCCAGCAACTGGGCCGCGAGCCGAGCCCGGCCGAACTGGCGACGGCCATGGGCGTCACCCCTGCCGAACTCGCCGCCAGTTCGACCTGCCAGATCCAGCTTTCCAGCCTGGACGAGGCATATGACGACAATTCCGCCCACTTCGCCACCGACCTGCCCGATCCCTTCGAAGTGCTCAGCCAGCTTGAGGACGGCAGCAGGCTGGGCGAGGCGATGGTCCAGTTGCCCGAGCGCCTGCAACTGGTCCTCCAGCTCTACTTCGTCGAGGAACTGAACCTCACCGAGATCGCCGGTGTGCTGGAAGTCAGCGTGCCGCGGGTCCACCAGTTGAAGACACAGGCACTGGTCAAGCTGCGCGACCTGATGCAGGAAGACGGCTGAAGCCAGGCAGGGGAGAGTAATGGGCCTGATCGGGGCGCTGGAAGCAGGCGGAACCAAGTTCGTCCTTGCCGTGGCGCGGGGCGATGGCACGGTTGTGGACCGCACCCGCATCGATACCCGCGATCCCGCTACCACATTTGCCGAAATGACCGCATGGTTCGACAGTGTGCAGGAGCCGCACGGCCCGATCGCCGCCTTCGGTGTGGCAAGCTTCGGCCCGATCGACATCGCCCGCACCTCGCCCACATGGGGCACGATAACCACGACCCCGAAACCGGGCTGGAGCGGTGCGTCCTATGTCTCCGCGCTGGGGCCTTTCGGCGTTCCGCTCGCCATCGACAGCGATGTCAACGGCGCGGCGCTGGGCGAATGGAAAAGCGGTGCTGGGCAAGGGCTCGACTGCGTGGCCTATACCACCATCGGCACCGGCATCGGCACCGGCGTGGTCAGCCACGGGCGCAGCCTGGGCGGCCTGTCCCACCTCGAGGCCGGCCACATCCGGCTAGCCCGCGCGCCCGGCGATAGCTGGCCCGGCCAATGCCCGTGGCACGGCGACTGTTTCGAAGGCCTGGCATGTGGCCCTGCAATCAAAGCACGCTGGGGCCACGACCTGTCACACGCCTCGCCCGCCGAGGTGGAGCTAGTGGCGGATTATGTTGCCCAGTTCGCAGCGACGCTGGCGCTGCTGCACATGCCCGAACGCATGATCTTCGGCGGCGGGGTAATGAAGGCCCCCGGCCTGATCGGCATGGTGCGGGAAAAGACCCGCGCCCTGCTGGCAGGCTATGTCGCCGCCTATGACCGCGACCTGGCAGAAGTGATCGTCCTGCCCGGCCTGGGCGACGATGCCGGGATCACCGGCGCGATCGAACTGGGCCGGCAGGTGCTGGAGGGCTAATTCGCCAAGCTAGAGCTTTTCGGTCAGTTCCGGCACGGCGGTGAAAATGTCCGCCACCAGGCCATAGTCGGCGATCTGGAAGATCGGGCAATCGGGATCCTTGTTGATCGCCACGATTACCTTGCTGTCCTTCATCCCCGCCAGGTGCTGGATCGCACCCGAGATGCCGAGCGCGATGTAGAGTTCCGGCGCGACGATCTTGCCGGTCTGGCCGACCTGGTGATCGTTGGAGATATAGCCCGCATCCACCGCCGCGCGGCTGGCGCCGATGGCGGCGCCCAGCTTGTCAGCCAGAGGGGTGATGAGCTGCTCGAAGGTGGCGGCATCCTTCAGGGCACGGCCACCCGATACGATGACCCGTGCACTGGTCAGTTCGGGCCGCTCGCTCTTGGTGGCTTCAAGGCCCACGAAGCTGGATAGGCCCGCGTCTGCGCCGCCCGATACCGCCTCGATCGCAGCCGAGCCGCCGTCTGCAGCAGCATTCTCGAAAGCCGTGGTGCGGACGGTCATTACCAGTTTGGCATCGCTCGATTCCACCGTGGCGATGGCATTGCCGGCATAGATCGGCCGGGTGAAGGTCTTGGGCCCTTCGACCGACATGATGTCTGACACCTGCATCACGTCGAGCAGCGCCGCCACGCGCGGGGCGACGTTCTTGCCGGTGCTGGTGGAAGCGGCGAGGAAGGCGTCGTAACCGGCCATCAGGTCCACCACCAGCGGCGCGACATTCTCGGGCAACTGGTTGGCAAGCGACGCATCGCCCGCGTGGAGCACCATGGCAACCCCGGCGATCTTTGCAGCCTCGGCAGCCACACCATCGCTGCCGCCTGCTACCAGCACATGGACATCGCCGCCCAACTGGCTCGCCGCCGTTACCGTGGCGAGTGTGGCCGGGCTCAGCGCACCGTCATTGTGTTCGGCCAGAACCAGCACGCTCATGCGACAACTCCCTTTGCCTTCAGTTTGGCGACCAGATCATCGACCGAAGCCACCATTTCGCCCTTCTGCCGCACCGGCGGTTCGGCCACTTTCAAGGTGGTGATGCGCTGCGCCACGTCCACGCCGTAATCGGCAGGGGTCTTGGTGGCGAGCGGCTTGGACTTGGCCTTCATGATGTTGGGCAGCGAAGCATAGCGCGGCTCGTTCAGGCGCAGGTCGGTGGTGACCACGGCGGGCAGCGGCAGCTTGACCGTTTCCAGCCCGCCATCGACTTCGCGGGTGACCGAGACATGGTCACCGTCCACCGCCACATTGCTGGCAAAGGTGCCCTGCCCCCGGCCCCACAGCGCGGCGAGCATCTGGCCGGTCTGGTTGCTGTCATCGTCGATCGCCTGCTTGCCCATGACCACCAGGCCCGGCTGTTCCTCGTCCACGATGGCTTTCAGGATCTTGGCCACGGCCAGCGGCTCGACATCCTCGGCTTCCACCAGGATCGCCCGGTCGGCCCCCATGGCGAGCGCGGTGCGCAGGGTTTCCTGCGCTTTTGCCGGGCCGATGGACACCGCGATAATCTCTGTCGCTACGCCCTTTTCCTTCAGCCGGATCGCCTCTTCCACCGCGATCTCGTCAAACGGGTTCATGCTCATCTTGACGTTGGCAAGGTCCACGCCGCTGCCATCGGCCTTGATCCGCGGCTTGAGGTTGTAATCGATCACCCGCTTCACGGGCACGAGGATTTTCATGTCGCAATTCCCTTCAGAGCCTGATGATATTCAAGAATCAGCTCTTGGCAAATATCGGCTGCGGGCCGTATCCCATGCGTCGCACCAACGCCATGCCCGGCAGACCAGATTGTCTTCCAGGCCTTGGCCTCGCCGGTCAGTTCCATTTCGCCGTGCCCTTCAGGCAGCATCGCCGCTTCCAGGCTCTGGCGCATGAAATTGGCGGCAACGCCGGTGACCTTATCGGTCAGCACGATGTCGGCGGCATGGGCACCTGCCATCATCTGCTTCTGTTCGGCAGAAGCCATGCTTTCATCGGTGGCGATGAAGTGCGAGCCGATATAACCGAAATCCGCCCCCATCATCCGCGCCGCCGCGATGTGGCGGCCCTCGGTAATCGCACCCGACAAGGCTAGCGGGCCATCGAAAAACTCGCGGATTTCAGCGGTCAGCGCGAAGGGACTGAGGCTGCCCGAATGGCCACCCGCACCGGCACAGACAGCCACCAGCCCGTCAGCCCCGGCACCGATGGCTTTGCGCGCGTGGCGGATCGAGATCACATCGTGCAGCACCATGCCGCCATAGGAGTGCACGGCCTCGATCACGTCGGGCACCGCGCCCAGCGAGGTGATGACCAGCGGCACCCTGTGCTTCACTAGCAGGGCCAGGTCTTCCGCCACCCGCGGATTGCTCTTGTGGACGATCAGGTTGGCGCCGAACGGCTTGCCCGCCAGCCGCTCGCCCATCTCGCCGAGCCATTGATCCAGCACCTCGGTGGTGCGGGCATTGAGCGTGGGGAAAGTCCCGCACAGCCCCGCCCCGCTGGTGGCGACCACCAGTTCGACGCTCGAAACCAGGAACATCGGCGCAACAATGGCGGGGATCGCCAGCCGCGCTGTCAGGTCGGCACTCTTGCTCAGAACGCGTCCTCCGCCAGCGCCATCATCGACTTCTTGCCCGCCTTGATCGACAGGAAGTGCGCCGAAACCTGCGGCAGCAAGCGCTCGAAGAAGTAGGTCGCAGTGGTGATCTTGGCCTTGTAGAAGTCCTTGTCCTCGGCCCCGAAAGCCACCCTCATCCCGGCGATCATGGTCGAACGGGCAAAGCAGTAGCCCATGGCCACCAGGCCGAACAGGCGCAGGTATTCGGTCGCCGCCGCGCCCGCTTCCTCGGGGTCCGCCAGCCCGCGCTGGGCAATGGTGGCGGTCGAAAGCTGGAGCGCACCGAAGGCCTTTTCCAGCCCGTCGATCATCGGCTTCATCGGGCCATCGCCCTTGTTGGCGGCGATGAAATCCGACACCGGATGGAAGAAGCTGCGCAACAGGCGGCCGTTGTGCGCCCCCAGCTTGCGGCCCACCAGGTCCAATGCCTGGATGCCGTTGGTGCCTTCATAGATCATCGCGATCCGCGCATCGCGGGCATATTGCTCCACGCCGCTCTCGCGGATGTAGCCATGCCCGCCATAGACCTGCACCGCCAGCTGGGCGTTCTCGTGGCCCAGGTCGGTGAACAGCGCCTTCACGATCGGCGTCATCAGAGCGACGAAATCCTCCGCCCGCTTGCGCGCTTCGGGTTCCGGGCTGAGCTTTTCGGCATCGAGCGCGCGGGCGACCCATGCCCCCAGCGCGCGGCAGCCTTCGTTGTTGGCCCGCATAGTCATCAGCATCCGCCGCACATCGGGGTGGACGATGATCGGATCGGCAGGCTTGTCGGGATATTTCGCGCCGCTGAGGGCGCGGCCCTGCAGGCGGTCCTTGGCGTACCACACGGCGGATTGGTAGGCCGCCTCGCCGATGCCCAAGCCCTGGATGCCGACCGACAGCCGCTCGGCATTCATCATGGTGAACATGGCGGCCATGCCCTTGTTCGGCTCGCCCACCAGCCATGCGGTCGAATCCTCGAACTGCATCTGGCAGGTGGCAGAGGCCTTGAGGCCCATCTTGTGTTCGAGCGCGGTGCACCACACGCCGTTCGACTGGCCGGGCGTGCCGTCTTCCTTGGGGAGGTACTTGGGCACCAGGAACATCGAGATGCCCTTCACCCCCGCCGGCGCATCGGGCAGGCGGGCGAGGACGAGGTGGATCACGTTCTCGGTCAGGTCATGGTCGCCTGCCGAAATGAAGATCTTGGCGCCGCTCACCTTGTAGCTGCCGTCTTCCTGCGGTTCGGCCTTGGTGCGCAGCATGCCAAGGTCCGTGCCGCAGTGGGCTTCGGTCAGGCACATGGTGCCGGACCATTGGCCGCTGGTCATCTTGGGCAGGTAGGCCTGCTTCAGCTCGTCCGTGCCGTGGGCTTCCAGCGCGATCGCGCCGCCGTGGGTGAGTCCGGGATAGAGGCCGAACGACAGGTTGGTGGAGCAGGTCATTTCCTCCACCAGCTTGTTGACCCGTTCCGGCAGACCCTGCCCGCCCCATTCGGGACCGGCGGCAAGGCTGGCCCAGCCGCTTTCCGTGAACTGCTTGTAGGCTTCCTTGAACCCGGCAGGCGTGCGGACCACGCCGTTTTCGAGGTGGCAGCCTTCCTCGTCACCCGAACGGTTCAAGGGCAACAGCACTTCGCGGCTGAAGCGGCCCGCTTCCTCCAGAATGGCATTGGTCAGGTCGGTATCGAATTCCGCCAGCGCGGGCAGTTCGCCAAACCCGTCATCGACCCACAGTTCATCCAGCACGAAGCGCATGTCGCGCAAGGGGGCTTCATAGACTTGCATGTTCTCGCTCTCCCAATTCGTGTCAGTTGCGCAGCGGCTTGCCGGTGGCGAGCATGTGCTCGATCCGGTCCTGGCTGCGGCTTTCGTGGACCAGGTCCATGAAGTGCTTCAGCTCCAGTGCCAGCAACTGCGCTTCGGTTACCTCTTCGGTCGGATCGGTGTCGCCGCCGGTCAGCACCGTGGCGAGCTTGCCCGAGACCACGCCATCGTAATCGGTGGCGAGGCCGCGTGACTGGAAGCTTTCCACCGCCAGCGTCAGCGCGGTCTTGCCGCCGGGTCCGGGCAGGCGGAAGGTCGGCGGTTCGGGCGGAGTATAGCCCTCGGCCAGTTCCAGCGCCCGCGCCTTGGCATCGGCAAGCAGGCGGTCGCGGTTCATCGTCACGCCGTCAGTCGGGCGCAGGAAGCCCAATTCCTTTGCCTCGGCGGCGGACTTTGCCACCGTGGCGGTGGAAACGATCTCGAACACCTTGGAGACTGCGGGCATCGGCCCCTTGGGCATGCCCGGCATGGCGCGCCAGCGTTCCAGCATCTCGCCGCAGCCGCCCCAGCCGGGGATCAGGCCGACGCCGCATTCGACCAGCCCGATATAGGTTTCGGCATGGGCTTGCACCGCATCGGCATTGAGCACTGTCTCGCACCCGCCGCCCAGCGCCATGCCCGAAGGCGCGGCGACGACCGGGAACGGGGCATATTTCAGCGCCTTGAACGCGGATTGCCCGCCGCTCACCAGCTTCTCGATCTCGCTCCAGGCGGCGATATTGACCGCGAACAGCGCCAGGCCAAGGTTGGCCCCGGCGGAGAAGTGCGTGCCTTCGTTATAAATCACCAGTGCCTTGAACTTTTCGCTCACCAGGGGGATCGCCTCGCCGATCAGTTTCATCACCTCGGTGTCGAGCGCGTTCATCTTGCCGGTGAATTCGAGGCAGGCCACCCCGTCGCCCACGTCCCACAAGGCGGCCGAACCGTTCCTGAGGAGGGGCTTGGCATCGAGCTTGATGTCGGCCAGCAGTTCCACGCCTTCGGGGCGCACCATGTCGTGATACTGGCCGTCGAGGCCGAAGAACTGCCTCTTGCCGCCTTCGATACGGTAGAAGGTGCCATCGCCGACAGCTTCGAGGATCGGCGGCACCGGCATGTCGCTCGCCACCAGCCGCTCACGCAGATTGGCCGCGCCGATCTTGTCGATCATCTCGAACGGGCCGGACTTCCAGTTGTATCCCAGCTTCATCGCCTCATCGACGCCCACGATGGTGGCAGTCGCTTCGGGCACGATCGAGGCAGAATAGGACAGCGTGGGGCCCAGGATCGCCCAGGCATATTCACCGAACTTGCCCGGCAGGTCGATCAGCGCGGCAAGGTCGCCCTTGCCTGCTGCACCAGGCACGGTCGGCGCGGGGCGCGCGGCGGCAAATTCGCCGGTCGCAAGGTTGATCGCTTCCTTCACCTTGCCTCCACCTTCGCGGTTGATGCGGTAGAAGCCGCCCTTGCCCTTGCGGCCGGTAAAGCCGGTCTCGATCAGCTTCTCGATCAGCGGCTCGCCGCGTGCGATCTTCTGATAGGGATCGTCCTTGGGCAGCGTGCCGGTCAGGCTCTTCTGCAGGTAGGGCATCAGGTCCAGCCCGATGAGGTCGATCAGCCCGAAAATGCCGGTCTTGGGCACGCCCATCGGCTTGCCGGCAATGGCATCAGCTTCCTCCACCGAAACGCCCATGTCGAAGGCGGCATTGACCGCCGCCTGGATCCAGAAAGTGCCGATGCGGTTGGCGATGAAGCCGGGGCTGTCCTCGGCATCGACCGGCGTCTTGCCCAGCTTGCGATCGACGAAATCACGCACCTTGGCTACCGTCGCCGCATCGCTGTGCGGGCCGGTAACCAGCTCGATCAGCCGCATGTAGCGCGGCGGATTGAAGAAGTGGGTGATGAGGAAATCGCGCTTGAATTCCTCGCTGCGCCCGGCAGTCAGTTGCTCCAGCGGAATGGTCGAGGTGTTGGACGATACCGCCGTGCCGGGCTTGCGCACGGCCTCCAGCTTTTCATAGAGCGACTGCTTGATATCCAGCCGCTCGACAATGGCTTCCACCACCCAGTCGCAGTCGGCCACCTTGCCGAGGTCATCCTCGATATTGCCGACCTCGACCAGCCGTGCCTCGCCCTTGCCCATGAAGGGGGCGGGATCGGTCTTGAGCATTTTTGCTACTGCGTCCGCCGCCACACCATTGCGGTTGTCGGGATCGCGGACGATATCGAGCAGGAGGACCGGCGTGCCCGAATTGGCCACTTGCGCGGCGATACCGGCACCCATGGTGCCAGCGCCGATGACGCAGACCTTTTTCATCAGACGGCCTCCAGCACGGTGGCGATGCCCTGCCCGCCGCCGATGCACTGGGTGGCGAGGGCATATTTGCCGCCTTCGCGCTTCAGCAGCGATGCCGCCTTGCCCACGATCCGCGCGCCTGTTGCGCCCAAGGGGTGGCCCACGGCAATCGCCCCGCCATCGAGATTGACCTTCGCCATATCCAGACCCAGGTCGCGGATCACGGCGAGGCTCTGGCTGGCAAAAGCTTCATTCAGTTCAACCACGTCCAGATCGGCGGCAGCGATGCCTGCGCGTTCCAGTGCCTTCTGGCTGGAAGCGATCGGGCCGATGCCCATGATCTCCGGCGCGCAACCGGAAATGGCGACGGACTTGATCTTCGCCAGCACCGGCAGGTTGTGGGCCTTGGCATAGTCGGCGCTGCAGACCAGCACGGCCGCCGCGCCATCGGTCAGCGGCGAGCTTGTTCCGGCGGTCACCGTGCCATCGGCGCTAAACGCAGGCTTCAGCCCCGCCAGTGCCTCGGCCGTTGTATCGGGCCGCGGGGTGCCATCGGTATCGACCGTGCCGCCCTTGGTGGTGATCGGCACGATCTCGTCGGCCAGCTTGCCAGCCGCCATCGCATCGCGCGCCTTGTTCTGGGAGAGGACAGCGAACTGCTCCTGCTCGGCGCGGGAGAGGTCATATTTCTTGGCCACGTTCTCGGCCGTGTCGCCCATGCCGATATAGGCGGCGCTCTTTTCCGCCAGCGCCGGGTTGGGCATCGGGTTGAAGCCCATCATCGGCACCCGGCTCATCGATTCGACACCGGCGCAAATGAACACCTCGCCCGCGCCAAGCTGGATCTGCCCGGCGGCATAGTGGATGCCGCTCATGGACGATCCACAGAAGCGGTTCATGGTCATGCCGCCCACGCTCAGCGGAAGGTCGGCCAGCAGGCCCACCAGCCGGGCGATGTTGAAGCCCTGTTCGCCTTCAGGAAAGGCGCAGCCCATCAAGAGGTCTTCGATATCGTCTAGGTTCACGCCCGTCCGCTCGACCAGCCCGCGCACCACTTGGGCGGCCAGATCGTCAGGACGGACTTTCGCCAGCGCACCCTTGTTCGCTAGGGTGAAGGGGGACCGGGCATAGCCCGCAATGACCACATCGC
This sequence comes from Altererythrobacter sp. KTW20L, assembly GCF_023501975.1. Classification (GTDB taxonomy): domain Bacteria; phylum Pseudomonadota; class Alphaproteobacteria; order Sphingomonadales; family Sphingomonadaceae; genus Alteraurantiacibacter. Next base: position 154,665 of record NZ_JAMFLH010000010.1, on the reverse strand, counting down.
GCATGTTAGAGCCTTTCTGATTGATATAGAGCCGCCGGGATTGCCGCAGGAAGCTTCTCGGCAAGGCGCGCTGCGCAGGCCGGACTGGTTGTCCGGACAAGCAACGCAACGCAGTCCGAGGGGCTTCCTGCGGCAACCCGAAGGGCGGGCCAAATTTGGCCGTGTGCCGCGTCTTTCGATCGGTCACTATGTGAGAGCATTGCTCCCTCCTCTCTCCTTGCACACGGCCAAATTTGGCTCCGTCGCGGTGGCTCTATATCAATCAGAAAGGCTCCAAAGCCTCTCCAAGCTTGCGGGGACTCGCGGCCCCGAAATGTCGTTCTGGAACGTTCTTCCCTAATGGTGAACAGATTTCCCTATACGTCAACCAAAATATGTGCAGAATGCGATTCGACAAGGGGCCATTTTCAAGGCTCCGTCTAGAGGATGCAGGAGTAGGTTCGATGACGCAGCTGCTGCACGACAGCCGCCAGCCCAAAGGTAGGAGTGCCCGCACATGAGCGCGCCCGCCCTGCCCTATTACCCCGACGAGACCGGCCATCTGATCTTTCCGCCTCGCCTGCTGACGGACCTGATCGACAACGCCGTGGCCCATTGGCCGGATCGCGTGGCCATCGACTATTTCGGGCGCTGCTGGACCTATGGCGAGCTCGGCGCGCTGGTCGATCGCGCAGCGCGCGGGATGCAGGATAGCGGCCTGACAAAGGGTGACCGGTTCGGCCTGTGCACCGGCAATTCGCCCTATCACATCGTGCTCTATTTCGCCGCGCTGAAGATCGGCGCGGTGGTGGTCAACCTCAACCCGCTCTACACCGAAAGCGAGCTGGAACACCTGCTGAAGGATGCCGGCGTGCGCATGGTTGCCGTGCCCGAAGTGCGTTTCGTCCACGAAAAGTTCCAGGACGTGGCACACAAGGCCGGGGTGGAAACCCTGTTGATCTGCCGGATGCGCGACATCCTGCCGTTCGGCCTCAACCTCGGCTTCCGCCTGCTGCGCCGCTCCGACCATGTGCGGATTACCGACCGCAAGCTGCATCTGGAACTTACCGACCTGCTCGCCAATGCAGGCAACCCCGCCCAGGTGGCGCGCGATCCGCACGATGTGGCGGTGCTGCAGTATACCGGCGGCACGACCGGCCTGCCCAAGGGCGCCATGCTGACCCATGCCAGCCTGGCTGCCAACAGCGCGCAAATGCTGGCCCATGCCGGCGGTTACAGCGACTTCCAGCAGCGCACCCTGGGCGTGCTGCCGATGTTCCATGTCTTCGCGCTCACCTGCATACTCAACTACGGCATCGAGACAGGGTCGGAGCTGGTCCTGCTGCCGCGCTTCGAAATGCCCAAGGTGCTCGCTTCGATGAAGCGCAAGCCGCCGACACAGTTCTTTGGCGTGCCAACCATGTTTGCCGCCTTTAACGCCCTGCCGGACAGCAAGGTGCCCGACCTGTCGATGGTGATCTGCTGCATTTCGGGCGGAGCACCGCTGCCGCTGGAAGTGCGCCAGCAGTTCGAGGCCCGCACCGGCGCACGGGTGGTGGAAGGCTACGGCCTGTCCGAAGCCAGCCCGATCATTACCTGCAACCCGCTGTTCGGCCTGGTCAAGGACAACTCCTGCGGCCCCGCCTTCCCCGGCACCATAATCGAGATCCACGACCGCGACGACCCGGGCCGGATGTGTGCCCAGGGCGAACGCGGCGAGGTCATGGCGCGCGGTCCGCAGCTGATGAAAGGTTACTGGAACCAGCCCAAGGCAACCGCCGCCACCTTCCACAACGGTGCGCTGCGCACCGGCGATGTCGGCTATTTGGATGAGGACGGCTACCTGTTCCTGGTGGACCGCATCAAGGACCTGATCCTGCGCGGCGGCTACAACGTCTATCCCCGCGCGATCGAGGATGCGGCCTACCATCACCCGGAGGTTAAGGAGGCAATCGCCATCGGCATCCCCGACGATTACCTCGGCCAGGTGCCAAAGCTGTTCGTCTCCCGCACCGAGGGATCGACGCTGACGGAGGAGGAGCTTTCGACCTTCCTCGCCACCCTGATCAACAAGCTCGAACTGCCGACCGAAATCGAATTCCGCGACAGCCTGCCCAAGACGATGATCGGCAAGCTGTCGAAGAAGGAACTGGTTGAAGAGGAGCGCCTGAAACGTGGCTGACCGGATGCACCAGGATAACGAGGATTACGAGGATGCAGAAGTGACCGGCGACAATGGCCACCAGGGCATCCAGGACGTGGCGCGCCAGCTGGGCGTGACCGCGCGGACCTTGCGCTTTTACGAGGACAACGGGCTGATCAGCCCGCAGCGGGTGGGCTCCACGCGCATCTATACCAAGCGCGACGTGGGGCGGATGCAACTGATCCTGCGCGGCAAGAAGCTGGGATTCACCATCCGCGAGATCCGCGAATTCCTTGACCTGTATGACACCGGCCCCGGCCAGCGCGAGCAGATGGAACACCTGCTGTCGCGCGTGCGCGAACGGCTCGACGGGTTGCGCAAGCAGAAGGCTGCGATCGAGGAAACGATTGTCGAACTGCACAAGATCGAGGCCGAGGCGCTCGAACGGCTGGAAGACAAGGCGGCCTAGGGCACTTTCCTACACGCGCTGCGCCATGCCACGGTCCGGGCATGGCCGCCAACCGCCCCCTGCCCGTAATCACTGTGCGCGCTGCGGGGCCGGATGCCGGGCGTGTTCTCCCGGGTCAGTGTCACTTTGTCCACCTGCCCGAAAACCGCCAGGAATCTGCGGTTTTCAGGCCTGAAACAAAGGTGACACCCTGTCACTTGTGTCACCTTCTCCCGCTCTCAGTCCCAGCGCACCTCGCGGCGCTGGCGGTCCACGGTGATCGCAACAGGGCCAAGCCTGAACGACAGGCCGCCGGTCCCGGGCGATTGCCAGTCCTGCGGCGACAGCTCCGCGCCGTCCAGCCCGCGCCATTGGCCGTCTGGCGGAAAGGCGGCGAACAGGTCGCGGTGCGTCGCCCGGCGTTCGGCCAGCCGCGCCACATGGGCTTCCAGTTCGCGGTCGCGCGCGGTCCAGTCGATCCAGCCGATGGCGTTGTCCTGCGCATAGGCATTGTTGTTGCCGTGCTGGCTGCGGCCAAATTCGTCGCCCGCAGTCAGCATGATCGTGCCGGTGGAAGCGAACAGGGTGCCGAGCATGGCGCGCAGGTCATTGGCGCGGGCAGCTTGGATATGATGGTCCCCGGTCGGCCCCTCCACCCCGTTGTTCCAGCTGAAATTGTGCCCGTGCCCGTCGCGGTTCTCTTCGCCATTGGCGAGATTGTGGCGGTGTTCGTAGGCCACCGTATCGGCCAGGGTAAAGCCATCGTGGGCGGCGACGAAATTGACGCTGCGGCACTGGCTGCCGAAAATGTCCGCCGATCCGGCGATCCGCGTGGCCAGCTCGCCAATGGGCGCATCGCCGCGCCAGAAGCGCCGCACGTCGTCGCGGTAGCGGTCGTTCCATTCCAGCCAGTTTGCCGGAAAGCGCCCCAGCGCATAGCCGCCGTGTCCCATGTCCCACGGTTCGGCGATCATCACCCTGTCGGCCAGCCAGGGGTCGGCGGCGATTTCCGCGAAAATGGGTGCGGCCGGATCGAACCCTGGCCCGCGCGCCATCACGGGGGCGAGATCGAAGCGGAAGCCGTCCACCCCGCAATGGCGCACGAAATGGCGCATCATCGCCAGCGCCAGGTCGCGCACATGGGGATGGCCGAAATCGAGCGTGTTGCCGCAGCCGGTGATGTTGACCAGTTGCCCGTCGGCCTCCCGCGCATAGGCGCTGTCGTCCAGCCCGCGCAGGCTGATGACGCCGCCATGCATGTCGCTCTCGCCGCTATGGTTGAGCACGACATCGAGGATCACCCCAATGCCCGCCCGGTGGAGCGCCGCCACGGTCTCGCGCAGTTCGGCCACGCCGCCGGGGCACAGGCCGGGGTCGAGCGCCATCATGGCGACGGGGTTGTAGCCCCAGGCATTGCTGAGGCCGAGTGGCGGCAAGTGCCGCTCGTCGATCCAGGCGATCACCGGCATCAGTTCGACCGCGCTGACGTGCAGCTTCTTCAGGTGCGCGATAATCGCCGGGTGGGCCAGCGCTGCTACGGTGCCGCGCAGTTGCTCCGGAATATCGGGATGCAGCATGGTGAAGCCGCGCACGTTCAACTCGTAAACCAGCCCGGCCCGGTCGAACTTGGGCGGCTCAGGCGGCGCCTCCGGCAGCGGACCGGTGACAATCGCGCGCGGCACGATAGGCGCGGTGTCCACACCGAATTGCGCCAGCGACGGGTGCTGCGCAAAGCGCCGATCAAGCTCGGTCGCATAGGGATCGACCAACAGCTTGGCGGGATCGAACCACAGCCCGCGATCGGGTGCCCATTCGCCATCCGCGCGATAGCCATAGCGCGCCCCGGTACAGTCGCGCGGCACATGGGCCACCCACAGGTCGCCTTCCTGCTCCATCGCCAGCGGCACATCGTTAAGGCACAGGGACACGGCGCTGGCCTGCGGCGAACGGACGACGAAGGTTGTCCCATCGGGCGCTACGGTAACGCCCGGTGACAGGCTCATGCGGCCACCAGCCGGCGGTAGAGCGCGGCATATTCGGCGGCGCTGGCCTCCCAGCCGAAATCGGCGCGCATCCCGGTGCGCTGCACCTTGCTCCACGCGGGCCTGTCTTCGAACAGCCGGATGGCGCGGGTGATGGCGAGCGAGAGGTCATCATAGGTCGCCTCGCCCAGCACGATGCCGGTGGCCGTGCCGCTGGCCATGGCGGCGGGATTGGCGTCGATCACCGTATCGGCCAGCCCGCCGGTGCGGGTGACGATTGGCACGCAACCATAGGCGAGGCCATAGAGCTGGGTCAGCCCGCACGGCTCGAACCGCGAGGGAATCAGGATGGCATCGCCCCCGCCCTGCATCAAGTGGGACAAGGGCTCGCTATAGCCGAAATTGAGGCCCACCCGCCCCGGATGGCGCTGGGCCGCCAGCACCAGCTCCTGTTCCAGCGCAACGTCGCCCGCGCCGAGCAGCGCCAGCCTGCCGCCGAGGCCGACAAGGTGGTCGATCACTTCCAGCAGCACGTCCACGCCCTTTTGCCACGTCAGGCGGCTGACCATTACGAACAGCGGGCCGTCGCCCCTGTCCAGCTCGAACGCCTGCTCGACGGCGCGCTTGTTGGCCTTGCGTTTCGCCAGGCTCTTCGTATCGTAGGTGGCGGGCAGGTGCCGGTCTGTCGCGGGGTTCCATTCGGCCCGGTCGATGCCGTTGAGCACGCCGTGCACTACATTGCTGCGCGCCCGCACCACGCCATCCAGCCCCATGCCGAACTTCGCGGTATGGATCTCGCGGGCATAGGTCGGACTGACGGTGGTGATGGCATCGGCGCAGGCCATGCCGCCTTTCAGCATGCCCACCCCGCCGTGGAATTCCACCCCGTCGAGACTCCATGCGCTGTCCGGCAGGCCGAGTCGTCCGAAGATCTCGCCGCCGAAAAAGCCCTGGAAGGCCATGTTGTGGATCGTCAGCACGCTGGGCACCTGCCCACCGGCATAGCGCAGGTAAACGCAGGCCATGGCCGCCTGCCAATCATGCGTATGGACGAGGTCGAATTTGCCCGCCAGCATTTCCGCCGCCTTGCCCAGTACGGCAAAGCGCCGCCAGTTGTCGTGCCAATCGGCCCCGTTCGGATCGCCGTAAGGGCCGCCTTCGCGGGTGAACAGCCCGGGCGCGTCGAGCACCAGCAGCTTGCGGCCATCAGCCCATTTGGCCGACAGTACCCGCACCGGTTCGCCCAGCACCTGGTCGATCCCCGGCACCTTCTTGGCCTTGCCGATGGCCGCCATGACCGCCGGATAGCCCGGCAGCAGGGTCGTCATCTCCACCCCCTGCCCCGCCAGCGCGGCGGGCAGCGCGCCCACAACGTCGGCCAGCCCGCCGGTCTTGACCAACGGGACCATCTCGGACGCGACGGAGAGGACCTTAAGTGTCTTTGCGCGCGTCACAGCTTGGCGATCATGTCCTTGGTGATCAGGCACACCCCCTTGTCGGTGCGGCGGAAGCGCTTGGCATCGAGCAGGGGATCTTCGCCCACGACCAGGCCTTCGGGAATGCGCACGCCGGAATCGAGGATCACGTTCTTCAGCCGCGCGCCGCGCCCGATGTTGCAATATGGCAGGATCACCGCGCGCTCTGCGCTGGAGAAGCTGCCCATTTTTACCCCGGTGAACAGCAGGCTGCTTTTCGCCAATGCGCCCGACACGATGCAATCCTGCGAGATCAGCGAGGATATCGCATGGCCGCGCCGCCCGTCCTCGTCATGCACGAACTTGGCGGGTGCGGCCACAATCTGGTCGGTCCAGATCGGCCAGTCGCGATCATACAGGTTCAGCTTGGGGACCACGTCGGTGAGGTCGAGATTGGCTTCGAAATAGGCATCCAGTGTGCCGACATCGCGCCAGTATTCCTCGATCTCGTCCGCGGCGCGGATGCAGCTGGAGGTGAAGCGGTGGGCCTGGGCCTTCCCGTGTTCGACGATATAGGGGATGATGTCGCCACCGAAATCGCGGCGCGAAGCGGGGTCTGCGGCATCGCGGCGCAACTGGTCGAACAGGAACTCGGTCTCGAATACGTAGATGCCCATCGATGCCAGCGCCATCTCGGGCTCACCCGGAATGCCCGGCGGGTCCTGGGGCTTTTCGACAAAGGCGGTGATGCGGTCGGTCTGGTCCACGTGCATCACGCCAAAGCCGGTCGCTTCCTCGCGCGGGACGACAAGGCAGCCCACGGTCACATCGGCCCCGCTGTCCACGTGCTGGCGCAGCATCATCTCGTAATCCATCTTGTACACGTGGTCGCCCGCCAGGATCACCATGTACTTGGGCGCATGGGCCTGGATGATGTCGATGTTCTGGAACACCGCGTCGGCCGTGCCTTCGTACCACTGGCTTTCCGACACGCGCTGGCTGGCGGGCAGGATGTCGAAGCTCTCGTTGCGTTCCGGCCGCATGAAGTTCCACGCCCGCTGCATGTGGCGGATGAGGCTATGCGCCTTGTACTGGGTTGCCACGCCGATGCGGCGGATGCCGGAATTGATCGCGTTGGACAGGGCAAAGTCGATGATCCGGCTGACACCGCCGAAATAGACCGCAGGCTTGGCGCGGTTGTCGGTCAGCTCGTTCAGCCGGCTGCCGCGACCGCCTGCCAGCACATAGGCCATGGCGTCGCGGGCGAGCGGTTGCCCAGTGGTGTCTCTCATCGGCCTGTCCCCTTTATCGTTTTGTCAGCCGCGATATTCGAACATCACGGTGGCGAGTGGCGGCAAGGTTACATCGGCCCCGCCGCCGCCCGCATTGATGCTACCCAAATTACCCTGCCCGGTTCCGCCGTAAATGGTGGCATCGGAATTGAACACCTCGGCCCATTGCCCGTCATGCGGCAGGCGCAGGCCGTATCCGGTGTGGAGCGCGGGCGTCATGTTGCATACCACGGCGATGGTCGGCTCGCCCGGACACTTGCGCAGCCATGCGAAGACCGAGTTTTCCGCATCGTCCACCACCAGCCATTCGAACCCCTCGCCCTCGCAATCGCGGGCATGGAGCGCGGGCTTTTCGCGGTAGAGGCGGTTCAGGTCTCGCAGGCAGGACTGCACGCCCCTGTGGGCCGCATCATCGAGCAGGTGCCAATCGAGTGAGCGGTCCTCGGCCCACTCGCGCACCTGCGCAAACTCCTGCCCCATGAACAGCAGCTTCTTGCCGGGATAGCCCCACATCAATCCGTAATAGGCGCGCAGGTTGGCGAACTTTTGCCATTGGTCGCCGCTCATTTTGCCCAGCAGCGATCCCTTGCCGTGGACCACCTCGTCATGGCTCAACGGCAGGACGAAGTTCTCCGAAAAGGCGTAGGTCAGGCCGAAGGTGATCTCGTCATGGTGGAACCGGCGGTGGATCGGGTCACGCGCCATGTACTGCAGCGTATCGTGCATGAAGCCCATGTTCCACTTGAACCCGAACCCCAGGCTCTCCCGAGGGCCATCGGCATAGGCTGGCAGGCTTACACCGGGCCAGGAGGTGGATTCCTCGGCCACGGTGATGAAACCGGCATGGCTGGCATAGACCGCGCGGTTCATCGCCCGCAGGAAGTCGACCGCTTCCCAGTTCTCGCGGCCGCCCTGTTCGTTGGGGATCCACTCGCCATCCTCGCGGCTGTAATCGCGGTAGAGCATCGAGGCGACGGCATCCACGCGCAGACCATCGACATGGTACTGCTCGGCCCAGAACAGCGCGTTGTTGACGAGGAAGCTCGCCACCTCGCGCCGCCCGAAATTGTAGATCGCGGTGTTCCAGTCGGGGTGGAAGCCGAGGCGCGGATCGTCATGTTCATACAGCGCCGTGCCGTCGAAATTGGCGAGGCCATGCTCGTCGGTCGGGAAGTGGGCGGGCACCCAGTCGATCAGAACCGAAATCCCCGCGCGGTGCGCACCATCGACGAAGCGGGCAAAGCCATCGGGCGCGCCAAAGCGGGCCGAAGGGGCATAGAGGCCGGTGGTCTGGTAGCCCCAGCTGGGATCATAGGGGTGTTCGGAAACCGGCATGAATTCGATGTGGGTAAAGCCCATGTCCGCCACATAGGGGATCAGCCGCGCGGCCATCTCGTCCCACGTCAGGAACCAGCCGTTGTCGTCGCGCTGCCACGATCCGGGGTGGACTTCGTATATCGAAATGGCTTGCCGCCGTGGATCGACGCTGGCCCAATGCTTGCGATGTTCCTCATCGCCCCAATCGGGCTTGGCGGGACGCGCGGTGAGCGAAGCGGTCTTGGGGCGAAGCTCGCTGGCAAAGGCAAAGGGGTCGGCCTTGAGCGGCAGGACCACGCCGTCGGGCCCGACGATGCGGTACTTGTAGGCCGCCCATTCGCCCACGTCGGGCACGAACAGTTCCCATACGCCGATATCCAGGCGGCGGCGCATCTGGTGGCGGGACGCATCCCAGCCATTGAAATCGCCAACCACGCTGACATGGGCGGCATTGGGTGCCCAGACGGCAAAGTGTACGCCGCTGGCGCCTTCATGGTCGATCAGGTGTGCGCCCAGCTTGTCGAACAGGCGCTGGTGCGTGCCTTCGGCCATCAGCAGGTCATCGACCGGACCCAGCACCGGCCCGAAGCTGTAGGGATCGGCCACCCACCAACTGTGCTTGCCAGTTCTGCACTTGTATTTGACCGGCCTGGGTTTGCCCTTCAGCAGCCCCTCGAACAGCCCGCGATCGTCTACCTTTTCCAGCGTGCCGAGCTTGGCACCCTTCAGGCTGTAGGCGCTCGCCGCATCGGCCCCAGGCAGCACCGCGCGCACAAAGGTCCCCTCGGGCCCGGCGTGGGGCCCCAGCAGCGAGAATGGATCGGCATGGGTGCCATGCAGCAGCGCCTCGATTGCCGATGTCGGTGGCTTCACATCACTCCCCAGATCTCTTTCGCATATTCGCCGATGGTCCGGTCGGACGAGAACCAGCCGACGTTGGCAATATTGTGGATTGCCTTCTTGCGCCATTGTCCCTGATCTTGCCACACCGCATCGACATCGCGCTGTGCAGCGGCATAGCTGTCGAAATCGGCGGCGAGCATGAACCAGTCGCTGTCGTACAAGCCGTTCATCAGGTCGCGGTAGCGCGCCGGGTCATCGGGCGAGAACACGCCGTTGGCGATTGCCTCCACCGCCTGGAGCAGTTCGGGCGATCCCTCGATCACATGGCGCGGCTGGTAACCATCGGCGCGCTTGGCGGCCACTTCCTCTGCCGTCAGCCCGAAAATGAAGATGTTGTCGCGCCCGACATGCTCCATGATCTCGATGTTCGCGCCATCCAGCGTGCCGATGGTGAGCGCGCCGTTGAGGGCAAACTTCATGTTGCCGGTGCCCGATGCCTCCATCCCGGCCGTGCTGATTTGTTCGGAAAGGTCCGCCGCCGGGATCAGCCATTCGGCCTTACTGACGTTGTAGTTGGGCACGAACACCACTTTCAGCAGCCCGCTGACCGAGGGATCGGAATTGATCCGCCGGGCGATGTCGTTGGCCAGTTTGATGATCAGTTTGGCATTGTGATAGCTCGGCGCCGCCTTGCCGCCGAAGATCTTGACCCGCGGCACCCAGTCGCGTTCCGGATGGCTGCGGATCTGATCATAGAGCGCCACGGCCTCGACCAGGTTGAGTAACTGCCGCTTGTATTCGTGGATGCGCTTGATCTGCACGTCGAACAGGGCATCGGGATCGATCCGCACGCCGGTCAGCCCCTTGATGCGCTCAGCCGCCACCAGCTTGTTCGACCGCTTGACCATGGCGATCCGCTCGCCCAGCGCGGCATCATCAGCGAGCGCGTTCAGAGCGACCAGCTTTTCCGCATCGTCGAGGAAATCCGGCCCGATGGCATCGCAGATCACATTGGTCAGGCCCGGATTGCACTGCATCAGCCAGCGGCGCGGGGTGACGCCATTGGTCTTGTTGTTGATCCGGTCCGGGTAGAGCGAATGGAGGTGGGCGAACACCGTCTGCTTCATCAGGTCGGTGTGGAGCGCGGCCACCCCGTTGACGCTGTGCGCGCCGGTGAAGGCGAGGTTCGCCATCCGCACCCGCCGCTCGCCGTTCTCGTCAATCAGCGAGATCGCGCTGATGGCCTCGGCACCAAGCCCCTTCTTGCCCGCCTCGCGCAGGACGCGGCTGTTGATGGCATAGACGATCTGCATGTGGCGCGGCAGCAGTCGCTCGAACAGGGGCAACGGCCAGCTTTCCAGCGCTTCGGGCAGCAGGGTGTGGTTGGTATAGGCGACGGTGCGTTTGGTAATGTCCCACGCCTCGTCGAATTCCAGGTGGTGGTGATCGACCAGCAGCCGCATCAGTTCGGCCACGGCCACCGCCGGATGGGTATCGTTCAACTGGATCGCCACCTTGTCGGGCAGGGTGCGCACGTCCTTTTCGTACTGCACATGGCGGCGCACGATGTCCTGGATGCTTGCGCTGGAGAAGAAGAACTCCTGCCGCAGCCGCAGTTCCTGCCCGGACGGCGTGGAGTCCGCCGGATAGAGCACGCGCACCAGGCTGTCGGCCCGCGCCTCGTTCTCCAGCGCGCCCACGTGGTCGCCGGCATTGAAGGCATCGAGCTTGATCGGATCGAGCGCATGGGCGGTCCACAGCCGCAGGGTGTTCACCCGCTTGCCGCGCCAACCGACCACCGGAGTATCGACCGCGCTGGCCTCGATCACTTCGGCCGGGTTCCATTTGACCCCGCCGTTGTCCTCCACCACTTCACCGCCGAAGCCGATGCGGTAGGCACTTTCGCGCCGGTCGAATTCCCACGGGTTGCCGTGGCTGAGCCAGGTTTCGGGCAGTTCCACCTGCCAGCCATCGTCAATCCGCTGGCGGAACATGCCGTTAACGTAGCGGATGCCATAACCGTAGGCCGGGATATCGAGGCTGGCGAGGCTCTCCATGAAACAGGCCGCCAGCCGCCCCAGGCCGCCATTGCCCAGCGCCGCATCGGGCTCCAATTCTTCAAGCACGGCCAGGTCGAGGCCGTGGGCCTTCAGCGCCCGGTCCATCTCGCCGGTCAGGTCCATGTTGTTCAGCGCATCGCGCAGCAGTCGCCCGATGAGGAATTCCAGGCTCAGGTAATAGACTCGCTTGCCGCCATCGGCATAGGTCCGGCGGGTCGATTCCATCCAGCTGTCGATAATCTTGTCGCGCAGTGCCAGCACCGTGGCGGTGTACCAGTCATGCGGCTTGGCCGCGCGTTCATCCTTGCCCACCCGCTTGCGCAGGACATCCACGATCAGGTCCTGCATCGGGGTTGTCGGTAGTTCGGCATTGCTGGGCATTGGGACCACGCTCCTCGACTTGGGATGACACGGCAACGCACCGCGCCAATTGCGTTCCGCCCCCGTGAATGCCCGGCCTTGTCGCTTGCGCGAAAAACCCGCGCCGCATCACGCCAGCCAGCAAGGCGCGATAGGCGGTTGGTAAGCCGCGCCAAGGCAAACGACAAGGGTTGTGAAGGGCTTGGCGGAACAATGTTGCGTCGCAGCAATTTGCTGTTCGCTACGCCGTTTCATGATACCATGGTCGCGGTCAGGAATCGGAAGGAACCAGCCATGCTCGCCCCGCACCCTGTCCCCTCCGCCAACCCGGCTGTGCCATGGTGGCGCGGCGCGGCGATCTACCAGATCTATCCGCGAAGCTTCCAGGACAGCAATGGCGATGGCGTAGGCGATCTTGCCGGGATCACCCGGCGGCTGGATCATGTTGCCGACCTCGGCGTCGATGCCATCTGGATCTCGCCCTTCTTCACCTCGCCGATGAAGGATTTCGGCTACGACATTTCCGACTATTGCGCGGTCGATCCGGTGTTCGGCACCCTGGCAGATTTTGACGCCCTGGTGGCGCGGGCGCACCACCTGGGCCTCAAGGTGCTGATCGACCAGGTCTATGCCCATACCTCCGACCAGCACGAATGGTTCGCCGACAGCCGCGCCACTTCCGACAAGGCCGACTGGTACGTCTGGGCCGACCCCAAGGCGGACGGCACCCCGCCCAGCAACTGGCAGTCGGTATTCGGCGGCCCGGCCTGGACCTGGGATGCGCGCCGCTGCCAGTATTACCTGCATACCTTCCTGAAGGAGCAGCCGCAGCTCAACGTCCATAACGTGGCGGTGCAGGATGCGCTGCTCGATGTGGCGAAGTTCTGGCTTGATCGCGGCGTCGATGGCTTCCGGCTTGATGCGCTGAACCACGCGATGGCCGATCCGCTGCTGCGCGACAATCCGCCCGCACCCGAAGTGCCCGGCCAGCGCCGCACCCGCCCGTTCGATTACCAGGACAAGGTCCACAGCCAGTCGCAGCCCGAAATGGTCTATTTCACCGAACGTTTGCGCGGGCTGGCAAACGAATATGGCGCGGTCTTCACCATGGCAGAAGTCGGCGGCAGCAATGCGCTGGAGGAGATGAAGGCTTTCACGCTTGGCGAGAACCGGCTGGACAGCGCCTATGGCTTCGATTTCCTCTATGCCCCCGCCCTGACGCCAGACCTGGTGGCAACGGCGATGGCCGAATGGCCCGGCGATAGCGGCGAAGGCTGGCCAAGCTGGGCGTTCGAGAACCACGATGCGCCGCGTGCGGTGTCGCGCTGGTGCGCGGCCGAAGACATCGACAACTTCGCCTCACTTAAAATGGCGCTGCTGCTGTGCCTGCGCGGCAATCCCATCCTCTACCAGGGAGAGGAACTGGGGCTGGAACAGGACGACATCCCGTTCCACCTGCTGCAGGATCCCGAAGCTATTGCCAACTGGCCGTTGACCCTGTCGCGCGATGGCGCGCGCACGCCCTTTCCCTGGACCGATGATGAGCGGGGCGGTTTTACCACCGGCACGCCGTGGCTGCCGCTGTCACCCGCCAACCGCGCCCGCGCCGCAGTAGTGCAGTCGGCGGCGCCATTCTCAATGCTCAAGGCCACTCGCCGCCTGTTGGCCCTGCGCCGCGCCCACGCCGAACTGCGGCTGGGGCGGTTCGAACTGCTCGAGGCGACGCAGAACCTGCTGGTGTTCCGCCGCACCCTTCCGCAAGGCGCGGTACTCTGCGCTTTCAACCTGGGACAGGTCGATGCGGCCATGCCGGTCGATACTGCGGGGATGACGCTGCTGGCGTCGATCAACGGGGGTGACAGCAGCGAACTGCCCGGCCTGTCCGCCTGGATCGGACGAACAGCGGGTTAGCCAGTGACGAGACTGTCGGCGACCAGATCATCAAGCAGAAGTGTGATTTCCGTGTCTCTCGCCCAGCTCTCCCGCACATGGCGCATCAATCCGGAACTCCCCCACCGCTCTCCCCGCGCCTTGCCGGTGTCAAGCAAGCGCACCACGGCAGCGCGATCGCGCGCAGCCGTGGCAACGAAGGTCGGCCAGGTGAGCGAGCTGCGTCGCCCGCTGGCGAGATCGGCTTCAAGGTCCGCCAGCACCAACGGTGCCACGCTGGCCGCATCCGCTGCCAGGGCAGCCTGCAACCGTATCGCCTGGTCCCCGTCGCTCGGCCGCCCGTTCACCTCGGCCAGCGCAGTCGCCTCGGCAACAAAGGCCGCCATATCCCCCCGCGCAAGGTAGATCACCGCGAGGTAATCGTGGATCGTGGCAAGCGAAGGGTTGGCGTCACGCAGCCGTTCCAGGTCCGCCAGCCCGCGGGCCTCGTCGCCCATCGACCAGCGAGCCCAGGCTGTATCGACCTGCAGTGGGACAGAAGCCGGTTCCAGCAGGAGCGCATGTTCGAGCTCGGCCATGCCGGCGGCGAAATCGCCGTTGTCCACCAGCACGTTGCCGAACCAGAAGCGGGTCTGCGCCGCCTGCGGATTGGCCGCAATCGGCGCGCGGAACAACCGGGCTGAAGCTGCCCGATCCCCGCGCCACCAGTACTCGATGAAGCCCGCTGACCGCAGGGCATCGGGATTTTCGGGGTCGATCCGCAAGGCCGCATCGGCCGCCGCCTGGGCGCGGGCAAAGGCATCCACGTCCTCCAGCGAACCGAACTCGCGCGCCAGCACATAACTGTCGGCAAGGGCGGCATAGGCGGGCGCGAAGCCGGGCTCCAGCATGACGACCTGCTGCAACTTCGCAATGGCCGAAGCGATCGATTCCGGCTGGCGCGCGGCCCAGTCCGAACGCGCTTCGAGGTAGAGACCGGCTGCTTCGGAATTAGCTGGCAGCGACATATCGGTCTGGCGGAGCGGGTCGCGGTTGATCGCCCAGGCGCTGAGGCTGGCGACGGCGATGGCACCTGGCACGACAAACGCCAGCACACGGCGAGATCGCAGGCGCGCCAACCAGCCTTCTTCCCTCAATCCACCTGCGGGCGGCCCACCGACCGGAGCAACACTGCTGTCGTCATCCGGACCGTCGCCGACAGCGCGGTCGGCATCCAGCCAGGCATCCAGCTCCTCGGTGAGCGCATAGACGCTGCTGCGACCGGGACCGGGGATGCGGTGGACCGGCATGCCGCGCTCGGTCGCCCAACGGATGACAGTCGATCGCTCGCGCCCGAAGTGCGCCGCAATCAGTTTCCACCCGTCCAGTCGCATCGGCCCGCCAGCATTCTCCCCAAGGATGCGAGTGTGCATAACGGGAAAGCCGCGTTCAACACAAATCGCGGGCAACGGACATTCTGCCGGTTTCGCGTGGCAAATCAGTCGCTCAGCTGGCGCCGGGCAAGGGCTGCACACAGGTAGTAGGCGGGCAGCGACAGCACCAGCAGCGCCAGACCCCATGCGACGGCCTCTCCGCCTGCCCCATAGATCGTCCAGGCCGAATAGACTGCCGCCAGTCCGGCGATCCATGGTAGCCAACCGCGTGACGGCAGCCTGCCTCCATGCCGCAGGACCAGTGCAGTCAGCGCGGCTGCAATGGCCAGAACTGCCGTCAAAACCCGCATATTCGATCCCCTTCGCGCTTGCCTGCCACAGCCTACTGTCTTACGAGTGTAAAACAAGCAGGGATCGCTAAAACCACGACAGGATGGCCATGACCAGACGATACGATGCCGTGATAATCGGCGGCGGGCACAATGGCCTGACCTGTGCCTTCTACCTCGCCCGCGCGGGCCTGTCAGTGCGCGTGTTGGAAGCACGGCACGTGATCGGCGGGGCGGCGGTGACCGAGGAGTTCCATCCGGGCTTCCGCAATTCCACCGCCAGCTACACCGTCAGCCTGCTGCAGCCCAAGGTGATCGCGGACATGAAGCTGGCCCATTATGGCTTCCGCGTGGTCGAGCGGCCGATCTCCAACTTCTTGCCCCAAGAGGATGGCGGCTACCTCAAGCTAGGTGGAGGTCTGCTGAAAACTCAGGAGGAATTCCGCAAGTTCTCCCCTGCCGATGCCGAAGCCCTGCCGCACTACTACCAGGCATTGGAGAACATCGCCGACATCCTGCGCGCCCTTGCTTTGAAAGCCCCACCCAACGTGGGCGATGGTCTGCGCACCCTGGTTTCCGCCGCGGCGCAAGGCCGCCCCCTTGCCACCCTGCCGCTCGACCAGAAGCGCGACCTGCTCGACATGTTCGCCAAGTCGGCCCGCTCGATGCTCGACCAGTGGTTCGAAAGCGAAGCGGTGAAAGCGGCCTTCGGGTTCGATGCGGTGGTCGGCAATTATGCCAGCCCCGACACCCCCGGCTCCGCCTATGTCCTGTTGCATCATGTGTTCGGAGAGGTGAACGGCAAGAAGGGGGCATGGGGCCACGCCATCGGCGGCATGGGCGCGATTACCGGTGCGATGGCGCAGGCCTGCGCGGCGGCGGGCGTGGAGATTTCGCTGGAAGCACCGGTCGATCGCGTGCTGGTCGATGGCGGGAAAGCCGTGGGCGTGAAGCTGGCATCGGGCGAGGAAGTGATGGCCGGGATCGTGGCCGCCAATGTCGGCCCCGCCCTGCTTTACAACCGCATGGTCGATGGCGCCGACCTGCCTGCTGACTTCCGCCGCCGGATGCGCGGGTTCAAGGCGGGCAGCGGCACTTTCCGCATGAATGTGGCGCTGAGCGAATTGCCGCGCTTCACCTGCCTGCCCGAACCGGGCGAGCATCACCAGTCGGGCATCATCCTGGCCCCCACGCTGGACTATATGGACGAGGCGTTTCTCGATGCCAAACGCTATGGCTGGTCGAAGAAGCCCATCGTCGAAATGCTTATCCCCTCCACAGTGGACGATACATTAGCGCCAGAGGGTCAACACGTTGCAAGCCTGTTCTGCCAGCAATTCGCACCCCAGCTGCCGAACGGCAGAAGCTGGGATGGCGAGCGCGAGGCGGCAGCCGATTGCATCATCGACACGGTCGAAGCCCACGCCCCCGGTTTCCGCGCCAGCGTGATCGCCCGCCAGATCCATTCGCCCTTGGACCTCGAACGCAAGTTCGGCCTGATCGGCGGAGACATCATGCATGGCAACATGACGCTGGACCAGTTGTGGTCGGCCCGCCCCGTGCTCGGCAACGGCAGCTACCGCGCGCCGATTGGCGGGCTCTACATGTGCGGCGCAGGCACCCATCCCGGCGGCGGCGTGACCGGCGCGCCGGGGCATAATGCGGCAAAGGCAATCCTGGCGGACCGCAGCTTTGTGGGGCGGCTATTCGGCTGAACGCCGCGCTATCAGCGCATCCAGCCAGTCCAGTGCCAGCTTTTCCGCTTCGGCAGGGCTGAACGGTCCGCGTTCGTCAAGACACAGTTCGAGCCAAAGCCCGTCCACCAGTGCGTTGATGGCGATGGCGGCCAGACGCACTTCGCCAGCATCGGCCCGATCACACCAGCAATCGCGCAGCAGGCTGTCCAGCTCGCCGCGAAACTCTGCATACAATTGCCCATGGACTTCAGCGACCTGGGGGTCAGACTTCATCAAGCTCCAGAAGGCGAGCCAGGTTGCCAGCAGGTCGGGATCGAGCACCGGCGGGCGAAAGCTGGCGGTGACATAGGCCTCCAGCCGGGCGCGGGGATCATCCCCTGCCGCGCCAACGGCCCCGTCCACCGCCTCTGCCACCTTGCGCCCCGTGTCGCGATAGGTGGCGACGATGAGGTCACCGATGCCGTCGAAGTAATGCGTCAAGAGCCCCGCCGATACCCCGGCCTTGCGGCAGATCGAACGCACGGACACGCCCCGCGCGCCCTGCTCTGCCAGGCAGGCGGCGGTGGCCTGGATCAGGCTTTGTCGCCGGACATCGGCATCCTCGCGCACGAATGCGGCTCTGGCCATTGGCTCAAGTCCCTTCGCGCAATACTTTGGACAAGCCGGGCCGCGGGTGCAACTCCGGCGGAGGGTCGAACCACCCGCCATCGCGGCGGAACTCGCTTGCCGTGCGGCCGATGCGCTGCTTGAAGAAGCGGGCGAAATAGGCCGGATCGGAGAAGCCCAGCCGGTCCGAAATGGCGGCCACGCTGGCGCTGGTAAAGGTGAGGTCGCGCAAGGCTTCGAGCAACAGACGCGCACGAAGGACCTCGCCCGGCGGGGCATCCAGCACAGCCCGGCAGGCGCGGGTAAGTGTTGGGACGCTGGCACCGAGCAGGCGAGCATAGTCGGCCACATCTAGCCCCTCGCGGAAGCGGGCATCGACCATATGGCGGTAACGCAGGGCCAGTGTCCGCTGGCGATCGGCGGCGGCAGGCGTGACGCGATCAGCCAGCATTTCACCCGCCGTGGCAAGCAGCAAGGCGACTTCGGCGATGATGCGGGGCGAAGGGCGGGCCAGAGCGCCGTCAACCGATGCATTGGCCATGTCCCCAAGCAGCCAGCGCAGGCGGGCCAGACTTGGCGATCCAGGCTCCACCGCCACCACGCTCGCGCCGCGACTGGTGAACAGGTCGGTGGGGACAAGGCCCGCAAGACGCGGGTCGTTGAGCAGGTCTACCGCAAAGGAAAACACCCACCCCTCGGTCCCCGGCTCGAAGCGGAAGGCGTGGACGCAGTGGCTGGGGATGGCCACCAAGGAGAGCGGAGCAAGATCCATCGCCGCCTCGTCCGCCAGCAGGTGCGCGCCGCCGTTTTCGAGCAGCAACAACTGGTGGATGCGCGGATGGCTATGCGGGGCGATGGTCCAGTAATGCAGCGCCGAGCGGCTGGAAATCGGCTCCAGATGCAGGAATTCGGGCGCGAGGCTGCCCGCGCCTTCGCCATAGAGACCGAATCGGGCAAGTCCGGGCTGCTCGCTCATGCTGCCAGACTAGGGCCGGTTTGATCGAAAAGTCCAAGGAATTGGCGCCACGCTGCGTGGCCACCGGGGATTGGAGCGTGCAGACAGGGTGCAACAAGAATCACCGGAAAGAGGACCGGCCGATGTTCCGCTTCGACCCCTATTCCCCTGCGATCGATGCCGATCCCTTCCCTGCATACAAGGTCTTACGGGACGAGCACCCCTGCTTCTGGAGCGAGGAGGCGGGCATGTGGGTGCTGTCGCGGCATGAGGATATTCTTCATGCCCTGACCAACTGGCGCACCTACAGTTCGGCCAAGGGCAACCTGGTGGACGAATTTCCCGGTCGCGCCGGGGCAACGCTGGGCAGCACCGATCCGCCCCGCCATGACCGGCTGCGCGCCCTGATCCAGCAAGCCATGACCAAGCGCGCGCTCGACCATGTGATTGCACCCGCCCATGCCTCATGCGCCGCCCATCTTGCTGCGCTGGAAGGCCGCGACAGCTTCGACTTCGTCAATGATTTCGGATCGAAGGTGACGGTGGACCTGCTATTCTACCTGTTCGCCCTGCCGCCCGACAACGCCGACCAGGTGCGCGACAATGCCGTGCTGATGGTGCAGACCGATCCCGTCACCCGCCAGAAGACCGAGGCCCACCTCGCCGCCTTCCGCTGGATGGCCGACTTTGCCGCCAGCCTGGTGGAAGAGCGCAAGCGCAATCCGGGCGACGATCTCTTGTCCAGCTTCATCACTGCCGAAATCGAGGGCGAGAAGCTGCTCGACAAGGAAGTGCAGCTGACTGTCACCACGCTGATCATGGCGGGGATTGAATCGCTGTCGGGCTTCCTCGGCATGTTCGCGCTGAACCTGGCCGACCATCCAGAGGCGCGCCGCGCGCTGGTGGCCGACCCGTCGCTGATCCCCGACGCCATCGAGGAATCGCTGCGCTTCAACACATCCGCCCAGAGGTTCAAGCGGACCTTGACGCAGGACGTGGAACTCCACGGACAGGTGATGAAGGCGGGCGATGCGGTGATGCTGTGCTATGGCGCGGCCAACCGCGACGAGCGCAAGTTCCCCGATCCTGACCGCTATGACATCGCCCGCAAGCCCAAGATGCACCTCGGCTTTGGCGGCGGGGTCCATGCCTGCCTCGGCTCGATGCTGGCGCGGCTCGCCACCCAACACGTGTTCGCAGCGTTCCTGCAGGCGGTGCCGGAATTCAGCCGGGTGGACCGGGACCTCGCCTGGGTGCCGTCATCCAACTTCCGCAGTCCGCAGGTGTTGCGCCTGACCCGGGGCCGCTAGGGGCGACGGGGGGTCTTGGGGGACCTTGGGGACTGACAGCCCCCGAGGCCCCGGACCAGGCGCATTGCTCAGAACCCCATTCTGAGGGTTCCGCGCAAGCTCAGTGCGGTGTCGCCTTCGCGCTGTTCGGCCGCCAGTTCGCCGCCCAGTTCGAACATCCGCGTCCCGCCAACTGCGCGGGCGCGGGCATACCAGCCGCTGGCGCGCTGTTCGGGGGTGAGGGTGAAGCTGGTGCCGCCGTCGAACTTGGCGACAGTATTCCCCAGCGCGCCGCCGACCAGCTCGCGCCAGCCGCCTTCGCCTTCGATGCGGAACCAGTTGCTGTCACCCGGAGCCGTGCCGGCAAAATCGAGGCCGACTGCCACGCCGCCGTTGACTGCCATTTCGTCGCTCTTGCGCTTCTCGACGATCAGGTTGAACCCGTCGCCGCCGCCGGTGTCTTCATAGGCGCCTTCGGACAGGCTGATGTAATCGACCGATACGGCGGGGCGGAAGAACAGGCTGCCGCTGCGCCCTTCGTAGGACAGGCCCGCCGTGGCCGACATGAAGTTGCCGCTCCACTCGCCATCGGCAGTGCGTTCGACCGTCGTGGCACCCAGCGTTCCCCTCAGGATGCGTTCGCCGGTGAAGTCGGCAAGGCCAAGCGAACCGCGCCCGAAAGCCGTCAGCCCGCCGAATTCGCCCCGCCAGTAGAGCGCCAGTTCGTAGGCATCCGAATAGACCGAGGCGAGTTCGCCGCCCTGGTCATGATCGTTGAAGATCCAGCTTGCGGCAACGCCGAATGCGCCCAGCTTGCTATCGAGTTCGGCAGCGGCTGAGAAGCCGAGGCCCGTAAGGTCATAGCTTGCCGTGCTGCCCACATCCTTCCCACTGTTCCACACTGCCGCGTTCACGATGACATCGAGCCCACCGAAGCTGTAAACCGGTCCGGTGCGTTCGGTCTGCTGACGCGCCAGGGTGCGCAGGCCGAGGCTGAGGCCTTCGAAGTTGCCACCGGCATGGTCGGGCAGCATCTGGCCCAGCGCGGCGCGGAATCCCTCGCCATTATTGATGCCGAGGAACAGGTCTTCCAGCTGCTCGTCCTCGCCCAGGGCAGCGATGACCGCGTCATAGGCGCTGGCCTGCGAAGCATTGAGTTCCAGTTCGGTTGCGGTCCGTCGGGCAATGGCAATGGACAGGCGGTTGGCCAATGCATCGATGCCCAGTGTCGCCTTGAACAGATAGGGCAGCATCTGGTCCGAGATCTCAAGGTTCGCCGCGCCTGTCAGGCTGCCTGCCTGGAGGAAGGCATAGGTTCCTTCGGCATCGTCGATATCGGCAAAGCGGATGCCGATCAGGGCGCCATCGGCAAAGCTGGCATTGCCCGCCACGTTCAGCATGGTGCCCTCGCCCGCAGTCTTGTCGAGCGTGGCAACGAGGATCGAGGTGGCCCCCATCTGCAGCGAGGCGATGGAAGCCGGGGCCGTGACATCGAGCACGCCGCCGGTCACGTTAACCGCCAGTCCGCCCGCATTGGCCAAGGTTCCCGAGAAGCGCCCGCTGTTGGCAATGGTCAGTACGTCCGACCCGCCGCCAAAGTCCGCCAGGCCGCTGAACACTGCCGAATTGGCGAGTGTCAGCTGGTCGGCCCCGGCACCGAACCGGGCCGTTCCTTCGAACCGGGCATCGCCGGACATGGCAAGGCGGTTGGCCCCGCCGCCGAAAGTGGTGGTGCCCTTGTAGCCGCCGTCTGCGAGGTCAAGCAGGTCGTCACCTGCCCCGAAGCGGATGTCGCCTTCAATGGTCGGCGCGGCGGTCCCGGCCCCGACCAGAGTCTGGCGCACGGTGGCCCCGGCATTGTTGGCCGAAAGATCGATGGCCACGTTGCGGCCCGATCCGGCGGTGGCCCCGGTAGCGCTGATCGCGCCGCTGTTCTCGACCAGCGAGACATTGCCCGAAAGGTCATGGATGGCGATCGCGGTTCCTGCTGCACCGGCAGTAGCACGGACCTTGCCGGCATTGCGGATGGTCGGCACCTCGGCGCCGGTTTCCACGCGGATCGCGGTGGCCGTGGCCGTGGCGACATTCCCAGCCGTGGCTTCCACCACGCCGCTGGCGGCAACGTGGACCAGCGGCGTCTGCGTGCCAGAGCCAAGCTGCAATGCCGTGGCGCTCGCGCCGTTGGACACTGCGCCCACGATTCCGGCGATGCTGATGCCATTGGCGATCGACACGTCACCGCCGCGTCCGCCGATCTGTATGCCCGTAGCATCGACCCCGGAATAGACGCCCAGGCCGCGCACCGATCCGTTGACCTGCAGGCCATAGGCGGGCGAGGTTCCTGCCACCGGTCCGATGGCGATGTCGCGCGATGTCGAGCCGATCACCATGGCGGGCGCTGCACCGAACGATAGCACGTTGCCCGAACCCTCGGTGGCATCGGGAATGCCGTCGGCATCCTCGTCGGGGTTGTTGGGATCAGTGTCCTTGGGCGGAATGGCAATGATGATGCCGCCGGTCACATTGCCTTCCACCAGCAGCCCCGGGCCGCCCTGTAGCAGGTCGTCGGCATCGAGCGCGGCGGTGTTGGTTGGTGCGGTGGTGGAGCGATATCCAGTCGCAGCCACGGTGCCCTGCACTTCGAGCCGCCCGGTGATGTCGCCCGCCAGATGCGCGCCGACGGAATCCTCGCCGCGGGCGGTGACGGTGCCCGCCAGCCGGACATTGCCGGTCACGTCGTTCAGCAGCACGCCGGTGCTGTCGTTCCCGGTCACGCTGGTCGTGCCGCTGTGGGTGAATGCGCCGTCCTGCGAGCCGCCCAGCGCGATGCCGTAGGAGTTGTTGCCTTCAACCGTGATCGTGCCGGAATTGGTGATCGCCCCGGTATGCGCGCCCAGCGTGCGGATGCCGTAGCGGCCAGTGCCGAGTGCGAAGGGTCCGTCCAGATCGCCGTCGTTGTCGCCATCGGTCGGCGTGTAGCTTTCGTCGATGGTGATGGTGCCCGAATTGGTGATCGCGCCATTGGTCCCGGCATTGGCGGTGATTCCCACCGCGCCATCGGCATTGGTGATGCGCACCGTTCCTTCGTTGGTGACCGAATGGTTGCTGTCCATCGTCACCGCCGTGCCTGTGCCGACCACGACCGATCCGGTGGAGGTGATCTTCAGGTTGCCCGGCGCGCCGTTGGCAATGGTCGAGGTATTGGCCGGCGTGGTGCGCGCAGTGGTGATGTCTTGCGCCGTGGCAGGAGCAGCGATGGCGAGCAGGGCGGTGGTGGCAAGCAGGGTACGACGCATGTGAATGATTTCCTCCCGGGGAAACGGTTGTTTCCCCAAGAGACGGAGGCATGCGGCGGGCACCTTGGCAGTTCCGCGGGATTTTTCCTAGAACGCCAGGTCGATCCCCAGCCGCACGGTGCGCGGACGCAGCGGGGTGATCTGCTCGCGCCCGGTGGCAAAGGGCGTGCCCAGCGCAAAGCGGTTGCCCACCTCGTCGGTCAGGTTGGTCACACCCAGCGACAGGCCCAGGTTCGGCGTACCGACCCGCATGGTCAACCCGCTGTCGATATAGTCGCCCTGCAGTTCGCCCAGTTCCGGTCCGATCCCCAGCCGCGACTTGCCGACATAACCCAGCCAGCCTTGCGCCGTTAGGTCCAGCCGATGATCGATCGCGGTGCGGTAATCGAAACCTGCCCGCCCGGCCACGCGGGCGATATTGGGCACCTGCCGCAGCCGGGCGAGGACCAGTTCGCGGCTCAGTTCGGTCACGTTGCCGAATTGCGGACCAAGGTCCGGGGCGACAAACTGCCCCCCGGCCAGGCCCAGCGGCGAGAAGTACAATTCCCGGTCGGGCTCATCCACCTGGCTGTCGTTGTAGATCACGCCAGCATCCAGCCGCAGCCCCGGCGCCACTTCCACGGCTGCCGAAAGGCTGGCGGTCCACACCTGTCCGTCGCCGATGTTGGCGGTGCTTGGAAAGCCCGACTGGTCGATGAAATCGGCCTGGATATCCTGCCACCGGCTATAGGACAGGCTCAAGGCCAGCTCGAACGGGCTTGACCCCGGCTGGCCGTGGCGCAGGCCCAGTTCGTAGGTGGCGTTGCGATCGTTCTCGAACCGCCGCACCAGCGGGCCTTCAATGGCTAGGCCGCCCGGCCGGAAGCCCTGCTGGTAGCGCATATAGAGCTGGGTATCGTCCGCCACATCGGCCAGCAGGGAAGCTGCGGGAAGGAACACGGTTTCGTTCCGCGAGGCGGTCACCCTGGACAGCGCGATGACAAACTGCAGAGGCACGTCCTCGCCCTCGCCGCCCAGCCGGGCATGGGTCAGCCGCCCCCCTGCACTGGCGACCAATCCTTCGCGCAATTGGGCGCTCATCTCGCCATAAATAGTGAATTCGTCGATCCTGTTGCGCACCCCGGTGGTGGCCGCGCGCAGGATCTGGCCATCCATGCCTGCTTCCTGCTCCAGCTCGCGGGTCAGGCGCGTGGTGTTGTGGGTGTAGCTGAACCCCGCCAGCCACCCGAAGCCGCCTTCCAGCGGCTGCCAGGCGCGGGTCTCGTTGGCGATCATGCTGGTGTCGTTGGCCTGGATAAAAAGCCGTTCCGGGCCATCGGGCAGCGAGGCATCGTAGTGTTCGACCAGATCCTGCCCCACGATCCCGGTGGTCGAGCGCAGCCGGACATCGCCGATCCGGCCCGAAACCACGAACTGGCCCTGTACATAGTCCGCCTCGGCGCCTTCGACCACGACGGCAGACCGTTCGAGTGACGGCCCTTCGCGGTCGGCATACTGGCTGTCGGCGGCGCGGGTGAACTGCGCCACACCCATCAGATCCACCGTCCAGTCGGGCGCCAGTTCATAGCGCAAGGTCGCCCGCCCGCCGAAGATCTCGGTGCGGTTGACGTTGTCGCGGCCGAGCAGCGGCTTGTCGATATAGCCGCCCTGCGACGAGGCATCGAGGGTGATCCGCAGCGCGGCATCGTCCACCAGGAACGGCAGGTTGAGCACGGCATTGGCATCGACGCCTGCCGCCCCATGCCAGGTCAGCGCCCCGCCGACGATGGCCGACATCTCGGCAATGCCCAGTTCCGGCGCATTTGGCACCATGCGGATGATCCCGCCCATCGAGCCCGATCCATAAAGCGTGCCCTGCGGCCCCTCCAGCACCTCGACCAGTTCCATGTCGGACAGGCGCAGGTCCGGGTCGGGGGCATTATAGGTGAGGCGAAGGTCGCCGAGATACTGCCCTACGGTGGCCTGGGTCGGCCCGGTAAAGCTGCTGTCGGCGATTCCGCGGATGAACAGCTTGTTGCGCCCGCTGCCAAGGTGAGTGGATGACAAGGTGGGCAGGCGCTGCATGATCCGCTCTGTCCCGCCGACACCGCCGAACACCAGGTCCGCGCCCGGAACAAAGCTGGCCTGTCCGGCATACTGGTCGAGCGACAACTCGCGCTTGCTGGCCGTGACCACGATGTGCACCGGCTCGGGCGGAGGGGCAGGTGGCGGGGATGGCGCGATGACAGGCTGGGTGCGTGGAGCAAGTGCGCGGCGCGATGGCTGGGCGGGCGCTGCCACGATCCGCCATCCGCTTTCGCCTGCCCGGACGGCGCGTCCGCCAGCAGCCTCGGCCAGCCGCCGCGCTGCCTCGTATCCTTCCATCCGTCCGCGAAACGCCGGAACGCGGCGTTGGGCGACAGCGCCATCGGCAATGATGATGCTGGCCCCCGTCTGCCGCGCCAGGGTGATCGCCGCGCGCCCCGCCTGGCCGGCGGGACTGTCCACCGTAACCGGACGCGCGAAAGCCGCCGGCACAAAGGCCAGCGTTGCCCCGAGGGCCGCAAGGACCAGACCCTGCCGCATCATGTCAGCGCTCCGCAATCTCCCATAGTCCGCCCGCCTGCCGCACTTCGACATCGAGCAGGTCTTCCAGCACGCGCGGATCAGCCTTCACCGGCGCGGTCAGGAGGCTGCCCGAAACGGTGTAGGCCGCCCCGCCCGGAACGGCGGAAAAGGCAATGCCGGTTGAGCGCGAAAGATCCTCGGCCACCTCCTCCAGGCTCGCCATGTCGAATGTCAGGCGGCCTTGCGTCCATTCGCCCACCTGCAGCAGATCGACTTGCGTTACTTCGACCTCGTCCGAACCGGCGCGGCGGACCAGCAATTCGCCGGCATCAACCTGCACGTTGGGCCCTTGCGGATTGAACACCACCGCACCTTCCGACACGCCGAGTGCAATGCCGCCGCGGCCCAGTTTGACGTCGAATACCGTGCCGAGGTCAACCAGACGGTCCTCTCCCGCCATCACCACAAAAGGCGCGCTATCGTCATGCACCACGGTGAACAGCGCCTGGCCCTGCTCCAGCCGCGCGGCGCGCGGGCCTGTCAATTCGACCGTGGTCCCGCCTGCCAGGGTGATCGTGCTGCCATCGTCCAGTTCCACCAGCCGGGTTTCGCCGGGGGCGGTTTCGATCAGGCGAACGCCATCGGGGCCGCTCCACAGGTTGAAAAACAGCACTGCGGCCAGGGCAGCCGCCACGGCACCACCCGGCCACTTGCGCCACCACGGAGCAGGCGCGGGCTCATCATCGTTGGCAACAGGCACGGCGGCCAGGGCATCCGCCGCATCGTCCACCGCCAGGACAATGCCATCATAGGCCGCAGCGTGGGACGGATCGGCTTCCAGCCATGCGGTGAATTGTTCCCAGTCGGCAAACGCCGGATCGCCGGTGCGCACGGCCCAGGCGAGAGCGCTCTCTCGAATCCGTTCGGCCTTGATCGGGTCATCTTCATGCATGGCGCAGTCCTTCGCCTGACCAGACGGAATCGATTGGCTCAAGCCTCATCGTGCCGCTCCCGAAACTGCGCCAGTGCGGCATAGGCCTTGCGCAGGTCGGCCTCGACCGTGCTCAGGCTGACGCCGAATTCCTGCGCGATCTGGCGCTGGCCGATGCCATCGACCCGGTGGCGGCGGAAAATCTGCCCGACCCGCGGCGGCTCCAGCCCGTCGAGCAGGGCGGCTACCAGTGCCGCCATCTGCCGGGCAGCCAGCATTCGGTCCGCACCCGGTGCATCGGACTGGCCGGTGGCGGTGTCGGCGATGGTCGCGGTCCATTCCCGCTCACGCAGCTCCTCCTGCCGGCGCGAGCGGTGGCGGTCGATCATCAGGCAGTTGGCCACGGCATAGATATAGGGCAGCGGTGCCGCCACAGGGCCGGTGCGGGCGGCAGCGATCTTCAGCCAGACTTCCTGCAACAGGTCTTCCGCCGCCTCACCCGCGCCGCGCGCGCGCAGGAACCGGAGCAGCCGTTCCCGGTGTTCGAGGAACGCCGCCTCAAGCCCTGCTACCGCAGGTCCCAGGGGTGCATTGTCAGGCATCACTTCCAAATCCGATCCGCGCGGACGGATATAGCGGCGAGGCCGCAAAAGAAAGGGGTGGTTATCGCTCATGCGCCGCTTGGATCAGCAGATCCAGCGCCACGCGGACTGCCGCCGAGCTCACGGCATCGCGCCTGATAACACTGAAATGGCAGGTGTATTCGAGGGTATTGCCGCCCGCAACTCCGCGTCCCGAAACCTTTTGCAACCGCCACTCACAACCCATGTTTGGATGGGTCATCTGCTCGGCGCTATTCCGGGTCACCTCGTCAATTCGCCCGAAACAAACGGGCTGGCTGCAGCGTTCCGCAGTTACCTCCCCAAAGAGAGGCTCACAGGAGATCGATGCCATGGACAACAACCAGCAAAACAACGACAAAAACCGCCAACCCGGCCAGGATGGCCAGCAGGGCAACCGCCAGCAGGACCAGCAGCAGGGCGGACAGGACCGTCAGCAGAACCAGGGCGGTAACAACCAGTCCAATCCCGGGCAGCAGAACCAGCAGGGCGGCCAGTCCGGCCAGCAGGGCCAGAACAACCCCGGTGGCCAGCAGGGCGGATCCGACCAGTCGGAACGCCAGCGCGAACAGCAGCAGGGCGGCGGCACGGGCCAGCAGGGCGGCAGCGACGACAAGCGTCGCCAGGACTGACCGTCACGACCACACGAAGAAGGGCTGCTCTGTGGAGCGGCCCTTTTTTCGCGCCTATTGTCCGGTCGAACCAAGACCCAGGGAATATAGCGGATCGCGGCTGTCTGCCGGCATACCCGGCCTTTGTGCTTCGACCGCGTCCATCGAAGAGGGCAGTTCGAACGGGAGTTGTCCGCGCGGCGCGATCTTGCCGGTCAGCACATCGAGCAAGGCCCGGTCTCCCGCCCCGAAACTGGCCAGCAGCACCTGTGCCCGATCCTTGAAGGGCCCCATTATCGCAGGCCGATCGATCTGCACGTCGGCCACCAGCAGCATGCCTTCCGGCAGCAAAGCCATGAAGGCCAACGCCGGATGGTCAGCGGGAAAAGCCAGGCTGCCTTCCTGGTGCATGGCTCCGAACACATAGCCCGGATGGAGCAATTCGCTGGGCGAGCGGGTGCGCAGGATCGCGGCGTCGGCTTGTGCCGGGTCGCTGACCGGCACGAAGCCCGCCGCACTGGCCGCTGCCGGATCGAGCCCGAATAGCACCACCTTGCTACCCGGCCCCAGTGTATGCCGCCCGGCTCCTTCCAGCACCACCATCGAGGCTGCCTGCGCCTCCAGCCCGCGCGCCAGTTCCTCCGGCGTACCGATGGACCCGGCAGCGGCCTCGGGATCGACAAACGGCGCATCGAACAGCCCCAGGGCAAACTTCTGTTCGAGGATGCGGGTGACAGCGGGCATCAGGTCAGCCTCGCCAACCAGCCCTTGCTCTACTGCAGCGATCAGCGGCGCGGGATCGTCCACACCGCCGAACTGGTCCATCCCGGCCGCGAGCGCTTTGGCGAAGCGTTCAGGGCGAGACAGGTCTTCTACGCCCCAGGCGGTGGAGACAGAGGCGAATGTCGGTTCTTCGCCTGCCGGATGGCCATCGCGGCACAGCTCGGTACAATCATTGGTGATTGCCCAATCTGACAGGATTACACCCGAAAATCCCAGGCGTTCGCGTAATTCGCCAGTGAGCAACTGGCGGCTGTAACCCGCGCCGACCTGTTCCACCGGCTCGCCATCGATCTCGAGTTCGAGCAGGATGGAATAGCTTGGCATTACCCCGGCCGGATTGGCCCGGAACGCGCCTTCGAACGGGCGCATCTGCAAAGGCCATTCCTCTGACGAAACGCGCGAATGGCGGCCGTAGTAGTTGTGCGCATCAAACCCCGTGTCCGACGCGCCATAGCCCGCAAAGTGCTTGACCACCGCCGCCACGCCCCCCGGCGCGATGCCGTCCGCCCCGCCCTGCAAGCCGGTGACGAAGGCTTCAGCCT
Organism: Altererythrobacter sp. KTW20L; assembly: GCF_023501975.1. Lineage (GTDB taxonomy): Bacteria > Pseudomonadota > Alphaproteobacteria > Sphingomonadales > Sphingomonadaceae > Alteraurantiacibacter. The sequence goes on along the minus strand of NZ_JAMFLH010000010.1, from coordinate 125,357 downwards.
GCTGCGCCGCCACTTCGGGATCTTCGCCATAGGTATCGAAATTGCGCGGCCAGCGCGGTTCGCTCGCAAGGTCGATCTGCGGACCCAGTAACTGCGCAAAGCCCACTGCGCGCAGATCATCGCGCACCAGTTCGGCATAGGCCCGGGTGAGGGCAGGATCGTTCAGCGCGGCAATGCCCACGCCGTTGGGCCACTGGCTGAACTGGCCGCCAATGGTCGTCGCCCCGGCCAGTTCGGTAAAGCCGTGGCGTGGATCGGTGGTGAGCAGCACGGGGATGCCCAGGCGCCCCTGTTCTGCTGCTTCCTGCACTGCATTGTTCGCTTCTGCCAGGGCGCGGGTGTCGGTCGAAAGGCGGGAAACGGCGTGGGTGACGAACCGCTCGCCCACCATGGCGGCGACCAGCTCGGGATCGTAGCCGGTGGCAGGTTCGCCCGGCGGGGCATTGCCCGGCAGGTTGCCCACGACCATGGCCCCGGCCTTTTCCGCCAGCGTCATGCGCTCCACGAGATCTGCCGCACGTTGCTGCGGGGTCAGGCGCCAGTCCTCATAGGGCGTCAACGTGCCATCGCGATCGAGATCGCGGAACAGCAGGCCGTCGACTTCGATCAGCGGGACAGTGCGGGTATAAAGGTCAAGCTGTTCAACCGGAGCAGGAGAGCAGGCAGCCAACGTCAGCACCGAAATCGTGGCAACATGCCTCATCATCCTCACGTCCCTTCATCTGCTAGTGGCAGGGTCCATACCAAAGGAGCGCTCAGGCGCGAGGCAAAACCTACTTTATCGTCGGCATAACGAAGTCCGCGCCCGATCGCAGGCCGGTGGGCCAGCGGCTGGTGACGGTCTTCAGCCGGGTATAGAACCGTACGCCTTCGGCCCCGTGCATGTGATGATCGCCGAACAGCGAGGCTTTCCACCCGCCAAAGCTGTGGAAGGCCATCGGCACCGGGATCGGCACGTTGATGCCCACCATGCCCACTTCGATCCGGTCGGCATAGGCACGCGCCGCATCGCCATCGCGGGTGAAGATCGCCGTGCCATTGCCGAATTCGTGGGCATTTACCAAGCTGACTGCCTGCTCGAAATCATCGGCCCGCACGACACAGAGCACCGGACCGAAAATCTCCTCGCGATAGATCGCCATGTCGGCGGTCACATGGTCGAACAGGGTGCCGCCGATGAAGTAGCCCTGCTCATAGCCCTGCAATTCCAGCCCGCGCCCATCGACCAGCAGCTTGGCCCCGTCGGCCTCGCCACTGGCGATATAGCCGGCCACCTTGTCGCGGTGTGCGGCGCTGACCAGCGGGCCCATCTCCGCCTCGGCATCGGTCCCCGGCCCAACCTTGAGCGCCCGCACCCGTGGCACAAGCCGCGCCACCAGTGCATCGGCCGTTTCCTGCCCCACCGGCACGGCGACCGAAATCGCCATGCAGCGTTCCCCTGCCGAGCCATAGGCCGCGCCCATCAGGGCATCGGCAACCTGGTCGAGATCGGCATCGGGCATCACCACCATGTGGTTCTTGGCCCCGCCCAGCGCCTGGCAGCGCTTGCCGTTCTTCGCGGCGGTTTCATAGATGTAGCGGGCGATCGGGGTGGAGCCGACGAAGCTCACCGCCTTTACGCGGCTGTCGGCCAGCAAGGCATCAACCGCCACCTTGTCACCCTGCACAACGCTGAATACGCCTGCCGGAAGGCCCGCCTCGGCCAGCCACCGGGCGATCAGCAGGGATGCCGAGGGATCGCGTTCCGAAGGTTTCAGGACAAAGCAGTTGCCGCAGGCAAGCGCCACGGGAAACATCCACATCGGCACCATGGCGGGGAAATTGAACGGGGTGATCCCGGCCACCACACCCAGCGGCTGGCGCACCGCATGGCTGTCGATATCGCGGCCGACATCTGCCGTGAAATCACCTTTCAGCAGGTTGGGCGCGCCAGTGGCGAATTCGACCACTTCCAGCCCCCGCTGCACCTCGCCGCGAGCATCGGACAGCACCTTGCCGTGTTCGGCTGTGATCACAGCGGCCAGTTCGCCGGTCCGCTCCTCCAGGATGCGCAGGAAGCGGCCCAACACGCGAGCGCGCTGCAGGGGCGGGGTAGCCGCCCAGCCGGGAAATGCCGCTTGCGCCGCGCGCACTGCCTCGTCCACCTCGGCTGCCGAGGCGAGCGCCACAGTGCCGCTCTGCTCGCCGGTGGCAGGGTTGAATACCGCACCCGTTCGCCCGCTTGCTTCGGCTTGCGGATGGCCGGCGATGAAATGCCCGATTTGCTGCATCAGCCGAGCACCGTGTCAGGATCGGTGAAGGGCAGTTCAAGCGCCTCTGCCACCGGCTGGCAGGTCACCTTGCCATGGGCGATGTTGAGGCCCGCCAGCAGGTGCGGATCACGCCGCAGCGCTTCCTTCCAGCCGTGCTTCGCCAGACGCAGAACGTGCGGCAGGGTGACATTGCCCAGCGCATAGGTGGACGTGCGGGCCACGGCGCCCGGCATGTTGGCGACGCAATAATGCACGATGCCATCGACGATATAGGTCGGATCGGCATGGGTCGTGGGCTTGCTGGTCTCGAAGCAGCCACCCTGGTCGATCGCCACGTCCACCAGCACCGCGCCGGGTTTCATCGTGGCGAGCATGGCGCGGCTGACCAGCTTGGGCGCTTCGGCTCCAGGGATCAGCACGGCGCCGATCACCAGGTCTGCCTCGGCCACGCAGGCCGCCAGGTTGGCGCGGTTGGAGAAGCGGGTCTTTGCGCGAGCTTCAAAATGGATGCCCAGCTTCTCCAGCACTTCGGCCGAACGGTCGAGGATGGTCACATCCGCCCCCAGCCCCGCAGCCATCTGCGCGGCATTGAATCCCACCACGCCGCCGCCGATGATGGCCACCTTGCCTGGTAGCACGCCCGGCACGCCGCCCAGCAGCACGCCGCGCCCGCCGTGGGCCTTTTCCAACGCGGTTGCGCCCGCCTGGATCGCCATGCGCCCGGCCACCTGGCTCATCGGCTTGAGCAGCGGCAGGCCGCCGGTCGCGTCGGTCACGGTTTCATAGGCAATGCACACTGCCCCGCTGGCCAGCAGGTCCTTCGCCTGGTCGGGGTCGGGCGCGAGGTGGAGGTAGGTGAACAGCACCTGGCCTTCACGCAGCATGGCTCGTTCGCCCGGCTGCGGCTCCTTTACCTTGACCACCAGTTCCGCGCTGGCGAAGACCTCGGCGGCGCTGGCAAGAATACGGGCACCGGCAGCCTCATAGGCCTCGTCCGCCGCGCCGATGCCCAGCCCCGCGCCCGCCTCGATCACCACATCGTGCCCGGCAGAGACCAGCTCCTGCGCCGCTTCCGGCGTCAGGCCGACACGGAATTCGTTGTTCTTGATCTCGCGCAGGGTGCCGACAATCATGGGGGATCTCCTTATTCGATGCTGTCGAGTATCGCGGCCAGCTTGCCGAAAATCTCGTCGATATTGGTCTTTTCGAGGATCAGCGGCGGCGACAGGGCAATGATGTCGCCCGTCACGCGGATCAGCAGTCCCTCGTCGAACGCGCGGTGGAACACTTCCATGGCGCGCTTTGTGGGCGCGCCAGGGCGGGGTTCCAGTTCGATCCCCCCGATCAGACCAACATTGCGGCAATCGATGACGTGGCGCGCACCTTTGAGCGAATGGACCGCGTCGGCCCAGTAGTCTTCCAGCGCGATGGCCTTCTGGAACAATCCTTCGGACCGGTATATCCCCAATGTGGCGATGGCGGCGGCAGAGGCCAGTGGGTGACCGGAATAGGTATACCCGTGGAACAGCTCGATCCCGGGCGCGGAATTATCGACGATGGTATCGTGCACGCTGCGTCGTACTGCCACCGCGCCCATTGGCACGGCCGCATTGGTCAGCCCCTTGGCCATGCAGATGAGATCGGGCGTCACGCCGAACCGCTCGGCTGCCGTGGCGCAGCCGACGCGCCCGAAAGCCGTGATGACCTCGTCGAAAATCAGCAGGATGTCGTGCCGGTCGCAGATTTCGCGCAAGCGCTGGAGATAGCCGACCGGCGGGATCAGCACCCCGGTGGAGCCTGCCACCGGCTCCACAATGACCGCCGCGATGGTTTCCGCGCCGTGCAACGCTACCAGCCGCTCCAGGTCGTCGGCCAGTTCAGCGCCGTGCGGGGGCAGGCCCCGGCTATAGGCATTGCGCGCAAGGTCGTGCGTGTGGCGCAGGTGGTCCACGCCGGTCAAAAGGGTGCCGAACTGGCGGCGATTGCCCACGATACCGCCCACCGAAATGCCGCCGAAGCCGGTGCCATGGTAACCCCGCTCGCGCCCGATCAGCCGGGTACGCCCGCCCTGCCCGCGCGCCTTCTGGTAGGCGAGCGCGATCTTGAGTGCGCTGTCCACCGCCTCGGACCCCGAATTGACGAAGAAGATCCGGTCCAACCCTTCTGGCATCAGCAGGGCAAGGTGCGATGCCGCCTCGAACGCAAGCGGATGGCCGAGCTGGAAGGTGGGCGCAAAGTCCATCTCGCCCGCGGTTTTGCGGATTGCCTCGACAATGGCCGTGCGGCCATGTCCGGCATTGACGCACCACAGGCCACCAGTGGCATCGAGCACCTTGTGCCCCGCCGCCGCCGTATAGTGCATTCCCTCGGCCGCCACGAACATGCGCGGATTGGCCTTGAACCCGCGGTTGTCTGTGAACGGCATCCAGAATGCGGCGAGATCGTTGGGTTCGGTCACCGGAAAACTCCGTGGGAATGGCGGCAGGCGCAGGTCTAACGGTCCCCATGTCGCCCCGCCACCCTGTTCGCTGCCAGCCGTGCTATCGGAAAAGCTGATAGGCATGGCCTGTATAAATACCATTGGCCTTCCCCTGCCGCGCCCTGCAAGATACAACCTGTCGCGGGGGCACCGATCACCACCAGTCCCCGGCGATCAAACCGCGAGACCTGCATGACCACCGACATCGCTGCCTGGATCAAGGAACGCGGCATCGCCGAGGTGGAATGCATCGTGCCCGACATGAACGGCATCCAGCGCGGCAAGGTCCTGCCCGCAGGCAAATTCCTGAAAAGCATCACCGACCGCACCCTGCGCATCCCCGGCAGCGTGTTCACCGTGACCGTGACCGGCGACTATCCCGAAGGCATCGACAGCATCGTCCCCGCCTTCGATCCCGATGTCGTGCTGGTGCCCGATGCCGCCACCATCCGCGAAGCACCGGGCTACAAGACGCCAACCGCCTATGTCATCGCCGATGCCTTCGATTCCGCGGGCAAGCCGGTCGCCATCGCGCCGCGCCACATTCTGAAGAAGGTGCTGGGCCTCTACGAGAAGCGCGGCTGGCGTCCGGTGATTGCACCGGAACTGGAATTCTACCTCGTCTCCAAGAACCTCGACGCCGACTTTCCGCTGGTTCCGCCGGTCGGCCGCTCGGGCCGGGCGGAAACCGGCAGCCAGCCCTATGGCCTGGAAGCGCTGAGCGAGTTCGAGGATATCATCGAGCATATCTACGACTTCTGCGAGAAGGCCGCGCTCAACATCGATACCATGATCCACGAGGCGGGGGCCGCCCAGCTGGAAGTCAACTTCGAGCATGGCGATCCACTGGCGCTGGCTGACGAGGCGCTGCTGTTCAAGCGGATCGTGCGGCAGGTGGCGCTGGAACACGGGGTCTATGCCACCTTTATGGCCAAACCGATGTCCGACCAGCCAGGCAGTGCGATGCACATCCACCAGTCGGTGCTGGATGCGGAAACAGGGCGCAACGTGTTCTCGACCCCCAACGGCAGGGATAGCGCCCTCTTCCGCAGCTATATCGCCGGGCTCGCCCGCCTGCTGCCGCAGGTCTCGCCGCTGTTCGCGCCCAACGTTAACTCGTTCCGCCGGATGCGGCCCGATACCGATGCGCCGATCAATGTGCAGTGGGGCAGCGACAACCGCAGTTGTGGGCTGCGCCTGCCGGTATCGGATGCCAAAAACCGCCGGATCGAGAACCGCCTCCCCGGCGCCGACGCCAACCCCTACCTGGCCATCGCCGCCTCGCTGGTATGCGGCTATATCGGCATGGTCGAACGCATGCAGCCGCCCAAGATGATGAGCGGCAATGCCTATAACCGCGCCCGCACCCTGCCGCGCACGCTGGAAGGCGCGCTCGACCGGTTCAGCCATTGCAAGCCGGTGCGCGAGTATTTCGGGACCGATTTCTTCGAGGTATTCTATGCCATCAAGGATACCGAGCTTTACGCCTACCAGTCGGTGATCTCCTCGTGGGAGCGCGAACACCTGCTGCTGAAGGTCTGATACATGACCACCCACGCGCCGTCCCTCTATGCGGCGAGCGCCAATCCCTTTCCCGAACAGCCAAAGCTTGCAGGCGACATCGCAGCCGACGTGGTGGTGGTCGGCGGCGGCTATACCGGCCTGTCCGCCGCGCTTCATGCGGCAGAGGCCGGGTTTTCGGTCGTGCTTCTGGAAAGCAAGCGGATCGGCTGGGGCGCATCGGGCCGCAATGGCGGGCAGATGATCCCCGGCATGCGATGGAGCGCGGTGGACCTGATGGCCGAGTTCGGCGCAGGCCAGACCGCGCGCCTGCTCGCCGTAGCCAACCTTGCGGGAGAGCGCGTGCGCGAGCGGATTGCGCGCCACGGGATCGCGTGCGACTTGCGCAAGGGCCACTTCCTGGCCGCTGCCAAGCCTGCGCACCTTGAAGCCATGAAGCGCGAGCGTGACCTTCTCGAACAGCTGCTCGATTATTCCTCGGCGCGGATTGTCGGTGCGGCAGACGTGGCTGACCACGTCGCCAGCCCGATCTACCATGGCGGAATGTTCGACGCGAACGGCGGCCACCTCCACCCTCTCAACTATGCGCTAGGTCTGGCCCAGGCGGCGCTGGACGCCGGGGTGCGGATCTTCGAGGACAGCGCAGTCACGGCAATGGATCACGGCACGCCGGTTGTGACGACAACCGCACATGGCCGCGTGACCGCGCAGCACGGTGTGCTGGCCTGCGATGCCTTCATCGGATCGGTCGAGCCACGCCTTGGCCGGATGACCATGCCGGTCGCCAACTACAACGTGGCCACCGCCCCGCTTTCGACCGAGCAGGCGCGGGCGCTGATGCCATCGGGCGCCGCCGTGGCCGACAGCCGGTTCGTGCTCAACTACTACCGCCTCAGTGCCGACAAGCGGCTGGTCTTCGGCGGGGGCGAGAAATACACGCCCCGCCCGCCCGCAGATGTGGCAGGCTTCGTGCGCCCCTATCTCGAACGGGTCTTCCCGCAACTGGCCGGGGTTCCGATCGATTATGCCTGGGGCGGGCTGGTTGGAGTGACGATGAACCGCCTGCCGTGCTTCGGACGGCTGGGCAACAGCTTCTATGCCTTCGGCTGGTCGGGCCACGGTGTGCTTTTGACCACGCTGGCGGGCGAGATGATCGCCGATGCCATGCGCGGCACGGCCGAGCGGTTCGACCTGTTCGCTGCCCTCCCCGGCAAGCCGTTTCCCGGCGGCCCGTTGTTGCGCGAGCCGCTTTATGTCGCGGGCATGCTGTGGTTCGCCCTGAGGGACCGGCTGTGATCGCCGATCAGGCCATTGTCGCGATGATCGCGGACGAGCGGCAGAGGTTCGCCGCGGCCAATCCGCGTTCGGCTGAACTGGCGCAGGCCGCCGCGCGCCACTGGCATCGCGGGGTTCCGTTTCACTGGATGCTCGACTGGGGCACGCCCTTCCCGCTGTTCGTGGAGCGCGCGCAGCGTGCCGAATTGTGGGACATGGACGGGCATCGCTATGATGACTTCTGCCTTGGTGACACAGGGGCAATGTTCGGCCATTCGCCCGCGCCTGTCGCCCGTGCCCTGGCGGACCAGGCGCAGCGCGGCCTTGCCTGCATGTTGCCGACAGAAGATGCAGTGGTGGTGGCAGATGAACTCGCCAGCCGCTTCGGCCTGCCGTACTGGCAAGTAACCTCCAGCGCCAGCGAGGCCAACCGCGCGGTGATCCGCTGGTGCCGGGGGATCACCGGACGGTCCCGCATTCTGGTGTTCAACGGCTGCTATCATGGCGCCGTGGACGACGTTTTCGTGGACCTGGCGGGCGGCTTGCCCGAGCTCCGCCGCAGCCTGGTGGGCCAGGTCTATGACGTGCGGCAACATACTGCCGTGATCGAATTCAACGACCTTGCCGCGCTGGAAGCCGAACTGGCGCGCGGCGATGTGGCCGCGATCCTTACCGAACCGGCCCTGACCAATGTCGGCATGGTGCTGCCCGATCCGGGCTACCTAGAAGCCATGCGCTACCTGGCCACGCGTCACGACACCCTGCTTGTGTTCGACGAGACGCACACCATCAGCACCGGCCCCGGCGGCTGGACCCGCGCCCACGGCCCGCAGCCCGACCTGTTCGTGCTGGGCAAGCCGGTGGCGGGCGGCATGCCTTGCGCGGTCTATGGTTTCTCGGCCCAGGTAGCGACACGGATGGAGCGCCTGCGCGACGAAGGCGAGACCGGGCATTCGGGCATCGGCACCACGCTGTCGGCCAATCCGCTGGCCATGGCCGCGATGCGGGCCTGTTTGACCGAAGTGATGACCGTGGAGGCCTATGATCACATGCTTGGTTTGGCCGTCCAACTGGCGCGGCAGCTGCGCGAAGTATTTGCGGCAAACGGCCTCGATTGGCACGTGACCCATGTCGGTGCGCGCGGTGAATTCATCTGCGCCCCCACGCCCCCACGCAACGGGACCGAGGCACGCGCTGCCATGCACGGACCGCTGGAACATGCGCTGCACCTCTTCCTCATCAATCGCGGCGTGCTTATCGCGCCGTTCCACAATATGACGCTGGTCAGCCCGCAGACGACCCTGCAACAGGTCGAGCGGCTGGCAGGCGTATTGGACGACTGCCTCAAGACACTGACGGGACATGCACGATGACCAAGCCGCCCCACAGTTCCAACCGCATCGCCTCCGCGCAGGAGGCGGTCGATTTCTTCGCCGCCAACCCCGATGTCGATGCGGTCGATATCATATTCACCAACATGTGCGGCGTACCGCGCGGCAAGCGGCTGCGAAGGCACGAGGTGGTGGCGGTTTACGAAAGCGGGCGGTTCCTTCCCGGTTCGGTGCTGGTGGTCGATATCACCGGGCGCGATACCGAGGAGACCGGCCTTGTGTGGGAAGATGGCGATGCCGACCGCCACGTAAAGCCGGTGCCGGGCACGCTGGTCCGCACGCCGTGGCTGGGCGAGAATGCGGCGCAGTTCCTTACCAGCTTCTATGAGCTCGACGGCACCCCAAACGATCTCGACCCGCGCCATGTACTGGGCAACGTGATCGACCGCCTAGCCGCGCTGGGCCTCACCCCGGTGGTTGCGGTGGAGTTGGAATTCTACCTCGTCGATATCAGCCAGGGCCGCCCGATCCCGGCGAAGGGCCCGGCCACCGGCCACCGTTCCAGCGACATCCAGGTCTATGGCCTGCGCGAGATGGAGGACTTCAAGCCGTTCTTCGATGACCTGTACGATGCCTGCGATGCGCAGGGCCTGCCGCTGGAAAGCGCCATATCGGAATATGCCGCCGGCCAGTTCGAACTGACCCTGCGGCACAAGCCCGATGCCCTGCGCGCCGCCGACGACGCGGTGATGTACAAGCGCGTGGTCAAGGGCGTGGCGGCCAGGCACGGCTTCGAGGCGACCTTCATGGCAAAGCCGTTCGAGGAGAGCGCGGGTTCGGGCATGCACCTCCACATCTCGATGAACGACGAAAGCGGCGCCAATGCCTTTGCCAGCGAAGACCCCGAAGGCACCGAACTGCTGCGCCACGCCATTGGCGGGATGAAGGCGCTCCTGGCGGAATCGATGGCGATTTTCGCGCCCAATGCCAACAGCTTCCGCCGGTTCAAGGCCAATTCCTATGCCCCGGTTGCCGCGACCTGGGGCGTGAACAACCGCACGGTTTCCTTGCGCATCCCCGCCGGTTCACCAGCCAGCCGCCATGTCGAGCACCGCATCTGCGGGGCCGATGCCAACCCCTACCTCGCCGTGGCCGCCGTGCTGGCGGCAATGCTGCACGGAATCTCGAACAAGATTGACCCCGGCGCACCTGTGGTCGGCAACGGCTACGAGGCCGAGGGCGACGACATCCGCCTGCCCAACCACTGGGCCGCCGCGATCGAGGCATTCGACAAGTCTGCCCTGCTACGAGACTACTTGGGTGACCGGTTCGTGACCAATTACGCCGTGGTGAAGGGCGTCGAGATGGCCAATTTCATGGCCCAAGTGACCGAGCTCGATTACACTTGGTATCTCAGGAACGCCTGACCCCTACCGCCGGTGGTTCTGCGCCGTTTCGAGGAACAGGCTCACCGCTTCACTGTGCCGGCTCAGCCGCCGCCAGCCGATGCCGATATCGACCGTAGGCAGGCTTTCACGCGTGCGTTTGGACAGGATGCGGTCGCCTTCCAGGCTCCACGGCCGGTAAACCAGGTCGGGCATCAGGGTGATCCCCGCGCCAGTCCCCACCAGGCTGCGCACCCCTTCGACCGACGATGTGCGGAAGGCCACGCGCGGCGGGTGGTCGAACTTGGCCCACATGCCCTCGACCAGCCCTTCAAGCTCGTCCAGCGCCAGCATCACCACCGGATCGTTTTCCATCTGCGCCAGCGACAGGCCATCGACATTGGCCAGCGGATGGGTCGGCGCCATCCATGCGCGGCATTCGCTACGCAGGAGCACTTCGTAGTCGATCGCGTGCCGCTGTTCGAGGTTGGCCACCAGCAGCAGCGCCAGGTCCAGTTCGCCGCCCACGAGCATGTGTTCGATATAGCTGCGCTTGTCCTCCACCAGGCTGACTTCGATCCGCGGATAGAGCCGCTGGAAGTGCGATAGCAGGTCGGCAAAGAAATAGCCGGTGACCAGCGGCGTTGCGCCGATGCGGATGCGGCCCTCGGTCTGGTCCTCGCCCGGCCCGGCCCCTGCCGCAAGTCCTGCTATGGCATCGACGATGGACCGGGCATTGCGCAGGAACTGGCTGCCTTCGCGGGTCAGCGTCACGCCCTTGGCATGGCGGTTGAACAGCGTCATGCCGGTTTCCAGCTCCAGCGTACGGATTGCATCGGTCACGGCGCTTTGCGAAATGCCCACCGCGCTCGACCCGCCGGACACCGAACGGGCCTCCGCCACGGCGATAAAATAGCGCAACTGGCGAAAAGTGATGTTCATGCGGTTTTTCCGATAGCTCGGATGCTGCATAATCTACTGGCAGCGCGCGTCAAACGTGCTTTCATGTCGAATTGTGCACTTGCAGCATTCAGGATGTGGAGTAGCATCCGCTCCAACCAGATGCGTACCGGACCCGGAATTGTGATCGAGGGCCGGTCGCTGAAAACAGGGGGTCACTACGATGAGCACTTTCAGGACTTCGGACAAATTCGCCCGCCAGCTCTTGCGCCATAACGGCATCGGCCGCCGCTCGATGCTGCAGGGCATGGGCATCGCAGCTGTCGGCATCAGCTTCGGTGGCCTCGCCGCCTGCAGCGGGTCGGAAACCGGCACGGCCAGCACGGGTGAGGAAGCAACGCTCAATTTCTACAACTGGGACACCTACATCGGTGAAACCACGCTGGAGGATTTCGAGGCGTCGAGCGGCATCGCCGTCAACATGAGCTTGTTTGCCACCAACGACGAGCTGTTCGCCAAGCTGCGCGCCGGCAATCCGGGCTTCGACGTGATCGTGCCGTCGAACGACTTCGTGGAACGGATGGTCCAGTCGGACCTGCTCGAACCGCTCGACCACTCGCTGATCCCCAACATGGCCAATGTCGATCCGACCTTCATTGATGTGGCCTATGACCAGGGCCGCGCCTATTCGATGCCCTATACTTGGCTGGCGCTGGGCATCGGCTATCGCAAGTCGAAGGTTTCCAGCCCGCCCGACAGCTGGAAGGTGCTGTTCGATTCCAATGAATATGCCAACCGCATCGCCCTACTGTCCGAAGCGGGCGACGTTATCCGGTTGGGCGCGAAGTACCTGGGCCATTCGGTCAACGAGATCACGCCGGAGATCATCGCCGAGGTGGAAGCCATGATGATCCGCCAGAAGCCGTTCGTCCGCACCTTCCACGAGGACAACGGGCAGGACCTGCTGCTGTCGGGCGAGGTTGATCTGGTGCTGGAATACAACGGCGATATTGCCCAGATCATGCTGGAGGACGACGATATCGATTTCGTCATCCCGAGCGAAGGCAGCCAGCTCAATTCGGACAACCTGTGCATTCCCAAGGGCGCACCGCACCCGCTCAATGCGCACATGTTCATCAATGACCTGCTCGATGCCGAAGTGGGCAAGAAGATCACCGAGACGATCCTCTATCCGACGCCGAATGCTGCCGCCAAGGCGCTGATGCCGCCCGAATACAGCAACAATCCGGTGATCTTCCCGTCGGCCGACCGCATGGCCGTGTCGGAATATGCCAGCTACAACGAGGCCCTGCAGCCGCTCTACGAAGAGGCATTTACCCGCATCCGCGCAGCCTGACGCAAGACAGGGTAACTAGGGGCCGCGATGGAAAGCTGGAGAACAGCCAAGGGGATGTTTGCCGCCGTCGCGACGGTGCCGACCCTATGGCTGATCGGCTTCTTTATCGTACCCCTCGGCATTGTCTGGCTCTACAGTTTCGGCACCAATGCCAGCCTGACCGAGATCGAGATATCGGGCACCTTCTCGAACTACTCCCGCGCGCTCGATCCGCTCTACCTCGGCATCCTGTGGAAATCGATCCTGGTGGCCGCCGCCACCACGGTGATCTGCATCGTGGTGGGCTTCCCGGTGGCGTTGGCCATCGTGTTTTCCAGCAACAAGTGGAAGCCGTGGCTGCTGCTGGCCATCATGCTGCCGTTCTGGACCAACCTGTTGATCCGCACCTATGCGCTGATCGCGGTGCTGCGGCGCGAGGGCTATGCCAACCAGTCGCTCGGCTGGCTGCACGACAACCTTGGCGGCCTGCTGCCGCTGGTCGGCCTGCCCGCACCCGGCGCATATGAGCCGCTGGAACTGCTGTACAACAATTTCGCGGTGATTTTCGGGCTGGTCTATGTCCACCTGCCCTTCATGGTCCTGCCGCTCTATGCCGCGCTCGACCGGCTGGACAAGTCGCTGATCGAAGCGAGCCTTGACCTTGGCGCCGGGCATTTCCGCACCCTCTTGGCGATTGTCGCGCCGCTGGCGGCACCGGGCATCATTTCCGGCGTGATCATCACTTTCGTGCCGGCACTGGGGGCCTATCTGACGCCTGACCTGCTGGGCGGACCGGACAGCCAGATGATCGCCAATGTCATCGAACGCCAGTTCAAGCGGGCGAACGACTGGCCCTTCGGCGCGGCGCTCAGCTTCATCCTGATGTATGCCACCTTCATCGCGATTGCCTTCCAGGCGATGAAATCGCGTCAGGCGGAGGCAAGGCAATGACGATGCTGGCCCGGCTGCTGCGCAAGCGCGAGCCGATCGCGCCACTGGAATATACCCGCCGGTTATGGATGCGGACCTGGGTGGGGCTGGTGATGTTCTTCCTCTATGCCCCGCTGATCACGCTGGTGGCTTTCAGCTTCAATGACAGCCGCCGCAACATCGTGTGGCGCGGCTTCACGCTGGAATATTACGAAAAGGCCCTGAACAACGCGAGCCTGATGGAAGCGCTGCTCAACTCGCTGACCATCGCCGCGCTCGCCACGGTCGCCAGCGTGGTGCTGGGCGCATTGGCAGCGGTGATGCTGTGGCGTTTCCGCTTCCCGTTCAAGGGCGCGGCCGAAGGGGCCATGGCGCTGCCCATCGTGGTACCGGAAATCTGCCTTGGCGTGGCCTTCCTGGTGTTCTTCGCCAAGATCGGCTTCCCGACAGACCTGCCCTGGCCGCTGAACCTGGGGGCGATAACCATTGCCCATATCACTTTCTGCTTTCCCTTCGTGGCGATGGTCGTGCGCAGCCGCCTGACCAGCTTCAACCGCGAGGAGGAGGAGGCGGCAAAAGACCTTGGCGCAACCGAGCTGCAGGCCTTCCGCGACGTGCTGCTGCCGCACATGAAGCCGGGGCTCGTGGCGGGTGCACTGCTGGCTTTCACCCTCAGCCTCGACGACTTCGTCATCACCTTCTTCACCAGCGGCCCCAATACCATCACTTTCCCGGTGAAGGTCTATTCGATGGTCCGCTTCTCGGTGACGCCGGAAGTCAACGCGGCAAGCACATTGCTCATCGTGCTGACCATCATCCTGACCACCATTGCGCTCAAGATACAGAGCCGCATGGGCACGGTTTCGCAGCGGCACTGATTTTTTGAGGCACTGATCGCATGACCGAACAACAGCCGATCATTTCCATCCGCAACGTGTCGAAGCGCTTCGGCCCGGTCACGGCGGTGGACAATGTGTCGATCGACATCATGCCGGGTGAGTTCTTTGTGCTGCTGGGGCCGTCGGGCTGCGGCAAGACCACGCTCCTGCGCATGATCGCCGGGTTCGAGATGCCGACCGAGGGGCAGATTCTGATCGACGGGCAGGACATGGCGAAAGTCCCGCCCAACAGGCGCCCGGTGAACATGGTATTCCAGTCCTATGCCGTGTTCCCGCACATGACGGTGGAACAGAACGTCGGCTACGGCCTCAAAATTGCCCGGGTCGGTTCTGACGAGATCAAGTCCCGCGTGGCAGAAGCGCTGGAACTGGTGAAGCTGGATGGCTTCGGCGCGCGCCGGCCCGACCAGCTTTCGGGCGGGCAGCGGCAGCGCGTAGCCCTCGCCCGCAGCCTGGTGATGCGACCAAAGGTGCTGTTGCTGGACGAACCTCTGAGCGCGCTCGACGCCAAGCTGCGCGCACAGATGCAGTTCGAACTGGCCGACCTGCAGGACGAAGTAGGCATCACCTTTGTAACCGTGACCCACGACCAGGACGAGGCACTGTCGATGGCCGGCCGCATCGCGGTGATCAACAAGGGCGAAGTGGCGCAGTTGGCACCGCCTTCCGATCTCTATGAATTTCCCGCCAACCGTTTCGTCGCCGATTTCGTCGGTTCGGTGAACCTGTTCGAAGGCAAGCTCACGCTGGACGAACCGGACCGGGCGGCGGTGGAGTGCGAGGGGCTGGGCAAGGTGTACCTCAACCACGGCGTAACCGGATCGCACCAGTCCAACGTGTGGGTGGCAATCAGGCCGGAGAAAATCTACCTTCACGTGCCGGGTGACGGAAAAGCCTTCCGTGCCGCGCAGGAAGATGCGCCCGAAGGCTACAATTTCGCTCGCGGCAAGATCAGGGGCATGAGCTATCTGGGTGATATCACCCTGTTTGATATCCAGCTCGAATCGGGCGCCATGCTGCGCGTGTCGCGCCCCAACCTCTCGCGCCGCGACCAGGAGGATTTCACCTGGGATGACAAGGTTTCGATGCACTGGCGCGCCGATAGCCCGGTGGTGCTGCTGAGCTAGCAGGCTGTTCCATCGGCAAATCCGATGGCATCGGGCTACCCTTTTGTATTTCCACCCACCTTGGCTCGCGCCTAATCGTGGCTGGCCCGAAGCAACCGACAGGACACCGCATGATCGCCCACAGCCAGTTCATCGCCGGGCGCCCCGCCAACGGGGAGGGTGAGCCCGAGGCGGTGTTCAACCCCGCCACGGGTGAACAGATCGCCAGCCTTGCCAGCGCCAGCAAGGCCCAGGTTGAGGCCGCCGTGGCAGCAGCGCAGCAGGCCTTCACCGTATGGTCGAAGATGACCCCCGCCGATCGATCACGCCGGATGCTGAAGATCGCCGACCGGATCGAGGAACTGGCGGACGACTTCGCCGCGCTCGAGATGCTCAACTGCGGCAAGCCGATTGGCACTGCCCGCGCTGTGGACGTGGGTAATACGCTGGACGTTTTCCGCTTCTATGCCGGTGCCGCCCGCACCGTTCCGGGCGTCCCGGCCGGTGAATACAAGGCCGGGCACACCTCCATGGTGCGGCGCGATCCTCTGGGTATCTGCGTCGGCATCGCCCCCTGGAACTATCCGCTGATGATGGCGAGCTGGAAGATCGCGCCGGTGATCGCGGCGGGCAATACGGTGGTTCTGAAGCCCAGCGAACATACGCCACTGAGCGCCCTGAAGCTGGCTGAAGTATGCGCCGAATTCCTGCCCGAAGGCGTGGTCAACGTGGTCACCGGCAATGGCAGCGGCGTGGGCGCGCAACTGGTGGCGCACCGGCAGGTCCGCATGGTCTCGCTGACCGGCGACGTGGCGACCGGGCGCAAGATCCTCGAAGCCGTGGCCCCCACGATCAAGCGCACCCATTTCGAACTGGGCGGCAAGGCGCCGGTGATCGTGCTGGCCGATGCCGACATCGCCGCTGCGGTGGAAGCCATAGCGGAAGGCGGCTTCTACAACGCCGGGCAGGATTGCACCGCCGCCTGCCGGGTCTATGTCCATGCCAGCCTCTATGACCGGCTGGTTGCCGACCTGAAGCTGGCGACAGAAGCGATCCCGATGGGCGATCCTGCGGCGGCAGGCACCCAGCTTGGCCCGCTCATCACCGCCCGCCAGCGTGACCGGGTGGACGGCTTCGTTGCCCGTGCCGCCGCCGATACGCCCGCCGAAGTGGTTACCGGCGGATATGCGCCCGAAGGCGAGGGCTTTTTCTACGCGCCCACGCTCATCGCCGGGGCGCGTCACACCGACGAGATCGTGCAGAAGGAGGTGTTCGGCCCGGTCGTGTCGATCACCCGCTTCGAAGAGGACAACCAGGCGCTCGACTGGGCAAACGACAGCGAATACGGCCTCGCCAGCTCGGTGTGGACGCGCGATGTGGGCAAGGCGGCGCGGTTTGCGGCAGAGCTGCAATATGGCGTGACCTGGATCAACACCCATTCGGTCAACGCCACCGAAATGCCGCATGGCGGGGTAAAGAGCTCGGGCTATGGCTCGGACCTGTCGATCTACAGCCTGGAGCATTACATGACCACGCGCCACGTGATGATAAAGCACTGATGGGCAACGCCCGCCCCGTCCTCGGCATCATTGCCTGCCAGCGCACAGTCGGCACGGAACCGGCGCAGGCGGTGATCGAGCGTTATATCCGGCCGACGATGCAATACGCCGATGTCGCCGCGCTGATCGTGCCCAGTCTGCCCGACCTGATGAGCGCGAGCGAAGTGGCCGGGCGGCTGGACGGGATCCTCCTCACCGGCAGCCCATCGAACGTCGAGACCAGCCGTTATGGCGAGGCTGGCGGCGATGGCCCGTTCGATCCGGGGCGCGACGAGATCGCCTTAAGCATTGTCGATCGCATGACCGGCGGGGGCAAGCCGGTGTTCGGCATCTGCCGGGGCTTCCAGGAGATCAACGTAGCGCTGGGCGGCACCCTGCGGCGCGATGTGTCGGCCAGCGCGGACCTGCTGGCCCACCACGCCGCAGAAGACGTGGCTTTCGACGCGATGTTCGATCACCTGCACCCGGTCCACATCGAGAGCGGCGGGATGCTGGCGCGGGCGTTCGGCAAGGACGAACTGACCGTCAACTCGGTCCACTTCCAGGGCATTGGCCGCCTCGCCGATGGCCTCACAGTTGAAGCGAGGGCGCCCGACGGGCTGGTTGAGGCGTTCTCGACTACCATTGGCAGTGCCCCCGTGCTTGCGGTACAGTGGCACCCGGAATGGAACACCGACACCAACCCCGACAGCCAGGCTTTTTTTCGCCTGCTCGGCCGCGTCCTGCGGGGCGAGGCATGATGCGCATCACCCGCACCTGCCGCTTCCTCGCGCGGATCGGCTTTTCTCCCTGACCCTGCCGCTTGCCCCTCGCCAGCCCAGACCAACGGAGAAAACCCATGCCGCAGAACTATGACATCGCCGAACTGAAGCGCCTCGACGTGGCGCACCACCTGCCCGCGCAGCAGGACTACAAGCTGATCGAGGACATGGGCGGCAGCCGCATCGTGACCCATGCGGAAGGCTGCTATATCCACGATGGTGATGGCAACCGCATCCTCGACGGAATGGCCGGGCTGTGGTGCGTCAACGTAGGCTATGGCCGCGAGGAACTGGTCGAGGCCGCCACGCGCCAGATGCGCGAACTGCCGTACTACAACACCTTCTTCAAGACCGTGACCCCGCCCACCGTGCTCCTCGCCCAGCGCATAGCGGGGCTGACCGGTGGCAAGTTGCAGCACGTGTTCTTCAACACCAGCGGTTCGGAAGCGAATGACACCGTGTTCCGCATGGTGCGCCACTACTGGAAGGTGAAGGGCGAGCCCAAGCGCACGGTCTTCATCAGCCGGTGGAACGCCTACCATGGCTCCACCGTGGCGGGCGTTAGCCTGGGCGGCATGAAGTTCATGCACGAACAGGGCAACCTGCCCGTCCCCGGCGTGGAGCACGTCCGCCAGCCCTACTGGTTCGGCGAAGGATTCGGGCAGGACAAGGTACAGTTCGGCAAGGACTGCGCCGCCGCCATAGAGGAACGTATTCTCGCCGTCGGGCCGGAGAACGTCGCCGCCTTCATTGGCGAGCCGGTACAGGGCGCAGGCGGCGTGATCATTCCGCCCGATGGCTACTGGCAGGAAGTCGAGGCGATCTGCCGCAAGTACGGCATCCTGCTGGTGGCGGACGAAGTGATCTGCGGGTTTGGCCGCACCGGTAACTGGTTTGCCCACCAGACGCTGGGCTTCACGCCCGACATGGTGGCCATGGCCAAGGGCCTGTCATCGGGCTACCAGCCGATCAGCGCCACGGCCGTTTCCAGCGATATTGTCGAGGTACTGAAGACCGGCGGCGATTTCGTCCACGGCTTCACCTATTCGGGCCATCCGGTGGCTGCCGCCGTGGCCCTGGCGAACATCGACATCCTCGATCACGAAGGGCTGGTGACACGCACCCGCGACGACACCGGGCCTTACCTCGCCAATGCCCTGAAGCGGCTGGATGGCCACGAACTGGTGGGCGAAACCCGCTCGATCGGCCTGCTCGGCGCGGTTGAGATTGTCAGCAAGCCCGGCACGAACGAGCGCTGGGGCGGGAAGGAAGGCAATGCCGGGCCAGTGGTGCGCGACCATTGCATCGCCAATGGCCTGATGGTGCGCGGCATCCGCGATACAATCGTGATGTGTCCGCCGCTGATCATCACGCACCAGCAGATCGATGACATGGTGGACATTATCGCCAGGTCGCTGGACCAGGCACTGCCCGATTTGCAGGCGCTTTAACCCAAGCTATTGCATCCGGCTGTGGCTCTGCCGACATGCAGGCCACGATGGCCGATCTGTTCGATATCCCGCTGGTCCCCGGCCTCGCCCTGGCCGAAGAGTTCCTGTCGCCCGACGAGGAGCGGGCGTTGATTGCGGGTATCGACGGTGTGGCGCTGGCGCCCTTCCGGTTCCAGGGGTGGGAGGGCAAGCGACTGACCGCCTCGTTCGGCTGGCATTACGATTTCGACCGGGCGCAATTCGGCCCGACCACACCGATGCCCGATTGGCTGGTCGGGATGCGGGAACGGGCGGTCAGGTTTGCCGGGCTCGATCCCGCCGCGTTGGTCCAGGCGCTGGTGATCCGTTACGATCCCGGCGCGGGCATCGGCTGGCACCGCGACCGGTCAGTGTTCGAGCACGTAGTGGGCCTGTCGCTGGGGTCCGACGCCGTTCTGCGGCTTCGTCAGCGGCTACCTGACGGCAAGTTTGCCCGTGCCGCGCAGCCCCTCCCCCGCCGCTCGGTCTATCACCTGTCGGGCGAGGTGCGGCACCAGTGGGAACACAGCATCGTGCCCATGGAAGTGACCCGCTGGTCGATCACCTTTCGCAGCCTCGCCCGCTGATCGCCGCTTTACTCCGCCCGCGCCATGTGGAACCTCCCGCACAACGGGAGAGAACGGGATGGATCAGGTAGTCGGCGGACTGCGCCAGCAGGTCGAGCGTAAGCTGCTGGTGCGGCTGATCATTCCGATCGCCATCATCACTTTCGTCAATTCGATCGACCGGGTGAACGTCTCCTATGCGGGCAGCGCAATGTCGGCCGACCTTGCCCTGTCGCCCGACCAGTTCGGGCTGGGCGTGAGCATGTTCTTCTTTGCCTACCTCCTGTTCCAGTACCCCCACGTCCGCCTGCTGCGCGCCTGGGGCATCAAGCGGTGGATCTTTGTATCCATGGTACTTTGGGGCCTGTCGGGCCTGTGGATGTCACGGGTGGAAAGCGCCGCCGAGTTCTATGCCGCACGCTTCCTGCTGGGCATGGCCGAAGCGGGCTTTGCGCCGGGCATGACCTGGCTCATCTCACGCTGGGCGCCGCCTTCGATGCGCGCAGGAGCCCTGGCGGCGGCGCTGGTCGCGGTGCCGCTATCGATGGTGCTGGGCGGACCGCTGTGCGGCTGGCTGCTGGGCATTGCCAACCCGCTGGGCTGGGAGCCTTGGCGTTACATGTTCCTGCTGATCGCACTGCCCAATCTGGTGCTGGCCGTGGTGGCGGCGCTGTACATGGTGGACAGCCCGGACAAGGCGCGCTGGCTATCACCTGTAGAGCGCGACTGGCTGGCACGCGAGTTCGTGGCGCAGGAAGGCGCGGCAGACAGCCCGGCCATACCGATCCGCCAGTTGGCGCGCGATCCATGGCTGTGGCGCTGCTGTCTGACCTGGCTGCTGGTCATGACCGGCTCCTACGCGCTGGTGTTCTGGCTGCCGCAGCTTGTCCGCCAGCTGAACCTGGGATCGAGCGAGCTGATGATTGGCACGCTCAGCGCCCTGCCGCTGGCAGCGCTGGCAGTAGGCCTGATGGTCAATGGCAGGCGATCCGACAAGAAGGGCGAGCGGCTGCGCCATACCGGTTTCCCCGCCGCTGCCGCCGGTCTTGCCATGATGGCGGCAGCGTTCCTCCAGCCGGGCTGGCCGGTGCTGGCGCTGCTTTGTGTGGCGGGCCTTGGCATCGGTGCGGCGCAGGGGGTGTTCTGGGCCATCCCGGGTACTGTGCGGCTGGGCGGCGACCGGGTGTCGGTAGGAGCCATCGCGCTGATCAGCATGTTCGGCACGGCAGGCGGCATCATCGGCCCGTGGCTGACCGGTGCTCTGGTGGAATCGAGCGGCAACTTCGCGCTCGCCATTGCCCTCCTCGCCTCGCTGCTGGTGCTGGCCCTGCCGATGATCGCTATCGCCCCGGGAGAAAGGGCGAAGGTCAGGCCAGCCGCGCAGTTCTGATCATGTCTGCCGCCTTTTCGGCAATCACCACCGTTGGGGCGTGGGTGTTGCCGCGAATGACATCGGGCATGATCGAGGCATCGGCCACCCGCAGGCCCGCGATGCCCTTCACGCGCAGTTCGCTGTCCACCACCGAACCCATCGCGCAGGTGCTGGTCGGATGGCCCGCACTGATCAGGCTGGCGCGCAACCAGCCTTCCACTTCCTCATCGCTCTGCGCGGCCGGACCGGGGGCCAGCTCGGCCTTGACCAGCGGTCGGGCGGCCTCGGTGTCCATGAATTGCCGGATGAAGCGGAAACCCTTGCGCAGCCGCTCGCTGTCGCCTTCCGCGCTCATGAAGTTGAACTGCACCTGCGGCAGCATGGCCGCGTCGGCAGAAGCCAGCGACACCTCGCCCCGGCTTTCCGGGTTGAGCAGGATCGCCCCGCACGAGAACATGGCCGAAGGCGACTTGCGCCAGCCGGGGAACCACACCCGCGCATCATAGCCGCTGTGGACCACCTGGAACTGCAGGTCGGGCCGATCCTGCCCGTCACCCGAACGGACGAAGCCCTGGACCGACATAGGGCTTTGCGCCAGCGGCCCCTTGCCGGTCAGCTGCCAGTGCAGGAAGTTGACGGCCAGCCGGTCGAGCCTGATCTGGCGGTTGAAATCGATGTCCAGCGCACCGGCAAAAATACCCATGGCGATGGGGTGGTCCTGCAGGTTCTGTCCTACGCCCGGCAGGTCCAGCGCCACCTCGATGCCGTGTTCGCGCAGGTGCCCGCCCGGCCCAATGCCCGACAGCATCAGCAGGTGCGGACTGTTGAGCGCGCCTGCCGACAGGATCACCTCGCCCCGGCAGCGGATAGCCTTGCCGCCGACCAGCTCGATCCCGCTTGCCCTGCCCTGTTCGATCGTCACCCTCCGCACCGGGCTATTCGCCATGACTTGCAAGTTCGGCCGCCCCTTCACCGGATCGATGAAGGCCCGCATCGTGCTCGCCCGGCGACCCTGGCGGATGGTGCAATCGGGAATGCCGAAGCCTTCGGGCTGGGCCACGTTGAAATCCGGGCAAGGTTCATAGCCAAGCTCGCGGCCCGCCGCGATGAAGGACGGGTAAAGCGCCGGGTCGGGTTGCATGGGGGAAACGTGCATCTCGCCCTCGCCACCATGGACCTCGCTCGCCCCGCGCCAATTGGTTTCGGACCGACGGAACAGCGGCAATAGGTCGTCATAGCCCCACCCCGCATGACCCGCATCGCGCCAGGCATCGTAGTCCGCCGCCGCGCCGCGAATGTACATCGTGCCGTTGATGGCCGAAGAGCCGCCGAGAAGCTTCCCGCGCGGAATCGGTTGCGCACGACAATCGAGGTTGGGGTCGGGCGCGCTCATATAGCCCCAGGTGAAGCGCTCGCTGGCCGCCGCCTGCATCCAGGTAAGCGGCATGTCGATCAGCGGATGGCGGCTGTCAGCGCCTGCCTCGACCAGCGCCACGGTCACGCCCGGGTCCGCGCTCAAGCGGTTGGCCAGCACGCAGCCCGCGCTGCCTGCCCCCACAATGATATAGTCGAACTCTTCCACCATGCGTCCCGTCCCGTTACACGTGGGCAAAGCCTAGCGCACAATGGCCGGGCGGGGGAGAGAGGCTTTGCAGAAACCCGGACTGGAACTGGCATTCAGCGTGCGGCTGGATTTCCACGATGGGCCGCGCACCCGCTTCACTCCCGGCCCGGCATCGTTCACCCGCGGTTTCGTTGGCCTGGCAGGCGGTGTGGTCGAGGGGCCGCGACTTGCGGGCAAGGTCGTGCCAAACTCCGGCGGTGATTGGCCGCGCATGTGGGCCAGCGGCCTGATAGAGTTCGAGGCACACTACATGCTGGAAGCGGATGACGGCACGCCGATCTATATCCATAATCGCGGCCTCGCCTGGTCCCCACCCGAAGTGCTGGCGCGGGTCGAGGCGGGCGAAACCGTGGGGCCAGAGGAAACCTACTGCCGCATCACCCCGCGATTTGAAGCACCTGCCGGGCCGCACGATTGGCTGTGCCGCACGATATTTGTCGGCACCGCCGAACGGCGCGGGGCATCCACCTTCTTCGACTATTATGCGGTGACCTGAGCCATGACCGTCAGCCCCACCACCGCAGACCACATCGCCGTGCAGCAGGTGATCGCTCGCTATGCCTGGGCGCTCGACACCGGCGATGTAGAGGGCTTTGTGGGGTGTTTCTGCCCCGATGGCGAGTTGGTGTGGGATGCGTTCGAGCAGCCGGAAAGCTGGCAGGGCCACGATGCGCTGCGCCACTTCGCGCGCTTCTTTGCCGCCCTACCAAGCTCGGCGGGCCGGCAGCATCACGTTTCGAACATCGTCATCACGCCCACCGCCGATGGTCTTGCGGCGCGGTCCTATTGCATGGTTGCACTGAGACAGGGTGATGGACCACACGCCCTGCACGTGATGGGCTGGTATGAAGACAAGTTCCGCCAACACCTAGGCCAGTGGCTGCTGGCCCGCCGCACCATCCGTGACTGGTCCGGGCCGATCCTGGCGGGCTTTGCGGGCCAGACGGGCGAGCGGGTGGCCCGCCCGATGCCGCCGCCGCTGGCCGGTCTGCGCTATCCGCCCGAAAGTTAGTCAGAACGTCGAGTTGGTCGCCCCGCCGTCGATCACCAGGTTCTGCCCGGTCATGTAATTGGCAAATTCACTGCAGAACATCGCCACGAAAGCACCCACATCGTCGCAATCGCCGAAGCGTTCGGCAGCGATGCGCCATTCCTTCGAGAATTCAGCCACTTCCTGCTCGTAGGTCGTGCCCTTGGCCCGCGCCCGTTCGCCGAACTGGTCGGCCACGAAAGCGCTGTGGTGCATGCCGGGGAGCACGTTGTTGATCATCACGTTGTGCTTCGCGACCACCTTGCCAACTGCCCCGGTATAGTTCGCCAGCGCCGCCCGCGTTGCGCCGGACAGGACGCGAATTTCGCCTGGATACTTGGCCGCCACCGTAGCGATGTTGACCACCCGCCCCCAGCCGCGCTGGGCCATGCCGTCCACCACTTCGCGCATGAAGGCGATGGGCGACAGCAGCGAAATGTCGATCGCCTCGCGCCACTGCTTTTCGGTGATCGCGCGATAGTCGGGCGTCATCGGCGGCGGAGCGCAGGTTCCCACGAGGATATCGGGCGCTGGGCAGGCGGCGAGGATCGCGGCGCGGCCTTCCGGCGTACTGTGATCGGCGCAGATCGGCGTGACGTGGGAGCCGGTTTCGGCGGCAATCTCGCGACAGGCGGCAACCAGCCGCTCCTCGCCCCGTGCCGAGACGAAGACTTCAACGCCCTCGCGGGCCAGCGCCAGCACCGTGCTGCGCCCCATGCCCGCGCTGCCGCCATTGACGATGGCCTTGCGGCCCCTGATCCCCAGATCCATTAATACCCTCTCCCGTTCGGCATTTTCCGGCAGGCTGGCGCAGTTCGGCCCGAAATGCCAGTGCGAGACGACAAGTCCAGCTTTGACCCGTCCGCCCGATTGGCTATCGCGCAACCAATGATGGATCGTTTCCTGGCTGCCCACCGCCCGCTGTTCGTGCTTGTGATATTCACCGGCAGCTTCCTGCTGTTCCTGATCCAGCCGATGGTGGCGCGCATGGCCCTGCCGCTGCTGGGCGGCGCGCCCAACGTGTGGAACAGCGCAATGCTCGTGTTCCAGGCGCTGCTGCTGGGCGGTTATGCCTATGCCCATGCGCTGGCGCGGCTGCCGCTGCGAAGGCAGGTCGGCGTGCATCTGGCGCTGCTGGCAGCCGCAGCCCTGACCCTGCCGATCGCGCTGGCCGACATCGCCCGCCCGGCAGCTGGGTGGGAAGTGCTGTGGGTTCCGGCACTGTTCGCGCTGACTGTCGGCCCGGTGTTCATGCTGGTGTCCGCCCAGGCCCCGCTGATGCAACGCTGGTATGCGGCGCATCCTGCTGCGGGCAATCCCTATGTGCTTTACGCGGCGTCCAACCTCGGCAGCTTTGCCGGCCTGCTGACCTATCCGCTGTGGCTGGAGCCGCGCATGGCGCTGGGCGAGCAAAGCGGGCTGTGGACCGCAGGCTATGCCCTGCTGATCGTGCTTGTCGCGGCGCTCGCGATAAGCCGCTGGAACAACGGCACGGTGGTATCCGGCCCGACAGTGACGGTAGAGGTGGAAGAACCGGCTGTCAGGCCCACCGCACGCCAGATCCTGCTGTGGATCGCGCTGGCCGCTGTCCCATCAGGCCTGATGCTATCGACCACCTCGCTGCTGACGACAGACCTCATGGCCATGCCCCTGTTGTGGGTGATCCCGCTCGGCTTCTACCTGCTCAGCTTCTCGCTGGCCTTTTCGGATAGTGGCGACTGGTCACGGGTCCTGACCCGCCTCGCGCCGGTATTGCTGTTGCTGGTAGGCAGCATGGCGATGATCTCGGGCGGACAGGCCAATCCGGCCACCGCCATCGCCATGGTCGGGCTGCTCTTTGTCCTCTCGGTTGCGCTTCACGCGCGGCTGTACGACCTGCGACCACATCCCCGCCACCTGACGCTGTTCTACCTGGTGGTGGCGGCAGGCGGCGCACTGGGCGGGGCGTTTACCGCCATTGTCGCGCCGGTGCTGTTCGACTGGATCTACGAGCATCCGATACTGTTGATCGGCGCTGCGCTGCTGCTGCCCGCCAAGCCGCTGGTGCCGCAAATGGCGTGGCTGTGGGAAGCTGGCCCGCGCCGCCGGGTGATAGCGGGTTGCCTGCTGCTGGTCGCAGTCGTGCTCATGGCCTTGCTCGCCCAGGCGACACTCGACGGCAACGGCTCCAGGATTCTTGCGCTGATCCTGGCATTGACGGTGCTGGGTGTGGCGGCGATGGGCAACCGCGCCGCCTATGTCGCGGTGGTGGCGCTGCTGATGCTGGGGCACGGCGGGATCGGCACGCTGAAAGCCAGCCTGGAAGGCGACCGAACGCGCAGCTATTTCGGGGTCTATACCGTGGAGGTCGTGGACAACGGGCGGCTGCTGCAGTTGAGCCATGGCACGACCGTCCACGGTCGCCAGTGGCTGGTGCCATCGCGCCGCACCGAGCCGACCACCTACTACGGCCCAACTGCAGGCGTAGGTATCGCACTTGCCGAGGCAGCGCCGGATGCAGTGGTGGGAATTGTCGGTCTGGGTGCGGGGACACTCGCCTGTTACCGGCAACCAGGGCAGCAATGGGTCTTTTTCGAGATCGATCCGCAGGTGGCGCGCTATTCGGACGATGGCACTTTCACTTTCCTTGCCGACTGCACGCCCGATGCCCGCATGGTCATCGGCGATGCCCGGCTGGAACTGGCCAGGGAACCGCAGGGCCACTTCGACCTGCTGGCGATCGATGCCTTCTCGTCCGATTCCATCCCCATGCACCTGATGACGGCAGAGGCCTTTGCCACCTACCAGCGGGTAATGGACCGCGATGGCCTGCTGCTGCTGCACGTGTCGAACCGTTTCATCGACCTTGCCCCGATGATCTCGGCCCTGACGCAAGCGACCGGTTGGCACGGGCTGCTGCGCTCTGACATGGAACAACCGGGCGAAGGACTGACGCCATCGGTGTGGATCGCGCTCGCCCGCACTCCGGAACGACTGGACGCACTGGAACAGGCGAGCACCCTGCCCTGGACCGCCCTGCCGCCACCCGCCCGCCGCGCATGGACGGATGACAACGCCTCGATCCTGCCGCTGATCCGCTGGTGAAAGGGCAGGCGACCGGTTGCGCGCCTAGCGTTCCTCGCCCATGCGGATGATGGCGCGGCGGTCGGTTGCGGACAGGAAGGTTGGCAGGCTCACCTTGGAGCCCCGCTCCCCGATCACCGCACCCGGCCCGGTCGAGGCCGAGTAATCCGGCAGGCCGGCGGCGATGAGCAGGAATGGCGAGATACGGCTGCGGGTGCACAGCCCGCCGTCGCCATCGCGCACCAGCGAATTTTCGAACTTCACGCCCTGGACTGCACCAGGGCTGCGACGGACGGTGGCCACCTCAAGCTGGCCCTCACCAAAGTCGAGCACGAACTGGGTGCCCACAGAGACATCGATAAGGCCTTCGATCAGGGCCCCGGTCTGCGACATGTTGCGCAGCATCACCGTGTAATAGTGATCCTCGCGGATCGCGCCGATCTTGCGGTACATCTTGATCCGCTCGTAGCGTTGCCTGGCATAGCCGCTGGGCTCGATACCCCAGTCGGCCTGTTCGGCCTGGGTCACGAATTCGGCTTTCTCGAGCGGGGCGTAGTAGATGTAGCCCTGGACATGGCTAACCCCCAGTTCCCGCACGAGGTCGAGCTGGTCAAACGTTTCCACGCCTTCGGCCGTGGTTTCCATCTCCAGCGCGTTGGCGAGGCTGACGATGGCGCAGATGATGGCGCGGTTGCGGACATCATCCGCAGTGGCGCCGCGCACGAAACTCCGGTCGATCTTGATCTTGTCGAACGGCGCGGTCTTCAGATAGGCGAGCGACGAATACCCGGTGCCGAAATCGTCGAGCGCCAGGCGCACGCCCAGTTTTTTCAGCGCCTTGAACGTTTCGTCCGTGGCAGAACTCTCGGCCAGGAACACTCCTTTGGTGATCTCCAGCTCCAGACGGCGCGGAGCCAGCCCGCTGGCCGACAGGGCCTGGGTCACGACCAGCGGGAAGCCCGGATCGTCAAATTGCGTGGGGGACACATTGACTGCAACCCTGAGCGGAGCGGTCCAAGCCGCCGCGTCGGCGCAGGCCTGGCGCAGGACCCCTTCGCCGACCCGTCCGATGAGATTGCATTCCTCGGCGATCGGGATGAACAGAGCTGGCGAAATCCGCCCCTGTTCGGGATGATTCCAGCGGATCAGCGCCTCGGCTCCCGAAACCTGGTTGGAAGTGGAACTGACAAGCGGCTGGTAAAGGATTTCGAAATCGCCGCTCAACAGGACATCGTGCTGGGCATCTTCCAGCGCGCGACGCTGTCCGGCCGCATCGAGATGATCCGTTCGGCCCGGTCCCCCAGTTAACCGCGGTCGTCCATCCCCGGCAGGAAAATCTGGAACTCGTCGCCGCCCAGCCGGCAGACTTTCTAGCGGTCGCCCACCACCGAAATCAGTCGATCGGCTACCAGCTTGAGCAGGCTGTCACCCGCCGTATGGCCCAGCGTGTCGTTCACCTGCTTGAACCGGTCCAGGTCAATCAGCATGGTGGCACAGGGCTTTCCGCGATGGCGGTAGGACGACAGCACCTGTTCGAGCATGACACCCATCCGGCGCCGGTTGATCAGCCCGGTCAGGGGATCGTGCATGGCCATCTGCGACGTTTCCTCCACGTCGCGCCGGTCGCTGGTAATGTGGAACAGACGCCGTGGTATCCGGCAAAGGCCCCTGCAGCATCCACTCGGGGCGAGCCCGAGAGCGACCAGAACCGGCTCTCCCCAACCGATACCGTCTCGATCACGACCCGTTTGAAGGTCTTGCGCCTAGTCATAGTAAAGTGAAGATTGCGCGCCGCATCGCTCTCGCCATTGCCGCTGTCGAACAGCCCCGCCAGCGTGACCCGGCCTCGCGGATCCTCAGACGACAGCGCCTACCAGATGGACTCGGAAACAGCGACGAACCGACCCTCGACATCGGTCCTCCACACTCCGCCAAGTTCGAGACTCTCGAACAGCAGGGCGAATTCTTCGCCACCACCCGCAATCATGTCGCTGGACGGAAGTGCCGCCCTGCCCACGATCAGTCGGTGCATCATGGTATTGGCTGCGGCACGCATGGGATCGAGCGACTTCTGCTATTATCTTTGCAATCTCTAGGCTCTTATATTCAAATGGTTAGCTTTTCCGAACAATCCCAGGATTGTTGGTCGTCGGGGACTGCTCTAGACACTGTCGCGGGCGATCAGGCGGAAGCCCGCGTCGATACGCCGGGAGGTGAATTCGCGGCCTTCCTGGTGGCGCGAAATTGCGGCCATCACTTCGCGGGCGATGCGCGCGCCGTCGATATCGACCGTGGTGATCGTGGGTCGCATCTCGCCGGAGATGGCATTGTTGCCAAAGCCGATCACCCCGAGGTCATCGGGCACTCGCAGCCCCGCCGCCTGGGCCTCGACGATGATTCCCTGGGCCAGGAGGTCGGACCCGCAGACGACCACGTCGGGCCGCTCGGCCAGCCGACGCACATCGGCGAAGACCCGCCGGGCGTGGCCGAAGCGGGTGGGCATGTCGGTGATCGATTCGGTCGGCAGGGACAAACCCAGTGCTTCCCATTCGGCAAAAAAGCCGTCGCGCCGGCTGCGCGCACGCGGGCTTTCTGCGGTCACCACATGGGGCCGGAGATAGCCCCGCGAGGCGAGGAAGCGGGCAATGTCGCGTCCGGCATCCTCGTGGCGGAAGCCGATGGCCACTCCCACCGGATCCTCGGGCAGTTCCCACACCTGGATGAACAGGGTCCGGCTCCGCCCCACCATGTTGATCACGTTCTGGCTGACGGTCCCGGTCGCGATGATCGCATCGACGCGGCGCGAGAGTGCCGCCCGTACCAGGCTGTCGGTCCGTTCGGTTCCGGTGCCTGTCAGCCCGATCATCACGTTGTTTCCGCTCGCCGTCATCTCTCCGACCATGCGCTCGATCATATCGTTGAACAGCGAGTTCTCGAGGCAGGGTATGAGCACTGCGACCATGCGGCTCTTGTTGGTGGCAAGGTCGCCGGCCAGGGCGTTGGGAATATAGCCCGTCTTGTCGATCGCAGCGCTGATCCGCGTTCCGGTCTCTCCTGCCACCACGCCGGGATTGTTGAGGAAGCGGCTGACCGTGGCGGCAGATACATTTGCTTCGCGCGCGACGTCGTTCAGCGTCGGGGCCCTGGTCATCGGTGACATGCTATCTCCGCGTCATGGTGACCGTGGAACATGCCCCAGCCCAGCGCCCGGTGCAATCGCCTTGCATGCATTGCGACCTCTGCCTGCAAAATTTCGCAAGGCCTTACATCGCGGTAGCCGTGAAAATCTGGCCGGCCTCTAGTCGCCCGTCACCCGGAGAATACCGCGACTGCGCATCCAGTCGAACAGGGGCGGGCCCCACAGCTTTTCGGTCATGGTGAAGTTGGGCACGTCGTAGATGTGCAGTTCGGCCGGCTGGTAGGCCGCGTTCCAGATGCGGAACACTTCGATCAGGCCGTCCGTCACCGCTCCGTGTTCTGCCTCCACCGCCATGAACAAAGGGGGAGCGCCCTCCCACGTTGCAACATCCTGCAACGAAGGGCCGAAGATCGAGACAAGGAAATCGGGCCGTTCGTCTGCTGCGGCCTGCCGGTCGAGCAGCGTGCCGAAAGCCACCCCGCCACCGGCCGAAGTGCCCATCACCCCGATCCGGTCAGGGTCTATATTCCATTCTGCCGCATTCGCGTGGAGCAGGCGGAGCGCGGCCTGGGCATCCTGCGTTGCCAGTTCGAGCACGTCTGTCATGGCGATAGTGCCGGCTGCCGGATTGGCATTGCCGTTGACGATTTCCATGCGGGGAAAGCGAGCAGGCGGATCAGCGGGATCGCGCGGCGGGGGCGGAGCGGTCATCCATTCCAGCTCTGCCGGACTGAATTGCAGGGTGCGATATTCCAGCATCAGCACGCCCACCCCTTCGCGCACCAGGGCGTCGATCTCGTCCTGCAGCGCGGCTCCCGTCCCCAGCACGCGCAGGCCGCCACCCGGTAGCATGACGAGGGCCGCGCCGCTGGCACGATCGGGCCGTGGCAGGAGCAGTTCATAGACCGGCTGGCGGGTGTTATAGACCGACACGGCACCATCCCGCTCGATCGCGACTCGCTCGTGTTCCCAGCTTTCCGAACCCGGTGCAGGCCCGTCATAGAGCGGCTGCCGTTCCACATGGGCGACGCCTTGGGCTGACCAGAGGAGTGCAGCCAGTGCGACAGAACCTGCCAGCAGTTTCCTGCCACCCTTGCGACGGATCATCTAAGCCTCCTCACCCTGCCCCCGTCAGTCGGTCTGGAACGTGACCGGCGTGCTGGTCGGTCCCAGTTCGGGCAGCCTGGTCATTTCGAGCGGTCCGTCAAGCGCCATGCCGGTGGTCCGCTGGAGCAGTTCTTCCAGGAAGATGCGCATCTCCAGGCGGACCAGCCCCGCGCCCGCACACTGGTGCGCGCCGCGCCCGAACCCGAGGTGCTGGCGGATGTTCTCGCGGTCGAAGCGGAAGCTGTGGGGGTCGTCGAACACCTCGTCGTCGCGGTTGGCCGAGGCATAGACCATGGTCACCGGATCGTCCTTGGGGATCGTCCGGCCGTGCAGTTCGACATCGCGCGTGGTGGTGCGGGCAAAGCCGCGATAGGGCGAGTAGAGCCGGATGAACTCCTCCACCGCCGCCGGGATCCGGGCGGGATTTTCCCGCAGGTACTGCTGCAGGTCCGGGTGGCGGATCAGGTGGATCACGATCGCCCCGAACAGCGGCGGCGGAGCCATCAGTCCCACCACCAGCACCTGGCGGATGGTCTCGATCACATAGTCCGGCGGGATCGGGCCGGACGGGGTCTCCTCCGCCAGCAGGGCCGAGGCCGGATCGCTTTCAACAGGCCGCGGATGGCGTTGGCGATCCTCCACCACCTCGCGTGCCACGGCATAGAGCTGGCCGCTGGTCCGGGCCACATCGTCCATGTTCTCGTTGCGCCAGGCGACATTGTAGAGCCGGGCGACATCGGCCAGGAGCACCGCGTTGGATGGTTCCAGGTTGAGCCACTCGACCTCGATCCAGGCCGGATAGATGGTGGCAAAATCGCTCGACACATCGCCCCGCCCGGCACCGATCATCCGCTCCAGTTCACGCGACGCATGGGCGCGCAAGCGCGGTTCCAGCGCAGCGATGCGCGAGTTGCGCAAGGTCCGGTCGAGCGCACGGCGGAACGGGGTATGCTCGGGCGGATCCTTGCCCAGCGGCGGCCGCCGCTTGCCGAGCGACATGTTGGGAATGACATTGATCTTCGAGGTGATGAAGGTCTCGTTGTCGGTCACGGCCGCCACGATATCGGCATGCCGGGTCAGCGCCCAGAACCCGCCGTGGGCGCTGGAATGGGCCACGGGGCACTGTGCGCGCATCCGCTCGTACTCGACATGCGGGCTGTCGAACGTCTCTTCTACATGCGGATCGAAATCGTCCGGTACAACGGACGCTGGCCCAGTCGCTGGCCCAGTCGCTGGCCCAGTCGCTGGCCCAGTCGCTGGCCCAGTCGCTGGCCCAGTCGCTGGCCCAGTCGCTGGCCCAGTCGCCTCGTCGGTCACGCAAGTCCCCTCAAAAGCAATCTGCAGGCAAAGATGCAGCCTGCCTGCAAGCGCTTACAGTCTTGCTGAGGGCGGCGCAAGGGGGCGAAAGGCGGTAGCGGACAACCAAAAGTCGCCATTCTCAATCCGTTGGCATCACTGCAAGATCAAGGCTCGACGCACCCGGATGTAAGCGCTATCACCCCGCCATTCAGCGGATTTGGGTAAGGCATGGCAGCTTCATCATTATTGATCCTCGCCATATTGATCCTCGCCATCGCGGTAACCTGTGCCGTGCTGCGCCTGGTGGTGCGGCGGCAGTTGCGCGACCTCAAATGACCGACAGCCAGACGACAAGAACCACCCCCTCCCTGCGGGGCACGATCCTGCTGCTAGGGGCCGTTGCCGCGCTGGGATCGCTCGCCACGCAATTGCTGGTCCCGGCCCTGCCCTCGATCGCGGGCGAGCTGGGCGTGGGCGTCGCATCGGCGCAACTGGTCGTGGGAGTATTCCTTATCGGCCTTGGAGCGGGGCAGTTGCTGGTGGGGCCCCTGGCCGACCGGATGGAGCGACGCCGACTGCTGCAGCTCGGCCTGCTGATCTATACGGCGGCAAGCCTGCTGGGCCTGGTGGCCGAAAGCCTCGGCGTGCTGCTGCTGGCACGCCTGGGTCAGGCGGTAGGCGCGGCTGCAGGCCTGGTTACCGCGCGTGTCCTGCTCAACACCATGGTTCCGCCGGAAAGGGCCGTGGCGGCGCAGGCTGCACTTATGACTGTTGTGCTGGTATCGCCCGCCATTGCGCCCGTAATCGGCGGGCTCGTCACCGAATGGTTCGGCTGGCGGGCGATCATGGGCGGGCTGGCTCTGGCCGGGATTGTGGCAGTGCTGGTGGTCTCGCGCAGGATCCCCCGCGCCGGACCGGCTGCGGACCTCCCCGATCGTCCGACGCTGCGGGTGGCCTATCGCCGGGTGCTGGCGAACCGCCGGTTCCTGGCCGCGACCTCCGCCATGGCGTTCGCCAGCGCCAGCCTCTACGTGTTTCTTGGCTCGGCCCCGTTCCTGCTGGAACGAAGCTATGGCCTGACCCCGCGCGAGACGGGCATGTGCCTGCTGCTGGTCGCCTGTGCCAGCATCGCTGGAACCAGAGTGGTCGGACTGGTCCAGCGGCGGACCGACGCACTGCTGGTCTCGACCGTGCTCGGTGTCCTGGCGGCGGCGACGCTGTTGTCGCTGTCGTGGCGGGGCAATCCCGATCTGCCGCTGGTGCTTGCGCCACTTGTTCTGCTGGGACTGACCGCAGGACTGACCGGCCCAACGGCGATCAGCCATATCCTGGCCAGCGAACCCGGGCTGGAAGGCACGGCAAGCAGCCTGGCGGGCGCGCTGCAAATGTTGGCCAGCGCATTCCTCGCATGGATGCTCGGTCCCTATGCCGCCGAAACTGCCATGCACCTTGGTCTGTCGCTGACTCCCTTGACGGGCGCAGCCCTGCTCGCGGCAATCGCGTTGCGCAAATCCTGAGAAGCACTTCTGCAAGCGCTTGCGCAATGCCGATGCAAGCGCTATCAGCGCCACAAAAGGGGGGTCTGATCGCCCCTGACAGGGAGGAACCATCAGATGAACAGTCGCAAATTTTCCGCAAGTGCCTTGGCCGTCCTGCTGTGCGGTACCGCCATGCCCGTCGTGGCCCAGGACTCAGCGCCCGAAGGCGGGCTCGACCAGATCCTCGTCACTGCCGAGCGGCGCGAACAGAACCTGCAGGACGTGCCCGTCTCTGCCACGGTCCTGTCGGGCGAGCAGCTGACCCAGCGCGGTGTGGTCACTCTCAACGACATCCAGCAGGTCGCCCCGTCGATCGCGATCAACACCTTCAACCGTTCGACCTATATCAACATCCGCGGCGTTGGCATCGCCCAGTCGGCTCCCACTTCGAACCCTGGCGTCGCCTACTACATCGACGGTCAGCTGATCCCGCACGAACAGTTCATCGGCCACAGCTTCTACGATATCGGCACGATCGAAGTGCTGCGCGGCCCGCAGGGGACGCTGAGCGGACAGAATTCCACCGGCGGCGCGATCTATGTCCGCTCGCCCGCACCACAGTTCGACACCACGTCGTTCGGCGGCGATTTCACCGTGGGCAACTACAACCGCTACCGCGCTGTACTGACTGCCAATATCGGCGCAGAGAACGTGGCCCTGCGCCTTGCCTATGTGCATGACGAGCGCGACAGCTTCACCGACAACATTGCCGCCAACGCGCAGAGCCAGCCCGGCAACATGAACCTCGATGCAGTGCGCGCCAACCTGGCGCTGCAGACATCGGACGGACGCGGCACGATCAATCTGCGCGGCGAATGGTTCGACATGCAGAGTGACAACAATGCCGTGAAACGCCGTGGTGACACGGTCAGCACCGATCCTTTCGAGATCCAGGAAGATGCGCTGTCGTTCCTCAACCAGCGCGGCTACCGCCTGTCCGCCGAAGTGAACTACGAAATGTCGGACAGCGTCGGCGCACGCGCGCTGGTGTCGTTCCAGGACGGCTATACCCGCGACCAGACCGATGGCGATCGCACGGCAACCGCAGTGGGCGTACCCGCCAACCTGCCGACCAGCGGCGCGAATACCCGCACCTTCCCCGGCCGCGTAAGCATCGGCGATACAGTGTTCGAAACCTTCATCGCCGAATTCAACCTGCTGTCGCTGGGTACCGGCCCGCTGCAATGGGTCGTCGGTGCGTTCATGCTGGACGAAGATGTCCCCGTCACCCTGCTGCGCGACAACCGCAACACCACCGATTTTGTCGTATCGAACAGCGACATCATCGCCGAAGCGGTGAACACCTCCTATTCGGTGTTCGGTCAGGCTAACTATTTCCTCAATGACAACCTCGAAGTGCTGGTCGGTGGCCGGTACAGCTGGGACAAGCAGGTCTATACGCGCTTCGCAGTCCCCGGCCCGCCTGTCGCCCTGCCACTGACCAGCGCCGCCACTTCGGAGAAGCTGACAGGCAAGCTGGGCCTCAACTACCACTTCGACAACAACGGCATGGTCTATGTCTCGGCTTCGCGCGGGTACAAGGCTGGCGGTGTGAACCTGACGCCCAACACCCCCGACTTCCTGCCGGAACAGAACACGGTCTATGAGGCCGGCTTCAAGACTGAAATCCTCGATCGCCACCTGCGCCTTAACGGTGCGGTGTTCATGTCGGAATACGAGGACATCCAGCTCTCCAGCCTGGTCGGCGGCCTGCCGGTTACCCAGAACGCGCTGGCGGGCGAATCCATCGGCGCGGAACTGGAAGCGACTGCCCAGTTCGGCGGGTTCCAGGCCAATTTCGGGGTCGGCTACCTCGATGCCACCTTCTCCAACTCGGCCTGTATCTCTGATACCAACCTGCCCGGCACCGATGTCGGCTGCCCGACCAACCTGCGCTTCGTTCCCGAAGGCGCGACGCTGCCGTTCTCGCCCGAATGGACGATCAACGCCGGTGTCCAGTACACCTTCATGCTGGGCAATGTGGACGTAACCCCGCGGGTCCAGTGGTCGCACCTGTCCAGCCAGATCGCCACGCCGTTCCCTTCGGCCAATACGATCGTGCCCGGGCGTGACCTGTTCGATGCCCGCATCACTTTCGACCTGGGCGAGAGCTACAAGCTGGAAGCCTTTGCCAACAACATTACCAACAAGACCTATATCGCCTCGCAGATCCAGAACAGCTCGAGCGCCGATGGCGGCATCATCTATGGTGCGCCGCGGACGATCGGCTTGCGCGTAAAGGTTGAATTCGGCGGCTGATGAAATCCGGTTCCTCCCTCCCGGCGCCTCGCAAGGGCAAGCGGGTCCTGCTGCTGGCAGCGGGCCTGCTTTGCGGGGCGCTGGGATTTTCCGGGCTGGCCGGGGCGGAGGGGCCTGCAGACGATCGCTGGTGGGGTCCGGGCGAAGACCGGACCTGGCCCGAAGTGCTCGACTATCCCAACGCCAACGGTATCTTGCGCACGCTGATTACCGGCGGCCCGGTGCAGACCAAGGGGCACCCGTTCTTTGAACCGATGGGCCCCAATGGCCGGGCCTGTATCTCATGCCACCAGCCCGCTGACGCCATGAGCCTGGCGGTCGAGACTATCCAGGAGCGCTGGCGGGTAACAAACGGCACGGACCCGATCTTTGCCGCCTACGACGGGTCAAACTGCCCCGTGCTGCCGCAGGGCGAGGCAGCGTCCCATTCGATGCTGCTCGAGCACGGCCTGTTCCGCATCGAGCGGCCCTGGCCGATTACGGAATACGAAGGGCGCGCCGTCACTCCCGATTTCACCATCGAGGTCGTGCGCGATCCCCATGGCTGCAACAGCGGCGTGCAATATGGCCCGGAAAACGGCCGCATCTCGGTTTATCGCCGCCCCAGGCCGCTGGCCAACCTCAAGTACCTACTGGCCGTCGGCTTTGCCTATGATCCCAAGCAGGGTCTGACCCTGCCGCGCGATCCGGATACCGGCGAATACCTGTCGGGCAACCTGATGTCGGACAACCGCGCGGTCAACCTGCGGCTACAGATGGAAGATGCCGCCAGCACCCATGGCGAGATGATCGACCGCCTGTCGCCCGCCGCCATCCAGGCCATCACCGCCTTCAACCTGAGCGTGTTCACCGCCCAACAGGTGGGCGCGCATGGCACCGCACTCGACAGCCTTGGCGCAACCGGCGGCCCGGCCACCCTGCGCGATAGCGAGGCAGGCGCGCTCGGCTCCATCGGGGTGCCGGTGTTCAGCGAATTCGCCGTATGGGAGACCATTGCGCCGGAAGAAGCCGCCCGGCTTTCGCCAGAACAGCTGGAATGGCGGCGCTCCGTCGCGCGCGGGGCGCGGGTGTTCCGCGACAAGACCTTCCTCATCACCGACAGCGCGGGCATCAATTCGCCGATGGGCTTCGGCAACCCGGTGCGCAATTCCTGCGTGTTCTGCCACAATATGACGCGCATGGGGAACGACGTGGCACCGGGTCAGGTGGATCTTGGCACCACCACCCTGCCCTTTGCCGATCCGCTGCCCGATTTCCCGCTGTTCCGCATCACCTGCACCGGGGATCCGCACCCGCATTACGGGCGAGTGATCCTGACCTATGATCCCGGCTTCGCCCTCACCAGCGGGCGCTGCGCCGATGTGGGCAAGATCACGCTGCAGAGCCTGCGCGGCCTGTCCGCCCGCGCGCCCTATTTTGCCAATGGTTCGGCCAAGGATCTGGAAGGCGTGGTCGACTATTACGAGCGGCGCTACAACATCGGCTATACCGCGCAGGAGCGGCAGGACCTCATCAACCTGATGAGCGCGCTGTGAGGCACCTGATCGCCCTTGCAGCGGCGAGCCTGCCGGTCATGTCGGCCTCGGCGGCACAGGCGGCAGACAACCAGCGGTTCATCGCCTGTCCGATCTATCGCGATGCCGATGCAGGAGCCAAGTCGGGCTGCTGGCTGGTGACCGATCCGGCAACCGGCCAACAGTGGGATGTCTCGCAATCGCCCTACAAGCCGGACTGGAACTATGCCGTGCTGGTGGAAGGCACCGCCGCAGACACGGCGGAGCGGCCTTGCGGGGCGCCGGTGCTCGATCCGGTGCGCACGTCGCGGCTGGAAACGCAGTGCCTGCGTCACATGCTGCCTGCCGAAGGCTATCCCGGCCGCCCGTTCGTCCGTCCGGCGCGCAACATCAGCCCCTTGTCCAATCCGCCCGCTCCGCCCCCCGGCCCTTACAGCGAGCGGGCCTTCACCCTGTTCTTCGAACTGGACCGCAGTTTCGTGGTCTATCAGTACGGCGACTACCTGCTTGACCAGGCGGCGCACTGGATCCGCGCGACCAACCCCCGGCGGCTGGTGGTAACCGGCTATGCCGCAAGCGAACCCGAAACCGTCTCTGGCCAGGTCATCGCCGAGCGGCCCGAAATGGCGCAGCAGCGGGCCGAGGTGGTGGCCCTGTCGCTCAGCCGCCTGTTTCCGGACATGGAAATCGAGACGCATGCAGTGACCGGTGCGCAGGTGAACGACCATCCCGATGCCGACGGCATCCCCGGCCAGTCACAGCGCCGGGTGGAAATCACCGCCCTGTTCTAGCGCCGGAACAGCGCGCCGACATCGGCGCAATCATCCAGCGCCAGTATCCTGCCTGCAAGATCCTGCGCCTCGCCCACCGACAGCGGCATGGCCGCGCGCGTTGCGCAGTCGGTGAACTTGGCGATCATCTGTGCATCGCTCAGCGGATTGTCGGCGGTGCCGCGGGCACGGTCGAGGGCAGCGTGGAACCGGCGCCCATCCTTAAGGGCAATTTCCAGCGTCCCGGCATCGCCGCGCCAAGCTTCTGCCCCGGCCGGCTGGTGGAATTCCACCTTACGCGCCAGCGCCAGGACTGCCGGATCGCGCAAGTGGTCCAGTCCAAAACTGTCAAGTCCGATGCTCCGGTTGACGAGGGCCGAAGCGGTGCAGAACGGGATGGAGAACTTGGCATCGATAGCCACAGCGGGGGCAGCCTTGCGTACGGCGGGCTCCACCAGCATCCGCTGCATCGGCCCCAGCCCCACCCTGACCTGATTGATCTCGCCGACAGCAAATCCGTGTTCCGCCACCAATGCCAATGCCATCTCGATAAAGGGGTGCGTGCCCCGACAACTGGGCCAGGGCTTGAAAGTCAGGTGTTCGATCCAGAAGCTGTCGCCAAGCGGCGCGAGCAGCACCTCACGGTCGAACTTTCCGCCGGCGTAGAGCGCATAGAAGCCTCCCTTGCCCTCCAGCGGTTGCTCGAACCCGGCCAGCCCCTGCTGTGCCAGCAGCGCCGCCTGGACCGCCGCCTGGGCAGGAAAGGCCTCGCGGACAGCGCGGATCACGGTGCGGGCGGAATACTTGATCTCGCCCGGCATGGTCACCTGGCACAGGCTCAGCGATAGGGCATCGGCCATCTGCCGCGCGTCCAGCCCGAGCAGGTGCGCGGCGCCAAGGGCAGCCCCGTGGCCAGCAAGGATGGGCGGAGGATACCAGCCCCCCACTTCCATCTTTTGCTGCAGGGCAAGGCCCATGCGGCAGGCCATGTCGCATCCCGCAACCATCGCGGCGAGGAAGCGCGGCCCGCTTACCGGTCCACGAAACTGGGACAGGGCAATCAGCGCAGGAACAAGACTGGCGTTGGGATGGCCGGGGGCTAGATCGAAGGCGTCTTCATAGTCCAGCGCATGGGCCATTGCCCCGTTGGCCAAGGCTGCCATGACCGGCGATGCGCCATAGCCTGTCCCAAGCACGCTGCACGCCCCATCGCCCATGGCGCGGGCGAGGCTGACAAAACCATCCACCTCGCGCACCATGCCGCTGGCCCCCAGCATGACACCGGTCGCATCGAGCAGGACCCGCTTCGCCGCATGGACCGTCCCGGGGCTCAAGCCGTCATGGTCGAGCCTGGCATAGAGCCCGGCCAGTTGCATCGTCACATCGTCTTGCGTCTCGGATTTACCCATGGGGACCGCTCTCCTTGCACAGTGGCAATATGGCTCCGCTCCAACCCTTGCAAGCGCTTACACGTCGCACCGCAGGCAAATCGCCTGCTGGACGGGCGCTTCGCCTGCGGTATTGTTCGCTGCGATAATGATAGAGCCTCGGGAGGGTGAAGCGATGAATCCGGCATACAAGGGTGCCTTGTCGGGCGCGGCAGTCCTGGCCTGCGGTGCATCGCTGCTGGCCATGGCGCAAGGCCCGTCCACGCCAGCACCGGTGGCCGACCCCGCCGCACAATGCGCTTCCATGGCGCAACTGGTGCGGCCCGGCGTCGAAGTGATCCGTGCCGAACTTGTGCCCACAGGCCCCGCACCCGCCCCGCCCGGAGCCTCGCCCGCCATCCTGCCCGAACACTGCCTGGTAAGCGGCGCGATCGACCGGCGGATCGGTGCGGGCGGACGCGAATTCGCCATCGGTTTCGAACTGCGCCTGCCTGCGGAATGGAACGGGCGGTTCCTGTTCCAGGGCGGCGGCGGGCTTGATGGCGTGGTCCAGGCGGCGGTCGGCAACATTGCCAATTCGTCCGGCCGGCCCGCACTTGCCCGCGGGTTCGCCGTGGTCTCGACCGACAGCGGGCATGCTGGCTCGATCGTCGATGCGACCTTCGGCCTCGATCAGCAGGCCCGCACCGATTACGCCTACAACGCGCTCGACAAGGTGACCGACGAGGCGAAGCGGCTGGTGAGCGTGTTCTATGGCACCGCACCAGACTATTCCTATTTCGTCGGCTGTTCCAACGGTGGCCGCCAGGCGCTGGTGGCCTCGCAGCGGCTGCCGCTGGAATACGATGGCATCGTTGCAGGCGATCCGGCGATGAGCTTCTCACGCCTGGCGCTGGGCCAGGTCTGGAGCATGTCGGTCGTCGCCCGCATCGCCCCGCGCGATGCCGATGGCCGGCCGGTCTATTCCCGCGCCTTCACCGACACTGACCTGCAACTGGTGCGCAGTGCAGTGCTGGACCAATGCGATGCGCTGGATGGCCTGGCCGATGGCATGATCAACGACTGGCAGGGCTGTTCCTTCCACCCGCGCCAGCTGCAATGCAGCGCCGCCAAGACCGATAGCTGCCTGAGCGAAGGCCAGGTGGGCGTGCTGGATGACTTGATGCAGGGTCCGCGCACGGCTGGGGGCCAGCACATCTACGGCCCGTTCACCTTTGACACCGGCATTGCGTCCAGCGCCTGGCGCGGGATGCGGCTGGGCACCAGCGAGACCGGCCAGCCCAATTCGGCCGACAGTTCGCTCGGCCTCGGCCAGTTCCGCTATCTCCAGCTCACCCCGCCCGATCCGGACTGGGACCCGCTCGCGCCCTATGACCTAGATGACATGCTCGACCGGATCCGCCACCAGGGTGGCATGGGCGATGGGGACAGCCCTTTCCTGTCCACCTTCGTACTGGGCGGCAAGATGATCGTTTATAACGGCATGTCGGACCAGGGCATGGCCACTCCGCACATCGCCCGCTGGTATGAGGACATGCTGGAAGCCACCGGACCCGGCGCGGCAGAGGCGGTCAAGCTGTTCACCGTGCCCGGCATGCTCCACTGCAATGGCGGCGAGGCGACCGACCGGTTCGAGATGCTCGATGCCATTGTCGGCTGGGTAGAACGCGGCGAAGCGCCCGAACGGATCGTGGCAACCGGCGCGGCGATGCCCGGCATGTCGCGCCCGCTCTGCCCCTATCCGGCAGTGGCCCGCTATACCGGCGGTGATCCGGCCGATGCGGCAAGCTTCAGCTGCCGGGTGTGATGGCTGGCGGCGCGGCGGCTTTCAACTGGCGGCTGTAGAACCACCCGATCCCGATCAGGCTGAAGCCCAGCGCCACGAAGCTGGCGATCCGCGCAAGGCCCTCAAGATCGGCGGCATCGACCAGGAACACCTTGAGCACGGCCAGCAGCATCAGCACTAGCGAACCAAGCCGCCAGTTGCGCAAGCCCTGCTTCGCGCCCCACCACAGGAAGCCGATGGCCAGCACGATGCCGGTCAGCGAGCGCAACAGGTCCTCGGTCTGGCCCATCGGCACGGCTCGCAGCAGCGAGCCGGAGAACACCTGCCGCAGCAGGCTGATCGCCAGCAGGGTAACAAGCAGCATCACCGCCGCGTCGATCAGCAGGGCAGGCCGCGCTGCTGCCGGGCCGAGCTTTGCCCGCCACCACAGCAGCGCGGCAATCGGCAGACCATAGGCTGGCAGCAACAGGTTGGCGACCGGCGCGGGGCCGACTGCCTGGGCATCGAACAGCGGGTTGTGCAGCAGCAGGGTGAACACCAGCCAGTGCAGCGCAGCAAGCATGGCCAGCGCGGCTGCGAAGGGTGCCTCTGCGGCAAACCGCTGGCGCAGGCTCCATGCCGCGAAGGCGAGACCAGCCAGCAGGACCTGCCATACCGTCCGCTCTGCCAGGCCGAGGCTCGTGAAGTCCGCGAAATCAGCCAGGCCGAACACCTGCTTGAAAACGATATGCACCGGCACGACCATGGCCAGCGCTGGCAACAACGGCAGGCCCTCTTTCACCTTGTCCAGCCGGTCCGCATTGGCCCAAAGCAGAACGGCCAGCGCCGCTGGGAAAGGCAGCAGGTAGAGCGCGGTCTCCCGCACGCCGGGAAGCCGGGTCGCCAGCACCGGATCGCCCGCCAGCCCCGGGAAGGCGCCCATCAGCCATTCCACGCCGGGAGCCAGGGCCCATAGGCCTGCAATGACGGCAAATGCCACCTGCGCCGCGCGCCGTTCACGCAGGGCAAGGGCGCAGGCCATGGCAGCCACGGCGGCAAGCCAGGCCAGCGGTTCGGACGGCAGGACTTGTGCGGCCAGACCATAGGCGAACCACGCGGCCAGCACTTCGGCCACACGGGTCCAACCGCGGCGGTGCTCGCGCCATGACAGGCCTGCGAAGAAGGCAGCCACGGCGGCCCAGCGCAGGACCGCAAACACATCGCCCGTGCCAGCTTCGAAACCCGCCAGCCTACCAAATTCGACAAGGGCGTCGCCAGTGAGGATGTGCAGCACGAAGACAGCGGAAGCCCCGATCCACGCCATGCCCTGCAGGCCGTCATCGCGGCGGTCCCGTACCAGCAACAGCATGCCAGCGCCCAGCGAGCCTGCGACCAGCGGCGCGGCCCAGGCCGGCGTCAGGTATAGCCCGCCAGCCAGCAGCAGGGCCCAGGCGGTGAGGGCCAGTGCCAGCGCTTCGGGGCTCGCCCTCTCGCCGGTTGCGGGCCACAGGCGCCACAGCGCGGCGGCGGGGAACAGCGCGAGCACCAGCGCAGCCAGCCCCACGCCCCATTGCACCGTGTCGTCGAATGCGCCGAACTGCCATGCCGTGGCAGCAAACAGCCCGAGCACCACGACGCACAATTGCGCCAGGTCGAAGCGGTTGTGCCGCGCCGTCCAGGCAAGGGCCAGCGGCACACCGGCCAGGATCGCGGCAAAGCTGCCCGCCACCAGGGCGAAGGTGGACGCCTGCGGCTCCTGCCAGTCATACAGCATCAGTGGCACCAGCAGGCTGGCAAAGCCGCTCGCCCGGCGCAGCGGTTCATTGCGCCAGCCGAGCAGGGCCAGCGCGGCCGCCAAGAGCAGGAACAGGCCCCACGACAACAGGCTGTGGCCCGCCGCATTGATCAATGCGGCCAGCTGGATCGCGGCGATGGCGGCAGCGATGCTTTCCACCAGCCACTTGTGGCGGCCCATGTCAGGCATGGCCCACAGCGGCAGGGCCACGCCGAGCACCAGAAGGAACAGGCCCACGGCCAGGGTATCACCCGGGCTGCCATCCATGCCGAGCAGCAGCAGGCCCCAGCCAAGCCCGCCGCCCAGCGCTGCTAGCCCCATCCAGGCCCAGCGGCGATGGCGCGATGTCACCATCAGCCCGCCGGTCACCAGCGCAAGGTAGGTAGTGAGCAGCGGCACGTTGGCCTCGTCCCCGCCGACCAGCAATGGCGCGGCAAACCCGCCGACCAGACCCAGCACGGCACTCGGCATGCCGAAGCGGAACGACAGGGCGATTGCGGCAGCGGTCACAGCGGCGAGGCCGATAAATGCGGCGAGTGGGCCGATCAGGCCGTACATCGTCCCGGCAAGGTAGAAACTGGCATAGAGCGTGGCGATCCCCGCGCCCGCCAGCGC
Organism: Altererythrobacter sp. KTW20L; assembly: GCF_023501975.1. Lineage (GTDB taxonomy): Bacteria > Pseudomonadota > Alphaproteobacteria > Sphingomonadales > Sphingomonadaceae > Alteraurantiacibacter. The sequence continues at coordinate 81,310 of NZ_JAMFLH010000010.1, read as the reverse complement.
CTGCCGTACGCGCGGATCGGCCACCCGCTCCTCGAACCGGTAAGCCGCTTCGGCTGCTGCCAGCAGGCCAAGCCCGAAAGCAAAGCCGAGGAATACCCGCACCTCCGGCGTCAGCAGTCCGGCATCGATCGAATAGCGCACGATGAAGAAGCCCGCGACGGCCAGGGTGATCCCGCCCGCCCAGATCGGCAGCAGGCGGCCGAACAAGTCCTCGAAATCGAACCCCAGGCGGCTGGCGAAAGACATTGGAGGAAGGGCAACTTCCTCAAGCACCGCACCAGGCTCCGGCTCGGCCTTGCGGGCCATCGCGGGGCGCGGAGCGCAAAGTGATGGTGCAGGATCGGGCGTGGGTTCAGGTGCTGGCTCCGGCATCGCAACTGTCTTGGGCGTGGCGACCGCAGTTTCGCCAGGCTGCCCGGCCTGCAACTGCGCCTCTACCCGCGCGAGGCGCTGTTCCAGCCAGTCTAGGTCGCGATTGCCCTGCTGTTGCGCTTCGAGCGCGGTGACACGCTGCCACAACTGGTAGGCTACCACGCCAAGCGCGATAATCAGCAGAATTTCCACGCGGCACCCCTCCCCTATGGATGGCGGCGGTTAGACCATATCGCAAACCGTTGCGCACCCCGGCGGCACAGAACGCTGTGGGTAGTGGTCAGCCGCCACTGCCTGCAGGCCGGTCGATCACCCCGGAATCGAGCAGGGGCGCGGCATCCACGGCAGCAATGCCGAGCACGTCACCCAGCCGTTCGAGGCCTGCCAGCATCATGGCCTGCTCCCACTGCGGCAGGACGCCGAACTGCTCGGTAAAGCGCGCCTGCAGCAGGTCTGGCGCGTTTTCGATAGCCTCCCGCCCGGCAGGCGTGGCCGACAGGAGGATCCGCCGCTTGTCCTCTGCTCCGCGTTCGCGGGTGGCGAGGCCCATGGCTACAAGCCGGTCACAGATGTTGGTGATCGTCGCCTGGCTGAATTGCAGCGCGGCCGACAGGGCAGTGGGCGTGGTCTGCCCGCGATCGGCGATTTCCTGCAGCACCAGCAATTGCGACGGGGCGAGCCCGGTGGCGGCAGCCAGTTGCCGGTTGCCGAGGTCGGATGCCCGCAGGATACGCCGCAGCGCGCGCAAGGCAGGAATGGTCAGGGTTTGCTCCATGCCCCCATGTCTAGGCGGCCCGCACGCGCCCGCCAAGACCTCCTCGATACCTACCGCCGCGCCTCTTGCGGGGACCGCCCGGACGATTTGCCAACAGAGCGGAACCAAGCGCGGACTGCGCAATTATATGCTACGATTTTGGAATTAGTTTTTCCGCCCAGACACCCCGTGGGGTTGTCAAACAAGGCCAAAGCACTACATTACGCGGGCACTTCACCGAGCTAGACACAGGATCAGGGGCACAAGTTTAATCAAATGTTGGAAGGACAATCTGCCGACCAGAACGCGACCGACATTGCGGATCCTGCCTCTCGCGAGGCTGTTGGCCAACTGCGGCTCCGCGCCCCGGTTGCGGCAGACGGGCCAAGCGTCACACGGCTGATTGCCGATTGCCCGCCGCTTGATACCAATTCGGCCTATTGCAACCTGCTCCAGTGCAGCGATTTCGCCGATACATCGATCCTGGCGGAACGCGATGGCGACCTGCTGGGCTGGATATCCGGCTATCGCCCGCCTTCGGCTCCCGACACCCTGTTCATCTGGCAGGTTGCCGTGTCCGCCAAGGCGCGCGGCATGGGGTTGGCCGGGCAAATGCTCGATACACTGGTGAAGCGCCCCGGGCTGGCCGATGCCACGGCACTGACGACCACGATTACCGCCGATAACGCCGCCTCATGGGCGCTGTTCGAGGCCTTTGCCCGCCGCCACGGCGCCACGCTGACCCGCGCCCTGCGGTTCGAGCGCGATGAACACTTCGGCGGCGCGCACGACACCGAGTGGGAAGCGCGGATCGCGCCACTGCCCACCGCCTGAACCCCTTTTTCCAAAGTACAACGGAGACCCCTCCCATGACCACTTCCCCCCAGCCGAGCAATCAGGCTCCCGACACTGCGATCTATGACCGTCGCGAATCCGGCGTCCGCTCCTATTCGCGCAGCCTGCCGCGTCAGTTCAACAAGGCGCAGGGCGTATGGCTGCATGACGAGAACGGCGGCCGCTATCTCGACTTCCTGGCAGGCTGTTCCTCGCTCAACTATGGCCACAACCACCCGGTGATGAAGCGCGCCCTGCTCGACTATATCGAGGCCGATGGCGTGACACACGCGCTGGACCTGCATACCGATGCCAAGGAGGACTTCCTGCGCACCTTCGAGGAAGTGATCCTCGAGCCGCGCAAGCTCGATTACCGCGCCATGTTCACCGGTCCCACCGGCACCAATGCGGTCGAAGCCGCGATCAAGCTGGCGCGCAAGGTGACCGGGCGCGAGATGGTGATCGCCTTCACAAACGGCTTCCACGGCATGACGCTGGGCGCGCTGGCCTGCACCGGCAATGCCGGCAAGCGCAGCGGCGCGGGTGTGCCCCTCAGCCACGTAAGCCATGAGCCCTATGACGGCTATTTCGGGCCGGACGTGAATACTGCCGAACTGCTCGACCAGCGCCTGTCCGATCCGTCCAGCGGCCTTGATGCCCCGGCCGCGATCCTGCTGGAAACCGTGCAGGGCGAAGGCGGGCTCAACACCGCCAGCCCCGAATGGGTGCGCGCCATGGCCAAGATTGCCCGCAAGCACGGCGCGCTGCTGATCGTGGATGATATCCAGGCAGGCATCGGCCGGACGGGATCGTTCTTCAGCTTCGAGGACATGGGCATTGTGCCCGATATCGTCACCCTGGCAAAATCGCTGTCGGGCATGGGCCTGCCCTTTGCCCTCACCCTGTTCCGTCCGCACCTCGATGTGTGGTCGCCGGGCGAGCACAACGGCACGTTCCGTGGCAACAACCACGCCTTCGTTACCGCCACGGCATCGCTGCGCCACTTCTGGGCCAGTGACGACTTCGCCCGTGACATCAAGCGGCGCGGCGACCTGCTCGGCAAGCGGCTGGATGCAATGGCCACCGAACACGGCCTTACCACTCGTGGACGCGGCATGATGCGTGGGATTGACGTGGGTTCGGGCGAAGCGGCCGATGCCATTACCGGCGCCTGCTTCGATGCGGGCCTGATTATCGAGACCAGTGGCGCACATGGAGAAATCGTCAAGGTACTGGCCCCGCTGGTGATCGAGGACGACCTGCTCGAACAGGGCCTGACCATCCTCGAACGCGCCGTCCGCACCGAACTTGTCCCGGCCCGCGCCCCCGCCCTGGGCAAGGCCGCCTGATCCCCATTTTGGAGAATAACACCATGATTATCCGCAAGTTGAAGGAAATTCGCCGCAGCGACCGCAACGTCAAGTCGGACGGGTGGGAAAGCGCCCGTCTGATCCTGGGCGATGACGGGATGGGCTTCTCGTTCCACCTCACCACGCTCAAGGCCGGCAGCGAACTGAAGATGCATTACAAGCATCACCTCGAAGCCGTGATGGTGCTAAAGGGCACCGGAACGATCGAGGACCTGGGCACCGGCGAGACGCACGAGCTGAAGCCCGGCGTGCTCTATGCGCTGAACGAGAACGACCGCCACGTGGTTCGGCCGGAAACCGATATCCTGACCGCCTGCGTGTTCAACCCGCCGGTCACCGGCCGCGAGGTCCACGATGCCGACGGCGCCTATCCCGCACCCGAACCGGAACCCGCTACTGCCAGCTGACAAGAGTACCCCATGCAAGATATCTACCCATCCCGCTGCAAGTCCGAGCCCGAGGTCCTGCCGCGGCAGGAGCCGGTCGCCCGCGCCGCGTGGAGAGAAAGTGCCCCGCTCAGCCAGGCCCAGATCGAGCATTTCGACAGCCAGGGCTTCCTGGTGCTCGAAGACCTGTTCGCTGCCGACGAGGTCGTCGCCCTGCAGGACGAGACGCGCCAACTGCTGGCCGATCCGTCCAGCCTTGACCCCGAAACAGTGATTACCGAGCCGGGCGGCAGCGAGGTGCGGTCGATCTTCGCCATCCACCGGCAGAGCGCGCTGTTGGCGCGTCTGGCGGCGGACGAGCGGCTGGCGGGCGTGGCCTCGTTCCTGCTGGATGACCAGGTCTATCTTCACCAGACCCGGCTCAACTACAAGCCGGGGTTCAACGGCAAGGAATTCTACTGGCATTCCGATTTCGAGACCTGGCACACCGAGGACGGCATGCCGCGCATGCGGGCCCTGTCGATGTCGGTCCTGCTGGCCGAGAATACCCCCGACAACGGCCCGCTGATGGTCATCCCCGGATCGCACAAGAGCTTCATTACATGCGTCGGCGAAACGCCCGATGACCACTATCGCAGCTCGCTCAAGAAGCAGGAATATGGCGTGCCCGACCAATGGAACCTGGCACGGCTGGCGCACGAGCACGGCATCGTTGCCCCTACCGGCAAGCCCGGCACGGTAATCCTGTTCGATTGCAACACGATGCACGGATCGAACGGCAATATTACGCCTTTCCCGCGATCCAACGCCTTCATGGTCTATAACGCCGTGTCGAACCGGCTTGAGCGCCCTTATGCCGCACCCCGCCCGCGCCCCGATTTCATCGCAGCGCGCGAAGTGGAGCCGCTGGTGATGCAAAGCGGATCGCTGGCCCGCGCAGCCCAGGTCGAAAGGGCCTTTGCATGACAGACACGATCCAACCTGCGACCCATACTGTGGAGAAGATCGGCGGCACGTCTATGGCCGCCACCACCACCCTGTTCGACAATGTGCTGATCGGCGGGCGCAGCGGCGAAGGGCTGTACAACCGCATCTTCGTCGTCTCCGCCTATGCCGGGATGACCGACCTGCTGCTGGAGAACAAGAAGACCGGCGAACCTGGCGTCTATGCCCGGTTCCTGCGGGGCGGCGAAGGCTGGAAGGACGCGCTGGAACAGGTGCGCCACGCCATGTGCGAGCGCAATGGCGAGATGTTCGCCCGGTCAGAAAGCCTCGCCCATGCCGACCGCTTCGTCCACCGCCGGATCGAGGCGCTGAACGCCGTACTCGACGATCTCGACCGCCTGCGCGCCCATGGCCGCTTCCGCCTGTCCGACCAGCTGGTCACCGCGCGCGAGATGCTGGCCGGGCTGGGAGAAGCGCACAGCGCGCACTCCACCGCGCTGCTGCTGCGCGACCGCGGGGTCAACGCGGTCACAGTCGACCTCACCTTGTGGACCGAGGAAGATGTCGCCAGCCTGGATGACCGCATCCGCGAAGCGCTGGAACCGATCGACCTTGCCAGCCAGATGCCCATCGTGACCGGCTATGCCGGGTGCGAGGGTGGCATGGTGCGGCGCTATGCCCGCGGCTATTCCGAAATGACCTTCTCGCGCATCGCTGTCCTGACCGAGGCGCGGCAGGCGGTGATCCACAAGGAGTTTCACCTCTCCAGCGCCGACCCGCGCCTTGTCGGCGTGGACCGGGCACGCAAGATCGGACGCACCAATTACGACGTGGCCGACCAGCTCGCCAACCTCGGCATGGAAGCGATCCATCCGCGCGCCGGGCGTGGGCTGCGTCAGGCGCAGATCCCGCTGGTGGTGCGCAACACCTTCGACCGCGAGGACGATGGCACCACGATCTGCGGCGACTATGTGTCGGACAATCCGCGCATCGAGATCGTCACCGGCGTGCCCGAAGTCCATGCGCTGCAGTTCTTCGAACAGGACATGGTGGGCGAGAAGGGATATGACAGCGGCATCCTGGAAGTGCTCACCCGGCACGGCGCCTGGGTGGTCAGCAAAAGCTCAAATGCCAACACCATCACCCACTACCTGTCGGGCAGCACCGAAGTCCTGCCGCGCGTCATGGAAGACCTGGAACAGCGCTTTCCCGGCGCAGCGGTAACCGCACAGAAGGTTGCCATCGTAGCGGTGATCGGCAGCGACATCTCCGAACCCGGGCTGGTCCCGCGGGCGCTGGCTGCGCTGGACGCTGCCGGCGTGATGATGATCGCCATGCAGCACCAGATCCGCAATGTGGACGTGCAGTTCATCGTTGCCTGCGACGACTTCGAGGACGCCACCCGCGCGCTGCACCGGGCGCTGGTGGAGAAGGTGCCGGTCGTCGCGCAAAACAAGCGCGCCGCCGCCGCGTGACGGGAACCAAGGCGCCGCCAGCGCCTCTATCAATGTGCTGAAGGCAATCGCCCCCGTCCGTAGCCTGCTGTTGGCGATCTTCCTGCTGATGGCGGGCAACGGCTTCATGTCCACGCTGGTTTCCGTCCGGCTGGAACAGGGCGGGAGCAGCGCTCTGGTGATCGGCGCGGTTGCCACGGCTTACTTTGCCGGCCTCATCATCGGCTCGCTGAGAGCGGGACTGCTGGTCGGCAGCGTCGGCCATATCCGTGCTTTTGCCGCCTTCGTCTCGCTGCTCTCGGTCAGCACGCTTGGCTATGCGCTTCACCGCGATCCGGTGCTGTGGGGCATGTTGCGGCTGATCGACGGGCTGTGCGTGGCGGGTGTGTATGTCTGCCTGGAAAGCTGGCTGAACGAGCGTGCCGAAAGCGAAACCCGCGGCACGGTGTTGGCGGGCTACATGATCGCGCTCTATGTCGGGCAGGCACTGGGGCAGTACCTGCTCAATCTCGGCACCAGCCTGCCTTCGCTGCCCTTCGTCGTCGCCTCGATGCTGGTGTCGCTCGCCGCCATACCAGTCGCCCTCACCCGCATCCACGCCCCGCCGATTGTGCCGGTGGCCGGCCCGCAGATCCGCGAGCTCTATGCCGTGTCGCCATTGGGTGTGGTGGGCGCGACGATTACGGGGCTGATGCTGGGCGGGTTCTATGCCCTGGGTGCAGTCTATGCCCAGCGGATCGGGATGACCCTGTCGCAAGTCGCTTTTTTCATGAGCGCGGTGATCCTGGGCGGGGTGGCGCTGCAATATCCGCTGGGAATCCTGTCCGACCGGCTCGACCGGCGGCGGGTAATCGTCCTGGCCTTTGCCGGAACAATCGCCACCAGCCTGGGTATTGTCCTTGTCACCGAACCCGGCTGGCCCTTGCTGGCGCTGGGTGCATTGTTCGGCGGCCTGAGCTTTGCGCTCTACCCCTTGTGCGTGGCCCATGCCAACGACCGTCTGCCGCCCGAACAGCGGGTGTCGGCCAGTTCCAGCCTCGTGCTGGCCTATTCGCTGGGGGCGGCGGGCGGACCGATTGCAGCAGCCAGCGCCCTGACGCTGGCAGGACCGGCGGGCCTGTTCTGGTTCACCGGGGCCTGTGGGGCGCTGGCCCTGCTGTTCGGCCTGTGGCGCCAGTTGCGCGCCATGCCGGTGCCTGCCGAGGCCCAGGGCACCTACCAGATCCTGCCTCGCACCACTCCGATGAGTGCGGCGCTCGATCCCTCGGCCGAGGCCGACCAACAGGAGGAACCATGACCGACCGCCACGCAACGCACCTGATTGGCGAGGACATCCCGGCCGGTCATCCCGAAGCCACCCCGCCCTCGGTTATCAAGCGGGCAATCGCCGCCTCGGCACTGGGCAACGCCACCGAATGGTTCGACTACGGCATCTACGCCTATGGCGTGGTCTATATCTCTGCCGCGCTGTTTCCCGGCGAACTCGAGAACGCCACATTCTTCGCCCTGGCGGTATTCGCCATCTCGTTCCTTGTGCGCCCATTGGGAGGATTTTTCTGGGGGCCGCTGGGTGATCGCTATGGCCGCAAGACGGTGCTGGCAATGACCATCGTGCTGATGTCGGTCGCGACCTTCTTAGTCGGCCTTATCCCGTCCTATGACAGGATCGGCCTGTGGGCCCCGGCCCTGCTGGTGATCCTGCGCATGGTCCAGGGCTTTTCAACCGGCGGTGAATATGGCGGCGCGGCGACTTTCATGGCCGAGTATTCGCCCGACGACAAACGCGGGTTCTACGGCAGCTTCCTCGAATTCGGCACGCTGGCGGGCTTTTCACTCGGCGCGCTGCTGATGCTGGGCTTCTCGGTCTGGCTGGGCGAGGCGGCGATGTATGACTGGGGCTGGCGCATCCCCTTCCTGGTGGCCGCGCCGATGGGCCTGATCGGCCTCTATTTGCGCTCGAAAATGGAAGACACCCCGGTGTTCCGCGAGATCGAGGAGCAGCACGAGACCGAACCTGCCGTTTCGACCGAACTGCGCCACCTGCTGACCGGATACTGGCGGCAGATCCTGACCATGGGCGGGCTGGTCGTGGCACTCAATGTCGTCAACTACACCCTGCTCAGCTACATGCCGACCTACCTGCAGCGGCGGATCGGCCTCGGTGCCGACGATGCGCTGATGGTGCCGATCATCGGCATGCTGTTCATGATGGTGCTGGTGCCCTTTGCCGGCGCCCTGTCCGACAGGGTTGGCCGCAAGCCCCTGTGGTGGTTCTCGCTGGTCGGCCTGTTCGTGGCCGTGGTGCCGCTGTACCTGCTGATGTCCACCGGGCTGGTAGGGGCAATCATCGGCTTTGCCCTCCTCGGCCTGCTATACGTGCCGCAATTGGCGACGATATCCGCCACCTTCCCGGCGATGTTTCCCACCCACGTGCGGTTCGCCGGTTTCGCGATTTCGTATAACGTCGCGACATCGCTGTTCGGCGGCACGGCCCCTGCTTTCAACAGCTGGCTGATCGACCGGACCGGCAACGAGCTGATGCCCGCCTTCGTGATGATGGCCGCCTGCGCTGTCGGTGCAGTTGCCTTGTCGCGAACCCGGGAAACCGCCGGAACATCGCTGCGCGGCAAGAGACTACCGGGATATTAGGCCGCATTCGCGGGAGCTTTCAGTCGCCCGCCCCGTTGAACGGGGAAAGGAGCCTTCATGCGAACTTCCCTGCTTTGTGCCAGTGCCGCCCTGTCCCTGATACTTGGTGCCTGCACCATGGAATCTGGCGATGAGGAGCAGGATGCCCAGCCTGCAGCTGCGACCGTTGCCGACAGCAATGGAGCCGATTCCATGGCTTCGATCGACCCCGCGCCCGGGGCAACGGCCAGTGCCGATCCTGGACAAGCCGATGCAGAACAGCGGCCGATGATGCAGGCGCAGGTCGTGCTGGAGAGGCTGGGCTTTGGGCCGGGAGTGATCGACGGCGAGGCGGGAAAATCCACCGCCAACGCGCTCAGCGGTTTTCAGGAATCGCGCGGCCTGCCGGTGACCGGCGAATTTGACGAAGCCACCCGCCAGGCACTGGCCCAGTGGGACAACATCGCGGCAACCCGCATTGTGACCATACCCGACGATTGGAGCGAAGTGAGCTTCACGCCCGTTCCCGATGGAGCCGAGGCACAGGCCGGGATGGCGAGGTTGGGCTATGAAAACATGGCCGAGAAGCTGGCCGAACGGTTCCACACCACACCCGAGGTGCTCGCCCGGCTCAATCCAGGCGGCCAGCCTGCCCGAGCGGGTAATGCGTCAAGCTCCACATCTTCCTCTTCAACCAGCCGAACGCAGCCGACCTACTCCCCGGGACAGCAGGTTCGTGTGCCCAATGTGGGCGCAGACCGGATCGATGCGGCATCGGTCGATAACAAGGATTGGCTGGATACCCTGCGCTCGCTGGGTGTAGGTACCGACCAGCCCGAGGTTACCCGCATCGTAGTCGACGAGTCCGAAGGCTGGCTCAAGGCCTATGACGAGGCCGATAAGCTGGTCGCCATGTTCACTGTCACCACCGGATCCAGCAACGATCCGCTGCCCTTGGGCGAGTGGGGCATCAACGGCGTCGCCTATAACCCCCCGTTTGCCTATGATCCGGAACTGTTCTGGGATGTGCCCGACAGCGAGGAAAGCCAGCAGCTGCCGCCCGGACCCAATGGCCCCGTCGGTGTGGTGTGGATCGACCTCACCAAGGAGCATTACGGCATCCACGGCACCCCCGCGCCCGAAACCATCGGCTCGGCGCAAAGCCACGGATGCGTCAGATTAACCAACTGGGATGCGGCGCGGCTGGCCATGATGGTCAGCGGATCGACCAAGGTGTTGTTCCAGGCCTGATCGCTGGCGTCAGGCTAGGCCCGCACTGGCGATATCGCGGGTAATTTCCTGTGTCCAGCGGGTGACATTGCAGTCCCTCACGCACTCGTTCATCGCCTGCCACCGCTCCTTGCGCTCCTCCAGCGGCATGTCGAGCGCGCGCTGGATCATCGAGGCGATGTCGTCGGGGCTGTAGGGGTTGACCAGCAGTGCTTCGGGCAGTTGCTGTGCCGCACCGGCAAAACGCGACAGGATCAGAACGCCGGGATCATCGGGGTCCTGTGCCGCGACATATTCCTTGGCCACCAGATTCATCCCGTCGCGCAGCGGGGTGACGAGGCCGATCTTGCACGCCCGGTAGCAACCGAACAGTTCCGCCGTGGTATGACCCTGGTTGACGTAGCGCACCGGCACCAGATCGATCCGGCTGCGCGCCCCGTTTATCTGCCCCGCCTTCTGTTCCAGCGTGGCGCGGATCTGCTGGTATGACCCGATGTCCTCGCGACTGGGCGGGGCGATCTGGATGAAGACCAGATCGTTCACCCGTTCCGGATGTCGATCGAAAAAGCGGCTGACCCCGTCCATTCTCTCGGGCAGGCCCTTGGAATAGTCGAGCCGGTCCACCCCGATCATGGCCGTGCGGCGACGGGTGCTCGAAAGCACGCGCTGGGCTGCTTGCCGCGCATCGCCGGTATCACCCTGAGCCATGAAATGATCATAGTCGATACCGATGGGATAGGCCCGCGCGATCACCGTGCGCCCTTCGAAATCGATCCGCCCCGTGGCATCGTCCACCGTCGCGCCCAGTTCCTTGCGGCAATAGTGCAGGAAGCTCTCCAGCCATTCGTCGCACTGGAAGCCGATCACGTCATAGGCCAGCAGGCTTTGCACCAGCCGTTCGTGATAGGGCAGCGAGACGAACAGCCGGGTCGGCGGCCAGGGGATGTGCAGGAAGAAGCCCATGCGGTTGCGCACCCCGCGCCGTCGCAAGCCGTCACCCAGCGGGATCAAGTGGTAATCGTGGATCCAGATGAGGTCGTCTTCGCGCACCAGCGGAGTAAGGCTGTCAGCAAACAGTTCGTTCACCCGCTCATAGCCCATCGCCGTATCGCGTTCGTACTGGGTCAGGTCGAGGCGGTAGTGGAACAGCGGCCACAGTGTGGAATTGGCATAGCCGTTGTAATATTCATCGATATCCTGCTGGGCGAGGTCGATCGTCGCCATCGTGACGCCGTCGTGTTCCTGCATATGAGGTTCTACCGAGGGTGTCTCGGCCTCTTTGCCCGACCAGCCGAACCACAGTCCGCCTGCTTCGCGCAGGGCTGCGAGCAGGGCTCCGGCCAGTCCACCTTGAGCCCCTTGCGCCCCGCGCGCTGTCGGGACTGCGACGCGGTTGGAAACAACAACCAGCCTGCTCATGGACACATCATCGTATGGTGTTCCAACTTTGCGACAAAAGGCCTGCGCAATTGATCACTCCCACCAATGAGTAGGTCTGGGGAAAGTTTCCCCACAACTCGCCCGTCTCGAAGTCCATGTCTTCGGACAGCAGGCCCGACCGGGTGGTATGGCCCAGCATGGTGGTAAACAGCTCGCGCGCCTCGACCGTGCGGTCGCAGCGGGCCAGCGCATCAATCAGCCAGAAGGTGCAGATGTTGAACGCGGTTTCGGGCGCGCCGAAATCGTCTTCCTGGGCATAGCGCAGCATGTGTTCGCCCCGCCTCAACGCCTGTTCAACCGCGTTGAAGGTGGACACAAAGCGTGGATCGTCTGGCGCAAGATAGCGCAGTTCGACCAGCTGCAGCAGGCTGGCATCCAAATAGTCGCTTTCAAAGCTGGCGCCATAGTGGCCGCCATCGGACGTATCGACCCAGGCCTCCGCATCTATTTTGGTGCGTACTGTGGCAGCGCGGGCAGACCAGTATTCCGCCCGATCCTCCTTGCCCAGCCGCAGGGCGGCATTGGCCAGCCGGTCGCAGGCAGCCCAGCTCATGACCGCGGAATAGGTGTGGACTTCCTGCCGGGTGCGGAATTCCCACAGGCCCGCATCGGGCTGGTCATGCTTGGCCCAGGCCATCTCGCCCACTTGCTCCAGGCTGGCGAAATCGTGATCATCGGCCATACGCAGCAGGCGCTGGTCGAAGAAGCCCTGCACCGTAGGTAGCACGATCTGGCCATAGCAATCGTGCTGCACCTGCAGATAGGCGGCGTTGCCCACGCGCACCGGCCCCATGCCGCGATAGCCCGCCAGGTTATCGGCGAAAGTCTCGTGCAACTCGCCATCGCCCATCACCGAATAGAGCGGCTGGATATGCCCCCCTTGCGCGTTGTCGACGATGTTGCGCAGATAGGTGAGATACTTCTCCAGTACGTCGAGCGCGCCCAGCCGGTTCAGCGCCTGCACGGTGTAATAGGAATCGCGGATCCAGCAGAACCGGTAGTCCCAGGTCCGCTGGCTGCCCGGCGCTTCGGGTATCGAGGTGGTGAGCGCGGCGACGATGGCGCCCGTTTCCTCGTGCTGGCACAGTTTCAGGGTAATGGCGCAGCGGATCACTTCGTCCTGCCACTCCAGCGGTGTGGCAAGGCCGCGCACCCAGATCTGCCAGTACTTGCGCGTCAGGTCTTCCATCTCGCGCAGTTCGGCCCGCACGTTGCCGCTGAAGGCCTCGTCCGGCCCGAGGAAGAAATGCTGGTCGCTTTCGACGCGGTAGGGCCGGCCTTCCAGCACGTAGCCCACCGGCGCATCGGTCGAGAGGCGCATGGCCTGGTCGCCCAAAAGGTAGCGCACGTGGTTGGTACCATGGGTGGTTTCGGCCACTTGCGCGCCATAGTCGCGCATGGGCCTGAGCGTCACCTTTATCCGCGGCGTTCCCGCAACCGGGCGCACCGTGCGCACGAAAGCCACCGGGCGATACATGCGGCCCGACCGTTCGAACCGGGGGCAGAAATCAGTCACCTCCACCGCGCTTCCGTCCTCGGCCTCGAGGCGGGTGACGAGGATCGGGGTGTTGCGGACATAGCGCTGGGTCGCGGAGACCTGGCCGACCAGTTCGAACCGCCAAACGCCGCGCTCCCTGTCACCGGCATTGAGCAACGAACAGAATACCGGATCGCCATCGACCCGCGGAATGCAGCCCCAGACGAGGCCTGCGTCGTGGTTGATCAGGCCGGAGACCTGGCAGTTTCCGATGGGCCACAGCTCAAGGCTCTGGGCTTCGCTTTTTTCAGGGATGGTCAAAGTTGGAGCCAATGTTGAACTGCGGCGGTATCCGCCAGATTGTAACGGGCGAGCGCGCTGTTGCGTTCCCCCACGGAAATGCCGAAGCCTCCCAGCCGTTCGCAGGCGGCAAAGCCATCCTCGTCGGTAATGTCGTCGCCCACGAACACGGGCGTCGATCCCGCAAATGGTGCAACGGCCATGAAGGCTTCCACCGCCGCCCCCTTGTCGACACCGGGGTGAACCAATTCGACCACCATCTTGCCGCGCTTGATGGCGAGGCCGTGCTGCTCGGCCAGCGACGTCATGAATGCCAGGCACTCATCTTCACGCGCCGGGTTTTCGCGGGAATGGAGCGCAGCGCCATGTGGCTTGCGCTCGAAGCCGACTTCGTGAGCCGTGGCAAAGGCCTCGATCTGGGCAACCACGGCAGGAGGCACCGGCACCATTGCGGCTCCGCCCACTTCGCCGCCCGCCATGCGCCGCGCCGCGCCGTGCGACCCGGCAATGGCGACGGCGATAGTCCCGCAGTGGCGCTCCACATCCTCGATCCCGCGCCCGCTGACGAGCGCCAGGCGGCCCCCGAGGCGGTCAGACAGCGCATCGAGTCGCGCAGACAGCAGGTCGGGCACCGCGATGGAACCGGGCGTGTCGGCGATCTCGACCAGCGTTCCGTCGAAATCGAGGAACAGGGAAAACGGTCCGGCGTGGATCAGGTCCGCCAGCGGCGGTGGAGGTTTCAGGTGATCGGGAACACTAAGCATTGCACTGCAGCATAGGATGCCCGACCGACCCGTCAACCGTGGCCAACCCGAGAAGCGCAGATGGCTCCCCTAGCGGGACTTGCCCGATTTGCGATTCTTGCGCGCGGCATAGCGGGCATCTCGTTCGGCCTTGCGTTCTTCCTCGGTCGGCTGGGCCGCCTGTGCGGCCTCCTCCTCGGCCTGGGCTGCGGCTTCCTCGGCCAGGGCGGCAGCGATCTTTTCCTCGGCTTCGCGCTGCTTCTGTTCGCGGGCGAGGCGGGCAGCTTCGCGCTTGGCAGCCTCCTTGGCCTCCTTCTCGGCCTGGCGGGCCACACGGGCCGCGATGGTGGCTTCGTCGAGCACGGGAGCGGCCTTCAGCTTGGCGAGCGCCTTCTCCTTGGCCCGTGCCGATGCCGTTGCCCGGTCCTGAAAGCCCGGTTCCTTGTAACCCTTCATCATCGTCCCTTTGGTATGTTCGTTGGTATGGTCGTGGCCATGTTCGTATATGCGGATGAGCGCCCCATGACAGATGCGGACCGGTCTGTCAGGCTTCTTCGTGGTCCATCCATTGCGCCAGTAGCGAGGTCGGCCGGTCCAGCAGATCAATGACCGGACCCGTCTCGACGTTCCGGCCGTGCTGCATGAAGCACAGGTCATCCGCCACCCGGGCTGCATCGGCGATATCGTGGGTGACCAGCACGATGGGAATATTCGACATGGTCCGCACCTGCTCCAGCGAGCGGTGCAGCAGGCGACGGATTGGATGGTCCACGGCAGAAAACGGCTCGTCCAGCAGCAGCACTTCCGGCCGCCGCGCCAGCGCCCGCGCCAGGGCAACGCGCTGTTGCTGCCCGCCAGAGATCTGGCCTGGCTTGCGATGCTCAAGGCCGGCCAGGCCCAGGCGGGCCATCAGGTCTGCGGCCTGTTCGGCTCGCTCGTCAGCCGGCAGATCGAGCATGGCCTGCATCACGTTGGCTGCTGCCGAAAGGTGCGGAAAAAGGGCGTAGGACTGGAACACGAAGCCCACCTTGCGGTCCTTGGCCGCCAGGTCCACGCCGCTCGCGCTGTCGAACCAGGTCTCGCCATTGCAACTGACCGCGCCTGCCGCCGGATGGTGCAGCCCGGCAATCGCGCGCAGCACGGTGGATTTGCCCGCGCCCGACGGACCAACCATCGCGAGCGTCCGCCCGCGCGGAACCGCCAGATCGAAATCCAGCATGATCGGCGCGTCCTGCCGCAAGCTGATGTGCAAACCGTCAGCCATGCGGGCGAACCCTTCTGGCAAGGTAGAAAGTAGCGGTCACTGTCGCCAGCGATACACCCATCAGCAGCAGTGCCATGGCATTGGCCCCGGCCATGTCGAAGGCCTGCACCCGGTCATAAATCGACAGGGACAAGGTGCGTGTCTCGCCGGGGATCGACCCGCCGATCATCAGCACCACGCCGAATTCGCCCAGCGTGTGGGCGAAGGTGAGGACTGCGCCTGTCACCACGCCGGGCCAGGCCAGCGGCAGTTCGATCCGCCGGAATGCCTGCCACTGCGAATGGCCGCAGGTCGCCGCAGCGTCCCGCAAGTCCGTCCCGACGCTCTCGAAGGCCCGTTGGACCGGCTGCACGGCAAAGGGCAGGTTGACGATGACGGAGGCGATGAGGATCGCTTCGAACGTGAACACCAGGTTGGTGCCGAAGACACTGCGCCACGCCATTCCAATGGGCGACGTCGGACCCAGGCCGACCAGCAGGTAGAACCCGATCACTGTGGGAGGCAACACCAGCGGCAGGATCACCAGCGCCTCTGCCAGCGCCTTGCCGCGAAACCGCGCATAGGCCAGCCACCGCCCCAGCAGCAGGGCCAGCGGCAGCAGAATCGCCACCGTTGCCGCCCCCAGTTGCAGCGCCAGGATCAGGGCCTGCCAGTCCATGTGTCAGCCTGCTCCATCGGGCAGGGTAAAACCGCTGCGCTCGAAAATGCGCCGTGCCTCGTCGCCTGAAAGATAGCGATAGAACTGTTCGGCCACCGGCCCGGCATCACGCATCAGCACCATCCGCTGGCGCAAGGGCTGGTGCCAGTCGGCGGGGATCACCACGTGGTCGATTTTTCCCTGCAGCGCCGGATCGTTTACCAGGGACAGGGCGACGATTCCCCCTTGCGCCCCGCCGGTCACAGCAAACTGCATAGCCTGCGACACGTTTTCGCCCATTACGAGCCTTGGCTCCAGCTCGTCCCACAAGCCCACGTGTTCGAGCGCTTCGCGGGCGCGCTGGCCATATGGCGCGTGGTCGGGATTGGCGATGGCGAACTGTTCGATCTGGCCACTTGCAGCGGCCTGGCGCAGCCCTTGAAGCTGCGGATCGAGTTGCAGGGGCGAGCCTGTGGGCGCAACAAGCGCAAGGCGACCTACGGCATAGAGACGCCCCCGGTCCCGCGTTTTCCCGGCCTCTGCCAGATCGAGCACATATTGCTCGTCCGCCGAAAGGAACAGGTCGAACGGCGCATCGTGCTGCAACTGCTGGAAGAAGTTGCCCGACGAGCCAAACACCAGGTCCACCTCGTGCCCGGTCTCGCTCTCAAACGCGGCCGCCACCTCCGTCAGGGCCAACCGCAAGTCCGAGGCAGCGGCAACGCGCGCACTATCGTCAGGGCTGGTGCCGCAAGCGGACAACAGCACGCAGCATAGGAGCGCGAGCCGGCGCCGGGCGGACAAGGGTATCATCGAACGATCCTGCAGGAAGCGATATGCGCTTGCATATACATCGCTATGCCGGAATACCCGCATCATGCAAGCTGTTTGGCAACGCCGCTTCCAATGATAAGTGCAGGTCCATGACCACGCCGCCCGCCCCCCGCCTGAAAGTAAAGGCGCAGATCCTGGTGGGGGACGAAATCGCCATTGGCCCCGGCAAGGCCGACCTGCTCGAAGCGGTCGAACGCACGGGATCGATTTCCGCCGCCGGTCGCGATCTCGGCATCAGCTATCGCCGCACGCGGGACATGATCGACGTGCTCAACTGCCACTGGGGCGGCGCGGTGGTGGAGACGGCGAAGGGCGGCCCGGCTCATGGCGGATCGGTGCTGACCCGCCGGGGCCGCGAGGTGCTGGATGCCTACCGCCGGCTCGACGCCGAAATGCACCATGCAGCCGAGACTCACGCAGCTGCTCTGCTGAGGCTGGCAGGCCGGGAATAAGCCAAATAGCGTATGCCCTTGCTGCCCGCGCAATCCGACATTGCCGGAGCCGCCCGATAAGATCTGCCGCCTGACCAGGCAGACCATGGGCCACGGCTAAGGACGGGCGCATGACTGATACACCGCAATTCGCACCCGGCTTCGCGATGAACAAACGCGAACTGCTTTCGCTCATCGGCAAGTCTGCCGGGGCCGGCGCCATGCTGATGGCCATGGCCCCCCTCAACCAGGCCCACGCATCCACCTTCACCGGACCGATCAAGCTGGACGGCGGGGCCAAGGGCAAGTCGGTTCTGGTGCTGGGCGCGGGTGTGGCCGGGATGGTCGCGGCGCTGGAACTGAGCCGTGCGGGCTACGAGGTGAAAGTCCTCGAATACAACCCCCGCGTCGGCGGGCGCGCCTGGACCATCAAGGGCGGCGACACCTTTACCGAACTGGGCGGTGCCACGCAGACCTGCGAGTTTGCGGAAGGCAACTACATCAACCCCGGCCCCTGGCGCATCCCGACAGAGCATGGCGGGCTGATCCACTATTGCCAGGAACTGGGCGTGGCGCTGGAACCCTTCCAGCAGAACAATTACAACGCCTATCTCCACTCCACCTCCGCCTTCGGCGGGCAACCACAGCGCTACAAGACCATCCAGGCCGACTATTACGGCCATGTCTCCGAACTGCTGGCAAAGGCGGTCAACCAGAACGCGCTGAACGATGCGGTTACGGCAGAGGATGCCGAAATCCTGCTGGAATCTCTGCGTTCGTGGGGCGCGCTCGACAGCAATATGCGCTATGTCAGAAGCGCGGAATCTGCCCGGCGGCGCGGGTGGAGCAAGGGCCCCGGCGGCGGCCTGACTGCGGAACCGATCCCGTCCGATCCGCTCGACATCTCCACCGTGTTGAAATCGGGCATGTGGCGCAACATCGGCACCCATCTCAGCAACGAACACCAGCACGCAATCTTCCAGCCGGTCGGCGGCATGGGCCAGATCGCTGCCGGGTTCGACCGGGCGGTAGGCCACCTCATCAGGCTCAATTCCAAGGTCACCGCCATCAGCCAGGACGATAGCGGTGTGACGGTGGACTATATGGATACCCGCACCGAGGAGCGGCTGAGCGCGCGGGCAGACTATTGCATCTGCACCATTCCGCTTTCTGTCCTGGCGCAGATCCCGCTCAACGTGAACGCTCCGCTGGCCGCCGCCATCAAGGCCGTGCCCTATCGTCCCAGCGTCAAGATCGGGCTGGAATTCAAGCGCCGCTTCTGGGAGCAGGACGAACAGATCTTTGGCGGCATCACCAGCACCAACCTGCCGATCAGCCAGATTTCCTATCCCAGCTATGGCTATGGTTCGCGCGGGCCGGGCGTCTTGCTGGGGGCCTATACCGGCGGGGCCATGTCCTATGAACTGACCGGCCAGTCACCCGCCCAGCGGGTGCAGCGTGCGGTGGACTGGGGGGCGCAGATCCACCCGCAATATCGGGAAGAGTTCATGAACGGCATTTCCGTCGGCTGGCACCGCGTGCCGTGGACTCTGGGCTGCTTCGGCATGTGGAGCGAGGAAAGCCGCGCCACCCACTATCGCAACCTGTGCGAGATCGATGGCCGCTTCATGGTGGCGGGCGAGCACGCCTCGTACATCGGCGGCTGGATCGAAGGTGCGATTACCTCCTCGCTCGATGTGATCGAGCGGCTCCATCAACGCGTCCAGGCAGGATAACCGCTATGACAGCCAAGACTCCGCTCGCCGCACTTGCAGCCGTCACCCTGGCACTGAGCGGCGCACTCGCTGCCGGTGCGGATGCACAGACGGCTCCTGCCTCTCCTGTCGGCGCAGATGCCGACAGCACCGCCGCCTCCACCACGATCAGCGGCCCGACGGGCGCGGACGTCTATGCCAATGTCTGCGCCGCCTGCCACATGCCCGATGCCATGGGCGCCGTCGGAGCGGGATTCTACCCGGCGCTCGCCAATAACCCCCGCCTGCTCGGCAGCCGCTACCCTGCCTACATCGTCGTCAAGGGCATGAACGGCATGCCGCCGATGGCCGACATGCTGGACGACCAGCAGATCGCCGACGTGGTCAACTATGTGCGAACCAATTTCGGCAACGACTATCCCGGCCCGATCTCGCCCACGGAAATCGCCGCGCTTCGTTGAGGCGCATTGCCTGCCGCCCAGCCGGTTGTGGATCGCGCCGCGTCAGAAATCCGCTATCAGCGCGATGCTGGCATGACGGCGCGGGCGATAGACAAAGCCCCCGCTCGACGTGACATTCCAGCTGTAGGCATTGGTCACGTTGTTCACCTGCGCCCGCAGCAGGAGATTGGCAAACGCCAAGTCGAAACGATAGCGCATCCCCAGATCGATGATATCACTGCCGGGTGCCAGCAGGGTTCCGGGCGCATTTGCGACTTGCGAACCCCGGCTGTTCACGCTGATGTCGAACGACAGTGGACTATTCCCGCCGTCCAGCCGCCAGTCGGCATCGAAGATGATGCGGCGGCGGGATGAGCCGACAGGCCGGCTGCCGATCTGCCCTGAATCCACCAGCAAGCCGCTGATCCGCGAATCTAGCAATACCGCTCCAGCGACGATATTGAGCCCGGGCACCACCTGGCCGGTCAGGCTCAGTTCCACTCCGCGATTGGTGTTGGAGCCCAGTTCGCGGAAGACCTGCCCCGGGTCGAGGTTGAAGTAGGGCTTGTCGATGGAGAACAGCCCGGCCACCAGCCGGATACCGCTCGGGAAGGCATAGCGCAGCCCCAGATCTGTCTGCCGCGTCCGCAGCGCTGGCGGCGCATCGCCCTGGTTTACGGCAATGTCGGGTGCCACCACGGCATCCTCGAACCCACGCACATGGCCGCCGTAAAGCACCAGGTCGCGGGTCAGGAACAGCGAACCGGTGAGGCTGGCGGTCAGCGGATTGTCGCGGATCGCCACGTCCTCACGCCCGATGGCGGCGAAATCCACTTCCTTGCGATAGGTGGACTGGGTGATCGAGGCATCGAGCGAGAAGCTCCCGGGGGTGGTTGCGCTCCAGGCCAGGCCGATGCTGCCCTGGCGCACGCGATCGATGTTTTCCGCCCCCAGCGCGATCGCGGGCCGTTCGCGAATGTCGCGGGCCAGCAGCGTGCTTTCGCCCAGGTTGATCCGCTGCTGCCCGCCGAATTGCCGCTCACCCTGCCGTCCCCGCGCGCTCAACATCAGCTTGTGTGCCACCCGGCCGGTGACCATGCTGCGCGTCAACCGCAGTTCGCCCGATGTAACATCATCGTGGTTGTTGCCGTCGGCCACGATGATGCGGGCAGGCGTGGTGCCATCTGCGCGGAGGCGGGTGAACAGGTCGGAATAGGTTTCCGGTATGTCGCGGCCTGACTGGAACAGCCCGGCATCCACCTGCCATTCGCCGAAGGGAAGCTTGGCAACCGCGCCGAACACCTGGTTGATGTTTTCACGCAGGGCCCAGGGCTGGGAAAGCAGTTCACGCCGCCGGTACTCGGGCGGCAGGAAATCGCCGTCAGGAAAGACTACCGGGGCGGCGGGATCATCCCAAAAGCGGAATTCCGAGGCAAAGGCGATAATCTGCGCGCCTTCCCATGGCCGGACGGCCACCGTGCCGCCAAATCCGGTATTCTGTGCCCTGCCCCCTTCGTGCCGTTCCTGTTCGCGCAGGTTGATGGAAAAGGTGACACCGGCATCCGGCCCCAGTGGCAGCCTGCCATCGATCAGCGCGATGGGCGAACCGTACTGGCCGTATTCCAGCCTGACACGGCCGCCGAGGACGCCGAAATTGCTGTAGAGGCTGTAATCGACGATCCCGGTAGGGGCGGGGAAGGCATACCCTTGCGCCGACAGGCCCACACGGATCATGTTGCCCGAAATGGCCCGCCCGCCGGGCCCGGAAGCCTGCACGAAGTACAGCCCTTCGATCCGGCCATTGCCTGCATCGACCGGAGAGAAGCCGCGCACGTCGTTGCTGTCGTACAGACCCCCGCGCTCGTTGCCGACCGACTGGCCGAAGGCATCGTCGGCATTCACAACCGCGTTGTCTTCGGCCGGGCTCGTCTGCGCCGCCGCCGGTGCCGCCAGCAGCAACACCAGCGGCATCAGGCAACAGGTGGCAGCGCAAAGGGAATTGCCGCCCGGTTGACGGGCAGGATCGAAGGAAGATGTCATGCTGATCCTGTCAGGGCCAAAGCCCCCGATGCCGGTACTATTCCGCTGCGCGTCGCGTCGCTTTTGCCAACGGTCAGGGAGCGATAGCTGCGATGCCCTCGATCTCGACATACATGCCCGGCCGCCCCAGCGCCGCGATCTGGATGGTGGAGCGGGTCGGACGGTTGGGCTGCTCCGGCGTGCCGAAGAAGGTGGCGAACACCTCGTTCATGGCAGCCGAATCCATCCGCCCGTCAGTTTCCGGCGTACCGACCAGGAACACGGTCAGCTTGACCAGATCACCCATCCCCATCCCTTGGGACTCTAGCGAAGCCTTGATGCGGTTGAGCACCGAAAGTGTCTGCGCGCGGGTATCGCCCAGATCATCGGGATTGGCGGGATCGAGCGGGGCCGGCACCGTGCCCGAGACAAACACGATCTGGCTGCCCGGCGGGACCATCGCCAGGCTGGCGATGCGCGCGGTGGGGCTGCTGTAAACGCGCTCGATTTCGGGTGCCTCCTGCGCTGCAGCGCAGCCGGTCGAAAGCAGGAGGGCTGCCGGAAGAGCGGAAAGGGCGAGAATTTTGTGCATGGGCTGGGCTCCTGTTGGTCTTGGATGCAGTTTGGGGAGCGGGGATGGTGGCCACCCCCGCCCCGGTTCGTCAGAAGTTCACCGTCACGCGGGCGTAGTAATATCCGCCGTTGCTACCATAGGGCCCGAAGTTCAGCGGTGCGTTGTGGGCGCCGTTGTTGTTGATATAGGGCGAGCGACCCGAGAGCCATCCGGTGGAAGGATTGGCAGGATCGTAGTCGGCCACGAAATCGGGCACCGGCGGCCGCTTGTCGAACAGGTTGTTGGCACCGATCGCGATGGTGAAGTTGTCGGTGATGTCGTAATCCAGCTCGAGATCGAAGATCGCCGCCGCGCCTACTGTCGCCTCGTAGAATGTGCCCAGGATCGGGCGCGGCGTTGTCGAGAAGGCGTTCGGCCTGACGAGCTGGGTGGTTGCCGAATAGTAGTTCATGCGCAGGTTGGCGCTGAACGCTCCCGTTTCGAACAAGCCACCCAGGTTGGCGCGGAATGTCGGGCTGGCATTCTCGATCACGTCTTCGGCAGTAACCGTCCACAAGGTACCCAGTGCCGAGCTGTCCGTCACCTTGGTCTCGTTGACGTTGGCGCTGGCCGTCAGGTCGAGCGAACCGAAGGACAGGTCCACCGGATAGCGGGCCGAGAATTCCAAGCCCAGGGTGCGGGTGTCGATCCCGTTGGTGAAGGTCTGGATCGACAGGCTGCCCGATTCCAGCACCGTCGGGTCAAGCTGCTTGCCGCTGGCGATGATGGCATTGTTGACCAGTTCGAACGGCGTCAGCCCGTTGATCAGCGGGGTCAGCACCGGAACGCCCGGCGTACCGATCGGCTGGTTCTGCTGGCCCTGGATGGCGCCGGACGACACGATCCGGTCGTTGATCTTGATGTAGTAGCCATCCAGCGTGACTACCAGGCGCGGCACGGGCCGCAGCACCATGCCAGCCGAGAAGTTGACCGATTCTTCCGGTCCAAGCGCCCCGAACCCGGCGCTGGTCGCACCCGGCGAGCTGGGAGCAAGTTGCAGGACCGCGCTGGTCGGACCCACGTTGGTGGCCGAATAGCCCGATTCCTGCAGTGACGGGGCACGGAAGCCCGTGCTGGCCGTGGCGCGCAAGGCGAAGGCGGGCGAGAAATCGTAGCGCGTGGTGATCTTGCCGATCAGCGTGCTGCCGAAATCGCTGTAGTCCTCGAACCGGCCAGCAAGGTCGAGCGTCCAGTCATCCACCGGATTGGCGATGAAGTTGAGGTAGGCTGCCTTAGCCGTCCGGCTGATCTTGCCGGCATCGGTGGCCGAATAGCCGGGGAACGACTGGCCGCCTTCGACGAACAGCGAACCGGCGTCGCCCTGGAAGATTTCGTAGCTTTCGTCGCGGAACTCGCCACCGAAGGCAACAGTCAGCGGGCCGCCCGCCAGGCCGATGTCAAATTCCTTGTCGATATCCACGGTGCCGACGAACTGGTTGAACTGGAACCCGCCGTCATAGAAATCGGTCGGCGAGAACCCGGTCGCCACGAACAGCGAGGCGTTGGCAGAACCGGTGGTGTAGACCTTGGCCACGTCCTCGGCATAGGTGCCCGACACGTCCCAGTTCCAGCCCCCGGCAGTTTCCCCGCGCAGGCCACCGGTGAACGAGAACTCGTCCTGCGTCACTTCGATGTGCGGGACCAGGCCGGTGGCAGCCGTATTGCCAAAGCAGTTGGTCGGATCAGTCGTCTGGGCAGTAGCCGTAAGCGGGTCGCGGCACAGGCGGTTGGGTACGCGGTAACCCTGCAGCGCGTCACCGGCGCGATAGGACACGTTGCCGAAAGAATAGACCTCGAAGGTGTCGAACTCATAGCCGAAGTTGTAGAAGCCCAGGGTCAGCTTGGAGGCAGGTTGGCCGCCGTTGATGCCGTTGAGCAGGTCGTTGTCGGCGATGTTCTGATAGAGCGGGCGGAAGGCCGCGGAGATACCGCTCGATTGATTGATCGTGCCGTTGAGGTTGTAGACCGAGAACTGCCCTTCGCCGATCGTGGTCACCTCGTTGCGGCGGTGGAACAGGGCGATATCAAGGAAGCCGGCATCGCCCACTTCCATCCCGAAATTGCCGCTGACGCTGTAGGTCCGTCCTTCACCATCGAAGTATTCACCCGCCGTGGCACGCAGGGTGCCGCCCTGGGTATCGCTTTTCAGGATGATGTTGATCACTCCGGCGATGGCATCGGAGCCATAGACCGCGGCGGCGCCATCCTGCAGGATTTCAATGCGCTGGACGATGTCCGGCAGAATCAGGTCGATGCTCGGTGCGGCGGACCCGCCGAAGGCGCCGTTGATGACCTGGAGGATGGAGTTACCGTGGCGGCGCTTGCCATTGACCAGCACCAGTGTGTGGTTCGGGCTGGTGCCGCGCAGGCGGGCCGACAGCGAGAAGCTCGCCATGTCGGTGCCCTGCGTCTGCGCCTGGAACGACGGGACCAGCTGGGTCAGCGCCTGGTTGAGGTTGGGCTGGCCGACCCGGCTCAGCGCATCATCGGACAGCAGCAACACGGGGGCAGCGCTTTCCGCTGCATTGGTCCCGGTGGCGCGTGTACCGGTGACGATGATCATGTCACCTTCGGTCTCGGCGGCACTCGGCGTTGCGTCTTGCGCAAGGGCCGGAGCGCCCAGGGCCGTGGAAAGTGCGGTGGAAGCGGCGAATGTGACTGCAAGTGTCTTCGAGAAGCGCGACATAGGAACCCCCTTATCTTGTCGTCCTCCCCCTGGACCCGGTACTTTCCGGCTTTGGGTTGAGCCGCCTTCCCCGAGCCCATGCAGTCGGAGAAGGCGGCTACCCGCCGGTTGTTGTCTATCGGCACCTTCCAGCGGGAGGAGCCAAACCGGACTCGTTGTTCCGACCCCCTCAATCGAGAGCATTGGTGGCCTGATGCACATACGCCGTTTGGCGTAGGGAGCGTGTCTGCGGGCCGATGCTAGCCCTTGGCATCATTCCTTCCGGTGACGGCAGAGGCATCGCCCGCGCCCCATCCCGGTCCAAACCGGAGATTGCCCATGGCCCGTCTGTTTCCCCTTGCTACCGCCGCCGTTGCCGCCCTGGCGGGAGGCTTGATGACCGTCCCGGCAGCAGCAGAGGGCGAGGTGATCCGCATCCAGCGCAATCCCAATGCCATCATCCTTGAAGCGGCGCGGGTGAATGCCGGGGCCGATGTGATCTATGTCTCGGGGCAACTGCCCTCGCCGCTCGATCCGGCCATGCCGATGAGCGAGGTGACAAGCCTTGAACAGATGGGCGATACGCGGGCCCAGACAGTCTCCACCCTGGCCAAGATCGCCGATGTGCTCGCCACCCAGGGCTTTACCATGGGCGATGTGGTCAAGCTGCAGCTGATGGTCGTGGCCGATCCAGCCACCGGCGTAATGGACTTTGCCGGGGTCAACGCCGGCTTCCGGGAGTTCTTCGGCACCGAGGAAAACCCGCTCACGACCGCGCGTTCGACCTTCGAGGTCGCCGGACTGGTGGGGCCGCACTTCCTGATCGAGATCGACGCGATCGCTGCCCGCGCGCCGCAGGATTGACTGCCATAGGCTCCGTTCGAGGCCGCCAACTGCGCATTTGCCGGTGAAATCGCCTGTTGCGGGTGGATTTTTTCGTTCGTTTCCTGTTGCGATGCAGCAGCATTCCGCGGTCTCGGAAGCGAGCCTGTTTTATAAGTGCCGCTGGTCCAAAGTCCAAGTCGAGCGCGTCCGCCCCTGCGGCCCGCATACGCCATTTGGCGTATTTACGCCGGCAAACAAAATTCCAGAAGCCAAGCCTTTCCGTTTCCAGCCACGGGGACACATCGCAATACGTTGACAAGCTCGTATCATTTTGAGTCTATCTTGATACAATTCTAATATTTATTGAAGCCACATCTCCTGTCATGATTCTATTGTGAATCTCTCTAAGTATTATTTGAACATACGGCAATGTCCTAAAATGGTCATTACGCTGTTGCAGCATTGAAACATCCAATTCTGGACAGACTTTTTCGGTAGTATGCCTTGCGCGACTGCCGCTGCAGGACTAATTGAGCCTCAGCGCATAAGACGCATACAGGCCAAGCGGACAATCCGATCCGCACCAGCCTGATAAAACAGTACCGTACGTTCAAATATACGTGTTCCAGGAGAGAACCCATGAAACTGATGTTACCGCTGATCGCGGCTGGCCTGCTCGTCGGTGCCACGGCCGCAACTGCTGCCGACCGCGAAGCCGTTTCCGTCCGGATTGATGCGTCCAGCGTGGACTTTTCCGATCCCGAGAGCATTGCCGCGTTCCGCCGCGACATCGCCCGCCAGATCGAAGCCGTCTGCAATCCGGGCGACCGGCTCGATGCCGACATGAAGCCGGACTTCCGCTGCCGCCAGGAAATGGCCGCCAACCTTGAACCGGTTGTCGCCCAGCTTATCGCACGCGCTTCGGATCGCCAGCTCGCTTCGAACCGCTAAGCGCCCTTCAAGGCAAACATCATGGCGGGTCGGACGATGGCGTCCGGCCCGCCATTTCGTTTCACTGCTCGGTAACGCGAATCGCGATCGCGGCTGCTGAGGATCGCGTTTCCACGCCCAGCTTCACAAACACGTTCTCCAGGTGCTTCTGCACGGTGCGCCGGCTGATGTTGAGCATGTCGCTGATATCGCGCGTGGTTTTGCCATAGCTGACCCATAGCAGGACTTCCGCCTCGCGCGCGGTCAGGCCCAGCGCGGAGCCGAGTTGTTGGACATTCTTCTGCGGGCTGAGCTCGTTGAGGCGGATCAGCACTTCATTGTCGCGGTAGTGACTCACCATGACCAGTTCCAGCGAGCCTTCGCCGCTGCCCTCGTTCGAGTCCTGCTCCACCCGCACGCTGCCGCCGATCTCGTTGCGCGAGAGGAGGCGCTCCACCGGCACACGCAATTCGGGCGGCAGGCTGTCGCGCCGCGTCCAGGCGGGCACGGTGCGCAGGATGGCCGCTTCGGCGCGCGGGGTACACCACAGCAGGTTGCCTGTGGCATCGGTCGCCAGCATCATCCGTCCGGTCGCATCGAGGCTGGCCGCGCTGGCCTGGACCGCCCGCCCCTGGTTCATGTGGACCCGCACCCTGGCGAGCAGTTCGTTGATGTTCACCGGCTTCTTCACATAGTCCACGCCGCCCACCTCGAAGGCTTCGACCACGTGTTCGCTTTCGGTCAGTCCGGTCATGAAGATCACCGGGATATTGGCCAGGCGCGGGTTGCGCTTGATGCGGACAGTGGTTTCGAACCCGTCCACCTCGGGCATCACCGCATCGACGATTATCAGATCGGGCAGGATCCGGTCGAGCAGCTCGATCGCGGCCGGGCCGGACGTGGTGACCAGCACCGAGATGTCCGCGTTTTCAAGCGCGTCGATAATCAGGCTCAGGGTGCTTGGCTCGTCATCGATCACCAGGACGGTGTCGGAATGTCCGGGGGTTCGGGTACTCATGTTCGCTCCAGCAGTTTGGCCATCCCGGCAAGGTCGAATTCGTCGAGCGCCGCATAGAGCGCCGTGACCAGCCGGCCGTGGCCGGGCGCGGTCTCGGCCAGCATGGCGATCTCCGCTTCGATGCCGCGGACATGACCGATAAGAATCCGTTCGCGCAGGCTTTCGACATGCGGCATGGCCGCGCGCGGCAGCCCGCCGGGCGCAGGTGCGCGATCGGTGGCCGCGTCGCCCGATGCTTCCCACTTCCACGACAGGCCGAGCAGCGCCGCGATGGCTTCGGCCATTTCGTCCAGCCGGTAGGGTTTGACGAGGAAGTGGTCGTGGGTCGGCTGGTGGTATTCGGGCCGGTGGAATTCCTGGGCATTGGCTGATGCCATGACGATAACGATGCCCTGGCCCAGCCTGCCCCTGATCCGCGCCGCAGTCTCCCATCCCGAAATGCCGGGCAGCGAGATGTCGAGCACGGCGAGGTCGAACGACCGTGCGGCGCACAGCGTCTCGGCAGTTTCGCCGTTGGGCAGCGAGACCACTTCGAACCCGCAAGCACCAAGGAACCGCTGGAGGAAATCGCGCTGGTCAGGATCGTCATCGACAATCAGGATTGAACGCTGTGGCCCTTCGTGGCCCACGATCCGGCGAAGCGGCGCCTCGGGTGCGAGAGCATTGGCCGGTTCCGACAGCATGAGCGTGACGCGAAACTTGGATCCGTGCCCCTGCTCGCTTTCCACCTCCAGTTTGCCGCCGAGTATCTCAATAATCGCCTTGGTGATGGGCAGGCCGAGGCCTACCCCCTTGCCTTCGTGCCCCTCCACCCCAGTCACCTGCTCATAGGGGTCGAAGATGCGCTCCAGGTTCTCGGGCGCAATCCCGGGTCCGGTGTCGATCACGTCCAGCGTTGCCACTTGCCCGCGATAGGCCACGCGCAGGATTACCCCGCCCGTTTCGGTGAACTTGATCGCGTTGCCAAACAGGTTGAGTAGGGCTTGGCGCAGGCGGGAATGGTCCGTCTTCACGAATTCGGGCATGCGCGGCGGCAGTTCCAATTCGAGCGAGAGCCCCTTGGCCTCGGCAGCGGGACGCATCATCCACACCAGCTGGTCGAGGAATTCCGGCAGGCGGATAATCTCGCTGCGCACCCGCAACAGCCCGTTCTCCAGCCGCGAAATGTCGAGCAGGCTTTCAACCAGGGTGGTCATGTGTTCGGCGCAGCGCCGGATCACCCGCGCAGCATCCTTGGGCGGAACATCGGCCTCCTGCTCGATCAGCTGGGCATAGCCGTAGATGGCATTAAGCGGCGAGCGGATCTCGTGGCTGACATTGGCGAGATAGCGCGCCTTGGTGTGGTTTGCCGCCTCGGCCGCCTGCTGGGCCTGCAAGGCCGCTTCAAGTTGCCCGGAAAGCTGGGCCAACTGCTCTATCCGGTGACGCAGCAGGCGATAGCTCACCACGACGGCGATCACTACCGCTAGCAGGCCGAACAGCGTGAACCGGTGGTTGCCCCAATGTCCGCCACCCCACCATATCTCCAGCAGCAGCAGGGCGGCTTCCAGCAGGGTTGCCAGGACGATCAGGCCGAAGGCCATCGGCAACAGGGAAACATGGTCACGCAGACGCGGCAGGGAAAACGCAGGCAAGGTCCGTTTCGACAAGGCAGGGAATGCAGGGTTGCCGGAAGCCTGGGTCAATGCAGGCGCCCCGCTTCTGCGATGCAGGCGACTTGCGGCGCGTTGTAACCGCCCGGTTGGGAAGATGCTGCCTGTTCGTTCATGTGACCCTTTGGCGCCCTTTGGGCATGCCTTCTTATTCGCGTCAGATGGTGCATCGCAAAATCATATGTTGCAAGGCAGCATATGTTTGGTTCGCGCCTGTGTCATTTTAACATCGCACCCACCGGACCACCTTCGGGATCGCACTCGGGCAAGAACGCCAAGTGCCTGCGATTTATATGTTTATCCATTCTCCTTTGTCGATCTCCCGGCTAGTCGGTCCGGTCGGTCTGGCCTGCCCCGGGATGGTCCATTGCGTCATAGCGGGACCTGAGGCTCATCTGGCCAGCGAAGCGGCTTCGAAATCGATCCGCCCGAGACCTGCTGCGTCCGGCGAAAGCGGACGGCTTCCCGCTGGCGCTCCGTTGGCACGCAGGATGAAAGCCACCAGTGCAGTGGTATCTTCCGGCGACAGCGTGCCGGGTGCGTTCTGGGGCATGGCGCGCCCCAGATAAGCGAACAGGTTGCCCAGCGGCCGCCCTGCCCAGTTGGCCACGAACTTTCCGACCAGGCCCGGCGTTTCCACCGTGCCTTCAAGTTGCGCCCCGTGGCACATCGCACAGCGCGCGGCATAGATCCGCGCGCCCTCGTCCGCCTGCCCGGTCGTATAGACCCCGCTCTGGGTGCCGCGGCCGGTCGCCGGGCTTGCCGCAAGCATTGCCAGTCCGCCCGCCAGGGCAATCGCCAGAGCCCGCCGGTTCATGCCGCCCCCCGCTGGTCGGCAGGCCAGAAGAAGCGCGAGAGGCTGGCCATGGCTTCCTCCACTGGCGCGCGGTTGGGTAGTTCCATGCTGTCGCCCACCCCCAGCATTTCGCCAAGATCCGGGTTGTTGTTCATGATCACGATCCCGTCTGCCTTGGCCATGGCCGACATGTTGTTCGAACGGATGGAATAATTGACCCCCGGTTGCGGTACCAGCCAGCCGGTCTGTCCGCGCACCGGGATGACCGTATGATCCTGCCACAGGTCGCGCGCGGCATAGCCGGTAGCGTGGATCACGACCCGTTCGGGCAGGTCGCCCACATCGGCCGGGCTATGCAGGTTGCGCATTTCATAGCGGCCGCCGCGGGCGAGAAACTCGGTCATCAGCAGGTGGCTGTAGGCGGGGAAGTTGAAATACATGTGCGAGGAACGCGTGGCATAGGGCGTGCCGAAGGGATTCTCCCCGGGTTGCAGCGGCACCGACTGGGGCACAATGTCCCTGATCCGGGAATCGAGCCTGGCAAATTCGGAGTTCTGCTGCGGCAGGCCTGTGGTTTCGTAACGGGCAGCGATGGCAGGATCGGCCGGCCAGGTGCGCCGTTCGATCGGGTTGTCCGACAGAGAGTAGCTGTCCCCGAACGCCACCGGCTCTCCCGGCAGCCCCAGCATCGTGCGGAACATCTTCCACGAATAGCGCGCCATGTGCTCCCACTGGTCGGGAAACTGCGGACCTGCGGGCCCTGCAAGGGCAATGCGCGATCCCGGCGTGAACGAGCCGCTCGCCCGGAACGAGCGGGTCTGCTGGATCGGGTCGCGGGCATAGATGGTAACGGCCAGCCCGGCGCGCTGGGCGACGATGGCCGAAGTCAGGCCGATGATGCCGCAACCGACCACCGCGATCCTGTCCGGCAGGACCGACAGCGCCTTGCCCACGGCCACTTCGGCCGAACCCCACGACAGCGACCAGCCGCTGCCGCCGTGGCCATAGTTGTGGATTACCAGCCGGTCGCGCACCGTTTCAGTGCCGAGGTTCGGCCCGGCAGCGCGCAGCGGGCGGATGCAGCACTTCAGGTCAATCAGCTGGTCGGGCGAAAGCCGCATGGGGACAAGCGGCGGTGCTGGGCCGAGCAGGGCCTGGGCGCGCAGGCTTCCGGGCAATGCCAGCCCGCCAGCCAGGGCCAGCGTACCGCGCATCACGCCGCGGCGGTTCTGCATACCAATGGTCGCCGAACGCAAAGGCAGGTGTGTCAAAGCCGGGTCCCCCTGCCGGACCGCTTCGGGAAAAACGGGAACAGCGGATATTGCGCAAATTGCGTATTGCAACGGTCGCGCCAGGCTCGACACCCGCCAGGCAAGTCGCCAAATTTATGTTGACCACTCAACTCCTGCTGCTGTCTAAGCCGGTTTGGCATATTCCCGCGACAGAGAGGTCCAGGGCCGCATGAACCGGTTCGATATCGAGGCATTCATCGACAGGCAGGCCATCGGCCGCCCGCAATTGCTGATCCTGCTGGTCTGCGGACTGGTGTGCTTCATCGACGGGTTCGACATGTTCATGATCGGCAAGATCGCCCCCGCGATTGCCGCCGATTTCGGCCAGCCGCCCGAGGCCATGGCCAACCTGTTCATCTGGCAGCAGATCGCCATGGCAGTGGGCGCTTTCGTGGTCTCCCCGCTGGCCGACCGCTTTGGCCGGCGGCGCATGTTGACGATGTCGTGCGCCTTGTTCGGCGGCTTTACACTTGTCAGTGTGTGGGCTGAGACGCTGACCCAGCTGACGGTCCTGCGCGCGCTCGCCAGCGTGTTCATGGCAGCCGGCCTGCCCATGGCCCTGGCGCTGATTTCCGAAGCGGCCCCTGCAAGGCGGCGCGCCACATTCGTTGCACTGTCGCTGGTCGGCTATTCCACCGGCAATGCGGCAAGCGGCGCGGTGGCGGCCTGGCTGATCGACGACTATGGCTGGCAGAGCGCCTTCTGGATCGGCGGCATCGCGCCCATCGCCTGCATCCCGCTGCTGTTGTTCTTCGTGCCGGAATCGATCAAGTTCCGAGCCGAACGCAACCCACGCGATCCGCGCATCGCCCCCATTCTGCGGCGGCTGGACCGCACCGTGGAAGTGCCGGAAGATCCGGTCTATGTTTTCGGCAAGTCCGATGGGGAGGCCCGCAAGGCGAAGCTTAGCGATATCTTCACCGAAGGCCGCGGCCTGATGACCGCCGTGCTGTGGGCCGCCTGCCTGATCTCGATGACCAGCATCGCGCTGACCAGCCAGTGGCTGCCGACCTTCTTCCAGGAAATGGCCGGTGTGCCGATCCAGGAATTCGCCGTGTCCGCCCTGATCGGCTATCTCGGCGCGATCACCGGCACACTGCTGATCGGCTACCTGATGGACCGCTTCCGCGCCACGCGGATGATCCCGCTGTTCTACTTCGGCCTGTTCCTGGCCTATATCGGCATGGGCTGGGTTTCGTTCGAGGCGCAGATCTTCGTCTTCATCCTGATCGCCTTCAACTTCCTCCAGACCGGCGGACAGGCCGGGCTCAACACGCTGATCACCAAGATCTACCCGCCGCGGATGCGCAGTACGGCGCTCGGCTGGGCTGGCGGTGCGGGGCGGGTCGGCGGAGTGCTGGCACCGGTCTATGGCGGGCATGCGGTAGCCCAGCACTATTCGCTGGAACTGACGCTGGGCATTGCCGCCCTGCTGCCGCTGACCGTGGTCGTGCTGATCCTGGTGCTGGGCAGAGTGGTGCGCACCGGCAAAGCCGTGCTGGCACCGGAAGCCGGGCGGGTCTGACTAGGTGGCACAGGTCGGCAGTCGGGAGTGGTTCGACCGCTATGTCGCCGCCTTCAACGCCCGCGACTATGCCGGCTTCGGGGCCTACTATGCCCCGCAAGTGGACTTCCAAGGGCAGGCGGCAAAGCTCACCGGCGGCCAGGCTATCATGGATTTCTATGGCCGGATCCACGCCCAGGTGGACGAAACGGTAGAAGTGCTGGCCTTTGTCGGATCACCCGGGCTGGTGGCAGCAGAACTGCTCACCACGCTGGTATCCAGGGGCGACTGGCCGCACTTTCCCAATGGTCCGATGACCGCAGGCGAGCGACGCCAGAGCCGCAATTTCGCGTTCTACGACATCGATGAAAACGGGCTGTTCACCCGCATCCGCACGGCCAACTTCTGGCGCTCGGCCCGCTAGCCGGGCAGGACCGCATGGCCCTGCCCGGTTGCGCGATCAGTAGCGGAAGCGCAAGCCCAGCTTGTAGCTGCGGCCGATCACGTCATACAGCACGTTGTTGGTCGGACCGAAGCTGGACGGGGCATCGACCGGCGGATCCTTGTCGAACAGGTTGTTGACCACCCCGAACAGCTGGAGGTTTCTGTCGCCATCGGCCCACAGGTCATAGCTGGCGTTGAGGTTGAAGTAGGTCCAGGCACCGATCCGGTTGTCGTTGATGCTGTTGTCCTTCAAGGGATCGTATCCCTCGTCTCCCGGACCGACCAGGGCGGTATTGTAGGCCCCTGCCGCAATGTGCCGCATCTGCAACTGCACGGCGAACGGGTCGGCATCATAGGACAGGTAGGAGTTGATGATGTAGCGCGGCACGCCCGACGGCTGCGATACCGGCGAACCATTCATTCCCGCCCGGTCAATCGCCACTCCAGCCGAATCCACTGTGATCAGGTCATCTACGATGGTGGCCAGCGCCCGCAGCGACAGGTCACCATTGCCCAGCGGCATCCGGTAGCTTGCTTCGATATCCCAGCCGCGAGTGATCAGGGAGTTGAGGTTGAGATTGAAATTGCGGATCGTGGTGATCTCGTCATTGTCGTTGCGATCAATGAACTGGCAAAATTCTGTCCTGCCCTCATTGCAACGTGTGACCAGCACCTGGGCTCCCAGGGTTGAAATAGCGCCATCAAGCTTGATGTCGTAATAGTCGACAGACAATCGCAGGTTGCCCGGTCCTATCTCGGGCTGAAGTACCACGCCCGCAGTCCAGGTATCGGCCCGCTCCGGCTGTAGAGTAGCATTACCGCCGAGTAGCACCGAGGCGAGCACTTGAGTGCTGCCATCAACTACCGACTGGAACGAGCTTTGCAGCGGGCCGAACAGTTCGAAGATGTTGGGCGCACGGATATCGCGCGAACGGGTGGCGCGGAAGCGGATCCAGTCCGCCGGAGCGAAGTCCGCGCCCACCTTCCACGTCGTGACCGAGCCGCTGGTGCTGTAGTCGGTCAGGCGCACGGCACCGTTCAGTTCGACCATGTCGACAATCGGCGCGACGACTTCGACGAAGCCTTCCCACACATCGACACTGCCCGAGATCGGCGCGCCGGGGCCGGTATAGAAGCCCAGTGCGGTCGAGATCGGGTCGGCCGTGCCGGTGGCCTGGTCCTTGCGGAATTCCACGCCGGTGGCCAGGGCCAGCGATCCGCCCGGAAGTTCCAGCAGGCTGCCCTGCACCGCCAGGCTGGCGACGTGCTGCTTCAGCGTGGTGTCCTGTTCCACCGTGCCGCTGACATAGTCCGCCGCTGCGGCAGAAGGGCTGCCTTCGCCGAAGATGTTGATCGGCTGGCAGCCGGCGGCGGCAGCAACGCCCTGCAACACCGCCCGGCAGATCGGATCTCCGGTGTTCGGATCGGTAACCACGTCCAGCGCATAGATCATGTTCTGGTTGATGTTGGTGTTGAACCCGCGCTGGCTGTAGTTGGTCTGGCCGTACTGGTAATAGGCGTCGAGGCTCCACCCGGACCCAAGTCCGGCCTCAAAGCCGGTGACGGCACGATAGATATCGCGCTCCACCCGGCCCTGCTGCGGGCCGAGATCGTTCCATATCCTGCCCACCATGATGGCAGGCAGTCCCAGATCGTCCATCTGTGCGCCAACGCTGTCCGGGATGAAGGGGTTGTCGCGGGTGATCCGGCGCGGGCCAAGATCGCGCCGCTGGGCACCGATGGTCTCGGCACTGACGCGGCTGAACGAGCCTTCGGCAAACCAGGTGACCGCGTCGGTCAGGTCATATTCCACATGGCCGAAGGTGTTGATCCGCTCGCTCGGCGAGGCGATGGGGAAGTTCTCATAGAACGCCAGCCGGTCGTCTCCGCCGCCGCTCTGGAAAATGCCCGCCCCGAAGAACGTGCCGTAATCGTGCTGGAAGGTAGTGCCATCGGGATTGAATTCGGTCCCGCGCAGGGGACCGGAGATGACAATGCCGTTGGCGGTGGCTGTAGCCGTCCGCGCATTGGGCAGGATCAGCGTGGCCGGATCGCCCGGTGACACCCGCCCAAGTGACCGATCCGCCGGATCGATCAGCGGGTTGCTGACCGTGTTATAGCTGAGCGCGCACCAGGCCCGCGAATAGCAATCGCCGGTGCCCTGCACATCGACATATTCCGCGCCGACAACCACGCGGCCGCGGCCCCCGGCGAAGCTGTCGCCGATGGCCAGCGAGGCGGCGAATTCCTCGTTATCGCCTTCATCGGTGATCCCACCCTGCACGCTGGCGCGGATGCCCTGCAGGTTGGTGTTGATGATGAGGTTGACCACGCCGGCCACGGCGTCGGAACCATAGGCAGCAGAAGCGCCCCCGGTGACCACTTCAACCCGCTCGACCAGCGATGACGGAACCATGTTGAGATCGACCGCGCCCGCCGGGGCAAAGGAACTGCCCTGCACGGTGGCGGGCACAACGCGCCTGCCGTCGATCAGCACCAGCGTGCGGTTGGCCCCGAGGCCGCGCAGGTCGGCGGTGTTGGCGCCAATATTGTTCTGGAAGATCGCCGTGGTGGATGCGGTGTTCTGCGGCCGGAAAGCGGGCAGGTCGTTGAGGACGGCCGCCACATTGCTGGCACCCTGCCGACCAATCTGTTCGGCACCGACCACGGTCACCGGCTGGGGCAAATCGAACCCTTCGCGCGCGATACGCGAACCGGTCACCACGATGGTGTCGCCCTGCGCGGCACCTTCGTCGGTATCCTGCGCCTGGGCCAGGGCCGGAAATCCGAGCGCCAGCGCCAGGGCAGCCGTGCTGACCCCGAACCGCCCATGAAATCGCCCCCGTCCACTACGGAACGTACGACCGTTTAGTTGCGCCATTTCTGCTCTCCCAAGTCAAGAATATCGTTGCCGCCTGACGGCGATGCGGTCCGCTGTGTGAGATCGATCCTCTCGCGTAACCGTGCCTACGATTCGCGCACAGGTGTTGATTTGTCAATAACGAGCCCTGCCCCTTCGAAGCGAATTGGCTGCAGCTGTGACAGGATCAACGCAGTGCGTAATAGCGAAACAAGCTACGGTCCGGCGCGGTACGGCGTTCGCCGCCTCCCACGATCACGGTGCGCTCCAGCCAGTCGTGCGGGCCTTGCGGAACGCGGAAATAGGGGGTCAACCGGAAGTAGGCAGGCTGTGCCTCCCCTGCTGCAGGCCGCACCAGGAAACCCTTGTTCTCGATGTAAATGCGCGTGCCGTCGTCTGCTTCCAGCAGGTAATGCGCTTTCAGTTCGATCACCCCGTCAATCCGCACCGTGGCATAGTCCGCGCCCGAATGGGGCACCACGCTGCCCGACAGTTTCGGCCCGCTGATCGTGCCGCCGATGGCCGGGGTATAGCCCTGGCTCGACCCGCTCGGCAGGGGGCCGAAGATCATGCGATCGGCGCCGAACATCACTTCGATATCGAACACGTGTTCGAGGCGGCAGTCGGCTGGGCTCATCCTTCGCTGGTCCTTTCGGGGACGATGGGCAGGCGCAACACGGAGTCATGTTCGCCGCCGGTGTGGAACACATGTGCGCCCTTGTTGCGGGTGTCCTCGTGCATCGGGAACGGCAGCATGGCGCCTTCCTCGCGCCGGTAGATGTCGGCCCCGGCGACAACCAGCCGCAGGCTTTCGCCAGCCTCGAAACGGGTCGAGAAGGGCCAGAACTCGATCTCGACCGGCACAACCTGGCCAGGCTCCAGCAGGTCCTCGCGGGTATGCAGGTGGACCGGGCGCTCCGGCGTGGAGCGCTCGGAATCCAGCGCGCGGTGGCTGACCCGCTGCCAGCCCAATGCTACAGGGCCATATTCGTAGAAGGCATAGAAGGTGAAGCCCACCTTCTCCCCCGCCGCGTCGATCTTCTCCAGCGCCACGAACAGGTCCATATCGTCGCTGCCGTCCGCCTCCACCCACAGCTTCAGCGCGGCATGACCGGTGACTTCGGTGGCTACATCGAAAGTGAGGTCGAAGGAGGCGCTGCCTTCAACCGCGTACTGCCGCAGGCTTGCCGCACCCGGCGGATTTTCCGACAGGCGCATGGTCGCAGCATCGAGGTGAAGGTCGCAATAAGTCGTGCGGGCGGGTGGGAACTCGCTTTCGGCCCGCTCTACCGCCACGCCGTGCCGTTCGCGCACTTCAAGCCGCACCGGCGGCCAGGCGGTGACTGCGGTCGGCCGATCACGCAGGAAATGGTCGAAAAAGGCCAGTTGCCGGTCCCTGCTCGATTGCAGGTAATAGTGCGCCCATTTCTTCTGGCCGTGAACATCGAGCCACTTCTGCGCAGCGCCCATGCGCCGCCATGCCTCAATCGTGCCGCGCAGGTGAAGGCCCACGTCTGACCAGCTTGCCACGCAATAGGACGGCTGGGTTATGCCCTCCAGATCGAGTTCCTTGGACTGCCAGAACTCGTCGATCAGCGGGTGGGCGCGGACGTTTTCCAGCGTGTTCTCGGTCCGCCCCAGCGAATAGATGATGTTGTCCGACGCGCGCGGCAGGAAGCCAGTTTCCGGGATGCCTCCGTGGTAGGCAAATTCGCGGTACCAGTCGGAAAATCCCTCCCACGGGTTCAGCGCGGCAAGCGGTTCCGGCTTCAGGGGAGCAACCAGATACTGGATCGCGGCAAGGTAGGACACGCCGGTCATGCCCACCCGGCCATTGCCCCAGTCCAGCCTGCCCAGCCATTCAATGGCATCGGCGCAGTCCTCGGCCTCCTGGATGCCGTTGTGATAAAAGTCCCCGCCCGACAGCCACGCCCCGCGCGGATCGACAACGGCCACGCCATAGCCATGCCCTCCCCACCAGACCGGGTCCGGCCCTTCGAACGGGGTCAGGGTGGACAGCCAATCAGGGTTCACGCCAGACCGCGGCCAAAACACCTGGTTGGAATGCGAATGCTTGCCGTAGGGCCCCCAGGCCAGCAGGACCGGCAGGTCCCGCGTCGCGCCTTCGGGACGGTAGAGGTCGCAGAAAATCTCCGTTCCGTCGCGCAAAGGGATCACGCAGTTGCGTTCGATCGTAAGGCCCTGCTCGGTGCGCCGGTCATAGTCGGCGGGCGGCAGCGGCGGCTTGTGCTTTGCGCTGAACGGATCGACACCCGGGCGGGTGATCCCGGCAAAGCGCGGCGCGGCCATTACAACACCACGAAATAGTGGATGCGATTGGCGCCCGGCACTTTCTCCGCCACGCCCACGAAAACATGACGCGACATCCATTCGTGCGGCCCTGCGGGCGCATCGAAGCGCGGAGTAACGCGCATGTAGTAATCGTCGAAGCCGACATCCTCGTTGTTGCGCATCTTCGCCGCAATCTCGTCATTCTTGGCCCAGCGGTAGCCGACATTCTGCAGATAAATCAGCGCGCCGTCATCCGCCTCCAGCAGGTAGCGGGCATCGAAATCGATCACGCCGTTGTCGCGCGCCAGGGGATAGTCCCCGCCCGACATCGGCACCACCGTGCCATTCAGCCGCGGTCCTTCGACCTTGCCAGACACGGCGTGGATTGCCGCACGCGTGTCGCCCCGCGCACTGGGACGTATCCAGTAGGGCTTGCCAAGTTCGATAGAGATGGTGAAAGCGTATTCCATACGCGGCGAGAAGGGGTGCTGGTCGGTCATGATCATGCTTAAAGCTGGTCAGGAGTTGAGTCGTCAACACATTTTGCGTTAGCACGACATCTGGTCCGCTTTGAAAGCGGGCCAGCGAACCGCACTGCGATCCCTTGCAAGGTCTGGAGTTCGATATGGAGCTACCCAAGGTCTGGAACCTGTTTGGCGAGGATCACCTGCCCTACCGCCTGCTGCTGCTCGCCCGGATGATCGACCGGGAAACCGCCAAGCAACTCCACAGCAAGTTCGGCCTGACCCTGGCTGAATGGCGCGTGCTGGCCATCGCCACGGCCCTGGGGCCATGTTCGGCCAGCGAGATCGGTACCGCAGGAGAAATCGACCGGGCCGAGATCAGCCGCGCCTTTCGCCGCCTTGCTGCCTCCGGCCTGATGCAGCGCCAGCCCGATCCGGCCCACAAGAAGCGCCAGATCATCACCCCCACACCCGAGGGCCTCGCCCTGCACCGTCAGGTAAGGCAGGAACGCCGCGCCTTTTTCCACACCGTCCTGTCAGGCCTGGCGCGCGAGGAGCGGGCGGACATGGACAAGTACCTGGAGCGGATGGCGCTGGCGATAGAGGTCTGATCCGGCCCGCTCCCAAAAGGGGCGCTCAGGTCGCCCCTTCAAGCTGCACATCGTAGGTAAACCACGCATTCTCGCCATGGTCGAACAGCTGGACCCGGCCGCCGCTTACTTGCGCCACACAGGCGCTGGCCGTTCTCCGGTCATAGCCGTGCGCCCGGCCTTCCTCGATTTTCAACGAGATGAAGGCCTGGTCACCGAAATCATAGACTTCCGGCAGAACACCCCCGAACCGCACCGAACGATCGCCGTCGAAGCCCTGCAGCCGGTTACCCCGACACTCGGCCGCAATCCGCCGGTCGATGCCAGAGGCGTGATCGTGCAGCCCGGCGGCCTTCTTTCCGCTGATGACGGCAAAGGCAGCAGCGGCGAACAAGGCGCGGGTGTGTATATCCATTCCGCCACCCTGCCACCGCTGCAAGGGCCGAGGCAAGCGGCGATCCTGGCTCAAGGCCAGCCAGTCGGCCCCCGCCCCTGCCGGAAGCCTACTCGCGCAGGGTTCCGGCTTCTGACAGCAAGGCCGTGCTTGGCGCAGCTTCGCGGCTCACCTCGATGGTCGCCTGGGCGCGCAGGGCGCCGACCTGGACAAGCACGGGGCCATCGGCAGCGGGGTCCTCGACCATCAGTTTGACCCACAGGCGGTTGCCGTCGCGGAACCAGGCCGTCTGGTCTGCTGCCCGCAGGGCGGCAAGACTGTCTTGCTCCACACCTTGCGCGCTGTGGGCGAAGCCGGGCAGTTCGAAGATTACGAATGACCCCTGGTCCATTTCGCGCAGCGATATTGCAAGGGTCTGCTTGGACGTATCGACCCGCAGTTCCGCCCCGCTGGCGATGGTGGTTTCGCCGTTGTATTCAAACCGCCTGCCATCGCGCTGGAGGACAACCGGTTCCGGGATCGGCTGATTGCCGAAATCGGGGAAATTGCCGGAAAAATGGAGGCGTCCCATATCGCCCTGGCAGACAGCCGCACCCCAGCTTGACCGGATTTCGCAGGCGTCTTCTTGCGAGGCGATGCCGTTATCGATCACGATATAGGCACCGGGCGTGCCGGTGACCGAACCATCGCGGTCCTGAAACGCGGCGCTGCGATAGGCTGCCATCCCGCCGTAGTCCGAGGCCCAGCGGCGCTTGACCGGCGGGAAGCTGACCGGCTTGGCATTGATGAAAGTGGCGCCTTCGACCGAGTTTTCTGTGCTCATGCCGAAGCTGGTGAACAGCAGGTAGGACAACGCCCCCGCATCGCGCAGGTCGTTGG
This sequence comes from Altererythrobacter sp. KTW20L, assembly GCF_023501975.1. Classification (GTDB taxonomy): domain Bacteria; phylum Pseudomonadota; class Alphaproteobacteria; order Sphingomonadales; family Sphingomonadaceae; genus Alteraurantiacibacter. Next base: position 40,819 of record NZ_JAMFLH010000010.1, on the reverse strand, counting down.
GGACATAGTTCACGAATGTCGTGTTCTGCACCTCGTGGAGGTAATCGTAATACTCATAGCCGCGGATCGGGTAATCGGCATAGCCTCCCGGCAGGGGCAGGCTGCGGCCATAGGCCAGTTCTTCCGGCGTGCGCGGGTTGCCGACATTGTCGCTCTCGCCCACGAACAGCGAATCCACCACGCGCGAGGTATAGGGCGCGCGGCCCGGTGCCCCGGCTGCGTGGGTAAAGCCGATGGCGTTGTCGGCCAGCTTCAGGTTGGTGAACAGGTGATACTCACCCCGGCCCCAGATCGCGCCGTTGCGGTTCTTGTAGGCGGTGAAGTTGTCCACCACCGATACCACCGGCGCACTGTTCGCATCAGCCGGATCGGCCAGGCTGATGTGCGCGCCGCCACCGATGGTGAAGGTGCCGTCGGGTGCCGGGCCGCGATCGAACATCAGGCCGTCGAAGTTGGAGTGGGCGGTGTTGCCGGTGAATTCGCGCAGCTGCGTACGGCGCGGCCAGGTATCGCGGCTGATCTGGGTGCCTTCGAACTCGCCGGTCGGATGTGTGGGAAAGGCCAGCCAGAAACCGATCTGGTCGGATCCTGCAGCAACGTTGTCACGATAGATGTTGTCGGGGTTGGTGACCCAGAAGGTGGCAGCCGTGTTGTCCGACGGGATCAAGACATGCGGCGAACGCTGGCCGGCGGTGCCCTGGTGAGCCAGGACCAAGTTGGTCGGCTCGCACGGCAGGGTGGGATGGCACTTGGTCTGGATGCCCAGGTTGCGGACGAACTCGTTGCCGGTCTCGATCCCGTCTTCCAGGAAGAAGCAGTGGCCCACCGTGTTGTAGGTCACGTTGTTTTCCACCCGCAGGTTGTTGGTGCCATGCACCGTAACGCAGCGGCTGAAGGTATCGTGGATCGCGGCGTTGCGGATATATTGCCCCTCACCCTCGCCGATGAGGTGCCAGTGGATAGGGTAGCGGGCCAGGGTCAGATGCTGTCCCATGCGCGACAGGGCCACGCTGTTAACATACATCTTTGAGCCGGCCATAGCCATGATGTGCCCGCCGAAATAGTTCTCCTCGGAATCCTCCGAAGCCTGGATGCGGATGTTGCGCGTGAGCAGGCCCACCTCGCCGCGCTGGTCCACGCCATAGGTGATCTCGCCGAAGTGCATGTAGTCGAGAGGGCGGTCCAGCGTCAGCCTGTTGCCCGCAATGGCCGCGATGCGCCGCCGTTCCGCCTGCCGGGGATCGAAGTCGGTCGAAGCAAGGACAATCTCGTCCCCCACCCGCCAGCCGCTGGCATCCTGCACGTCGATCGCGCTGCTGCCTGCCTGGGCAGTCGCGGCAAGCCTGGTCCAGGTGTGTTCCCGGTCGCCGTGCAGGTTGAGCGTGCCGCGCATCAGGATGATGCCGCGATCACCCATCGTGTTGATGTCCTCGCCGGGGACATTGTCGGTCAGCGTGATCGTGGCAAGGCGGGTATAGGGCCTGTCTTCGGTGCCGATCTCCAGCTCGCCGCCGGGCACGTAGATCCAGTCGGTCGCCAGATCGATATCGCGTTCGGGTGAGAAACTCAACTTGCCCTGGATGGTCAGGCTCCGCAGGACGGGCGGGCTGACATCGAGGACCACATTCATGTCACGGCTGATGGTAACCGCGGCTCCTTCACCGGGCACCCGGCCATCGGGCCAGGTAGCCGGATCGGACCACAGCTTGGGCGCGGCCGCTACCGGCGCCATGGGCGTGCCTTCGTCCATGTGCGCGTGGCCGTCCTGCGCCTGGGCGACCTGCCCTGTGGCAAGCAGCAGCGGCAATGGCAGAAGCACGCAAAGACGGTGCAGGCGAGATGGCTTTCGCATGATATTTTTCCCCTCAGGCAGACTCTTTTGAGTCCCGCATTCTTTTCTGCGTGTAGCTTCGCAACGGACGGATCAATTTGCAAGCAGCTATCCGTTCCGGCAGGCCCGCCGCACGTTCGGCCTGCGGGACAAGTCCCGGATACGCACCTGGCCGGTGAAACGTCTGTGTAACCCGACCATAACCGTAAATTACGTATCGCCCGATCATCGACCGCCAGAAACTCCGACCAAAGCCGGGACAATCCTTTCGAAGATCGGCTGCTGGGAGATTTGCATGCAATCCGGAAACTTCGCCATTACCGCTCCGCATTTACCCGATCGCATGGTGGATCAACTCATCCTCGCGGCCGAGGCGGTCGTGCGCTACCGGATCGCCACCTATCGCGACCGGTTCAAGCTGACCGAACTGCAATATCGCATGATGATGCATGTCGAACAGCACGGGCCGGTATCGGTCGGGGAACTGGCCGCCCTGGTTGACCGCGATATCGCCCAGGTCAGCCGAACTGTGAAGTCGCTGGTCGATACCGGCTTGATGGTCTGCCAGCGGACGCCCGGCAATATCGCCAAGTCTCTCCGCCTTTCGCCCGAGGGCCAGGCCATCTACCTGGAAATGGCATCGGTCGGCGAGGAGTGGGAAGACGCTATCTCAAAGGTCCTGCCGTCCGACGATCTCGTCCATGCTGTCCATGTGATGGAGCGTTTAAACGAGGCGGCGCACCGCATCATGGGTAGGGGGGGGCGATGCAGGTCAGCCTGCAGCCGCCTATCCCCGGCGCTACAGGCGCTTCCACGGCAGCAGCCAGCGTTCGCCGTTGTGCTGGCCGGTCAGGGGGGTCACGCCATAGACCTGTTCCAGAACTTCGGGCACCAGCACGGCCTCGGGCGGACCTTCGCAGAAAATGCCGCCCCGGTGCATGACGATTACCCGGTCGAGGAAGCGGGCCGCGAGGGTCAGCTCGTGCAGCACGGCCAGTACGCCGGTGCCGGTCCCTGCCCGGCGGCGCAGTATGTCCATAACCGCCAGCTGGTGAAAAGGGTCGAGCGCGGCGACAGGCTCGTCCGCCAGCAACAGGGGCGCACCTGTGGCGAGCGCGCGGGCGAGCAGGACGCGGGCTTTTTCGCCGCCTGACAAGACCTTGGCCGAACGGCTGGCGATGGACGCAATGCCGGTCTCGGCCATTGCCAGGTCGATGGCTGCCTCGTCCTCGCCACTGAGGCGGGCAAACCGGCGCTGGAACGGATGGCGGCCCAGGGCCACAACCTCGCGCACACTGATACCCCATTCGATCTGCCGGTCCTGCGGCAGATAGGACAGCAGCCGCGCCCTCTCGCGGGGGCTCATTTGCGCGGCGGGAACATCCCCCAGTCGCACTTCGCCTTCATGGGGCGCAACACCGGCAAGCGCCCGGATGAGAGTCGATTTGCCCGCCCCGTTGGGGCCCAGCAGGCCGACAAACTCGCCCGGCGCCACATTGAGCGACACCACATCGACAATCGGGCATTGCCCGATTCTGACAGTGATCGAATGGGCGCTGAGCATCAGCCGACCCTGCCACTTCGCGACCGGACCACCAGCCACATGAAGAACGGTGCGCCGACCAGCGCGGTCAACACGCCCAGCTTGAGTTCGGCCCCCGGCGTGACCAGGCGCACGGCGATGTCGGCCACCAGCAGCAACAGGGCGCCGCCCAGCGCGCTGACCGGAAGCAGATAGGCCGGGCGGTGCCCCACCAGGGGCCGTAAGAGATGCGGCACGACCAGCCCGACAAAGCCGATCACCCCAGCCACGGCTGTCGCCGCACCCACGCTCAGTGCAGTCCCCAGGACAATCATCCAGCGTAGACGCCCCAGATCGACCCCCATGCTGACCGCCGCCTCCTCGCCCAGGGTCAGGGCCTCGAGTGACCGGGCCGAACCCAGCAGGAGCACGAGACCAACCACGATGAACGGTGCCGCCAGTCCAACGTAGACTAGCGAGCGGTCGGTCAAAGATCCCATCATCCAGAAGACGATTTCCTGCGCGGCAAAGGGGTTGGGCGACAGGTTAAGCGCCAGCGAGGTGAGTGCACCGGCCAGGCTGGATATCGCCACGCCCGCCAGGATCAATGTCAGGACCGAGCTCCCGCCGCTGAGCAATTGCAGGACCAGCACGGCCAGCAACGCGCCGGTAATGGCCAATAAGGGCAAGGCCAGCGGCACGGCGACAGACAGGCCAGTGTAGAGCGCAATCACCGCCCCCAGCGCCGCGGCCGAGGAAATGCCGATCACGCCGGGTTCGGCCAAGGGATTGCGCAGCAAGCCCTGTAGCGCGGCACCCGATGCACCCAGCGTCGCGCCGATCAACAAGGCCAGCAGGGCGCGCGGCAGGCGGATTTCGCGCATGATCAGGATAGCAGTGTCAGCCTCTCCACCCGTAAGCTGGCCGAACAGGGCGGAGAGATTGGCGGCGGCAGGGCCGATCGCCATCGACAGGGCGAAGGCTGCAGTGACCAGCACTGCCAGGACCGCAAATGTCAGGCCCGCCCTGGTCCGTGAGTTGCGCGGAGACGATACACCACTCGGCAGACTGGCCTCGCTCATCAATCGAACTCCTGCCGCGCCGCCACGAAGGCCTCAAGCGCGCGAAGCGTGAGCATATTGCCGCAGCCCGTATAGCGGGCCGGTATGGCGATGGTCCGCTGTTCGCGAACGAGCTTCTGCAGCACAGGATGGCGGAACATCTCTGTTGCCAGGGCAGGTGCAGGATAGTCCGAAGCAAGATCGATCACGTCGGGACGGCTGACCAGCATCTGTTCGAGCGAGACCTGCCGCGTTCCGCCCAGGCCGAGCCGCTGGCCGAGAGTCTCGAAACCGGCGGCATTGGCTACCGCCGCAACCAGCGCCCCATCGCCCGAGGTGAACCCGTTCGCATCGTAATTGGCATAGACCGGCTGCCCTGCAGGATAATCCCCGTATTGCGGGACAGCGGCGAGTGCCTGTTCGATCTGGCGCACCATGGCCTCCCCCCGCTCCGGCTCGCCCACGGCTTGCGCCATCTTGCGAAGATTGGCGATGATAGACGGGAAATCGCCCTCCGGCTCGAACTCGACCACGTTGTAGCCCAGCCGCTGAAGCAGGGCGACTGTCTCGCGTGCGCTGAAGGTACCAGCCAGCACCAGGTCGGGCCGCATGGCGATTACCTCTTCCGCCAGCCCTTCGGTCATAGGCAGGCTACGCGCCTGCTCCACCATGGCAGAATAGCGCGGATTGGTGGCGAGATAGCTGATAGCGCGAATGCGATCGCGTTCTACCATCTGCATCAGCATCTGGTCGGTGCAAACATTGAGCGACACGATACGCCGTGGCGTCAGTGAAGGTATTGCGGGTTCCGCCGCCGGGATTCCGTCGCCCGCGGACGATTTTGCCAGGGCATTGCGGTCGTAGGCCAGGCCACCCGCCGTTGCGAGCACAAACATTGCGGCCAGGCCTCCGCCAAACCACCGCATCGCTGGCGAGAGTTCAGCCGGCAAAATCCTCATCCCCTTCGTTAGTCTCGTCTAGGCACGTTCAACCTGTTACCGCCGACACCCGGCCTCTCGCAATTATGGCAGGATCACCCGCAAGCCCGCGTAAGCTGCAAGGCCCGGCGTACCATAGCTGATGACTTCCTGATATTGCTCGTCGAACAGGTTCTCGACCCGGGCGGTCAGCTGGAAAACCTCGGACAGGCGATATGACCCCGCCAGGCGCACCACTACATAGGAATCCAGCGGGTTCTTCTCGGCTGCAAACACGGTGAAGAAATTGCGGAAGTCGCTGTCCAGCATGCGTCCGTTGTAGATCACGCCAAGGTTCAGATTACCCGCGCCGTCGGGTCCAAAATCGGCTCCGGCGTTGAAGCTGGCCTGGTGGCGCGGTCGGCGAACTTCGCGGGTACCATCGGGGTCGGTCGCATCGAGATAGGTGTAGCTGGCCGCTAGGTCGATCGGGCCTAGTTCAGCCTGCATACTCACTTCGATGCCTTCGCGCCTGCTCCTGCCGGAATCGTTCACCACGGTGGGAAACTGGCTGGTGATCTCGTCGGTCAGCGTGGAGGTGAAATAGGAGACATCGACCAGCACGCTCTCGCCGATCCGATGTTCCACCCCCACGTCGAACCCGCGCGCCTGTTCGGGCGTGAGATCGGGATTGCCCACGAATGTCCCGGGACTGAATCCGAACTGTTCGCTGAACGTGGGGTTGGTCGCTCCGGTACCGTAACTGGTGTGCAGGCGTGTGCCGGTTCCGGGTATCTGCCATGCACCTGTCAGGCTGTAGGTGGTGGCATCGCCGAATGCCTTGTTGCCATCATGGCGCAGCGCTGCTCTGAGGAACAAGTGGTCGAACAGGTTCACACGGTATTCCGCACCAAGCCCGAAGATGTCCCGGCGCTGGGTCGGCACCTGGTCCGGGGCCGAGGGGAAGGTGTTGCGGTAACGCTCTTCCTCGAAGTCGGTGAAGAAGGTGAACACATGGGACGCCTGCGCCCCGGTGTCGAAGGCGAAGCTGGATCGTCCGGCCAGCTTCAGCCGGTCGCCGGAATTGCCGAAAGTGCCGGTTCCGCCCTGCCCGCCTTCCGATTCCCCGTCGGTGTAGGCCGCAGAAAGAACCGTGGCCCACCCCTGCACCGGCTCCAATGTCAGCGCGCCGCCCAGCGAGATGTCGCGGGTGTCGGAGTAGCTGTCGTCATCGATGGCAAGGCCCTGGTCCGGACCGCCCGAAAAATCGAACCCGTCAGCCTCGGTAAACTTGTCAACGAAACGCAGGTTGCCGTCGAACCGGATGCCCGGCGCAAGCTCCACCCCGCCGCGCAGGTAGACGGTGGCGTTGCGGTCACCGTCCCGCTCGGCCCCCAAGGCTGCGCTGCTGATACCGGCGGTTTTGCGGTACTGGCCCGAAGCCGAGAGGAAGTCGCTCCGGTCGCCGACAGTCACGGTTGCGCGACCCATAAAGCTGTCGAAACTGCCAGCCCCTACCGCCCCGTCGAACAGCGGGCCATCGCCGCCCTTGGTCATAATATTGATCACCCCGGCCAGCGCGTTGGAACCGTAGAGGCCGCTTTGCGGGCCGCGCAAAACCTCGATCCGGGCGATATTGCCGCCGAGCAGGCTGGAGAAGTCGAACGCTCCTTCGCCCACCGAGGATACCTCGATCCCGTCGATCAGCACCAGCGTGTGGTTGGCTTCCGCCCCGCGGATGCGGACCTGGGCAAGCTGACCGAAGCCGCCGCCCTGGTTCACGGCAAGGCCGGGCACTTCACGCAGGATATCCTGCACATAGGCATGATTGCGCCGCTCGATGGCGGCGGTGTCGATTACGGTCAGCGAACTGCCGATCCGGGATAGTTCGACCGGAACCGCAGTGCCTGTCACCACGATGATGTCGTCCGGCGCGGCTGCGTTCCCGGGCGCCTGCTCCCCCACCATCTGAGCCTTGGCGACGCCGGGCAGCGCAATCAGCGCGCCCGCCAACACTGATCCCTTGAAGTAACGCAAACCGCTCATTTCTGCCTACACAGTCAGCCGCGCGCCCTGGCTGCCGCTTCCAGCCGGACGAGCAGGTCGAGCAAATGCTGCGCTTCATGCTCTTGCAAGGCTTCGCCTACAAACATCGCCTCGAAATCGGCGATGATCACTTTGAATTGCTGGTACTGGTCTTCCCCCTTGGGTGTCGCCCGCAACTGGTGCGAACGGCTGTCCACAGCCGATTTCCTCCGTCCGACCAGCCCGCGCGATTCCAGCTGCTTGATGATCGGCGTTAATTGCGCGGCATCCAGCGTCAATACCGATGCCAGTTCTCCCGGCGCAATATCCGGATTGCGACAGATCACTGCCAGGGCCCCAAGCTGGTTGGTGGGAATACCGATGGCGTTTGCAAACTGCTGGAACTGGCGGTTGTAGGCGAGCTGGATGCGCCGCAACTTGAAGCCCAGGGACTGAGGTAACGACCGGGCTACGGCCAGCGCCTGCTTCAGCCGCTCGTTCAGGCGTGGCAGGGCGGCATCGCCCCAGGTATGCATGGCTGCTGCATCGTCTATGAAAGTGATGTGCGAGCGGTAGAGCCCCCCGCCGAGCGCCTGCATGTCATCGCACAGGGTGCGGAACAAGCGCTGGCACGCAGCGGTCATTTCGGGATCGTCGCGCCGGTAGATCATGTCGGCCACGAAGATCAGCGCGCGGCCGCCCATGCCGAACATGCCCGTCCACGGATCCAGGCCATGTTCGATAAAGCGGCGCTCGATCACCTCGTAAACTTCGTTCACCCGTTCGCCCACAGCGGCGACGACCGGCCCGAAATCGCTGTGGCCGCCGGGCGAACCATGCCAATCGACAATGCCGAACGGCGCAAGGCTGACTTCCTGCCGCATCCACGCCTGCTGCGGCTCGCCCTTCACCCAGCGCGTGTTTTCCAACTTGGCATCGGGCATATGGCGCTCGAAATGGCGGCGGATCTTGTCGATCCTGAGGTCGATGCCGCCGAGCGTATGGTCGAACACGTTGAAGATCCCATTCCACCAGCCGCGGCCGCGCTCTGCCAGCAGGCGGCCCACAACTTCCTGCGGAATGGCGCCCTCGCCCTGCCAGACATCCTCGCGGAGGGTGCCGCCGGTGATCTGCCGCCAGCCGTTGGCAATGGTATAGGTGGCATTAATGGTATCATCGAGCCGCAAGGGACGCAGCGTATCGACCAGTCGTGCGAGGTCTCCCTTGCCGGGCACGCTGATGGCAAAGCCCGCCATGCCTTCGGGTTCGGGCATCAGCCAGATGCCGATCTTGGTCACGATGGCAAAGTTGGACTGGGTGAACAGGCCATCCCAGTTGGGGCCGAACGGCCACTTGTAGGCCTGCCATTCGCGCGAACCGTCGATCGCGCCAAAACCGGTCCGCACCAGGGTGCCGTCGGCCAGCATCACTTCCATGCCGCAGATGGTTTCGGCGTGGATGCCATAGGGGGTGTAGCCCACGCCGTGTTCCAGCGCGTTACCCATCACGCTGCCCCAGCTGTGGGCTGCGCCGGACATCCACAGCTTCGATCCGCGCCGATCGAGTTCGGCCTTGAAATCGAAATAGCTCACACCCGGCTCGACCACGACATAGGCGAGGTCTTCGCTCAGTTCGACAATGCGGTTAATCCGCTTGAGGTCGAGCACCACCGACCCCTTCAGCGCCGGGGCCGCAGTGCCATAGGCAAAGTTCTTCCCCATCGAGACCGGCCATAGCGGAACGCCATGGCGGTTCGCTGCGGCCAGCACGCGGGAGAGTTCAGCAGTATTGGCCGGCGCAACGGCGGCAGCAGCGGCATGGGTTTGCTGGTCCCCGATGGCGAAGGGATCGAGATAGCTCGCCCGGTCTGGCTCGCTGGTGAAGACCCATTGCTCGCGGACCGCCTCGCGAAACTCGGCGAGAGCAGCCGCAAAGGCGGCGGCATCGATTCCGGGAGGGGTCAGATCGTCCATCAGGAAGTGATAACCGCCGGGACGCAAACCGACCAGCCGCGCGTGTCGTTAAGCCTTGGTGTGAGGGGTTGCGGCGACGAGGCCGCAAGTATCAAAACTCTCATTTGCCCCCTCCCGGTAATGCCCTTTGAGCAAACGGCTACATGGCAAGTTGCAAACGCTTGCAACAGATGTTGCCAATCTGTTTGTATATGTCAAGAAGGGGGAAAGGGCGAAAGGCCTTGCCGAAACGGGAGCGGACCATCTGACATGACATTGTCCTATGCACACCATCCTGCACTGCGCGGACCGATGGAGCCAGCACGGTTCAATTCGGAAGTTTTCGATTGCGAAGTGATCGGCACGATCCCCCCGGGCCTGAATGGAACCTTCATCCGGGTCGGGGCCGAATGACTCTATCCGCCGATGTTCGCCGACGATTCGCCCTTTGCCGCCGATGGCATCGCCAGCACTTTCCGCATCGCCGACGGATCATGCGATTTCACCGCCCGCTTCGTGGAAACGCCGCGCTATCTCGCCAACCGGCAGGCCCGGCGGCAGCTGTTCGGCTATTATCGCAATCCCTTTACCGATGACCCGTCGGTAGCCGGTGTTTCGGGCACCGTGTCGAACACCAACATCATCATGTTCAACGGCAAGATGCTGGCCCTGAAAGAAGATGCCCTGCCCTACGAAGTTGATCCGGCCACCCTTCAAACCGGCGGCTCGTATGATTTCGGCGGCGGCTACAAGGCGCCCACCTTCACCGCCCACCCCAAGATCGACGGGAGGACGGGCGAGATGATCGCTTTTGGCTATGAAGCCGAAGGCCTGGCGAGCAATGCCATATGGATTTACACGATCGATCCCGGTGGCATGGTGACCAGCGAACGCAAGCTGGCCGCGCCCTATATGTCGATGGTCCACGACATCGCCATTTCGCAGAACTACATCCTGATCCCCGTCTATGGCATGGTCTCCAGCATGGAACGGCTTCACCAGGGGAAGGTCCACTGGGGCTGGGACGATAGGATTCCAAGCTATATCGGCATTGTGCCGCGCAATGGCGATGCCAGCGAAGTGGTGTGGATTGCCGGGCCGGAGATGGCGATGGTCCACACCTTTTCCGCCACAGACGAAGGCGGCGTGATCACGCTTCACGCCGCAGTCAGCGATTCCAATCCGTTCCCGTTCTTTCCGGACGTCAACGGCAAGCCGTTCAACCCTGCCGGAGCCCGCACCACCATCCGCAAGTACACCTTCGATGTCGCCCGCCCGCAGGCCGGATGGCAGGAAGAGACACTGTTCCCCGAATGGGCCGGGGCATTGTCCAGGATCGATGATCGCTACCTGGGACATCCCTACCGCTACGGCTTCCTGACCGCCGCGCACCCGCACGAAGCTATGGCGGGGCAGCGCCGCATATCGCCGATGTCGTCATGGTGGACATGATCCGCATGAACCGCATCCTCGAATGCAATGTCGAGATGGGCTATGTGGTGGTGGAGCCCGGCGTGGGCTTTGATGACCTCTACCACTACCTGACAGACAACGACATTCCGCTGTGGATGTCGGCCCCCGCGCACACCTGGGGCAGCGTGCTGGGCAATGCGCTGGAACGCGGCGTGGGCTACACCCCTATGGCGAGCACGCGTCCAAGGTTTGCGGAATGGAAGTGGTCACGGCCGATGGCAGCCTGCTGCGCACCGGAATGGGCGCGCTGGAAGGCAGCAATGCGTGGCATGCGTTCCCCTATGGCTTTGGTCCGTCGTGGGATCCGGCCTTCATGCAATCCAACTTCGGGATCGTCACCAAGATGGGCCTGTGGCTGATGCCGGCCCCGCGCCAGACGCTGAACCTGGCCATGCAGCTCGACCGGACGGACGAACTGCCGGCAGCGGTGGATGCCCTGCGACCGCTGAAACTGGACGGGACGGTCGCGGCCAGCCCGTCGTTCGGCAATGTCATTCGCAACCTCGCCACCCGCGCCACGCGGTCGCAGTATTACCAGGGAACGGGCGCCATGCCCGCCGACGTGCTGGAATCGGCGCGGCAGCAGGCAGGCGTGGGCCACTGGAACTTCGGCATACGCCTGTTTGGCGATCCGGACATCAACGCGATCAATGCCCGCAAGGTGCGCCAGGCCTTTGCCGGAAAGGTGGATGCGGAATTCACCGAAACCGAATGGAACGCAGGGGATGACCTGCCGGGATCGGGCCACCCCGTCCCGTCGCTTGGCGCGCTTGGCGTGGTGGACTGGCTCGGCGGACCCGGCGGGCACCTTACCTTCTCGCCGGTTTCGCACTTTTCCGGGGCCGAGGCGTGGAAGCAATATACCACCGTGCGCGGCATGTACGAGGATGCGGGGTTCGACTATTATGGCGGCTTTACCGCCGGACAGCGCTATCTCAACCACATCACCATGATCGTCTTCAACCGCAACGACGATGACATGACCGCCCGCGCCAATGCGCTGTTCTCCCGCCTGATCGCGGTCGGGGCGGAAAATGGGTGGGGCGAATACCGCACCCATACCCTGTTCTATGACGAAGTGGCCCGGAGCTTTGCCTACAACAACGGCGCGCTGCTGCGCTGGAACGAGAAGGTCAAGGACGCCATCGACCCGCAGGGCATCATCGCGCCCGGCAAGATGGGCATCTGGCCCCGCCGCTATCGAGGTGTGCAGGGATGAGGTGGCCGCTGATTTCCGTGTTCGCACTAGCCGCAGCCATCGCCGCGCCCGCCGCCGTGGCCGAAGATGCCGCCCAACCTCCGGTTGCAGGTGAACGGCTCTATATCGAGAAGTGCGGCCTGTGCCATCTGCCAGGTGGCTTCGGCACCCGCGTGCTCGAACGCCGCGTGCCGGCGGGCCAGGCTCTGCTGCAGGATCGCCAGTCCTTGCCTGCTGCCTATACTTCGGCTGTAGTCAGGCGAGGGATCGGATCCATGCCGCAAATGCGCGAAGCAGAACTCGCCGATGCGGAACTGGCGGCGATTGCCACCTATCTGGAGACCGGCCGATGACGGCAATCACCCGGCGCATGATGATGCAACATAGCGCGGCTGCCGCTGCGGCAGTCTCATTGGCGGGAACTGCCGCCTTCTCCTCGTCCCTGCGGGCAGCACCATCGCAAGCCAGCCCGGCCTTGTTCGTGTTCGATGCTCGCTTTGATCGTTCGGTCGCCCTGGCCGAAAGCTATGCCCGGGCCGGTGCCATCCTGCTCGATCCGCGCGAGGCCGATCTTGGCCGCGCATGGCAGGGGCTGATCCCATCATTGCTGCAACAGGGGCAGCGGATCGAAGGCCTGACACTCTGGTCAGATCGCCTGATCAGCGAGATTTTCGCACGCGAACACGCCGTCGCTTTCCAGTCGACGGAGATATCCGCGGGAACAGGAAGCACCGGCATGTTGCAGCAATGGTGGCTGGCATGATCTTTTCGCGGCGACAGTTCCTCGCCAGCAGCAGCATCGCAGCCCTGCCGGTGGTCGGCGTTCCTGCCGCTGCAGCACTCTCTGCCCAACCTTACGAAATCGGCGAGATCTGGGGCATGCGCTACGTTGCACGAGGCGCGGAAGCGGCCACTGTGCCGCGCCGCAGGCACCGGAAGGTGCATATCGGGTAACTGGCGCACCAAGGGCGGAAGACGTCGCCCCCTTCACCTTCCCACCGGTCGATCAGGCCGGGGTGGCTATTGGTGTATTTCAACCATCCCAGGACCTTGCCGGTATTGCGCATTCAGCCCCGCCTCGGCGGTCACCTGGCGCAGGTAATCGACCACTGCGTCATGTTCGTCGCTACCCGGCGCGGGCAGACGCGGGACGGCGTCGCGGCCGATGTGGAGCGGCAAGAAACCGGCCTTCAGCAGCTTGCCGCCCGCCACCTCGAACCGCGCCACCATCGCCAGGCGCGAGGCTGTCGGGAAGTTGTAAAGGCCTTCGAAATCCGGCTCCCATTCCTCGGCCAGGACCCTGATCTCGTTCCAGCTTTTGGACTTGGCATGGGCCTCGTCCATGGCGAGGTCGGTGGCGAAATTGCACAGGCAGTGGAACACTGGCTTGCCGTCGATCACCTGGCAGCCCTTGATGATGTGCGGATGGCCGCCGATGATCGCATCGGCCCCTGCCTCGATCGCGGCGCGGGCCACGTCATGCTCGTAATCGGCAACTACCGCGCGGACGAAATGGATGCCCCAGTGCTGCGATACGAAGACGAGGTCCGCCTGCTCCTTGGCCGCCCGGATATCCGCCTGCATGGCAGCCAGGTCTTCGCGGTGGGGATAGGTGTGGACGCGGGCGGGCGTCCCGGGCTGGTCGTGTTCGATCTGCTCGTAAACCGTATGGGCCCGCATCGGCGCGCAACCGGGACGGCGCTCGTCGGCCCAGTAGGAATGGGGCAGGATCGAGGAATAGGCGAGGAAGGCCACACGGGTGCCGTCGCCCAGGGTGCGGATGACCGGTTGGCGCGCCTCGGCAATGTCCTTGCCTGCGCCTACCACACTGATCCCGGCCCGTTCGAGGTTGCGGCGCGTTTCGAAGTAGGCCTCGCGTCCCCAGTCCATGCAGTGGTTGCCGGCCATAGAAATCACATCGAACCCGGCCCGGGCCAGGGCGGCCGATCCGTCGGGCCGCGCCAGGACGGCGTGGCGCGCTTGCGGCAGGCGCGTGCCGCTGGCGGCAAAGCTGGTTTCCAGCTGCCCGAAGACTATGTCCGCCGCCTGGAGCACCTCGCGCGTGGCGACATAGCTGTCGTCATAGTTCGCGCGATCGGGGGCGAGGTCGCCAGTCGCCAGAATGACATGGGTCACGAAACAATCTCCCAACTGCGGCAGGGTTTTCCGGTCCTTCGCGCAAGCGTTTGCATGGCATAGAGCGAGTGTGCGGACAAGTGATCCAGGCGGCCCTCAGGAGGGGGGTTACACGCTGTCCCGGGCAATCAGCCGGAAGCCCCCGTCAGTCGGTCCGGAACGTGACCGGCGTGCTGGTTGGTCCCAGTTCGGGCAGCCTGGTCATTTCCAGCGGTCCGTCAAGCGCCATGCCGGTGGTCCGCTTGAGCAGTTCTTCCAGGAAGATGCGCATTTCCAGACGGACCAGCCCCGCGCCCGCACACTGGTGCGCGCCGCGCCCGAACCCGAGGTGCTGGCGGATGTTCTCGCGGTCGAAGCGGAAGCTGTGGGGGTCGTCGAACACCTCGTCGTCGCGGTTGGCCGAGGCATAGACCATGGTCACCGGATCGTCCTTGGGGATTGTCCGGCCATGCAGTTCGACATCGCGCGTGGTGGTGCGGGCAAAGCCGCGATAGGGCGAGTAGAGCCGGATGAACTCCTCCACCGCCGCCGGGATCCGGGCGGGGTTTTCCCGCAGGTACTGCTGCAGGTCGGGATGGCGGATCAGGTGGATCACGATCGCCCCGAACAGCGGCGGCGGAGCCATCAGTCCCACCACCAGCACCTGGCGGATGGTCTCGATCACATAGTCCGGCGGGATCGGGCCGGACGGGGTCTCCTCCGCCAGCAGGGCCGAGGCCGGATCGCTTTCAACAGGCCGCGGATGGCGTTGGCGATCCTCCACCACCTCGCGTGCCACGGCATAGAGCTGGCCGCTGGTCCGGGCCACATCGTCCATGTTCTCGTTGCGCCAGGCGACATTGTAGAGCCGGGCGACATCGGCCAGGAGCACCGCGTTGGATGGTTCCAGGTTGAGCCACTCGACCTCGATCCAGGCCGGATAGATGGTGGCAAAATCGCTCGACACATCGCCCCGCCCGGCACCGATCATCCGCTCCAGTTCACGCGACGCATGGGCGCGCAAGCGCGGTTCCAGCGCAGCGATGCGCGAGTTGCGCAAGGTCCGGTCGAGCGCACGGCGGAACGGGGTATGCTCGGGCGGATCCTTGCCCAGCGGCGGCCGCCGCTTGCCGAGCGACATGTTGGGAATGACATTGATCTTCGAGGTGATGAAGGTCTCGTTGTCGGTCACGGCCGCCACGATATCGGCATGCCGGGTCAGCGCCCAGAACCCGCCGTGGGCGCTGGAATGGGCCACGGGGCACTGTGCGCGCATCCGCTCGTACTCGACATGCGGGCTGTCGAACGTCTCTTCCACATGCGGATCGAAATCGTCCGGTGCAACAGCCGCTGGCCCAGTCGCTGGCCCAGTCGCTGGCACAGTCGCCTCGTCGGTCACGCAGGTCCCCTCAAAAGCAATCTGCAGGCAAAGATGCAGCCTGCCTGCAAGCGCTTACAGTCTTGCTGAGGGCGGCGCAAGGGGGCGAGACACGCCGTGCTCCCGGTCAGCCCCCCACAACCTGGAACATCAGCACGGCAATGAAAGTGCTCAGTACCACGCCCAGCAGGGCGCACAGGATGCCGGGCGTAACCAGATCCTCGCGCCCCTGCGCTGCGGCGACCGCCGCCGTCGAAGTCGGCCCTCCGACCCCGGCGAGCGAGGCCAAGAACAGGACGTGCGGGTCGGACTTCAGCAGTCGGCCGATGACCAGCAGGAACACCAGGTTGATGGCCAGTGCAGTCGCCGAGAAAATCAGGACCCGCAGGCTCGAATAGCCCAGCGCCCCAAGGTCGATCTGCGCCGAGACCGCGCCGATGAACAGGAACATGGCAATCATGCCCATTTCCCTTGCCCCGCTAAGAATCTCGCGAATTCGCGGGAAAAGGTTGGGCACGGCCACGGCAACCAGGGTTACGACCAGGATCGAGTAGTTCTCGATCCCCATGGCGATCGTCAACCAATCGACCACAAGGAATGCGCCCACTGCATAGATCAGCGCCAGCAGTTCCCCAAGGGGCGGAGAGGGAGCACGACTTCCATCCTTGATACCGGCCACCGAATCCTTGGCGGCAAAGTGCCCCGCGCTGGCTCCGGGCTGGACGCCGATGATCCGGCCGATCAGGCTGCTCTGCATCAGCACCATGAGGATCATGAGATAGATTGGCGCAAGCAAGGCATTGACCGCCAGAATCGCCGCAACCAGGGTCGCGTCCGCCTGGATGGCCTGGGCCGTGGCGACCATGTTCAGGACACTGCCGATGAACAACGCCGAAAGCAGCGACCACAGGCTGCCCTCGTCGTCGAAATGCATGAGCTGGCCGACAATCAGGATTGCCACGACCACTCCCACCCCAGCCAGCAGGAACGGCGGCAGCATCTTGCCCGACGATCGCAGGATTTCCCCGATATCGGCCTTGAGCAGCAGCAACAGGATTCCAACCGGGATGGCGATCCCCGAAATGCTGTCATAAGTCGGAGACTGCGTTGGAAGGACGCCCACATTTGCCAGGGTGCACGGGATGATCAGCACCATCACCGGCCCCGGCAGGAATTTCCGGAAGCGGCTGCGCTCCAGCGCGATCGAGATCGCAATGGCTGTCAGCAGTATCCAGACGATTTGGAACAGCCCGCCAAGGGGAAATTCGATCATGTAGCTGTGATCCTGTCCGGCACTTGTTGGAGCGTTCGATACAATTCCCGGTCTTGCCGCTTCGCCTGGGCGACAACCCGAAGGCACGTTCTAGAAACGGTCACAAAGTCATGCAATCGCTTTCATGCACGCCATGCACGACTGCCGACCGGCCAGCTGTGTCTGATCCGGGAAAGACCCTCAGCCCTACAGGTTGATCGTGACCGACTTGATCTCAGTGAAAGCTTCCACACCCTGCCGCCCGTTCTCGCGGCCCCAGCCCGATTGCTTGAAGCCGCCCAGCGGCATTGCCGGATCGGGGCCGCCCATGCCGCCGTTGATCCGCACCATTCCCGCTTTCAACCGCTTGGCCAGCTTCAGGCCGTTGGACATGTTGTTGGTCCAGATGGCGGAGGACAGGCCGTACTGCGTATCGTTGGCCGCCGCCGCGACCGCTTCCAGATCGTCGTCGCCGAAAGTCATCGTGCACAGCACGGGGCCGAAGATTTCTTCCTCCACAGCCTTCATCCCGGCCCGGGTTTCGGTGAGCACGGTGGGGGCGAGGAAATTGCCGCCCTCGCCGCCTTCCACATCCAGCTTGCCGCCGCCGACCAGCACCTGCGCGCCTTCGGCAAGAGCGCTTTCGAGATAGCCGGTCACGCGAGCGAACTGCACATCGCTCACCAGCGGACCCATTTGCGTGCGCGGATCCATCCCGTTGCCGACCACCAGCCCGCGCGCCATGTTCGAAATGCCTTCAAGCACCTCGTCGCGCACACTTTCATGCACGAACAGCCGCGAACCGGCAGCGCAGACCTGCCCGGCATTGCCGAAAATCCCCATCGCCGCGCCGGGGATAGCCTTGGCGAGGTCGGCATCGGCGAAAATGATCACCGGGGACTTGCCGCCCAGTTCCAGTGTAACGCGCTTCAGACTGTCGGCGCAGGCATGGACGATGCTCTTGCCGGTCACGGTCGATCCGGTGAACGAGATCTTGTCCACCAGCGGATGGGCAACAAGCGCCGCGCCTGCGGTCTTGCCGAAGCCGGTGCAGATGTTGATCGTGCCTTCGGGGAAGCCTGCCTCGGCCACCAGTTCGGCCAGGATCACGGCGGAAAGCGGGGTCTGCTCGGCCGGTTTCAGCACCACGGTGCAGCCCGCCGCGAGTGATGCGCCCAGCTTGGCCACTGCCATCACGAAGGGGAAATTCCACGGCACGATCGCGCCGACCACGCCGACCGGCTCGCGCACCGTATAGGCATGCCATTCGCCGGGATTGGACGGGGTGAAGGTCTCGCCGTTCAGCTTGGTGCACCAGCCGGCGAAATAGCGCAGGGCCTCTGCAGCACCCATGCCGCCGCCGAAGAAAGCCATCATCAGCGGCATGCCGTTGTCGAGCGTTTCGGTCAGCGCAATGCGGCTGGCATTGGCCTCGATCAGGTCGGCCAGCCGCAGCATGATGCGCGCCCTCTGGGCCGGTGCCATGTTGCTCCACTTGCCGCTTTCGAAGCAGCGGCTGGCAGCTTTCACGGCAAGGTCGATATCGGCGG
Source organism: Altererythrobacter sp. KTW20L (assembly GCF_023501975.1). Taxonomy (GTDB): domain Bacteria; phylum Pseudomonadota; class Alphaproteobacteria; order Sphingomonadales; family Sphingomonadaceae; genus Alteraurantiacibacter. The sequence continues at coordinate 22,545 of NZ_JAMFLH010000010.1, read as the reverse complement.
CATCGGCAGAGGCGGCATGGCCGATTACCGCGCCTGTTGCAGGATCGGTCACCTCGAAGGTCTCACCCGACACCGCGCTCACGAACTCGCCGCCGATGAACAACTGGCGCGGTTTTGCCAGCAGGTCGGCGCGCAAGGCTGGTAAGAGCGAGGTATCGACGGGCATGGGGGGAGGGGACATATCGGGCATCCTCTGGAATTTGGCTATCAGGCTCTGGCCGTCCAATACAAGCCAGCGGGTGCCACGCAAACAGAATGGTTTGCGCCAGCGCCGCGCCGACCGTAACGAACGTGAAGGAGAGAAGCGAGAACCATGCAATTTGAAACTGGGCAATTTGACTATGTGATCGTCGGCGCGGGATCGGCTGGTGCTGTTCTCGCCGCCCGGCTGACCGAGGATGCGGCTACCCGCGTGTTGCTGCTCGAAGCTGGCGGCAAGGGTGATGACTGGCTGCTGCGCATGCCGCTGGGCTTCCTGAAGGCACTGTTCAAGCCCGGCTATACCTGGCCCTATATGTCCGAGCCGGAGCCGCACCTGAACCAGCGCCGCCTGTTCCTGCCGCGCGGGCGGCTGCTGGGCGGATCGTCCAGCATCAATGGCATGTTCTACATGCGCGGCCATTCATCAGACTTCGATCGCTGGGCGCAAAAGGGTGCCAGCGGCTGGAGCCATGCCGATGTGCTGCCCTATTTCCTGAAGATGGAGCGGCACTGGGCGGGCGACGATGGCAAGCATGGCGCGCAGGGTCCGCTGGCGGTAACACGCAACGCCACGCGCCACCTGCTGCACGATCAGCTGATGGAAGCGGCGCAGGCTGCGGGCCTGCCCATTACCGAGGATATCCACGTCTACGAAGAAGGCGTCGCGCGCGGCGAACTGACGATTGACGAGCGCGGGCGGCGTGCCTCGACCTTTGCGGCCTATCTGAAACCGGCGATGGCCCGGCCCAATCTCACCGTGCTGACAGGCGCCCAGGTGTCACGCGTGATGCTGGAAGGCAAACGCGCCATCGGCGTGGCCTTTACCCACGAGGGCGAAGCGAAGCAGGCGCTGGTCGGGTGCGAGGTGATCCTGTCCGGCGGTAGCTACAATTCGCCGCAATTGCTGATGCTGTCGGGCATCGGACCGGCCGAGCACCTGCGCCAGCATGGCATAGCAGTGGCACACGACCTGCCGGGCGTAGGGCAGAACCTGTCAGAACATCCCCGCGTGCCGGTCGAATTCGCCGCCAATGGCGCCGTCACCTTCGTGAACCAGCTTCGGTTCGATCGCGCGGCGCGGCATGTGATCGAATGGAAGCTGTTTGGCACCGGGGCCTTCGCCGCCCAGGTCAACAGTGCCAACCCGATCCTGCGCACCGATCCTCGGCTGGCCCAGCCCGACATCCAGCTGTGGTGCAACCCGGTCAAGGTCGGCGCGCACCTGTGGTTTCCCGGAATCAAGGCCCCGCCCAAGCACGAGATGACCAGCGACGTGATCCTGCTCCACCCTGAAAGCCGGGGCCATGTGGAGCTGCGCAGCGCCGATCCGGCGGACAAGGTGAAGATACACCTCAACATCTTCAGCGCAGCGGCCGATTTTGCCACGGCGCGCGCGGGCATCCGGATTGCGCGGCGGCTCTACGGGACGGAACCGATGGCGGGCCTGGTCGCGTCCGAGACCTTGCCCGGCCCCGATGTGACCAGCGACGAGGCCCTGGACGAACATATCCGCCAATATGCCCAGGTCACCCAGCATCCGGTCGGCACCTGTGCCATCGGCCAGGGACCGCTCGCCGTTGTCGATCCGCAACTGCGCGTTCACGGCATCGCGGGCCTGCGGGTGATCGATGCCTCGGTGATGCCCGATGTGCCCGGAGGCAACACCAACGCCCCCACCATCATGATCGGCGAAAAGGCCGCAGACATGCTGCGCGGCCGCAGCCTGCCGCGTTTCGAGGACCACACATGACCACAAGTGACTATATCATCGTCGGTGCCGGCTCATCGGGCGCCGTGCTGGCGGCTCGGCTGACCGAGGATCCCAACGTCACCGTCACCCTGGTGGAAGCGGGGCGGCGGGAGCGCAACATCCTGCTCGAAATGCCCATCGCCTTCCCGATCGTGATGATGGGCGGCACCCGCTTCAACTGGTCCTACATGGGCGAGCCCGAACCTTTCGCCAACAACCGCTGCATCCGCCAGCCGCGCGGCAAGGCGCTGGGCGGGTCATCGATGATCAACGGGATGCTCTATGCCCGCGGCCATCCGCGCGATTACGACGAATGGCGGCAACTGGGCCTTGAAGGGTGGAGCTGGGACGATGTCCTGCCGCTGTTCAAGCGCAGCGAGAATCATTGGGGTGAGGCCGACGAATACCACGGCAGCGGCGGCCCGCTCAGCACTACCAAGCATATCCCCGACGGCGAGCTGTTCCCACGGTTCATGGCAGCGGTGGAGAAGCTCGGCTACAAGCGCCAGACCGACCATCATGGCCCCGACCAGGAAGGCTGGGGTTCGCCCGACATCAACATCCATCGCGGACGGCGCGCCAGCACGGCGGCGCGGTTCCTCTACCCGGCGATGAAGCGTCCCAACCTCACCGTGCTGACCGGTGCCCACGCCACCCGCGTGGAAGTCGAGAATGGCCGGGCGGTCGCGCTGCATTACCGGCAGGATGGCCAGGACAAGATTGTGCACGCCGGGCGCGAGATCATCCTTTCGGGCGGCGCATACAACACGCCGCAACTGCTGCTGCTATCGGGCATCGGGCCGGCGGAGGATTTGCGCCAGCATGGCATACCGGTCGTCCACGACCTGCCCGGTGTAGGGCAGAACCTGCAGGACCATCCCAGCATTGCGATGATTTCCGGGGCCGAACGCAAGGCCACGCTCAATCCCGAGCTGCGGTTCGACCGGCTGACCCTGTCCGTGCTGCAATGGCTCGCCACCGGCAAGGGGCGCATCGCCAACATGCCGGTCACGGCAAACGGCTGGATAAAGACCCGCCCTGACCTCGAACGCCCGGACGCGCAGTACCTGCTCCAGCCGACCACCATCTTTGCCCGCCCCTGGTTCCCCGGAGTCCGCGCGCCCGCACCTGATGTGATTGCCATGGCTTGCGTCTTGCTGCGCCCGGAAAGCCGCGGCTGGGTCAAGTTGGCCAGCGCCGACCCCTTTGCACCCCCGCGCATTGTCAACAACGTCCTCGGCACCGAAAACGACCGCGCGTTCTTCCGCCGAGTGGTGCGCCAGATCCGCGAAATCTGGGCAACCGATCCAGTGCGCGATGTGCTGACCACCGAAATCGCGCCCGGCCCTGCAGCGCAGACCGATGCCGAGATCGACGCCTGGGTCCGCGAGGCGACCAACACCGCTCTCCATCCGGTAGGAAGCTGCGCGATGGGTACCGACGCAATGGCAGTGTGCGATGCGCAATTGCGGGTGCGCGGGCTGGAAGGCCTGCGGATCGCCGACGCATCGGTCATGCCGCGCATCGTGGGCGGCAACACCAATGCGGCCTGCATCATGATCGGCGAGAAGGCCGCCGACCTGATCCGGGGTGATAGGTAAGGAAGGTCGCAAGACCCTTGCCGTGATCAGCGGAAATGCCGGAACAGGAATGTTGCCCACTGCTGTTCATGGGTGGCGGTGCCGTCAGTCTAACCGCAACTCGTCTCCGATCGGCATAGCTGACCCCAGCCCAGCATCGGCTCAGGCCATGAGGGTCTGCCACTCGGCCAAGGCGGCCGAGCGGAGGGTCTTTTAGGTCTGTCTGTCGATCAGCTGGCGTCGAGATTGACCCGAGGGGCCGCGAAGCGAAATGGTTATGGACGTTGGCGTGGGCCGAGGCGAATTTCTGTAACGACTTCATCTGCCGAAACCGCAGCATTGCCCGCTCTCTTCGTCGGAACGGCAGGTTACTATTGATGTTGGCTTCGCCGCCCTTCGGGTCAGGTAGACCTAGTCGAGGTGCCATTTCCACTGGCGAAAGCCCGTCATCCGGCTGGCGCAGGACATCGGCGGCAAACATCGGGCCTAAGCGGTTCCACCAGTGGCGGACGGTCTCGTGGCGAACGTCGATCCCTCGTTCGAACAACAGGTCCACCACGTTCCGCAGCGACAGCGGGAACCGGACATACATCAAAACCACAAGGCGGATCACCACGGGCGATGAGTTGAAGTACCGGAATGGGCTAGCGGTCTTCTTGGAGCGGGGCATGGGTGCGCCCTACCCTCGCTGGTTCAGAAATCCAGCGGTGCGTTTGCTTTGACAGGCAGTTTCTTTCCATGCGCTTGGTGCCAGAACACCGCCTCCCGGGGAGGGCGCGGCAATCGCCAATCCGCTCGCCGGTCGTCGCTATCATGTCGCCAACGGCGGCTCGCGGGAAATTTTGAATTCTCACCTGCGGACCTTGCCGCGCGCTACAACCGGCCACCGCGATTATTGGGGGCAAAGCCGTGCCCAGCATCCCGCCAACGCGGCTGCGCCATTCTCGGGCAAGCCGGTGCCGATGCGTATCGACGGCCGTTACCTGGTCCGCGGAGACCGGCCATGAATCGCACTCTCTTGGCTGCCATCATCATACAAATAATTACAATTTCGGCACGCGCGACGGCCACTTTCCCCTTGGAAAAGCGGCGTCACCAATGCAGGCTGCTCGCAATAACAATAATGCGGACATCCGTTCGCGAGAGGGGATGAAAGCCATGCGCAAGCACCCAAACCTGTTCCTGTTTGCGTCGCTCCTGCCGGCCACGCTCCTGCTCGCCAACGGGTCGGGCGCTGCGGCCCAGGCGGGCCATGACCATGCGATGGAGGCGGCGGAGGCACCTTTGTCGGCGGTGACGCGCACGGTGCGCTGGTCCGATCCGGCGGCCTGGCCCGAGGGCCGCGTTCCGGCCGCTGGCGATGCGGTGACGATCCCGCGCGGGACCGAGGTGCTGCTCGACGTGAGCCCGCCTGAACTGCGCAGCCTGACGGTGGACGGCCGGCTGCGCTTCGCCGACGAGAGCGATCTCGAACTTGCGACGGACTGGATCTATCTGCGGCGGGGCGAACTGCTCATCGGCAGCGAGGACCGGCCGCACACCCACAAGGCCACGATCACGTTGACCGACAACGTGCCGGGCGAAGACATCAATACGATGGGCGATCGCGGGATCATGCTGATGGGCGGCACGCTCAGTCTACATGGCGACCGCGACCACGCCTGGAGCAAGCTGGCCGCGACGGCCGAAGCGGGCGCCACGCGGATCGAAGTGCTCGATGCCAGCGGCTGGCGGGTGGGCGACGAGATCGTCTTGGCCTCGACCGACTTCGATCCCCGCCAGGCCGAAAAGCGCACCATTACCGCTGTCAGCGGCAATGCCATTACGCTCGACCGACCGCTGGAATACATGCATTTCGGTGAGATCACCTTCGAGGTGGACCAGCGCGGCGAAGTGGGCCTGCTCACTCGCAATATCCGCATCCAGGCATCGGAGGATGCCGACGAGACCTATTTCGGCGGGCACATCATGGCGATGCCCGGATCGAAGGTCCAGGTGTCCGGCATCGAGCTCAGCCGCATGGGCCAGCACCTGACGCTGGCGCGCTACCCAATCCACTGGCACCTGGTCGGTGACGGACAGGGTCAGTACATCAAGAACTCGGCGATCCACGACACCTACAACCGCTGTGTGACGGTGCACGGCACCAACGACCTGCTGATCCAGAACAACGTCACCTACAACACCGTCGGCCATTGCTTCTTCCTCGAAGACGGGATCGAGACGGGCAACGAATTCATCAGAAACCTGGCGATCCAGACCAAGTGCCATCCGACACTGGATTGCGTGCCTTTCAACATTGCCCCCAACGGGGAGGTCAAGCAGTACGAGAATCGCCAGGCCCTCATCCAGGCGAGCTTCCACAGTGAAAACGTCCTGCTGCCTTCGGACAATACGGTAGCCTCCTTCTGGATCACCAATCCGGACAACAGCTATATCGACAATGTGGCCGCCGGTTCCGACCAGGCCGGTTTCTGGCTGTCGCTGCCAGAACACCCCAACGGCGAGTTTCTGGGCACGCCGATCAGTCTCCAAACCTGGCCGCGCCGGACGCTGATGCGAGAATTCAGGGGCAACATCGCCCATTCGAACTACGACGGGTTCATGTTCGACCGGAACATCGCCGAAGACAACACCTTCGCGCTGGCCGGCAACACATACCTGCCGTTGAAAGACCCTTCTGACCCGAGCAGCGAGGCGCTGGTTACCTATTTCGACGACCTCGTCGCCTACAAGAACCGGAACCAGGGCCTGTGGGGCCGCGGCGAACTTCTGCTGTTCCGCAACCTGAAGTCCGCTGACAACGCCATCGGGGTAACGATATCGTCGGGGTCTTTCGGCACCGAGACCTATACCTCGTTGGTGACCGATTCCCTGTTCGTGGGCGAGACCGACAATGTGGGCAATCCCCGGACGCCTGAAGAGATCGCTTACGGCCGCAGCCTGCCAAAGCCGCTGATCCCGGACTATCCCATCCGCGGCTACGAATATTACGACTATCGTAACGAGGTGGAGAACACGACCTTCGTAAACTACCAGGACAATGATCTGCGCAAGACAGGTGCTCTGTCGTGGCTCATGTACAACAGTTCGGGCGTGACCACCGCCAGCACCATCAGGACCGCGACATACATCGACGCCAAGCCGGTCTATTTCCCGGAAATCGACTGGAGGTTCGACAACGACAACCGGGGCGGCAATTCCTGGAGAACCCTGTCGATCCTCGATCTGGACGGTACGACATCGGGCATCCCGATGTCGCACATCAATCTCCATGATGGCGAGAACAACAGCGTCGTCACCGATGACACCTGCGTGATCCAGCCGGATTGGAACGCTTCCGTCTGCGCTGGTGATGTCGGGCGCTTGTCTTTCGCACCGCGCTCGGGCTTTTCTCCCGGACGTCCGGGAACGAGCGGCAGGGGTCCGGGTGGAGGTTCCGGCATTCTGGCCGCTCTCTCCAATCCGCCCCCGCCTCAAGCGCCCATTACGCTGTTCCGCAACGGCACGGAATTTCAGGTCGCAGGCAGCCAAAGCAATGTGCGTGCCGGCACCGAGCTCCAGGTCAGGACCGAAAGGCCGGAAGTCACCCTCAGCCTGGCCGAAATGGATCAGGGCTCGTGGGTTGTGTTCGAACTGCCGGGCTTCGCAAACGCGGCTTCGGGAACGGAACAGCGGAGCCTGGACGCCTTGCGCCAGGCCAACGAGACTTCCTATTTCAAGGGTAGGGACGCGCTCTGGGTCAAACTGGTAGTAGCCGAGCCTCCGATCATGCCAGTCCGTCCCTTGGATATTCAAGCCAGTATAGCGCTAAGCAGATAAGTTATACTTCGAGAACTAAACGAAGCCCTGGGCGCAATTCGGGGGTTTATTCGAGCGGGTGCTGTCAGGCAAACGCTAACTTGTCTCCGCTTGCGGCCTTTCGTCGCGTTGAGAGACGAGTATGAACCCCCGGCCCTTCAAGCGTCACCGGTTTCCGCCTGACACGATCTGGCTCGCAGTCTGGCTCTATTTCCGCTTCACGACGAGCTTGCGATGACGAGGAGTTGCTCGCCGAAAGCGGGATCGACGTGACGTACGAGACCGTTCGAAGCCGGGCGACCAAGTTCGGTCCGGCGATCGCCGCAAGCAATTGCCCAACTACAATAATTTCATTGCGCCGACGGTGCGATATTGCTCAAAATGGCCTGAATCGACCCAAAATCAGCGATTTTCCCTGTAAACGTCCCGTGAACAGGGAAACCAACCGATTGTCATTGGTGCGGAGACTGGCCCCGCAAATCGGGCTCGAAACGGCCGGAGAATGGTCGAAAGATTGCGGCAAGTGACGGATTGCATGCCGCAAACCCACGGGATTGCGGCCCAATTTCAGGGCATCAAATTACAGAGAATGGTGGGGAATATGGGTGGCGGTGCTGTCAATCGGATGGCAACTTGTCTCCGTTTGGCGAAGTTGTCACCTTCCCAGCGTCAGTTCAGGCCATGAGGGTCTGCCACTCGGCCAAGGCGGCAGAGCGGCGGGTCTTGTAGGTCTGTCTGTCGATCAGGTGGCGTTCGAGGTTGACCCGAAAGGCCGCGAAGCGAAATGGTTGTGGACGTTGGCGTGGACAGAGGCGAACTTCTGTAACGACTTCATCTGTCGGAACCGCAGCATGGCTCGCTCTCGCCGCCGGAACGGCAGGTGGCTGTTCTCCACCCGGTTGTTGGCCCAGCGTCCCACCTCCTGCTTGTCGGCATTGCCGAGCTCGTTCATCGCTGCCTTGTACGAGCGCAGGCCGTCGGTGGTGATCTCAGCTGGCGAGCCGTGGCGCTTCAGCGCCTTCTTCATGAACCGCAGGGCTGCCTTCTTGTCGCGGGTCCTGGTGACGTAGCTTTCGAGAACCTCGCCTTCCTGGTCGACCGCTCGCCAAAGGTAGTGCATCTCGCCGTTGATCTTCACGTAGACCTCGTCGAGGTGCCACTTCCACTGGCGGAAGCCCTTCATTCGGCTAACCCGCTGGCGGCGGATGTCGCCAGCGAACGTGGGGCCGAACCTGTTCCACCAGTGGCGCACCGTCTCATGGCAAATGTCGATGCCGCGTTCGAAAAGCAGATCCTCCACGTTCCGCAACGACAGCGGGAAGCGGACGTACATCATCACCACTAGGCGGATGATGTCAGGTGACGAGTTGAAATGGCGAAACGGGCTTGGCGGCAGAGCTCGAGATTTGCGGGGCATCACTGCTGGCTAGAAGGGCTCGGCGCGAGGTGCCACGTTGCTCTGACAGAGCCGTCGACCAGGCTACCAACCTTGATCTTGCCGATTTCCATGTGCGATTTCTTGTTGTTGACGACATCTGGATACCGCTTGGCGAGAACATGCTGATCGAGACTTTTCGGCCGGTCTGGGACCGGGCGATTGACGGGTTCGGCAACAACGGTCCCGGAGTGCGGCGCAAGACGCAGCTAACATCACCGTGGGATGTGCTGCATCCAAGCCGCCCTTCGGCGCGGAATTCCACGCCGAGCCCCGCTCTTACGCCGAACTTGCTTCTGTCCCGAATCGACGACTATTTTGCCGGGCGCCCGCTTCCCACATCGCCCAGGGCCGTGCGCGAGCAGCAGGCCAGCGAGGCTGCCGCGATCGAGGACGCGGCCGACGAGGCATGAACCGCCGGCCGCAGCTCGTTGAGCCCGCAGCCAGCCACGTTTCTCGGCCAGCTCTCGGACGGGCATCGCCATCCGGGCAAACCCTGCCGAGAGCCGGAGAGCCAACTGAAACGGCAAAAACTGGCGCCATGTTCAGGTCTTGCGCTCGATTTCTCCGACCATTTCTGGAAAGCCGGACGACGGCAACGCCACCATTATACAGCATTCGCCCAGGCGATCGCGTCGGCACCGGCGGGGAGAACAACCGGGCAGTCGGGATCGGTCGCCGAGCGGAAAACTGCTTCAGCCACATCGCGAGCGGTCGTGACATCTCCCGATCCCGCGGCGTGCAGTGCAGCCATCGTCTGGTTGGCAAACTCCTGGTAGGCCGGAGGAAACCAGCCGCCCTTTGCAATCTGCTCCTGCAGATCGTCGGCAAAGCTCGTCGATGGTGCCATGCCCGGGACGACAACCTTCGTGCGAATGTTGAAGGGAGCCAGCTCGAGTGCTGCTGCCTCCGTCAGCGAAGTCAGGGCAGCCTTGCTGGCACGATATACGGAGAGCAGCGGAATGGGCTTGTAGGTCGAGCTGGAACTGACGTTGACGATCACGCCCGACCGGCGTTCGCGCATGCCGGGCAGCACGGCCTGCATCGTCGCAATTGCACCAAACAGATTGGTCTCGAATATTCGCCGCGCCACATCCATTGGCGTGCCTTCAACTGCGTTCAGCCAGCCAAGGCCGGCATTGTTCACGAGCACGTCGATGTCACCGGCCTCTGAAATTGCCGCTACGATGCTTTGCTCTCTGGTGACGTCCAGAGGGAGGACACGAAGATGCTCTGATGCAGGCAAGGTGCTGGCAGCGGGATTGCGCATCGTTGCGACAACGGCCCAGCCCTGTTCGAGGAAGTACAGGGCAGTCTCGCGGCCGAAGCCGGTGGAGCAGCCGGTGATGAAGACGGTATTCATAGCGTCGATCCTTGTATGGGCGAACTTGCAACGCTAAGATATGAATGATCCTTCAGTTTTGGAATTCGCATATGAACCGGCCCGCACCCGACCTCCTGAAACCCCGGAAAACCCCGCTTCAGGCGCGGTCCACGGTCACTGTCGAGGCGATACACACGGCAACCATTCAGGTTTTGCTGGCGGATGGAGTGGGGCGGCTCACGACAACGCGCGTGGCGGAACGGGCCGGAGTGTCAGTCGGTACGATGTACCAGTATTATCCGCACAAGCAGGCACTGCTGTTCGCCATCGTCGAGCGACAGCTCGATCTGATCGTGACGGCGATGCTGGCGGCCGTGGAACAGCTGAAAGGACGCGATCTGCGGAGCGTTGCTGAGGGGTTGGCGACGGCCTGGCTCGACGCCAAGATGGCAGATGTCGTCTCGTCGCGGGCGATCTACGGCATAGCTGCGGAGTTCGATCTGGCGGAACTGATGGACCGGGCGAAGGTGGCTCTCGTTGAAGCGATCAGCTCACTATTGAAAGCCGTTCCTGATGCGCGACTTGCAGATACCAATTCTGCGGCTTTCATGCTCACCGCGCTGCTGGGCGGGTCGGTCCGGGTCGTAATGGAGGCCGTGACGGAGGAAGAAGACTTCGAGCGCCTGCGGCGGGAATTGCCACGTGCTTGTTTCGGCTACCTGCGACTGGTTTCGAACGAACCCGCCGAGCGCGCCCGTAACGCGGATCAATGACTGACACTTGCAGGCAGACGGCAGCGCGCATCTGATGCTTGGGTCGCCACGATAAGTAAGTCTGAAAGCACGTTGCCCAATTTCTGAACGTTCCAGAACGGATCGATAAACCCGCAGGCATATTTTGGCCCGATCATTTTCAGTACGGCGTCGTCGAACAAATGCCATCAGCTGGGATCGCAACGTTGGTTGCTGCGGTCGAAGCGGTCATTTAGCGTCAGCCCGTCGGTGACGTTGAAATCAACGTCACCGACGGGCTGAAATCCTATCCCGCGGCGATGCGTGAGCTGGACTATTTGGAGCGTCAGGAGGTCGGTCGCCACCTCAAAAAGCCGGTTGGAGAATTCACACCTGCCATTCCGACGACGAGAGCGGGCGATGCTGCGATTCCGACAGATGAAGTCGTTACAGAAATTCGCTTCCGTCCACGCTTCGATATCAAACCACTTCAATCAGGAACGTCACCTCGTAGATCGACAGACATTCAAGGCACGCCGCTCAGTCGCACTGGCTGAGTGGCAAAGCCTTGTGGACTGGGCCAACGCTGGGGAGGGGATTGGCCCGCCAATCGGAGACAAAGTTAGCTTCCGACTGACAGCACCCCGTGGTGCTGGGCTGAAAGCGGGAGCGGATGACGGCAACGAACCAAAGTGCGGTTAGTCTGACAGCACCGATAAGAGTGAACGGCTGAATTCAGGTCGGCAACTGTCCGGCAGCTATGCGTACCGGGCAAAACCGCCAGAGCAGCCTCTTCAAAAGCCGAGGGTTATGGTGAGGGAGGCGGATAAGTTGTCCAACTTTGTGCGTGTGAGCCACTGCAAGTTTGCGCCTAGGCCCCAGCCTCCGCCTAGCTCCAGCCCGCCAGCAAGGGCGAGCAGAAGCGCCTGACCCTCTGCCTGCGGGGCGCGTACTGTAAAGTCCTCGCCCGGTGCGCCCGCCATGCTCAGCCCAAGCTGGGCCACGATGTCCTCGCCGTCCACATATTGGGCGGAGAGGTCGAGATTGCCGCGCTCGCCTTGCCAGTTGACGAACGCGCCGCCCCCCCAGCGCGTGACGCTGTCATCGCCGCCGGAGCTGGCAAGGTTGAGGCTACCCGCCCCGGTCTCGGCAAAGCTGCCCAGATCGACCCGCGCATGGCGCACCGAGCCCAGCGGTCCGGCCGCCCAGCCACCGCCTACCGCGAAGCCATAACGCAGCTCGCCTGCTAGCGAGAGGCTGTCCAGGTCCACCGCGCTTGAGGCCATGCGGTTCACCGCGCCCAGCACCACCTGTCGCCATACGCCAAGATCCAGCGAAGCATGATCGATCGCCGCACTGGCGCTCAACCCGGCATTGCCGGTGCCGAATCGGGCATAGGCGCCCAGCGTCCAGCCATCATATTCCGCCCCTGAACTGCTACCCGGCACGGCCACATCCCCGTCCAGATAGCCCGCAGCCGCCCCGATCGCCCAGCCATTACCGGCCCCGCGATATTCGAAGCCCAGTTCGGCCCCTCGGTTCTCGCCATCCACCCGCGCAGCATTGCCGTCACCCGCCAGATGCCCTTTGCGCGCGGTGCCGCCCAGCCAGAGCGCCCAGCCCTCACCGGTGCCGGAATGCGCCCGCGCAAGCATCCGCTCGGCCTGCGCCATCCCAGCCAGCGCCGTATCCGCGAGCACCGAGGCATAGATTTCGCCCGAAGCGGCATCGAAGGCTGCCCGTGCGCTGGCGCCGCTCATGAACAGGATATCGAGATAGACATTCTCGGCATCCGAACCGGGCGCGGCGCCAAATGTGTCGAGCACGGACGCAGCCTGCTGCTGGTTCCAGGTCTCCGCCGCGGTCGGGAACAGCGGCGGAGGGGTCGGTGTCGGAGTAGGCGTAGTCTTCGGCGTCAGGGTCAGGACAACATCGTTGCCGTCGCCGCCATCATACTGGACTGAAGGCGTCAGGAAGGCGAGATCGTTCTCGACCGCGCCGAACGTGCCGCCCACCGGATCGGCCGCGTCATTGTCGATGATCAGATAGTTGAACGGATCGGCCCCGCCGAAGCTGCCGCCTTCGATGACGCTCAGCGTCGCGCCGCCAAGTTCGACAGCGCCATTGACCACCACCAGATCGCTAGATCCATCTGGGCTCACTTCGATCTCGAGCACCGAAGCCGCATCGAGCGTGAAATCGCCATTGACCGTGATCGTACCAATCGAGTTCCCAGGCGCAAACGTACCGCCGGCCGACACCACATTGCCCAACGTCCCCGTACCCCCCAGCACCGCGCCGCTATGCACGGTAAAGTCCAGCCCGCCCAGGCTACCATTGGCCAGCAGTACGCCGGCATGCACCGCGAAACCGGCTTCCACGTTGCTGATGCCGGTCATCGTCCAGGTCGATGAGCCGATTTTCTCGAAGCTTTCGAAGTCGTTGTACTGCGTGCCGATCAGGCCGAAATCGAAGCTGGCGCTGCCTTCGCCGCCCAGCGCGAACAGATCATTTCCCGCCCCCGCCTCGACTGTGCCGATTACTACGCCCTGAGTCTGCAATTCGAAGATATCGTCGGTCGTGCCGGTGAACTGCACGGCGACGCCGCCCGCGCCGGTGGCGCTCTCGATCAACCCGTTGTTGCCGAGGTTACCGACCACGGCATCATCCACGGTGAAGGTGCCATAGAGGATGCCGCGGTTCATCACGGCGCGGCTGTTCGTGCCGGTAGCCTCAAATCCGTCGAAGCTGTCGATGATGCCGTTAACGACAGTGCCGTTGGCCGTCGTCGCGCCGATATGGCTTTGTCCGGCCAGCGAAAGCGTGGTGCTCTCCGAGAGGACCAGAGCGTGGGCGTTGTCGCCACTCGTGGTGGCGGCCATCGCTACAGCCAGGAAGGCCTCGGTGTTAATATCTGGTCGGTCGGTGCCAAGCCCCGCGCCGAGCACGATGCCGTGCGAATTGGCGCCGGAGGTAGCCACAGTAATATCATCCATGATGACTTGGCTGACGCTGTTGGTAGCGTTGGCCCCAAACATATCCACCAGCAGCCCGGTCGCATTGTCGCCTAGCGTCGTTATCGAAGTCTGGGTGAGGAAAAGTGTGGCATCGCTCCCCATCCCGTTTCCAGGACCGTAAAACGCGATGCCCGTCGAGTGGTCGCCCTCGCTGTCCACAGTGATATTGTTGAGGGAATAAGCGACGCTGCTGTTGTTGTGCTGTACGACCGGATTGCCGATGACGATGCCGGCCGATCCTGCCCCAAGCGTTTCGACAGACGCTGAACTCATGTTGAAACTAGTGGCGCTGAGGTCGCCGATGCCGGTCAGACCCGGAACGAGCAGGCCGGCGGAGTTGTCGCCCTGCGTGTTCAAAACGATGCCACCGGTCAGGCTGGCGTTCATCGCGCTGCCGGTGCCCACGCCGCCCAAACTTATCGCGGCCGAGTTGACGCCCTGTGTTTCGAACGTGCTTCCGATGACGACCACGTTGACTACAGTGCCATCCCCGCTTGAGGTCTCCAGCAGTGTGGCGTTGTTGCCTAGCGAAGTCAGCGTGGAATCCGAAACGAACAGAAGCATGTCGCTGTTGTCAGCGACGCTCAGGCTCAGGACGCCGGATCCGTCGCCGACGGTGCCGAAGCTGGTATTCTCGGCGGAAAAGCTCAGGCTGGAGCCATCGCCGAGATTGACATCGACCAGGGTCGAGTCCGCGCCGTTGGTCTGCAGGGTGGAGCCGGTCGCGCTCAGCGTCGCCATCGCGCCGGCCGTGTTGTTGTTGATCAGGATGCCAGGAGCGTCGTCGCCGGAGGTCAGGAGCCTCGAGCCGTTCAGCAACTCGATAATTGCGTCCCCATGGAGTTCGATCGCCGGAGCGGCGTTGCTCTCGATCAGTCCGGTGCTGCCGAGATTGCCGACAACGCCCGCACCGACCGTGAAGGTGCCGTAGAGAATGCCATGGTTCATCACTGCCCGGCTGTTGGCGCCAGTGGCCACGAAGGTGTCAAAACTGTCGATGGTGCCGGTGACCATCAAGCCATTCGACGCGATCGGGCCTGAATAGGTCGCCGTGGCCGGGTCCCAAATTACGCTGGCAAGGTCCAGCGTCAAAGCGGAGTTCTCCGAAATTACAAGTGCATGCGAGTTCGCGCCGGAAGTCGTAGCGGACATTCCGTCGCCGATTAGGAGCGCACTCTTGAAGTTCATATCGGTACGAGTTGTACCCAAACCGTCACCCAGAATGATGCCGTGCGAATTGCTGCCGAAAGTCATGGCCCTGAGCGGAAGATTCGTCATTGTGATCTTGACGTTCGTGCCCGGACCGGCCTTGCTCAGCCCCTCCGTAAAGATCACGCCATGCGAGTTGTTTCCAGTTGTAACGACGTCGCTGTGTATGGCGACCGCGGCAACGGTGTATTCATTGCCCGATGGCGTGGCCCCCGGCCCGAAAAAGAAGCCCGGGGAATCGTCCCCCGCCGTGGTCACGACCGCTCCTATGTCCGAGGCCTGGAACGAAGAAATCAGCGTGCTGGGCGTATCCGCCCGGGTCTGGCCGAAGATCACCCCGGGCGAGCGCTCGCCAAGCGTATCCACCGTAAACGAAATGTCGATTAACACCGCCTCTTGGGTATTCTCCATGTTGCCCAAAACGTTGAAGATGACGCCGGGTGAATCATTGCCGGATGTGTCGACCTGCACGGTGTGGCCTGCGACGCCCATGAAAGCATCGCCCGCCCCGGAGCCGATGCCCCCGGAAAGATAGCCAGGCGATCGATCGCCGGTCGTGGTGATCACCTGATGTGAATCGAACATGATCCGGCTGAAATTGTCGGTTCCGCCCTCGCCGAACACAATGCCAGGAGAATCGTCGCCCAAAGTCGAGATTTCAGCGCCCATATCCGTGTATATTGCCGTGAAATCATCCTCCATCTCGAAGACCATCCCAGCACTGCCTGAACCTTCGGTAGAGACGGTCATTCTGAGATTGTTGATGGTGATCGCCTGTCCGGCTCCAGCGCTGGAGAGAAAGCCGGTTGAACCTGCTCCAGTCGTAGCGATCGAAATGTCTGTTGTGCCGTCCAGATTCGTCAAACCCGCGCCCAGCACCAGCCCGTGCGCATTGGCTCCAGACGTAGCGATATCGATAGCGGTCAATGCTAATTGGGTGGGGCTATCGTTAATTCCTCCTATCCCCATCCCGCCCACATACAGGCCCACCGCATCATCGCCCTGCGTGGTGATACGGACATCCTCGACAATACGGGTCACTGGGCTGCGGTCGAGCAGGCCGTCAATACCGCGGAGACTGAGGCCTATGCTACCCGCACCGCTGGTGGCGATGTCCATGTCACCGACGAAGACTGACCAGTCGCTGTTCACAAAATCGCCGCTGAAACCGGCGATGTCGAATCCGTTCGCGTTGTCGCCCAGCGTTTCAATTGTGCTGTTCGTCAACTCGATGGAGATGGAACTGTTGACCGACCCCCCGGTCAAGCTCCCGCCCAGTACAATGCCGCGCGCTCCATCGCCCGCCGTGCTGATGTCCATAGTCGCGAGATCAATAACGGTGACGCTGTCATCATCGGCAAGTGCAACGTCGACACGCAGTGCGTCGGCCCCGGTTCCCAGTGTCGAGATCAGCGTATCGCTAAAATCCAGGCTCATTACCGAGCTGTCCTGCCCGCCGCCGCCAATCCTGATGCCGTGCGAATTGGCGCCTTCGGTGGTGAAGCTGCTCTCAGCTATACTGAGTAAAAAGGCCGAGCTGCCATCCCCCGAGCCGATCAGCGCCAAGGCGGGCGCATCGTCACCAAGAGTTGCAACCGACACATTTCGCATTGTCAGCTCACTGGCGCTGCCATTCCCGGTTTCTTCACCCAGAATGCCGCCGCTGCGGTCACCTGCGGTCGAGATTTCGGTGTCGAGAATGGTCGTCGACCTCACGGAGCTTGAACCGCTGCGGCCAAGGTCGATTGCAGGGGCATCGTCACCCAGCGTGTCGACTGTACTGTCCGCTATAAAGAAGGTCTGCGAGGAAGAATCGAAGCCGCCGCCCAGCAGGATCCCGGCGGAGCCATCGCCTTCACTGGCGAGAGTGCCGTTAATGATCGCGACGGTGATCAAGGATGAACCGATCCCGGTAGTCGAAAGATTAATCAGAGCGCTGCCCGCGCCGGTGCTGGTGAGGCTGCTGCTCTGCACGAAGACCAGCGCATCGCTGCTGCCATCCTGCGCGATCCGGATCACGCCGGATTTGTCGCCATAAGTGCCGAGAGTGGAAGCCACAACAGAGAAGCTGACGCTGGAGCCGCTGCCGGTATCGATATCGAACAGTGTGGAATTGGCGCCATTGGTCTGCATGCCGGGGCCGAATTCGCCAGCATACATATCGCGCATCTGCAGAGTGGCAGTGGAGTTGTCTGCGCCGTGCATCACCAGGCCGGGCGAATTGTCGCCAAAGGTGGCGATCATCGGCAATCCGTCACTCGACAGCCCGCCGCGCGCCTCGAACGCCAGCACGCTGGACGTGCCCGGACCAATGATGGCGGGTGCATTGTCACCGGCGGTAAAAACATGCCCGTCGCCCAGCATGTAAACCATCACAGCGGAATCGTCCTGACCTGCATCGATGCCCGCCGCACCGTCGCCGACAGTGAGGATCGTGCCGCCCGATGGGGTTGTCTCGTCATATTCGCCCAGAGTCACATGCAGCGCCGAATTCTCGCCCATGGAAATGGCCGGGGCGCCTTCGACAAGCGAAGCGATAATGCCGCCATCGCTTACCACTGCCCGCGTGGCGCTGTTGTCGGCCAAGCTAATGGCGACTGCGCCGCCGGCAATGATTTGACTGCCCGAAACGATCACCTGATTCGTGCCGGGCTCCATCAGGAACGGGCCGTCTGTCGGCAACCCGGCATTGGGATCGACCGCGCTGGTGATAAATTGCGTGATCGCATTCATCGCTTGGTCGGCCATCTTGGCCTTCTGAACGGTCACCACCCCGGTTATGTTTTCTATGCCCGCCTGCAGCGCGGCATCCTCGGTGGCGCCAAGCTCGACAGTCGCGCCCGTTGCAGGCTGTAGCGGGGCCAAAGCCCCGATCCCGGTGAAGAGCTCCGTGAAATCCTGCCGCGTGACAACGCTGCTGAAATCGCCCGCGATCACACCGGCAATGCTGGCCGGGATCGCTGCGGGATCAACGTCGCTGATTGTGGCCCCGCCCATGTCGATCTTTGCCCCGCCGCCGAGATGCATCGCCGGGCTGGTCGGAGCCTGCAAGATCGCGCCTTCCTGCATCTCGACCGTAACGTTCACAGATCCCGGCGCGATGATGGGATCGGTCTCTGGATTAGGCGCAGCTACCGTGCAGGTAACCGTGTCGCCAACCGTAGGCGCGCTACCGTCACTGGCGGCGAAGGCTGGCGTCGCTCCCCCTGCAATCAACCCGGCAATGATCGCGCCCCTGCTGGCGGAACGTTTGGCGAAACTCAGGGCCTTTGACGTGCGGAGGAAGGTGCAGTTGGTCAGGTCGGTTCTGGTCACGGCAGGCCCCTTTGGCTGGCGGGCGCACAAACCCTGCGCCCTTACTTAGGAAGGCGCAGGATTTGCCGAAAACCGATCAGATTAATTCTGTGCTGGTTGAAAAAAAGCAGATGACCCCCGGAACAGGTCCGGGGTGGCGGGGTGTGTCAGCGCAGGAGACAGCCCCAGCTCATGTCAGCGGCATAGCCGGCTCTGTCAGAGCAACGTATGGCAGCGCAGAACAACACGCACAGGGACACGCTATATTGAGGTTGAGATTCTATGCCGATCAGTCGCCTCAGCAGGCGCGCAGGGCCGCCGTGGCCCTTGCATAGGTGTCGTTCCGGTCGAACTCAGTCATCGTCCAGCGCCGGTCCAGTTCTTCGAACTGGCTCACGGCTTCGCTATACCGCATGCACGCCAGAGACCTGTCACCGGCCAGGTCGGCGATCCTGCCGAAAGCGTGGAGCTGGATCGCTACATCGCGCACGAACCCGGATTCTTCCGGCTGCTGGGCTGAGAGGCGGCGGCGGATTGCGAGCGCTTCGGCGGCGCCATCGAGCGCGCTGTCCATCCGCCCGGCGTTGGCGTGCGTCAGGGCCCGCTGGCCACCGATGACGGCGAGGAGCCGCAGACTGCCTTGATCGTCGGAGTCGCGTTGTACCTGGTTCTCCATCAGCTGGTACGCGGCATCAAGCACCCGGGCACCTTCGCTGGCCCGGCCAGCGTCGTCGAGTGAACCGCCGCGACTCCATTCGACGATTGCCAGATCACGCTCTATACCCGGGCCGCCAATCCCGGAATCCATGGCCCGCGTAAGGATTGCCGAGGCCGTCGAAAGTTCACGCAATGCGCCTTCGATGTCGTCGAGGTAATAGAGGCCTTCTCCCTTGTGGCGATGGAGCCGGGCAGCAAGACGCACGCCCTCTTCTGTCGCCCGGGTCGCTGGTCTGAGC
The DNA here is from genome assembly GCF_023501975.1 of Altererythrobacter sp. KTW20L. GTDB lineage: Bacteria > Pseudomonadota > Alphaproteobacteria > Sphingomonadales > Sphingomonadaceae > Alteraurantiacibacter. The sequence goes on along the minus strand of NZ_JAMFLH010000010.1, from coordinate 3,247 downwards.
GTCGCTAGTTCGGCGAGTCCGTCGTTGAATGCTTCCACGGCTTCTTCGGTCCGCTCGCTCCATTGAAGATTCTCGCCCTCGACGACTTTTCCCTGCGCCCTTGCAAGCGCACAGCCATCGCGGTTGGAACAGTCTCGATCGAGAAGAGCCACAACACTGTGAGCGTACGCGAGGCCCGTCTCCGTGTTGCTTTCGATATGGACTGCGACTGCGGCTCGCATGTGGCGCAGGTCCGCCAAGGCCAACGCGACCTGTTCGTCCCCTGGTGCGTCCGCATGAAGAGCCGACAGGATCTCGTCGGCGCGGGCATAGTTGGCGAGCGCCTGTTTGCGGCGACCGAGGGTCCCGCCGGTCGGCCCGCCGACCACGTCTGCGAGCCGTTTGAGCCCGCGTCCGGCTTCGAGCCGCACGTCAGCGGGGGCGGTGGGATTTGCGGCCAAGGCATCGAGGTAGGTCTGAGCGGTGGAAGCAAGCAACTCTCTCGCCGCCGTTGTGCCCGGAACGGCTTCCACCTCGTCATAGACCTCGAACATCATCGTGGTAGCTAGGCTGCGGACGTCTTGGAAGCGGCGCTCGGCTTCGGCGCGAGAGGCTTCGGCTTCAGACCAGGATTGTGAGAGCAACAGCAATCCGCCGAATAGAAGAACGGTGGAAAGTGCCGCCAGGGAGACAGGAATGCGGTGGCGCAAGATGAACTTGCGTGCGCAATAAGATTGCGCGGTCGAGAAGGCATCCACGGGGCTGCCCTGGCGGTAACTCGATATTTCGGCCGCGATCATGGCCGCATTTGGGTAGCGTAGTTCCGGGATATCGTTCGAGGCCTTGCGCGCGATCGCGTCCAGTTCCGGATCGTCATGTCCTTCGAGCATCACGCCCAGCAAACAGCCTAGTGAATAGATATCGATCAGAGTCGTGACCTGCGCGCCCGCCACCCGTTCGGGAGCCGCGAAGCCGGGGGTGAGGCTCAATCGGCTCAGCGGGGAATGCGGTTGCGCGGACTCGTCACCGTGTTGCGGGCGAGCAATGCCGAAATCGATAAGCTTAGCTTCGCCGTCTTTGGTTACCAGAATATTCCCTGGCGACAGATCCCGATGAATTACCAGGTTCTGGTGGGCGAACTCTACCGCGTTGCAGACCTGCACCATCAGGTTGAGGCGCTCGTCGAGCGACGCTCCTCCTTTGAGCCAGCGCGACAGCGAGATGCCATCGACCATCTCCATAACAATGTAGGGCGCGCCCTCGTCGGTCTCGCCGCCGTCGTAGAGCCGGGCAATGTGGGGATGGCTCAGCCTGGCAAGAATCCGGCGCTCGCGGCGGAAGCGTTCGATCATCCCGTCGGACAGGACGCCCGGACGGATGACCTTGATAGCCACGACATGCTCGAAGTCGGCGTCGGCGCGGTGAGCCTGATAAACGGAGCCCATCCCCCCGCGGCCCAGGACCCGGACTACATCGTAGGCGCCAATCCGGGCCGGCACCGGTTCGTCGGGCATGACGTGCCCGTGGCGAATCGCACCTCCAGTGCGAACCGACGCCGTGGAAAACTCTGACGCAGATAACAGCCGCAAAGCCCGCTCGCGAATTGCCTCGCTTGGTTCTCCCGAAGCCACAATATAACTGCCCGGGTCTTCGGGGCGCAGTTCCAGGGATTCCTCGAACAGTGTCAGCGCAGCGAGTTCCTCGCTCGGGGGCAGGCGGGCGCTCACGAGTTTTCGAGCCGGTCCTGTAGCCATGCGCGGGTCACGACCCAGCGACGCTTCACCGTCGCCTCCGACAGGCCGAGAACTTCGCCGATGCTGGTGAGCGACATCCCGCCGAAGTAACGCATCTCGACGATATCGGCACGCTGAGGATCGATTTCCGCCAATTCTTCCATTGCCATATTAAGCGCAATCAGCTCGAAATTCGGCTCAAGGTGGGCCACGTCGGTGCACAGGGTCACCACCTCGTGCCATCGTTTCTGGCTATTCTTGCGCCTCACATGATCCAGTAGGACCTGACGCATGATCGTGGATGCGAGTGCCAGGATGTGCGCGTTGCTCTTCCATACTATGCGATCCAGTCCCGCCAAGCGGATGACGGCTTCGTTGACAAGTTCACCAGCCGAAAGCGAAAAGTTTCGTTCGCCAAATAGGCGAGCTTCAGCAATCCGCCGCAGATCGCAGTCAAGTTCGGCGAACAGTCTGTCGCCGGCCGCTGCGTCTCCGTCTCGCCAGAGATTGGCGTAATGGCATAGTTCGACCTTCGCCGTCATGCTATCCTCCGGTTGTATAGGGCGCGGCTTCGTTGTTGCATGCCCCCAAGCATCGGCCAAGTGTCCAATCGGGCTCTGTCAGACCAATCGCACCGCTGGAATTCTAAGCCGGCGAGGGTAGGGCGCTGTCATTCCCCGACCCCGCAAATCTCGAGCCCTGCCGCCAAGCCCGTTTCGCCGTTTCAACTCCTCACCCAAGGCGATCCGCCTGGTGGTGCTGCAGAACGTCCGCTTCCCGCTGTCGCTGCGGAACGTGGAGGATCTGCTGTTCGAACGCGGCATCGACGTTTGCCACGAGACCGTGCGCCACTGGTGGAACAGGTTCGGCCCGATGTTCGCCGCCGATGTCCGGCGTCAGCGGGTCAGCCGCATGAAGGGCTTCAGGCAGTGGAAGTGGCACCGCGACGAGGTCTATGTGAAGATCAACGGCGAGATGCATTACCTGTGGCGAGCGGTCGACCAGGAGGGCGAGGTGCTGGAAAGCTACGTTACGAAGACCCGCGACAAGAAGGCTGCGCTGCGGTTCATGAAGAAGGCGCTGAAACGCCACGGCTTGCCGGCCGAGATCACCACCGATGGATTGCGGTCATACAAGGCGGCGATGACCGAGCTTGGCAACACTGACAAGCAGGAGGTGGGACGCTGGGCCAACAACAGGGTGGAGAACAGCCATCTGCCATTCCGGCGACGCGAGCGGGCCATGCTCAGGTTCCGGCAGATGAAGAGTCTACAGAAGTTCGCCTCTGTTCACGCCAGCGTCCATAACCAGTTCGCTTCGCGGCCCTTCGGGTCAATCTCGAACGCCACCTGATCGACAGACAGACCTACAAGACCCGCCGCTCGGCTGCACTGGTCAAGTGGCAAACCCTCATGGTCTGAACTGACGCCGGGCTGGGGAGCTCCATCCCTGGATCGTTGAGGCAGCCCTCGCGCGGTTAGGTAACCGACACCTCTCCGGGGACGAGCAGCGGGCGACCGCCCGAAGAGAACCGC
>NZ_JAMFLH010000001.1 GCF_023501975.1 Altererythrobacter sp. KTW20L | reverse complement strand
ATTTACTGCCTTCCTGGGAGAAGACACACAAGCCAATAGACCATAGCGACAAGGATGCCGCCGCCGACTACGTTCCCTGCTTGCTGTGACCGGGGGAATCCACTCCTCGGCCTTGTCGCAATGCGAGGCTCCGCAGATACGGCGTTCGGCGCCAGCTCGCCCTGGCGATTGCCCGGCAATTCACGATACGGCAGAAACTTCTGCGGCAGCTATGACGGAACAGGTCTTCACGAAGCTGTCGGGATTGAGCGAGATCGAGTCGATCCCTTCGCGCACCAGGAATTCGGCGAAATCGGGATAGTTGCTGGGCGCCTGGCCGCAAATGCCGATCTTGATACCGGCGGCGTGCACCTTGCCTATGGCTTCGGCAATTGCATGCAACACTGCCGGATCGCGCTCATCGAACATGGTAGCGAGCAGCTCTGAATCGCGGTCGACGCCGAGCAGCAGCTGGGTAAGGTCGTTCGATCCGATCGAGAATCCGTCAAACCTCTGCGCGAATTGCTCCGCCAGGATGATGTTCGATGGGATCTCGCACATCATGTAAACCTGTAGCCCGCTTTCGCCGCGGCGAAGGCCATTCTCCGCCATGACTTCCAGGACCCGGTCGGCTTCTGCCGGTGTCCGGCAGAACGGCACCATGACGATGACGTTGGCAAAACCCATTTCCTCGCGCACCTTGCGCAGCGCGCGGCATTCCAGCGCAAAGCCGTCGCGGTAGCGTTCGTCGTAGTAGCGTGAGGCTCCCCGGAAGCCGAGCATCGGGTTCTCTTCCTTGGGTTCGAAGGCCTCGCCACCGACAAGGTGAGCATATTCGTTGCTCTTGAAGTCGCTGAGCCGGACAATTGCCGGATGGGGAAAGAACGGAGCGGCGAGCCGGCCAATGCCGCGCGCCAGCGTTTCCACAAAGTAATCGGCCGGGTTGGCGTGTCCCCGGACCAGTTCCCGGATCCGGCGGTTGTCGGTCGCGGACACCCGGTCCGGGTGCAACAGCGCCATGGGATGGACCTTTATCAGGTTGTTGATAATGAATTCCATCCTGGCAAGACCCACCCCCTTCGCCGGCAAGCGCCACCACTGGAAAGCCGCTGCCGGATCGGCAATGTTGAGCATGATCTCGGTGCGGGTCTCGGGAATGACAGATAGATCGATGTCCTCGGCGGCGTAGTCGAGCAGCCCTTCAAAGATCAGCCCTTTTTCACCGCTGGCGCAGGACAGCGTGATTTCCTGGCCGTCGTGCAGAACCGATGTTGCGTTGCCGATGCCGACCACGGCCGGAACGCCAAGTTCCCGGCTGACAATGGCAGCATGACTGGTGCTGCCCCCGCGATCGGTCACGATGCCGGCTGCACGCTTCATGATCGGCACCCAATCGGGATCGGTGTTACCGGTAACGAGGATTGCACCGTCCTGAAAATGGGCGATGTCGGAAGCATCACGGATAAGGCAGACTTTGCCGTTGGCGATGGCGCTGCCGATGGCGACGCCGGAAAGGACAGGGGTGGCGTCCGACTTCAGAGTGTAACGCCGGAAGCTCGACTGGCTGCCATCACCATGTATGGTTTCCGGGCGGGCCTGCACGAGGTAAAGCAGGCCGTTTACGCCGTCCTTGGCCCATTCCAGGTCCATGGCCCGGCCATAATGCCTCTCCACGGCAACCGCCCAGCGGCCCAGTTCAAGGATCTCCTCATCGCCCAGCACAAAGGACTGGCGCTCGGCCGGAGTGGTGGGCACGATCCGGGTCTGGTGGCCCCCTTCCTCGGCGTAGATCATGCGGATGGCCTTGTCGCCGAGCGCCTTCTCGATGATCGGGCGCGCACCGGGAGTGCCGAGCAGAGGCTTGAATACGACGTAGCGGTCGGGGTTTACCGCTCCCTGCACGATGGTTTCTCCCAGTCCCCAGGCTGCGCTGATGGCGGCAATGCCGGGAAAACCGGATTCCGTATCGATAGTGAACATCACGCCCGAGCCGGCAAGGTCGGACCGGACCATTTGCTGCACCCCCACCGACAGCGCGACGGCAAAGTGATCGAAGCCCTTGGTCTCGCGGTAACTGATCGCGCGATCGGTGAAGAGCGACGCGAAGCAACGCAGGCAGGCGTCAAGCAGGGCCTCTTCGCCGCGAACGTTGAGGAAGGTCTCATGCTGACCGGCAAAACTGGCATCCGGGAGATCTTCCGCGGTGGCGCTGCTGCGTACTGCAACAGACGGATCCCTGGTCTGCGTGCTTTGGGCAAGCGAGCGGTAGGCTTCCCGGATCTGTACAGCAAAATCCCCGGGCAGCGGGCTGGCCAGAACCAGCGCGCGGATCGCATGGCCTGCATCCTGCAGCGTTTCTTCCCCTGATCGGTATCGCCCGATGTGGGCCCGCATCGCGGGCTCAAGATCGCTTGTTGCAACAAACTGCCGATAGGCCTGGGCAGTAGTTGCAAAGCCGTTCGGCACACGCACGCCAGCCTTGCCGAGCTCGCGGAGAAGCTCGCCGAGAGAGGCGTTCTTGCCGCCCACGGAGGGAATATCGGTAATGGCGATGTCGCCGAACCAGCGGACTTTGGGATCAGCCAGGCTGTTTGTCATGTTCGGGTGCTCTCCAAGGTTCAATGATGCCGCAATGCGACCGGGAATGGTCCCGGTTCATGCCTTTGGTTTGATGCCTTTCAGCAGGTCCATGAACTCAAGCGGGAAGGGGAAGACAATGGTGGAGGTCCGCTCCCCGGCGATCACATTGAGTGTGGACAGATACCGCAGCTGCATCGCTTCCGGACGCTGGCCGAGGATTTCCGCAGCCTCCAACAGCTTTTGCGCGGCCTGCTGTTCACCTTCGGCATTGATTACCTTGGCCCGCCGTTCGCGCTCCGCTTCGGCCTGACGGGCGATCGCCCTGACCATCGATTCATCGATGTCGACGTGCTTTATCTCCACGTTGGCGACCTTGATGCCCCATGCATCGGTCTGCGCATCAAGGATTTCCTGAATGTCGGCATTGAGCTTGTCGCGTTCGGCCAGCATCTCGTCGAGTTCATGCTTGCCGAGAACCGAACGCAGCGTGGTTTGTGCAAGTTCGCTGGTTGCCTGCATGAAGTTTTCGACCTGGATGGTCGCCAGATCGGGCGCAATGACCCTGAAATAGATCACCGCGTTGACCTTTACCGAGACATTGTCGCGCGAGATCACGTCCTGGGTCGGAACGTCGAGTACGATGGTGCGCAGGTCTATCCGCACCATTTGCTGGACGAAGGGAATCAGCAAGATCAGGCCGGGGCCTTTGACCCCGGTGAATCGTCCCAGCGTGAAAATAACGCCGCGCTCGTACTCGCGGAGGATCTTTATCGCTGCCATCAGGATGATCAGCGCGATAAGAATCAGTGGCACATAGAATGCGAGGTCACCGAGCATGGGCATGACTTGTCTCCTTTAGCGATCCCGGGTGATAGGTTCGACTGCCAGGGTCAGTCCGTCGAGGCCGACCACACGCACAGGCTGGCCGGTGTTGAGGTTATCGGGACCATTGGCCTGCCAGCGCTCACCGTGAGTGTGGATGTGACCGCTTGAGCCATCCCAGTCCGATACGCGCCCTGTCGCTCCGATCATCTCCTCGCGTCCGCTGACCACTTTGCTGCGGCGTGATCGCAAAGCCAGCCGGGCGGTCAGCAAGGTCATTCCCATGCTCGCAGCAATGATCGCGCCAAGAACGGGCAGGGCGACGCGAAACTCCGGGATGTCGGTATCGAACAGGATGGCGGCACCCAGTGCCAGGGCAATGACACCGCCAATTCCCAATATGCCAAAGGATGGCGAGAATGCTTCGGCTGCCATCAGGGCCATTCCGAGTAGTATCAGGGCTATCCCGGCATAATTCACGGGCAGTACGGACAGGGCATAGAGGCCAACCAGCAGGCATATCGCCCCGATAGTCCCGGGATAGAGTGCGCCTGGACTCATGAACTCGAACAGCAGCCCATAGGCACCGATCATCAGCAGGATCAGCGCAATGTTGGGGTTGGTGATCGCGCTTAACAACTGCGTGCGCCAATTGGGGGCAACCTCGCTGAGAGCCACATTGCTTGTGTCGAGAGTAACTTCTCCTCCGCCGACCATTACGTTCCTGCCGTTTAGTTGGACCAGCAGATCGGCGTCGTCCGAGGCAACGATATCGATTACGTTTTGCTGCAGGGCCGATTGTGCAGAAAGGCTTGCCGCATCGCGCACGGCTGCCTCGGCCCAGTCCGGGTTGCGGCCCCGCATTTCTGCGAGTGAACGGATATAGGCGATGGCGTCGTTCAGCGCCTTGGCGTCGCTCGCGCTGCCAGCGCTGGATCCTCCTTCGGTGCCAGCATCCTCGTCTGCACCGGGTATCGTATCGGGACCGGGCGCCCCCAGTTGTACGGGTGTGGCAGCGCCGACATTGGTCCCTGGAGCCATGGCCGCCACATGACTGGCTGTCAGGATCAAGGCACCGGCGCTGGCCGCCCGGCCTCCGCTGGGGCTGACATAGGTGACGACCGGCTTTGGGGAATTGACGATCGCCCGGATGATCTCGCGCATGGATGTGTCGAGTCCGCCTGGCGTATCCATGCGGATAACCATGAACTGGCTGCCATCCAGCCCGGCCGCTGCGATCCCCTTTACGATGTAGTCGGCCGTGGCCGGGCCGATGGCCCCCTCTATCGTGAGGACGGGAACCTGATGATCGGTGCCCTGACCGTCAGCGCGGGCAAAGGGCTGCCATAGTCCAACCAGCAGGCAAAGGACGAACAGCCATCGCAATGGTGCAACGCGTTCTGACCTGTCCATGGGAACATCCTTCCCTGTAATCGCTCAAAATCAAACGAACCTCATCTGCCGGAATTCACATCCGCCAAATCCCCAGCTTGATGCGATGAGAATGAACCGGTGTGCTATATTGAACGGAGGCGAGGTGCTTTGACTCCGCGCAATCAATGGCCGTCCGTCCTTTGTTACTATGAATTGGCGGCGGGTGCTATTGATCATCACTCCGGGAGTGGACGATGGCTTATGAAATCATTGCCAAGGTAGCGCAGCCCGAGGGTCTTTTGCCGATGGCAGCGGGCTGGGATGCGGCGCGGGCGCGGTTGGACGGGCTGCCGGGCGGCGGGCTCAATGTCGCGCATGAAGCGGTGGACCGGCATGTTGGTGCGGGGCACGGCGCGCAAACGGCGATGATCTGGCTGGGGCGTGAGGCCCCTTCATCGGCTACCCGCTAACCACGGCCATCACTTTTACGCTCGGCGGCATCCGAGGCGATGCCCAACCGCACTTGGATGGGAGCACGCAGATCAGCCCGGGATGTGGCGCAAGCGGGCGGGGATCTTTCCGCATCGCGGGCTGGCCGTGACGTGCTGGAAGGCCGACGCAGGCGGAGAATATGTTGTGGAAGTCAGTTCGACTTTGCGCTTCCTGTTCGTGACCAGTGGCTACGGTTTGGCCAACGTTTGCGAACTGCGCCCTTGGTCTGTCCAGCGGCTCGGCCCAGCCGAAGTCATACAACTGGTAAGCGAAGGCGGGATGGAATGGGTCGAATTGGCTGTGGCGTCAGTCCCTAGGCACACTCTCATCCTGTCATGCCAGCCGCATTATCAGAGCTGACTGAAGGTAACGCAGTGCTTTGGAACTTCGGCGAGAGGATCGAACCCGCCGCGTTGGATTTGATGCGGGCACACGGCAACTAACCACCCCAATTCCTGCCGAATCTGATCCTTCCAACTGCCGCCAATTGCGGCCATCGGGCGTTGCCCGACGCCGCTTTGATTTTCAGATTTCGGTGCGCTTCGCAAGGGGAAGTACGTCTTCAAGGTCGACGCCCAGATAGCGAACGGTGTTCTCGATCTTCGCATGTCCGAGCAGGAGCTGCACCGCACGCAGGTTGCCAGTGGCCCTGTAGATCATTGCATCCTTGGTGCGACGCAGCCCAATGGCCGTGACCCATTCGTTCACGAGTCGGGCATACTGGCGCGTGCTCATCGAGCGGTTGTGATCCAGGCGACTTGGAAAGACATAGTCATCGGCTGTGCCGCCACGGCGCGGGAGCCATGCAGCAAGGCAGCCGCGAGTGTCAGCGGCAATTTCGAATACACTGGTCGCCCCGTCTTCTGCTGGATCACCAGAGCCTGGGACCGAATACCGCGCCCAGCCATAGCTGACATTCCATTCGACTTGCGCCACGAGGCAAGCATTAGTGTTCGCATAACCTGCGCTTGCTCGGGTGGGAGTGCGCTCCGCGACCTGAGGCATCAGGTGGGGCTGAGGGTGGCCCGTCACAACTCTCACATCATTTCGCCATCTGGACGACGCTGAAACGCCGCCAGTCTGTCATTTCGTTTCTCTAGCTGCACCGCAACATAAGGGGTTGCGAGTATGCGAATCAGGATATTAGGTGCAGTCGCTGCAGTGGTTGCAGCGACATTGCCGGCCACCACACTGGCACATGGATCCGACCATCATGCCGGGCCGGAACTACCTCCCTGGCAACAGGCCAGCGATTGGCCGGACCGGATCGTGAGCACCTTTGCCGGTGATCCCGCCACCACGATCAGCGTGAACTGGCGGACATCAGCCGGTGTCACCGGGGTGGCAGCGGAAATTGCCCTTGCCACGCCCGATGCGCGGTTTGACCAGCAGGCCCGCAGCGTGGCGGCTGACAGCGAGACCATCGATCTCGCCACCTTCAACCGCGCGGGCACCATCATCCCGGTGACCCACAACGAGGGCCTGCCGGGCGCCTCCTATCATTCGGTGATGTTCGACGGCCTGCAACCGGACACGCTCTATGCCTACCGCGTCGAAGGGGCGGGCGGGAACTGGAGCGAGTGGTTCCAGACCCGCACCGCGCCGCTGTCCGGTCCGCTGCGTTTCATCTACCTGGGCGACGCGCAGAACGGGATCGCATCGCACTGGCCCCGCGTGATCCGCGCTGCGTTCCAGAGCGCGCCCGATGCCCGTTTTATCCTGCACGCAGGTGATCTGGTGAACCGCGCCTCGCGCGATCTGGAATGGGCGCAGTGGTTCCGTGCTGGCGGGTTCATCAACGGCATGATCCCGGCGATCCCGGTGACCGGAAACCACGAATACGAGCAGCTCGGCCTGACCGAAGCCGACCGCCAGCGCATGTTGTCGTTCATGTGGCGCCCGCAGTTCCGTCTGCCGGTGGAACAGGACCTTTCGCCCGACCTGCACGAAACGGTCTATGAAGTGCGCTATTCGGCCGATCTATCCGTATTCGTCCTCAACAGCAACGAAGCCGACATGACCGAACAGGCGCGCTGGCTGGACGAGCGCCTGACGGCGAGTGATGCGCGCTGGCGCGTGGTTTCGATGCACCATCCGGTCTTCTCATCCGGTCGGGATCGCGACAACCCGCGGGTGCGCGACGTGTTGCTGCCAGTCTTGCTGAAGCACAAGGTGGACCTGGTGCTCCAGGGCCATGACCACACCTACGCGCGCGGTGCCATCGGCGACGACGAGGCTCAGGTTCCTGTAGCCAATGCCGTGGCGGGAGAAGGCGGCGTCACCAGCATGTTCGTCAATTCGGTATCCGGCGCCAAACAATACGAATTTAGCGCCGATGGATGGGACGACTACCAGCCAGCAGGTGTCGAGCTAGCCCGCCGGGCGGAAAACACCCAGTTCTTCCAGGTCATCGAGATCGACGGCGGGACACTGCGCTACGCAGCCTACACCGCCGATGGCGAGCCATATGACCTGTTCGCGTTGCACAAGGCGGATGGCGGGGCAAAGCGCCTAGTTCCATCCCCCCAGCCGCTGCCAGAAACCCGCACTTTCGAGAACTCGCTGCCCTACTCGGGCACGGACAACTGACCACTTCAATCAACCAGTAACACACCAAAAATCAGGGGAAATATCATGAAGGCTCGATCTTCAATCATCACGCACGCCTTGTTCGCAGGTTGCGCCATGGGCGCAGTGGCCTGGGCTGGCGCGGCGCAGGCGCAGACCGCCGCGCAGGCCGGAGCCGGGCAGGTTTCCGAAGCCCAGCTCAACGGCGTCGTAACCGATGCCAATGGCAATCTGGTCAACGGCGCGACCGTGGAAATCAGCGGCTCCAACTTTGTCGAGACCACTGATTCGAGCGGCCGCTTCGTGTTCCGGGCTGTTCCGCAGGGCATGCAGACGGTCACCGTGCGCTATTTCGGATCGCCTCCGGTGACCGAGCAGGTCACGGTTGTCGCAGGCCAGACCTCGACCGTTGCCATTTCGCTTGCGCCACAGCGGGCAGGGGACGACCAGATCGTGGTCGTTGCATCGCGCCCGATTGCCGAATCCGAAGCGGCGGCGATCCAGCAGCAGCGCGCTTCCACCGCGTTGGTCAACGTGCTCGCCGCCGATAGCATCGGCCGCTTCCCGGATCAGAACCTGGCTGCATCGCTCGGCCGTCTGCCGGGCGTAGGCATTGAACGCGACCAGGGGCAGGACCGCTTCGTCTCGCTGCGCGGTGCGCGCAACAGCTGGACCACGGTCTCATTTGACGGGATCGGCGTGGTCAGCCCGTCGGGCCGCACCACCCGTTTTGATACCATTCCGTCGGCAATTGCCTCCAACGTCACGGTCCGCAAGGCTGTGACAGCCGATCTCACCGGCGAAACCGTGGCTGGCAACATCGACGTGCGCACCCGCAGCGCCTTCGATTACCCCGGCTTCAAATTGGCAGCCGATCTTGGACTTGGCTTTTCGGAACTGGGCGGGGGTCGCCAGTACAATGCCAGCGCCCACATTTCCAACCGGTTCGCCAATGATACCATCGGCATTCTGGTGTCGGCATCGCGGTTTGCAGTCGACATGGTTACCGACAATTTCGAAAGCCGGTTCGAGTTCGCACCGGAAGATCGGGAGCCGGGCTCCGCAGATCGAGTTTGGACCAATTTTTTCGACAACCGCTATTACCGCCTGACGCGTTCCAACACCGCGTTCACCGGGCGCCTCGATTGGCGGCCCGATGCGGATCACGAGATTTTCATCAGCTCGGTATGGACCCAGTTCCGCGATCAGGAAGAGCGTCAGGTTTATGCCCTCGACTTTGACGATGGCGCGGTGAACACGACGGCCGCCACACCGGCGCTTGGCGCACGCACTGGCTATGCCGATATTCGGACCGGCAACACGCCGCTTCAGGGCACGCTCTATGGTGTCGAAATAGAAGGCTCCTGGGGCACCAGCAATTCGCCGCAGACCATCTTCACCACCACGCTCGGCGGCAATCATCTGTTTGGCGAATGGGACGTGAGCTGGCGCGGCAATTTCACCCGCGGCGATGATGACCGCCAGCCGCCCTTCAGTTCGAGCTGGAGAAGCCCGTCCAGCGCAGCGCTGCGCCCTAGTGTCGTTTATGACTTCACCAATCCGAGTGATCCAGTGCTGCAATTTTTCGACACCGTAGTGGCCGCCGACGGCACCCGCTCGCTGGGGGCATCGCGCAATTTCATCTCAATGTCGGAATTGGATCTGGCCAGCTTCACCCGCGACATCGTCCGGCTCGACCGCACCGACGCTTATACGGCGCGGCTCGACATTGATCGCAATTTCGACCTGCTTGGCAACGACACCACTATCGAGTTCGGTTTCCAGTATAACAACCGTGACAAGACCTCGACCCGTACGGTGCTGGAAGTTCGTCCGGCTGAACTGAACGCGGCTGGCATCGCGTTGCCGCGGCAGGAGGATGTTGCCGAACGCACGATTTTTCCAACCGGCCTGCGTAGCAATTACACCTTCTTCAATCTGAGCACGCCCGCCAGCGAGGCGCTGCTTGACAGCTACATTGCGGCCAATGCGTTTCGGGTGCAGCCCAACACGTCGGAAAACAGCAATTACAATGTTACTGAAGAAGTGGTTGCCGGCTATGCCATGGGCACCATGTTCTTCGATCGCGGCAATATTGTCGCGGGCGTGCGGGCCGAGCGCTACGAGAACACCGGGACCGCGCTCGCAACCATTGCCGGCGTGCGCGAAGAACTCACGGTGAGCAGCGCGAAAACGCTGTTCTTCCCCAGCGTACACATCAACTATGATGCCACCGACGAGATCAAGCTGCGCCTCTCGTTCAATTCCGGCGCGGCGCGGGCCGATTATTCGGTCTTGCGGCCTAACCTGTCAGTCGATGATCTGAACGAGACGATTTCAGGCGGCAATCCCTTTGCCGAGCCGGAGAAGGCCATCGGGGTCGATGCCTATTTCGAATGGTATATGAACAACCGCGGGTTCTTCTCGATCGGGGCCTATTACAAGGACCTGCGCGATGTGCTGTTCAACGCCACTACGACTTTCGACAGCGACGTGCTGAACGAAGGCGGCCTTGATCGTTCAGGCTATGACTTCACCACAACGTTGAATGGCGGCAGTGGTGAGCTGATGGGGATCGAAGTGGCTTACTCGCAACCGCTTGAAGATCTGCTGGCCAGCATCGGCGCGCCCGAATGGACGCATGGGTTTGGCTTCACGGCGAATGCCAATTTAAACGAGTCCAGCGCGATCGACCCGCTTGGCCGGAAAGGGCAACTGCCCGATACCTCGAAGTGGATGTACAACATCTCCGGCTATTACGAACAATACGGTCTGTCCCTGCGCCTGAGTTGGCAGCAACGCGGCCAATGGCTCAATTCGATCAACACGGCCGCTACCAATAACATCGGCAACCGCTTCTGGAGCAGCGTCGGTCGGCTCGATTTCTCGGCCCGCTATGCGTTGAACCCGCAGGTCGAAATTTTTGTCGACGCCAACAACCTGACCGATACCCCCGGTATCCGCTATGATGGCATCCCCAGCCGGGTCTATGAATTCGAACAGTTCGGTTCGCGCTTTATGGGCGGCGTGCGCCTGAACTTCTGATTTGGGCGACCAGTCAACTGTATGGGCCCGGGGTGCAGTTCTGCGCCCCGGGCACCATCAATTTTTAATGACGTGATCTGATGAAGACGTTGCGCTGCGCCTTGCTCGCTAGCAGCATGGTGTCCGCCTCGATTTCTGATCACACATACTTGCCTTGAATTCCGAGCCTGGAGCGTGCCTTGAGCCGCTCCAGGCCCCTTCCTATCCAGATCTCCGGGGATTTTTGCCATGATTCGACCGCGCTCCTTCCTGCTCGCCGGCGGCCTGCTGTCCGCCGCCGCGATAACTCCGGTCTCGGCGCACGAAGGCCACACGCAGATCGTTATGCCCGAAGGTGCTGGCGAAGCCGCACCTGGCGAACGCGAATGGCTGGCGGGCGATCACCACATCCACAGCGAATTCAGCGCGGAATACGCAATCGATCCGGCCAACCCCGATGCCATGCCCGCGTTCACCTTCGGAGTGGACGGCATCTATCCGATCCAGCGTAATGCCGAGATGGCGCGCGAATTCGGGCTGGCGTGGATGGTGTCGACCGACCACGGCGGCCCCGGCCATTCGCGCATCAACCATGATTTCGCCTATCCCTCATTGCTCGAATCGCGGCAGGCAGTGCCAGAGGTGTTGCAATTCTTCGGGATGGAATTCGATACCCCCGATGGCGACCACAGCAGCCTGATCATTCCGCGCACCGATGCCGAACGCAGCCAGCTGCTCGAAATCGAGGCCGGCTTTTCGCGCCGCGAGGCCCATCCGGCCGATCCCGCACGCGACGAACCGGCACGGATGATTGCCGCGCTCACGGTGATGCGCGACCAGCCGCAGCCGCCGGTCTTGATTGCCAACCATCCGTCGCGCTCGGCGGTCAGCGCCACCGAATACGGGCGCTATGATCCGGCAGAATTCCGCAACTGGAATGACACTGCCCCCGGTGTAGCGGTGGGCATGGAAGGCGCGCCCGGACACCAGGCCGCCGCGCTCAATCCCGATGGCACCTTGGATCCCGAAGGCTATCGCGGTGGATATCGCCGGGGCGTGGCCACGATGGGCGGGTTCGATCCGATGACCGCGCGGCTGGGCGGGCTGTGGGATTCGATGCTGGCCGAAGGGCGGCGCTGGTGGGTTACGGCCACGTCGGATTCGCACCGCCACTGGCGCGAAGGTGGCAGCGATTTCTGGCCGGGCGAATACTCCAAGACCTATGTCCACGCCACCCGCAACTATGCCGACATTCTCGACGGTTTGCGCAACGGGCGGGTTTTCGTAACCACCGGCGACCTGGTCTCGTCGGTCGATATGCAGGTCCGCGGCGCGCGCACGGGCGGCGACGCGGCGGGGATTGGCGGCATGCTGGAGATCGGCGCGGACGAGGAACTGATGGTTCAGATCCGGGTGCGCGACCCACAGGCAGTCAATGCCGGCGGCCATAACCCGGCACTGGCCAGGATCGACCTTATCGGCGGGCCGATCACTGGACCGGTGGCAGACCGCAACCAGGATCGCGCGCCGGGAACCCGGGTGGTGGCACGCTTTATCGAAACGGATTGGCAACGCGACGGTGAATACATCTCGATCACCTACAGCCTGCCG
Organism: Altererythrobacter sp. KTW20L; assembly: GCF_023501975.1. GTDB lineage: Bacteria > Pseudomonadota > Alphaproteobacteria > Sphingomonadales > Sphingomonadaceae > Alteraurantiacibacter. The sequence continues at coordinate 299,030 of NZ_JAMFLH010000001.1, read as the reverse complement.
GCCAGCGCAAATCCCTATTACCTGCGAATTCGCGGAACCAACGGCACCGAGATGGAACCGGCAGAGGATCAGCCTGGCGAGGATCCGTGGAGCGACCTGTGGTTCTATGCCAATCCGGTGTTCGTCAACGTTATACGGTGAACAGAGCATTTGCACGGCCGAGCCGGGATTCACTGCCGTGGTGATATCGCTGAATGGCAACTTTTACGGGGCAGCGCGATAGGCCGGAGAGCACACAAGCGCACGCGGGCCGCCTGCCAATATCAGGTCCGATAACGACAGGAATTTTTCGCGACGGCAGCCCGGGAAGTGGTTGGCGCAGGTCGGCGTAAAGACGCTCTACCTGGCCAAAAATGGCCAAAGCAAAAAAGGGAGGTTCGAACCAGCGAGTGTCGATCAAAATCGGACGCTGCTACGGCGCATCCACAATGACCGGCTTCAGGATGCTACGCCCGGTCGGGTAACGGCCGGAATGAGGGCGCAGAGCCGACGAAAAGGCTTAGCGACGAGGCGATTGCAATTTCTCTGTCTGGGGGAACAGGGCTCTCCTCGGTGCTGAAAAATCCAAGCACGTTGGATTTCGTCCAACGTATTGTGACGTCCAACATATGGGTGGTGCCGGTTAGAGGATTCGAACCCCTGGCCTGATGATTACAAATCAACTGCTCTACCAACTGAGCTAAACCGGCGTATCCCTTTCGCCCTACCGCTTGCTGCATGAGGGCGACCAAGTCTTGCCCTAACGCTTCGCGGCTTGACGGCAAGGTACTGCGCGCCTTTGGCTCAAGTCGCGCCGAAGGTCCAGCCCTCGGTGCGCGCAATTTCGCCGGTAAGTTCTGCAGGATGCCACAATTCGTGCCGGTTGGCGTGGGCGCGCAGCCAGGCGGCGCTGACGAGGGCATCGGCGGAGTGGTCATCGATCGACCGGCTGCCTGCCACCGGTGGGCTACCGAGAGTCTCCAGAGCGGCATTCACCTCCTCGAAACTGCGCATCTTGCTGCGCGCGGCGCTGCGGCCTCCGGCGATGGCGGCCAGGGTGGTATAGATTTCGACCACCACCGAGCCCGAGGCAGGCAGTGGATCAACCGGCCAGACGGGCAGTGCGCCACGCAGCCGGTTGAGAAGGCGCATCCCCGTCAGGCTCGACTTGCCGACTTGCGCCGCGCCCACCAGGTTGAAGTTGGAGTAGGGTTTACAGCCCTGCTTGGCCTGCGCCAGCTCGGTCACCCGGAAGCGGCCCAGGCCGCCACCAAAGTGCTCCCCCTCGCGCCCGCCATGGCGGCGGAAGTGCTGGCTGGCGTGGTGGTGATCGACCAGCGCGGTTGCGGCGAAATGCGGGTCGGCAGAGCATACTTCATCGACCAGCCGCCACAATGCGGGCGCGTCTGCCGGGCTTTCATCCCATCCTGGAAAGAACGCGCCCCGATCCGCGAAGGGCAGGGAGATGCCAAGGTCCATGCCGACCAGCGTGCTTTCGGGCAGGCCGTCGAGTAGCAGTTCCAGCACATTGCCCCGCGACCACCCGCGCTCGCTGCGAACCAGCACCGGCGCGCCGCCATCCGCATCGGCCAGCGCCAGCGCGATCGCCCGGTGCCGCTCGCCCACCGCGCCCGACCAGTCGATTGCGAGGAAGTGGGTAAAGCGGATCAACCCCGCTCTCGTCTGAGCTTGTCCCAATAATCGAGCCGCTTCTTCACCTCGCGCTCGAACCCGCGTTCGACGGGCTGGTAGTAATCCTGGGGCTCCATGCCATCGGGCCAGTAGTTGTCGCCGGAAAAGCCCTCGTCCGCGTCGTGGTCGTAGGTGTAGCCCTTGCCGTATCCGACGTCCTTCATCAGCTTGGTCGGCGCGTTGACGATATTCATCGGCGGCATCAGGCTGCCGGTGTCCTTCGCGCTTTTCCACGCGGCTTTCTGCGCCTTGTAGGCGGCGTTCGATTTGGGCGCGGTGGCAAGGTAGAGGCAGGCCTGGACCAGCGCCAGTTCGCCTTCGGGGCTGCCGAGGAACTGGTAGGCATCCTTGGCGGCGATGCACTGGGTGAGCGCCTGCGGATCGGCCAGACCGATGTCCTCCACCGCCATGCGCACCAGCCGCCGGGCGAGGAACAGCGGCTCCTCACCGGCCATCAACATACGCGCCATGTAATAGAGCGCCGCCTGCGGATCGGACCCGCGCACTGCCTTGTGCAGCGCGGAAATGAGATTGTAGTGCCCCTCGCGGTTCTTGTCGTACACCGCCACCCGCCGCTGGAGGAACTGGCCGAGAGCTGCGGGATCGAGCGGTTCGGCCAGCCTGGCGGCATAGAGCGTCTCGGCCTGGTTGAGCAGGAACCGCCCGTCGCCATCGGCACTGGCCACCAGCGCATCGCGCGCCTCCGGAGTGAGGGGGAGCGGGCCTTCCAACTCCTCCGCCCGCGCCAGCAACTGCTCCAGCGCAGCCGCATCGAGGCGGTGGAGGATGAGCACCTGCGCGCGGCTGAGCAGGGCGGCGTTGAGTTCGAAGCTGGGGTTCTCGGTGGTAGCGCCCACCAGCGTCACCGCGCCGCTTTCGACGAACGGCAGGAAGCCGTCCTGCTGCGCGCGGTTGAAGCGGTGGATCTCGTCCACGAACAGCAATGTCCGCTGACCCGCCAGCCGGGCGGTTTCGGCGGCGGCAAAGGCCTTGCGCAGGTCCGCCACGCCGGAAAAGACTGCGCTTACCGCTTCATAGCGCATGCCCACGGCGGCGGCGAGCAGGCGGGCGATGCTTGTCTTGCCGGTGCCGGGCGGGCCCCACAGGACAATGCTGGACAGGCGTCCCGCCGCTACCATGCGCCCGATTGCGCCCTCCGGCCCGGTCACATGGTCCTGGCCGATGATTTCGGACAGGTCGCGCGGGCGCAGACGGTCGGCCAACGGGGCATCGGCGGCGGGTTCTGCCGGAACGGCGGGATCGGAGGCGAAAAGGTCGCTCATGTCCTCTCCCGTTCGAAGCTGCCCGGCGATAGTTTCAAGCCGAGGCGCGCTGCTGCTGCTGGCCGCCGATCAAGCGGACATAGCAATCGGCCACGGCGGAATTGATTGCATCCCAGGTGAAATCCCGACTGCGTTTTTCGCCCGCCGCGCCGTGGGCGGCGCGCAGCAGAGGATTGGTGCAATAGGCGGCGACCACATCGGCAAAATCGCCGATCCGTCCGGGTTCGACCAGCCGCCCGGTTTCGCCATCGCGCACCAGGCTGGTGCTGCCGGTAGCGCGGGCGGCAACCACCGGGATGCCGCTGGCCATGGCCTCTAGCGTGACATTGCCGAAAGTTTCGGTGACGCTGGGGTTGAGCAGCAGGTCCATGCTCGCCACTGCGCGGCCCAGGGCTTCGCGCTGGAAGAACCCGGCGAACACCGCATCGGGCACGGCAGCCTCGAAAAATTCGCGCGCCGGGCCTTCACCCACCACCAGCACGCGGTGCTTTACGCCGCGCTTGTTCAGTTCGGCGATGGTGTCGGAGAATACGTCGAGCCCCTTTTCCATCACCAGCCGGCCAAGGAAGCCCACGGCCACCTCGTCATCCGCAATGCCCAGGCTGCGGCGCCAGGCCATGTCGCGGCGCGATGGATCGAAGATCGTGCGGTCCACCCCGCGCGACCAGATGCCGATATCCGCATTCATGCCCTGCTCGCGCAGGACGGCGGCCATGCTCTCGGACGGGGCAACCAGCGCATCGCAGCGGTTGTAGAAGCGCCGCAGGATGGCTTCCGCCACCGGTTCGAGGAAAGCCAAGCCATAATAGCGCGGATAGGTTTCGAACCGGGTGTGGACGCTGGCCAGGATCGGCAGGTGCCGCTCGCGCGCCCAGGTGACCGCGCGGTGACCGGCGATGTCGGGGCTGGCCACATGGACCAGGTTGGGCGCAAAGTCCGCCAGGTCCTGTTTCACTTCGGCCGACAGTGCCACCGAGAAGCGATATTCGCTGCGCCCGGGAATCGGCCAGTTGGGCAGGCCCACCAGCTCGCCCGCCGGCTCGAACGCGGGGCATTCCACCTTGGGCGAATAGACGCGCACCGCCGCACCCTGCCGTAGCAGATAATCGACCAGCCTGTTCAGCGCCTGGTTGGCGCCGTCGCGGACATAATTGTAGTTGCCGCTGAACAGGGCCACGCGCAGATCGGCGATATTCATCGCAGTCCCTTAGGACAGGTCGCAGGGGATTGCGAGAGGGTTGCTCGCCCGCGCCGCACCGCGCCACAGGCCCCCTTCCAGATGCGGCGGAAAAGGTGACACAAGTGACACCGTGTCACCTTTGTAAATGGGGTTGGTTTACTAGTATTTACAGCAAGATAGGGGTCATGTGGACAAAGTGACACCTGTCCGGGAGAAGTGCTGGAGCAGGAGATGTGGCGAAGCGGGCCCATGTTCGCCTGTAGGCCATGGCAAGCCTCTGTAGGAAAGCTGGAATATGGCTGCAGGGTCGCCCCTATGCGCTCCTTCCGTGCCAGGTCAGCCTTGGCCCCGCACCTCGCCCAGCACCTTCTGCGCTCCGCTGATCAGCAGGCCGATGTCGGTGCCGACCGATACGAAGCGGAAGCCGGCCGCGATCGACTGGCGGGCGTGTTCGGGGTTGACCGCGAAGATGCCGGCGGGCTTGCCGGCGCCGTCGATCGCCGCCTTGGCCGTGGCGATGGCTTCGACCACTGCCGGATGGGTCGGCTGGCCAAGGTGTCCCATCGAGGCGGCAAGGTCGGACGGGCCGATGAACAGGGCATCGACGCCTTCGACCGCGGCGATTTCGGCAATATTGGCAAGGCCCGTGGTGCTTTCGATCTGTACGATCAGCGTCACCTTGTCGTTGGCTTCGTGGAGGTAGTTCGCGTCCGATCCGAAGTTCGCCCCGCGGCTGGTCGCGCTCGACACGCCGCGGATGCCGTGGGGCGGATAGCGGCAGGCGCGGACCATCGCCCTGGCATGTTCTGCCGTATCGACCATCGGCACCAGCAGGGTATGCAGCCCCATGTCGAGATACTGCTTGAGCGCCACCGGCTCGCCAAAGGGCACCCGCGCGATCACCTCGACCGGGAAGGGGGCAATCGCCTGGGCCTGGGCTAGCAGGGTCTGCAGCGTGTTGGGTGAATGTTCGACATCCAGTAGCAGCCAGTCAAACCCCTGCCGGGCGCAGATTTCGGCGGCATAGCCATTGGCCAGCGCCTGCCACAGGCCGAGCAGCGGGCGGCCTATTTGTCGGACAAATCCCTTGAGGAACGGGGGGCGATTGTCAACCGGCCCCGCTCTTCGATCTTACGCCGCGTCCACCTTGCGCTTGTTGCGCTTGCGCTCGTGCGGATCGAGGTGGACCTTGCGCAGGCGGATCGACTGCGGGGTGACTTCGACCATCTCGTCATCGTCGATATAGGCGATGGCCTGTTCCAGCGTCATCACGCGCGGCGGAGTGAGGCGGATGGCATCGTCCTTGCCGCTCGACCGGAAGTTGGTGAGCTGCTTGGACTTCATCGGGTTGACTTCAAGATCGTCCGGCTTGGCGTTTTCGCCGATGATCATGCCTTCATAGAGCTTGGTACCGCTGCCGATGAACAGCACGCCGCGTTCTTCCAGCATGTTGAGCGAATAGGCCACAGCATCGCCCGCTTCCATCGAGATGAGCACGCCGTTGACGCGGCCTTCGATGCGGCCCTTGTAGGGGCCGTACTTCTCGAACAGGCGGTTCATGATGCCGGTGCCGCGAGTGTCGGACAGGAATTCGCCGTGATAGCCGATCAGGCCGCGCGACGGGGCGGAGAAGGTGATGCGGGTCTTGCCGCCGCCACTGGGGCGCATGTCGGTGAGTTCCGCCTTGCGCAGGGCCATCTTCTCGACAACCGTGCCCGAATATTCGTCGTCCACGTCGATCACGACGGTCTCGTACGGTTCGGTACGCTTCCCGTTCTCATCCTCGCCGAAGATTACGCGCGGGCGGCTGATGCCCAGTTCAAAGCCTTCGCGGCGCATCTGCTCGATCAGCACGCCGAGCTGCAGTTCGCCGCGCCCGGCCACTTCGAAGCTGTCCTTGTCCTCGCTCTCGGTGACCTTGATGGCGACGTTCGATTCGGCTTCGCGCTCCAGGCGGTCACGGATCATGCGGCTGGTCACCTTGGTGCCTTCGCGCCCGGCCAGCGGGCTGTCGTTCACGGCAAAGCGCATCGACAGCGTGGGCGGATCGATCGGCTGGGCGTGCAGCGGTTCGGTGACCGAAGGGTGGGCGATGGTGTTCGATACGGTGGTGGCGGTGAGGCCGGCAATCGACACGATGTCGCCTGCCTTGACCTCGTCCACCGGCACCCGCTCCAGCCCGCGGAAGGCGAGCAGCTTGGAGGCGCGGCCGGTTTCCACGATCTTGCCGGTGGCATCCATCGCGTGGATCGGCTCGTTCACCTTGACCGAGCCGGAGAATACCAGGCCGGTCAGGATGCGGCCGAGGAAGTTGTCGCGATCGAGCAGGGTGACGAGGAACTTGAACGGCCCGTCCTCATCCGCGCTGGGGGCGGGGACATGGTCCACGATCTTCTGGAACAGTGGGTTCAGCGTGCCTTCGCGCAGCGAAGGATCCTCGTTGGCATAGCCATTGCGGCCCGAGGCATAGAGCACGGGGAAATCGAGCTGTTCGTCGGTCGCTTCAAGGCTGACGAACAGGTCGAACACTTCGTCCAGCACTTCCTGGATGCGCTCGTCTGGGCGGTCCACCTTGTTGACCACCACGATGGGCTTGAGGCCCAGGCTCAGCGCCTTGCCGGTGACGAACTTGGTCTGCGGCATGGCGCCTTCGCTGGAATCAACCAGCAGGATCACGCCATCGACCATCGACAGGATACGCTCCACCTCGCCGCCGAAATCGGCGTGGCCGGGGGTATCGACGATGTTGATGCGGGTGGGCTCGCCGCCTTCCGGGGTCCATTCGACCGAGGTGCACTTGGCCAGGATGGTGATACCGCGCTCTTTTTCCAGGTCGTTCGAATCCATCGCCCGCTCTTCGACCCGCTGGTTGTCGCGGAAAGTGCCGGACTGGCGGAACAACTGGTCAACCAGCGTGGTCTTGCCATGATCGACGTGGGCAATGATCGCCACATTGCGGAGGGGCGCGGACATATAAGACAGCCTTTGGATAATAGTGGGCAGGAGCGCCATTGCTGCACCTGCGAAGATTGCGCGCGCCTTAGCCGAGGTCTCCCCCGTTCGCAAGGCAGGCAAATAAGATGCCTATAAAACAGGCACAAAGTCCCGGGAAATCGGCCAAAACACCGGAAATGTGGCGCGTTTGCTACAGGCGCGGTTTCAAATGCAACCTTATCCCTATGGCAGTTGTGCTTAACGATTGCGCAAACTAGCGGGCGCGGCCTAATCAACTGCATCACGTCCGGCAAACCAGAGCCACAAGGCCAGCCGCGCACCGTGAGGGAGAGATGGAGAAACACATGACAATCCGTACTGCCGGAACTGCCCGCTCGCTCCTGTCCGGGGTGGCGGCCCTTGCCCTTGCAACGCCTTTTGCCGCCCAGGCACAGAACGCGCCCGAAGAGGTGATCGAACCTGCCGCCGGCAATATGATCATCGTTACTGCTACCAAGCGTGAAACCACGCTGCAGGAAACCCCCGTGGCGGTCAGCGTGACCACGGCCGAAACCCTCCAGCGCGAACAGATCCGCGACCTGAAAGACCTGCAGACCATCGTTCCGTCGCTGCGCGTCAGCCAGTTGCAGAGCTCGGCCAACACCAACTTCATCATCCGCGGCTTCGGCAACGGCGCCAACAATGCCGGTATCGAACCGTCGGTCGGCGTGTTCGTCGATGGCGTCTATCGCAGCCGCACCGCCGCCCAGATCAGCGACCTGCCGAATGTCAGCCGGATCGAAGTGCTGCGCGGCCCGCAAAGCACCTTGTTCGGCAAGAATGCGTCTGCAGGCGTGATCTCGCTGGTTACCGATGCGCCCTCGTTCACGCCCGAAGGTTCGATCGAGGCATCCTATGGCAACTTCGATGCCATGGTCCTGCGCGGCTACGTCAGCGGGCCGATTTCCGATGACTTTGCCGTCAGCATTGCTGGCGGCATCAACAAGCGCGACGGCTACCTGACCGATCCGGCCAGTGGCACCGAAACGAACGAGCGTGACCGCTGGTTCGTGCGCGGCCAGGCATTGTACGACAATGGCGACAACGTGTCGGTGCGGATCATCGCGGACTATGACCGGATCGACGAGAATTGCTGCGGCGTGGTCAATGTCCAGCGTTCGGCGGCATCGGCCGCCATCCTCGGCCTCGGCGGCCAGCTCAACGATCCCAATGATCCCTTTGCCGACCTGGTTTACAACAACTTTGCCAGCACCAACGATATCGAGAACTACGGCCTGTCGGCCCAGCTCGACTTCGAGCTTGGCAGCGGCCTGACGCTGACCTCGATCTCGGCTTGGCGCAACACCAGTGGCGCCTATGACCAGGACGTCGATTTCACTTCGCTCGACCTGCTCCAGCGCTACCAGACGCAGAAGTTGGAAACCTACACCCAAGAACTGCGCCTGTCGGGCAGCGCTGGTCCCGTCACCTTCCTGGCTGGCCTGTTCTACTTCGATGAAAGCATCACCGAAAACCAGAACATCTTCAAGGGCGACCGCTTCCGCAACTTTGCCGACCTTTCGGCTGGCGGCAACGGCACGGGCAGCACGATCCAGGTGATCGAGGCCACGATCGGTCAGCTTTATGGCCTGGGCAATCAGTACATCGGCCAGTTCGGTTCGGCCGGATTGGCGGAAAGCGGTCAGTTCCTGCTCAGCAACGACGCACTTTCGCTGTTCGGCCAGGTCGATTTCGAGATCACCAATGGCCTCGTGCTGACCATTGGCGGCAACTACACCATGGACGACAAGCGCGTGGTGACCGACTACCAGTCGATTGATGTGTTCTCGAACATCGACCTGGTGGATGCAGGCAACCGGGCAATATTTGCGCAAGGCGTGGCAACGACCGTGGGCAATGCCTTGATGCTGGGCCGCCCCGCCACCCAGGCGGAAATCCAGGCCTTTGCTACCGGTACCAGCCCGGCCGGACTGGCTGGCGCGCAGGCATTCCCGACCATCCAGGCCGGTGCCCAGGCCTTTGCCAACGCCAACCAGAACGACCCCAACGTCAACCCCTTCCTGGTAGGCCGCGCGCTGCAGCTGTTCCCGCGCTTCATCAACATTCCTAACGGAGTTGAAGACGGCAGGACCAGCGACAACGATTTGGCCTACACCGTGCGGCTGGCTTACGACGTGAACCCGGACCTCAATGTCTATGCCAGCTATGCCACGGGCTTCAAGGCAAGTTCGTTCAACCTCGGCCGTGACAGCCGTCCGCTGGCGGCAGACCTGCCGGCCCTGCGCGCCGCCAACCCCACCTTCAACAACCAGATGGCCGGCAGCCGCTTTGCCGGGCCGGAAAACTCCAAGGTCATCGAACTGGGTGTGAAGGGTAACTGGGACATGTTCTCGATGAACCTCACCGGGTTCCGGCAGGACATCAACGGCTTCCAGTCAAACATCTTCACCGGCACCGGCTTCCTGCTGAGCAATGCGGGCAAGCAGCGCACCTGGGGCGTGGAGCTGGAAAGCCAGGCCAACCCGATCGATCCGCTGACGCTGAACTTCGCAGTTACCTGGCTCGATCCGACCTATGTCAGCTTCCCGCTGTCGTCGGTGGGTGACCTGTCTGGCACCCGTCCTTCCGGTATTCCGGAATGGACCATCGTGTTGGGCGCACAGTGGGAACAAGACCTGGGCAACGGCGACCTGCTGGTGCTGCGGTCCACATTCCACCACGAGAGCAACGTGCAGGTGATCGAAGGCCTGCCGGGCTTCCTGGCCGGTGGCCAGGCGGCGGCTATCGCGGCGGCGGCTCCCTTCCAGCGCCAGGTGGATGACCTGTCGGCCTCGCTGACCTACGAGTTCACCGATCTCGACCTTGCTGTCAGCGTGTGGGGGCGCAACCTGCTTAACGACCGCTACCTGCTCAGCCTGTTCGACAGCCCCGGCCAGCCGGGCTCGATCTCGGGTTATCCCAACCAGCCGCGCACCTATGGCGTGACCGTGCGCAAGAACTTCTGACCGGGCCTGCCGGCTCACTACCGGCACGTTCGATCATTGGACGGGGAAGGGGGCTTTCGGGCCCCCTTTTTTCGTTTGCGCACAAAACGTTTTCGTGATGCATTCGGCTTCAGGGAATGCGCGGGACCGATGCAGGGCGTGCAAAAAAGGGGGGTAGAGAGATGGGCCTTACAGTTGGAAAGATCTTTTCGGGCGTGATCACCGCGATCAGGCAGCGCCCCGGATCGCTGCTCGGGATGTGGGCGGCCTATGCGGCGCTCTTCGTGGCTGCGATCGTGGGGTTGGGCCTCGCCGTGGGTATCGGTGGCATTGCCGGGCTGGCCTCAGGCGGAGAAAGCGGCGCGGGCCTGATGGCGCTCGGGGCCGGTGTCGTCATCGCCATGATCGCCTTCTACGTGCTCTACCTGGCGCTGATGATGGCACAGTACGGGGCGCTGTGTGCGCTGGCCTCCCCTTTGCAAAGCCCGTCTTTCGGCGAGGCCTTTGCCACCGGTTGGCGGAGTGTGCCGACATTGCTCGGGGCCACACTGTTGCTGGCCTTGGTCTATATCATTGTCCTGTCGATCGTGACCGCGATTGGCGGCGAAGGATCGGCAATAAGCGGCATCCTGTCACTGGTGGTGTTTGTCGCCATCATATATTTCGCCTGCCGGCTGATCGTCATGGTCCCGCTGGTGGCGGTCGAAGGCAAGCGCGGCCCGATCAACATTATCCGCCAATCGTGGGATATGACGCGTGGCAATGCCTTGCCGATCTTCCTGTCGGTGCTGGTTTTCGGCGTGCTGTTGATCGTTATGGCCCTGGTGCTCATCCTGCCGTTTGCGGGCGGGCTGGGCGGCATGATGATGGGAGGAGAAGGTCCGGCCTTTGCTTCCCTTGCGCTCTTCTTCGTCGGGATCTGCGTTTTTGCCGCCCTCGCGACCATGGTGCAGGCGGCGCTGGGCGCGGTGGTCCACGCCGAACTCAATGGTTCGACCGGGGTTAACGTCGAAGAGACCTTCGGTTAGAGCGTCCTGAGCGTCTGCGCCGGCTTCGCTCTCAACACCGGGAGCGAGGCCGCAAAGGCGAAGCCCAGCACCAGCACCAGGCCTGCGCCCAGCACCATCAGGATGCGGGGCCAGTCTGGCAACCAGTCGAATTCGAACAGCTGGGTGATAATCAGCCACGACAGGCCCATGCCCATGCCCAGCGCCACGCCTGCCAGCACCAGCGCGAGCAGGCCGAATTCGGCAAACTGGAGCCCCAGCAATTGCCCGCGGCTGGCCCCCAGCACGCGCAGGATCACTGTGTCATAGATGCGCGCCGCCCGCGCTGCGGCAATCGCGCCCAGCAGCACGGCCACGCCTGCCAGCACTGCAACCGATGCCGCCGCCAGGATCGCCAGCGACACCTGGTCGAGGATGTTGCGCGCTTCGACCAGGATCGGGCCGACTTCGATTACCGAGCTGGAGGGGAAAGCACGGGCAAGGTCGCGCAGCAGGTTGCCGGGTTCGGCCCCTGAAGGAAATGCCACGGTCGCGGCCACGTTGTGCGGGGCATCGGCCAGGGTGTTGGGCGAGAACACGAAGACATAGTTGAAGCCCATGGACTCCCAGTCGAGCCGGCGGAAGCTGGAGATGCGCGCAGTCTTTTGTACGCCCAGCACACTGATTGTCAGGATATCGCCAAGATTGAGCCCGGCCGCGCGGGCCAGGTCCTCGTCCACCGATACCAGCGGCTCGCCCTGGTAGAAGGTCGGCCACCATTCGCCTGCGGTCAGTGAATTGCCCTGCGGCACATCGGTCGAATAGGTCAGGCCCCGCTCGCCGCGCAGGCCCCAGGCACCATCAGGCAGTTCTTCCAATTCGGACACGATGGTGGGGTTGTCTTCCGGACCATAGGCCAGCACCTGCCCGCGCAAGGTGGGCGTGGCGCTGATTTCGGAACCGGGCACGGCCTGTTCGATCAGCTCGGTGAACTCGCCAATGCGGGCTACCGGCAGGTCGAGCACGAAGTAATCCGGCGCAATGGCGGGGACCGAACGCTGGATATTGCCATCGAGGCTGGTCTGCACGCCCGCCAGCAGCACGAAGGCGGACAGTCCGAAGCCCAGCGCTGTCACCAGCGACCCAGTGGCCGAGCCGGGGCGATGGAGGTTGGCCAGCGCCGCGCGGACAATGGGGTTGGACGGGCGCGGAATCTTGCGCGCGCCCCAGCCAATCAGGCGGCCAAGCAGGGCAAGCAGCGCCAGCATGACCAGCGCTCCACCCAGGAACCCCGCCGACAGCAGCGGCGTGGGTGATCCCAGCAGGGCCAGGGCGACGATCCCGGCAAGGCCGAGGCCCACTGGCACGGCGGCTCCGCGCCAGCCGCTGCCAATGGGCGATACGCGCGAACGCATCAGCGCCATGGCCGGAAAATCGCGTGCCCGCAGGATCGGCGGCGCGGCAAAGACCAGCGCTACCAGCAGGCCGAATGCGGCGGCGCGCAGCAGGGCGCCGAAATCTATCACGAAGGCAGTAGAAACCGGCAGCAGCGATCCCAATGCACTTGCCAGCAGCGGGGTAACGAGCACGCCCGCCACCAGCCCGGCCAGCGATCCGGCCACGGCGGCGGCACCGACTTGCAGGGCATATATGCGGGCAATATCACCGCTCGATGCGCCGAGGATCTTCAGCGTCGCAATCCCGGCGCGGCGCGCTTCGAGATAGGAAGCCACGCCCCCGCCGATGCCGATGCCCGCGATCACCAGCGCGGCGAGGCCCACCAGGGTGAGGAACTCGCCCATCCGGCTGACGAACCGTTCTGCCCCGGGCGACGCGCGGTCGCGCGTGCGGGTGTCGAGGCCGCTTTCGGGGAAGGCTGCGATCACCGCCTCTTCCACGGCGGCGGGGTCGGGGTTGCCGGCAAAGCGCACCCGCGTCTTCGTCTCGTACATCGCGCCCGGCGCGGTAAGGCCTGCGGCCTCGGGCACGGCAAGCGGCACGATAACCGTCTGGCCAAGGGTAAAGCCTTCGCTCAGCCGGTCGGGTTCCTCGCCGATGATGCCCGCCACGGTCAGCGGCACGGTGCCGAGGGTAAAGCTGTCACCCGGGACAAGGTCTAGCCGGTCCGCCACGCCATCGGCGATCCAGGCCTGCCCGGCGGGAGGTGCGCCAGCCGTGGTCCCATCGGCCAGCGTCAGCGCGCCATAGAGCGGCCAGTTGTCCTCCACCGCCTTCAGTTCGATCGGCGAGGCGGCATCATCCGTGCTGGCCATGGCCTGCATCCGGAGGCCGTTCGACAACTCGCCATATTCGGAAAGGAAGGCGGTTTCGTCGTCCGTCAGCGGACGCTGGTAAACCTCGACCTCGAGGTCGCCGCCCAGGATCACCTGACCCTGGCCGTTCAATTCGCTGCGAATGGCCGAGGTGAGCGAGCCAATGGCCGCCAGTGCACCCACGCCCAGGAACAGGCAGACGAGCAGCAGACGCAGCCCGCGAAACTGGCGGTGCAGGTCGCGCCGGGCGATGCGCCATGCCGCGGCCCATCCCAGCGAGGTCATGATGGCAGCGTGTCCGACACGATCTGCCCGTCACCCAGTGTCACGATCCGGTCGCACCGGGCGGCAAGATCCGCATCGTGGGTGATGATGATCAGGGTTGCGCCCATCTCGGCGCGGCGGTTGAACAATACGTCCACGATCGAGCCGCCGGTCGAACCATCGAGGTTGCCGGTTGGCTCATCGGCAAAGATCAGCGGCGGGCGCGGGGCGATGGCGCGGGCGATGGCCACGCGCTGCTGCTCGCCGCCCGAAAGCTGCGCCGGATAGTGCGACATGCGGTGGCCCAAGCCAACCGCCTCAAGCTCGGCCCCGGCGCGTTCCCAGGCGTCCTTCTCGCCCGACAGTTCGAGCGGGGTGGCGACGTTTTCCTGCGCTGTCATCGTGGGCAGCAGGTGGAAGGCCTGGAGCACGATGCCGATGCGGCCCCGGCGGGCAAGGGCCAGCTGGTCCTCGCTCATCTGCGCGAAATTGGCACCTGCCACGTCGAGCTCGCCGCTGGTGGCGCGCTCCAGCCCGGTCAGCACCGCCATCAGCGAGCTTTTGCCGGAGCCCGATGGGCCAAGCAGGGCCAGTGTCTGGCCGGTGGGGACGGCAAGATCGATGCCGCGCAGGATTTCCACCGCAGCGGGGCCTTCACCCAGCGTCAGGCGGAGGTTGCGGGCATGGATGGCGGGATTGTTCTGTTGGGGGCTTGTCACGACGCAGCGATGGCATAGCTATGACATGAGGGCAATACAGGCAAAAAGGCTATCATCGATGCGGTTTGGCGGTTGGACGATTGGATTGCTGGCATTTGCCCTGGCTGCCTGCGGGGCCGAGGCTCCGCCGCAGGAGTCCGCCGAAACCGCTGAAACCAGCGAAGCAGCGCCCGATATCGCTGTGAGCGGGCCTGAACGCACCATCCTGGCTTTCGGCGACAGCCTGTTCGCCGGCTACAACCTGGCCGAGCACGAAGGCTATCCCGAGCGGCTGGAAGTCGCCTTGCGCGCCCAGGGCATCAATGCGCGGGTGATAGATGCGGGGGTGTCGGGCGATACCACTGCGGCCGGTCGCCAGCGGATCGGCTTCGTGCTCGACAATGCCGCCAGCCCGCCCGATCTCGCCATTGTTGAACTGGGCGGGAATGACCTGCTGCGCGGCATCGCCCCCGCCTCAACGCGCGAGAACCTGGGCGCGATCCTGGACGAACTGGCGCGCCGCGAGATTCCCGTGCTGCTGATGGGGATGCGCGCGCCGCCCAACCTCGGCGCGCAGTTCCAGGCGGAATTCGACGGCCTATATCCCGCGCTGGCCGAGGAATATGGCGTGGAGCTGGTGCCGTTCTTCCTCGAAGCGGTGTTCGACCAGCCGCAGCTTATCCTCCCCGACCGGATCCACCCCACGGCAGAAGGCGTGCAGGCGCTGGTCGAGGCGACCGGGCCCGCCGTGGTCTCCGCCCTCCCGCCCGCGCGCTAGACCTTGGTCGCCAGCTAGCGCACGCTCCGCACGAAGAGGATCGCGCCGCCGGCCATCAGTGCCAGCACTGCGCAGCCGAGGAACAGTTGCCCCAGCACCGGCGCCAGCGCACCCGGCTGGAAGGCGAGCAGGGCCAGCGCGGGCGCGATGGCGGACGGCAGTGTGTTGGTCAGGTTCAACACCCCCAGCAGCGTGCCGCGATGGCGGTGGCCCGACACGATCTGCGCCACCATCGCTGTATCGATCGAGGTGAAGACCGACAGGCCGACATAGAACAGGCAGTATCCGCCCAGCAGCAGGGTGGTCCCGCCACCCGCCTGGCTGAGCAGTACCAGCCCGCCAGCCACGGCAGTGGCCGCCAGGGTCAGCGGCACCCTCCGCCGCCGCGCCCTGTCGGACAGCACTCCGGCGGTGAGCGTTGCCAGGACCGCGATGATCCCGGCGGGCCACGATATGTCGGCCAGCAGGCTGGTGGCGCTGGCTTGGGGATCGGTCGTGCGGTTCGCGACAGCGGCGGCGAGGTAAAGGTAGATGTAGCCGCTGACAAAGGTCGCTCCCAGTTGCACCGCCAGCTTGGCACCCCAGGCAATGGCAAAGTCGCGCTTGGCCCATTGCGCCGGAATGGTCGGCCTGTCCGGATCGGCGGGAGCGGCCGCGGCAACCAGCCCCAGCTTCCAGGCCAGCAACAAGGGCGCAAAGCAGGCCACCGACAGACCGCCGGCAAACAGGAAGCCGCTCGGCCCGTCCTGCGGGAACAGGCGGCCGACCAGCACCACGGCCAATGTGGAGGCGGGCATGGCGGCATGCATGATCCCGGCCATCAGGCCCTTGCTCCGGTCGGGGAAGTGGTCGGTCAGCAATGCACCGAGCGGGGCGAAGGCGAAGTTGAGCGCGCACTGGAACAGGGCGATGCCCACCAGCAAGGCCGCGAAACTGCCCGCCCATGCCAGCGCGCCATAGGACAGCGCCAACAGGCCCGCGCCAATCGCGATCAGCCCGCGCCGCGTGCCATGCCGTGCCAGCCAGCGGTCGCTCGCATGGCCGGCCGCAATATGCGATGCGCCCGCCACGATCGCGCCCGACAACAGCAGCCAACTGACCATTGTGGCAGCGTCGCCAGTGCCCAGCGCCTCCACCCGGCGCGGCACCAGCAGCACCAGCAGGGGCATGAAGGCCAGGTGCACGCCCAGATAGGCGAGACCATACTGGGCGATGGCAAGCACCGGGGGCCGCGCCATGCTGTTTTCCATCGGCTCGGCCATCTGGTTCGCTCATCCCCCTTGAATGGCGGGCTTAGAGCGGGCACTTGCGGCCCGCAATGATAGCGCTTTCATTGACGGATCATTTCTTCCTCGAAATTTGCGCCGGATAGATTTAGGGCAGGGACCATGAAAACACAGGTATGCATTATCGGAGCCGGGCCAGCGGGCCTTTTGCTGGGTAATCTCTTGCGCGCCGAGGGCGTGGATTGCGTAGTGCTGGAGCAGCGCTCGCCCGACTATGTGCTCAGCCGCATCCGCGCCGGTGTGCTGGAGAATATCACTGTCAGCCTGATGGAGCGGCTTGGGCTTGATGCGCGGCTGAAGGCCGAGGGCCTGCCGCACGACGGTTTCAACCTGGCCGATGGCGAGCGGCTGATCCGTATCGATATCGGAGGGCTGACCGGCCAGCAGGTCGTGGTCTATGGCCAGACCGAGATTACCCGCGACCTGATGGATGCGGCGGACGAGCGCGGATTGCAGGTCATCTACGAGGCCGAGGATGTGGCCCTGCACCATGTCGATGGCGACGCGCCCTATGTCACCTATCGCCAGGGAGAAGAGGAGTTTCGCGTCGATTGCCGCTTCATCGCCGGGTGCGACGGGTTCCATGGCCCCAGTCGCAAGGCCGTGCCTGCCAGCGTGGGCATGGAGTACGAGCGGGTCTATCCGTTCGGCTGGCTCGGCATCCTGGCCGATGTGCCGCCGTGCAATCACGAACTGATCTATGCCAACCACGAACGCGGCTTTGCCCTGGCCTCCATGCGCAGCGCCACCCGCAGCCGCTATTACATCGACGTTCCGCTGACCGAGCGGATCGAGAACTGGCCGGACGAGCGGGTGTGGGACGAACTGGCGATCCGCCTTGGCCCGGAAGCCGCCGCCGACATCACCCGCGGCCCGGCGCTCGAGAAGTCGATTGCTCCGCTGCGGTCCTATGTCTTTGCCCCGATGCGCCACGGTAGCCTGCTGCTGTGCGGCGACAGCGCGCACATCGTGCCGCCGACGGGTGCCAAGGGGTTGAACCTCGCCGCGAGCGACGTACACTATGCCTCTGCGGCGCTGGTCGGTTATTTCAAGGCGAATGATGTCGATGCCGTTGCAGCCTATTCCGACAAGGCCCTGGCCCGCGTGTGGAAAAGCGAGCGGTTCAGCTGGACCCTGACCAAGCTGATGCACCGTTTCCCGGAGGACGGTCCGTTCGAACGCGCGATGCAGGTGGCCGAACTCGATTATATCGCCAGCAGCAAGGCGGCCCAGATGACTATTGCCGAAAACTATGTCGGCTTGCCGGTCTAGGATATCCAAGGAGAGGATTACTTCATGTCCAAGTTTGAACGTTTGAACCCGATGACCGGCGCGGTCGCTTCCAGTGCGCAGGCGATGAAGGCGGGCGATATTCCCGCCATTGCAGAACGGGCGCAGGAAGGCTTCGCCGTCTGGTCGCATATGGGCCCGAACGCCCGCCGTGCGGTGCTGACGAAGGCAGCCGATGCGCTGGTGGCCAAGAAGGACCAGTTCGTCGAAGCGATGATGGGTGAAATCGGCGCGACCGCCGGCTGGGCCATGTTCAACCTGATGCTGGCTGCAGGTATGGTGCGCGAGGCCGCTGCCATTACCACGCAGATTTCGGGCGAGATCATCCCCTCGGACCACCACGGCACCGTGGCCATGGCGATGAAGGAGCCGGTGGGAGTGCTGCTGGGCATTGCCCCGTGGAATGCGCCGATCATCCTGGGTGTGCGCGCCATTGCCGTGCCGCTGGCCTGCGGCAATGCCGTAATCCTGAAAGCGAGCGAGACCTGCCCGCGCACCCATGCCCTGATTATCGAAGCCTTTGCCGAGGCCGGCTTCCCCGAAGGCGTGGTAAATGTCGTCACCAATGCGCCCGAGGATGCGGCCGAAGTCGTCGGCGCGCTGATCGATGCGCCGCAGGTCCGGCGCATCAATTTCACCGGCTCCACCGCCGTGGGCAAGATCATTGCCAAGCGTGCGGCCGAGCATCTCAAGCCCGTCCTGTTGGAGCTGGGCGGCAAGGCCCCGATGCTGGTGCTGGAAGATGCCGACCTTGATGAAGCGGTAAAGGCTGCGGCTTTCGGCGCCTACATGAACCAGGGCCAGATCTGCATGAGCACCGAACGGATCATCGTGGTGGACAGTGTGGCGGATGAATTTGCCGCCAAGTTCAAGGCCAAGGTGGAATCGATGCCGGTGGGCGATCCGACGGCGGGCAACACGCCGCTTGGCGCCGTGGTCGATCGCAAGACGGTGGATCACTGCTACAGCCTGATCGAGGACGCGGTGGGCAAGGGCGCTGTCCTGCTGACCGGTGGCGAGACCACGCAGAACGTGCTGATGCCCGCTCACCTGGTGGACAAGGTCACGCCCGACATGAAGCTGTTCCGCGACGAAAGCTTTGGGCCGGTCGTGGGCATCATCCGCGCGCGGGACGAGGCCCATGCGATCGAACTGGCCAACGATACCGAATATGGCCTGTCATCGGCAGTGTTCACCCGTGACACGGCGCGCGGACTGAAGGTTGCGCGGCAGATCCAGGCGGGCATCTGCCACGTCAATGCCAGCACCGTGTCGGATGAACCGCAGATGCCGTTCGGCGGGATGAAGGCTTCGGGCTATGGCCGCTTTGGCGGACGCTATGGCATCGACGCCTTCACCGAGACGCGCTGGGTCACGTTCGAGACCGAGCCGGGCCACTACCCGATCTGATAGCTGCCCGGTGCGGGTCGGCGGGGGTTCAGACCTCGCCGACCCCGCCGTGGTGTACTGCGCGGTCTAAATCGGTCAGGAAGCGGTGGCCGTTTTCGATATGCTGACGCATGGCCATTTCGGCAGCAGGCCCGTCGCGGTCGAGCACGGCTTTGACGATCAGCCGGTGGTCGCGCGCCGCCTCGCGCAGCCGGTCACCTTTGTAGAACGTTTCGAACAGCAGGTGGTGGACCGGCGTGTTGAGGCGTTTGACGATATCCTCGATCACCGCATTGCCCGCGCCGCGCATCAGCAGCGAGTGCCAATCCGAATTGAGCTGGCCGAACCGTTCCGGCGCGCCGCCTTCGACGCAGACCTCCATCTCGTCCGCGAGGTCGGCCAGCTTCCGGCGCTGTTCGTCTGTCGCCTTGAGCGCGAATTCGGCGGCGCAGATCCCTTCCAGCGCAGCGCGGGCGCGGTATAGCTGGCGCACTTCGTCCATCGAGGCGCCACGCACCGATGCGCCGCGGAACTCCTCGATCTCGACCAGTCCTTCGGCGGCCAGGCGCTGGAACGCCTCGCGCACCTTGAACCGGCTACCGCCGGTCTGGCGGATGATGTCCACCTCGACCAGGCGCTGGCCGGGCACGAGGCGGCTGGAGCGGATCTGCGAACGGATCCAGTCTGCCACCTCGACCCCGGTGGGTCCCTTGCGGGCGAGAGCTTCGACTGCGTCATTCATAAACGCCTGCTAGCAACGACAATAAAAATGTCAACAATCTTGTTATCGATATTCTGATTGCGCTTTGTGCGCCAATTTGTGATCCAGCCTTCGGACGCTCCTCGAGAGGGCGGAAAACGGAGGGTTTTATGTCGAAGGCACAGCGCACCATGGGTGCATCCAGGTTCATGCGCACCGGTTCGGTCGTCGCACTCGCAACTGCAGGCCTGTTCTGCACCCAGCCGGTTCTGGCACAGGACCAGGCAGAGGGCGAGGTTGAAGACATCATCATTGTTACCGGCAGCCGCATTGCCGAAATCCCGGTCGGGTCGGCCGCTACCGTATTGGGCCGCGGCGAGATCGAGGCTTCTGCCGGCATCACCATCGACCGCGTGATCAAGGAACTGCCCGCCAACTTCGACCTGGGCGTATCGGAAAACTCGCGCGGCCAGGCCGGCGGTTCGGGCAATATCGTTTACGGCAACACCGTGAACCTGCGCGGTATCGGCCCCTATGCAACGCTGGTGCTGATCGACGGGCACCGGGTGGTGAACAACAGCCGCTCGACCGATCCTTCGGTCCTGCCGACGCTGGGCGTGCAGCGGGTCGAAGTGCTGGCTGACGGTGCATCGGCTGTTTACGGTTCGGATGCCGTGGCCGGCGTGGTCAACCTGATCCCGCGCCGCAATCTCGATGGCGTGGAAATGTTCGCCCGCTACGGCTTTGCCGACCAGGGCAGCTTCGATGAATATGCGCTGGGTGTGGCCATGGGCCAGCAGTTCAGCCGCGGGCAGTTCATGGTGGCTTATGAGCATGTCTCGCGCTCCAACCTCAGCGGTTCGGACCGTGATTTCTTCACCTCGGACCAGCGCGAATTCGGCGGCAACGATTACCGCACCACCCGTTGTGCGCCGGGTACGCTGGTGATCGGCACCACGACCTATGCCATGCCCGACCAGTACACTCCGGCCAATGCCGGTGCGGTGACTGCGGGCACTCGCAACCTGTGCGACACCAACCCGGGGCAGGATCTGTTCCCCGAGCAGTCCTACAACTCGGTCAACGCCACCTTCGATTTCGAGATCGCCGACTGGGTCGAAGTGTTCGCCGACGCCTTTTATTCCAAGCGCGAATTCGTCCGCCTTGGCTCGCCCTTCTCGGCCCGCATCAACGTGCCTGAAAGCAACGCCTTCTTCGTCCGCCCGCCGGGCTTCACCGGTTCGAGCTATTCGATCGACTACAGCTTTGCCGATGAACTCCCCGTGCCGCAGACTGCCGGCTCTGCCCAGAGCTGGCAGATCACCCCGGGCTTGCGCTTCAACCTGCCGGGCGACTGGTCGGCCGAAGTGCTGGTCGGTTTTGGCGAAACCCGCGATTTCTCGGGTTCCTATGATGGCCTCAACAACGGCGCGCTCAATGCGGCGCTGGCCAGCAGCGATCCGGCCACAGCTTTCGATCCCTATGGCCTGAACCGTACCAGCCAGTCGGTCATCAACGGCATCTTCAACCAGATATTCCTCGCGCCGACCTATGGCGAACTGACGGTTTATGAAGGGCGGATCAACGGTCCGCTGTTCGAACTGCCGGGTGGAACGGTGATGGTCGCCGGCGGTTTCGAGCGGCAGGAATTCCAGGTCGAGCTGGGCAGCGCGCGCGGCAATCCGACTACACCGATTGCCTTCCGCACCTTCGATCGCACGGTGAATTCGGGCTATGCCGAAGTGCTGATCCCGGTGTTCGGCGCTGGCAATGCTACAGCGGGCTTCGAGGAGCTGACGATCAATGCTGCCCTGCGGCACGACAAGTACAGCGATGCCGGCAAGACCACCAATCCCAAGATCGGCATCAACTGGGTACCGACTGACGGTGTGCTGATCCGCGGCAGCTATGGCACGGCCTTCCGTGCGCCGACGCTGCCTGAGATCTACGGCAACAGCAACGCCATGTTCGGCCAGAACTACCAGAACCCGGCTGGCGGCTCGCCGGTGCTGGGCTATGCCTTGTCCGGTCCCAACCTCGGTCTGTCCCCCGAAACGGCCACCACCTGGTCGGTCGGCACGGATATCGACGTGGCCGCCGGCCTGCGCCTGTCGCTCACTTATTTCGATGTGGCCTACAACGACCAGGTCATTGCCAACCTGTCCAACCTTGCGATCCTGGGACAGGAAGCCGACTATGCCGGAACAGGCGTGATCCTGCGCGGACAGGCGGCGCGGGACCGCGTGCAGCATCTGCTCAACTCTGGCATTCCGGTTCTCGGCACGCCGTTCCCCTCGGGCGATATCAACAACGTCAACCTGTTCGTCGATGGGCGCAGCCAGAACCTCGGCAAGTCGATCACCCGCGGTATCGACTTTCTGGCCACCTACGACTTCGACCTGTCGCCGGATGACCGGGTGACGCTGATGGCCAACGGGAGCTACCTGCTGGATTACAAGGTGGCCGTGTCGCCGCAGGGTGCGCTGGTCGATCAGCTGAACAACATCTTCCAGCCGCTGAAGTTCAAGGCACGCCTATCGGCCGAATGGGAGCATGGCCCGATTACCGCCCGGGTGCTGGCAACCCATGTCGCGGGCTATACCAATACCCTCATCACGCCCAACGAGGAGGTCGGCAGCTATACACCGATCGACCTGAGCGTAACCTGGCGGTTGGGCGACAGTCTGGGCTTCGAGCGTATCCAGGGGCTGGCGCTGTCGGCTGAAGTGCGCAACCTGTTCGACACCGATCCGCCCTATGTAAACCTGGCTCCGGGCGGGAACGGCAGCGGCGGCTATGACGCGACTGCCGCCAACCCAGTCGGCCGGATGTTCGCGGTGGGCGCGCGCGCGGCATTCTGACCGAGCGGTGGACGTTGGAACGAGGTCGTCGAGGGCAGTGCCAGGCAATTTTACCGAAGTGCTGCTGACCGGCGACCTGGTTCTGGACGAGCCTGATCCCGACCACTGGCTTTCAGGCATCGCTCCGGCCTTGCGTGACAGCCACCTGGCCATTGGCCATCTCGAAGTGCCGCATACCCGGTGCAGGACCGAAGCCGAAGGCGACGTTCCTGCACCCGGTGCGCCGCCGGAAAACGTGGCGGCCATCGCGCGGGCGGGGTTCGGCATGGTCAGCCTCGCGGGAAACCACATTGCCGATTGCGGGCCGGATGGAATTGCCCAAACCGTGGCCCTGCTCGATGCCTGCGCCGTGCTCCACAGCGGAGCTGGCCGCGATATCGCCCACGCCCGCAAGATCGCGGTGGCCGAGGCGGGGGGCTGGGGCATCGCCTTGCTAAGCTACAATTGCGTGGGACCGGAATTTGCCTGGGCTGGCCAAGCCAGCGCGGGCTGCGCCTTCCTCCCCGTGGAGACGAGAAGCGGGTCGCCGGTGTCTCCAAGGGCGGATCTCGGGAGCCTTGCTTCGGCAGCTCTCGAGATCCTGGAGGAGGACATCACCAAGGCCCGTCGCCAAGCGGATTTCGTCATCGTGGCGCTGCACCAGGGCACGGTCCATACGCCCGTCCGCATCGAGAACTACGAAATGGAAGCAGCGCGCGCCGCCATCGACAGCGGGGCCGATGCGGTGGTGGCGCACCATGCGCACATCGTGCGCGGGATATCGTTCCACAAGGATCGCCCGATCTTCCACGGGCTGGGCAACGGCTGCGTGGTAACCTCCGCGCTCAGTCCCGGACAGGACCACGCCGTGCGCGCCGAATGGGCGAAGAAGCGGCGCGAGATGTTCGGCTTCGAGCCCGATCCGGCCTATACCCTTGCCCCGTTTCATCCAGAAGCGGTCAATGCCTTCATCGGTCGCCTGCGCATCGGCGAGGATGCAAAGGTGGAAGCCGGGATCATTCCCGTCCATGTCGAAGCGCCGGGTCGTCCGGTATTGGCCCAAGGGGCCGCCGCACGGGCGATAGCTGATTATGTCGAACGGATCACTGTGGCAGCCGGCCTGCCACCAATCCGCATCGAAGACGACGGACGAGTGGAGCAGGTGGCTTGAGCAAGGGTTGGACTATCGTGATCTGGATCGGCGGGCTGGCCCTGCTGGCCGCCACCCTGGTGGACACCGTGGCGGTGATCGGCCGCAACGTGGGCCTGCCGTTCACCGGCTCGATCGAGGTGATGCAGGCACTGATCGTGCTGGCAAGCGGGCTGGGCATCGTGATCGCTACACTGGAGCGTTCGCACGCGCGGGTGCGCCTGGTGGTCGATCGCCTGGCACCGCGGGCGCGTGACGTGGCCGACCGGATGTCGAACTTTCTTACCATGACTTTCCTTCTCGCCCTGCTGGTCGGGTCCGGCTGGCTCGCCATCGACTTGTGGCATGGCCATGAACAGAGCGAGTGGCTGGGCATTCCATGGGCAGCGATGCGGATGGTGGCCAATGGCTGCCTGCTGGCATCTGCGGCCATCCTGGCCTGGCGTGTGGTAAAGGGTGACCGGCCATGATGGCGACACCCGAAACCGGCCTTGTCGGCATCCTCCTCTTGCTGGTCCTGCTGCTGGCAGGCGGGCGCATCGGCGCCGTCCTGGGTCTGGTTGGCCTTGGCGGCCTTGCCGTGGTGCTGGGCCTTGAAGCGGCGGTCATCAAGGGCGGGGTGATCGCCATCGACACCCTGACCCGCTATGAATTGGGCACCCTGCCGCTGTTCCTGTTCATGGCGCACATCTTCTTTTCCATCGATGCCAGCCGCGACATGTTCGATGCGGCGGCCAAACTGGTCGGGCACCGGCGCGGCGGATTGGCCTATGCCTCGGTCGCGGGCTGTGCCGGCTTCGGCGCGATCAACGGGTCGAGCCTGGCGACCACGGCCACTGTCGGTCTGGTTGCCTATCCCGAAATGAAGAAGCGCGGTTACGATGACCGGCTGTCCACCGCCACCATCGCAGCGGGCGGCACCCTGGGCCAGATGATTCCGCCATCGGGCGCGCTGATCGTGTTCGGCATCATAGCCGAAACCAGCATCGGCGAGTTGTTCACCGCCGCGATCATCCCCGGCCTGACCCAGGCGCTATTCTATGCGATCGTGATCTTCATAATGGTGCGCCTGACCCCCGGCCTTGCGCCTGCGGGCGAACGGGCTGGCTGGCCAGAACGCTGGCGCGCGCTGGGCAGGATCTGGGACATCGTTGCGCTGGTCCTGCTGGTGATCGGCGGCATCGCTTCGGGCTGGGTCAGTCCGTCAGAGGCGGCCGCCATCGGCGCAGCGGGTGCACTGCTGATCGCTGCGCTGCGCGGCAAGCTGACGCGCGAAACGCTGTTCCATGCTTTCAGCGAAACCCTGCGGACCAGCGGGCTGATCTTCCTGATCATCATCGGCGCGCTGCTGTTCTCCGCCTTCGTCGGCGTGACCGGCCTGGCCGATGCGGCGGGGAATCTCGTTTCCGCGATGGGCCTCGGCACGTTCTGGACCCTGGTCCTGGTGGCCGTAATCCTGCTGCTGCTGGGCACCGTGCTCGACGGGCTTGGCCTGATGCTGCTGATGACCCCGATCCTGCTGCCGATTGTCGAAGGCACCGGCCTTTCCGCCATCTGGTTCGGCGTGTTCCTCGTGCGGGCCATGGAAGTAGGCTTCCTCACCCCGCCGCTGGGGATGAACCTCTATATCATGCAAGGCGTGGCCAAGAATGTCGGCATCGACCGGATTTTCCGGGGCGTGCTGCCCTTCCTCGCAAGTGACGCGGTCCACTTGCTCCTCCTGATCCTGTTCCCGGCAATCATCCTGTGGTTGCCCGGCGTACTGGGGAACTGACCTTGATTGCGATTGCCGGCCCCGACCTGCCCCATGAAGTGCTGCTGGCCGCCGCGTGCCACGCTGGGCCCATTGCGTTCGATCCGGAGCGCGAGACGCCGCAGGCGCTACAATGGGTCGAAAGCAAGTTCGCCCCCTGGGCCTTCGCGGTGGTCGAAGGTTGGGCGGAACATGCCTATGATGGGCTGGAGGCGGTGTTGTTCAGCCGGGCCGACGATACCTCGCAGCGGCTCTATTACTACATCTGCGAATTGCAGCGGCGCGGGCTGCTGGCAGGGCCGGAACCGCTGATCTGCGACATTGCCAAGATCCCCCGCGCCAGCAGTGTGGATCGCACGGCAGACGCAGTGCGCAAACTCGCGCAGCGTCTTGGCGTGGGTGACGAGGCGCTGGAAGCGGCGATCGTGGCCACCAACCAGCGCCGGGATAGCGTTCCCGCCCTGGCCGATGGCAAGCGCTGCCTGCTTGCCGGAACCCCGCCGCCGGATGACCGCCTGCACCGCGCCATCGCCGCACAGGGCTTCGTGCCGGTTGGACGGACGCTGGCCGAGGACTGGGCCGATCTGGGCGAGCCGGTGGCCGAGGCAAGCGGCGACCCTGCGCTGGCTATCGCCCGCGGAATGCACGCGCGGCAAAGCGGCTCGCGCAGCTTTGCCGATCCGGCAACCCGCCTGCGCGCCGCCATCGATGCTTGCAGTGCGAGTGCCGTGGTCCTGTGGCGGATCGAGGAGGAGGAGGCACAGTGCTGGCACCTCCCGGCCGAACGCCGTGCGCTCGATGAAGCGGGCGTGCCGGCACTGGTCCTGACCCGCCGCGACTGGCTGGCGCGCGATGGCGCTGCCGCTGAAATTACCGCATTCCTTTCGGAGATCACCCCATGAAGCCGCTCACCGGACACCGCGTGGCCGTGCTGGGCCAGATGGCCGATCGCCCGCTTGCCCGCTATCTTGCCTCGCTCGGCGCGGAGCTGAGCGGCTCGGTCGAAGGCGCCAGCTTCGTGATCGACGACCTGGGGCAGGAGGCGTGCGCGGACTTGCCCATTGGTGCCGACGCGATCCATGTTTCGGTCACGCCGTTCGGCTCTGGCGGGCCGCGTTCGCACTGGAAGGGCGGCGAACTGGTTGCCTCGGCCATGGGCGGGACGCTCCGACTGACGGGCGAGCCGGGGCAGAAGCCGGTGAAGGAAGCGGGCGATGCCTGTACCTTCCATGCCGACATGGTGGCAGGCGCAGGGGCCATGGCGGCTCACCATGCCCGCGGCACCCATGGGCAGGGCCAGCACGTGGACGTGTCGATCCAGCAGGTGGCAATGAGCCGCAACGTAAACGGCGTGCTGGTCTGGCAGTTCGACCACCGCAGCCTTGATCGCGCGGGCGGCTGCATCAATTACGGCAAGGTGACGGTGCAAGTTATCTGGCAACTGGCCGATGGCTGGTGCTTCCATGCGCTGATGACCGGACGGCTGGGCGCGCCTGCCAATGCCGCGCTGTCCGCCTGGATGGACGAGGCCGGGTTCGACAACCCGATGCGCGATGTGGACTGGCTGGCCTACAACCGATCCACCCTGCCTGCCGAAACGCGTGCTGTGTGGCAGGCCGCGATAGCGGCGTTCTTCGCCAGCCGCACCAAGGCCGAGATCGCCACCGAGGGCCGCCGCCGGGGGATCAATGCCTGCGTGGTAAACGAACCGGCGGATGTGCTGGCCGACCAGCACCTGAAGGCTCGCGGTTTCCTCGACGCGCCCGATGGCCTGCCCGAACGATTTGCCGTGATCCGCGAAGGCCGCCAGGGTGCGGCTCCCGCCATCCATACCGGCGAGCGGCCCGGGCCCCTGTCAGGCGTGAAAGTGCTCGATTTCGCCTGGGCACTGGTCGGCTCGATCACCACCAAGACGCTGGGTGACCTGGGCGCCGAAGTGGTCAAGATCGAGAGCCGCAGCCGCCCGGACCTGTCGCGCATGGACGTGCAGGTATCGGCTTCCACGGCCAAGAGTCTGGATGACAAGCCGTGGTTCGCGCATCTCAACACGTCGAAGAAATCGCTCACCCTCAATCTCAAGCAACCCGGATCGCGCAAGCTGATCGATCCGCTGGTCGACTGGGCCGATGTGGTGGTGGAGAACTTCTCGCCCGGCACGATGGCTAAGCTGGGGCTGGATTATGACAGCCTGTCGCAGCGCAATCCCGGCGTGGTCATGGTCTCGGGCAGCGTTTTCGGCCAGACCGGGCCACTGGCGCAGGAATGGGGCGTGGACGGCACCGGCGGCGCACTGTCGGGCCGCACCTTCCTGACCGGGTTCCGCGACGGCAATCCGGTGATCCCCGGCGCGGTCCCCTATGGTGACGTGATCGTGCCCTTCGTCATGGCGGGCCATGTCGCCGCCGCGCTGCAATACCGGCGCGAGACCGGGCGCGGGTGCCATATCGACGCCAGCATGTACGAGATCTGCGTCCAGCAGATGCGCGACTACCTTGCACTTGCGAAAAGCGGCGAGCGGCCGCTGCGGTCCGGCAATGCCGACCCGGCGGTGTGGTTCCAGGACGTGTTCCCCGCCGCTGGCGATGACCGCTGGGTGGCGATCAGCCTGGCAGACGCGGACCAGCGCGCGGCGCTCGAAGCTATCACCGGGCCGGATATCGCCGCCTGGACATCCACCCGCGAGGACAAGGCCATTGCCGAGCAATTGCAGGCCGCGGGGATTGCCGCAGGCGCATTGCAGGATTGCGCGGACCTGATGGAGAACGACCCGCAGATTGCCGCCCGCGAGGCGCTGGTCATGCTGGAACACCAGGTGCTGGGGCCCTTCGGCCACATGGCCACGCCGATGCGCTTCTCGCACGATACACTGGCCCCGTTCCGCGCGCCGGGCATGGGCGAACACAGCTTCCAGGTCGCGCGCCGCATCTGTGACCTGTCGCAGGACGAAGTCGAACGCCTCGATGGCGAAGGAGTATTCCATTGAGCGTGACCGCCAACCAGCGCAGCCGCAAAACGCTGGCCTGCACGGCCGAGGCGACCGCCTACCAGAAGGCGTTCGGTGCGGAACTGCGCCGCCGCGTGGTGGAAGACCGCGAGCCCTATGCCATCGTCCAGGCCGATACCCCGCACGAGCTGTTCCACGCGATGGATATTCCCATCGTCACCAACCAGTGGTGGTCGGCCTATATCTCGGCCAAGCAGCTTTCGGCTGAATACTTCGATGCGATGACCGCCAAGGGTTTTCCGGAAAACAGCTGCAAATACTGCTCGCTCGGCCTGGCCTGCACCCTGGCGAACGATCCCGAGCGCGCACCGTGGGGCGGCCTGCCGCAACCGACCGTACTGGTGGCGCGGCTGACCTGCGACTGCATCCAGCAGGTGTTCGGCCTGTGGGCAGAAGCGCTGGGCAGCGAGTTCTTCCCGATGGAAGCGCCTGCCTGGACCGACAAGGACCCCGACTGGTTCCTCCACGCGCGCGATGACTGGCGGCGGGTGTACCAGCCCGACCGCATCGCCCTGATGGTGCGCGAGATGCACGACCTGATCGCCCTGCTGGAAAACCGCACCGGACGAAAGTTCGACGAGGCGAAGTTCCACCACCTGATGGAACAGATCAACGTGCAGGAAGGCTATATCTGGGAAGCCGCGCAAGCGATCGGCAATGCCCGGCCGTGCCCGGTCTCGATCGCCGAACAGATGCCCAATACCATGATCCCGCAATGGCACCGGGGCTCCGACTGGGCCGTTGCCCATGCGAAAAAGTTCCGCGACCAGGTGCTGGAGAAGATTGCCGCGGGCGAGGGCGCTTCGACCAACGAAAAGCTGCGGCTGATGTGGATCGGCGCGGGCGTGTGGCACGATCCGGGGTTCTATCAGTCGCTGGAGGAAAAGCTCGGCGCGGTGTTTGTCTGGTCGATGTACATGCCCTTTGCCGGCCCGGCCTATATCCGCGAGCTGCAGGGCAGCCCGATGGAGGCGCTGGCCAGCCGCGTCGCCAGCATGAACGAGACACTGCACCTCCCGCCGTGGATGAGCGGCTGGATGGTTTCGGAAGCGGAACGCTGCGGCATTGACGCGGTGGTCATCCTGCTGCCGCCCGACAACCGCCTGTCGCAATCGGGCAACAAGCTGACCGCGCTGGCGCTGGAACAGGCCGGTGTCCCCGTGCTGATGATCGATGCCGACATGGTCGATGCCAAGATCTGGGATCATGACAAGATGGTCGGGATGGTGGCGGATTTCCTCGAACAGCGGGGGCTCACGTGAGACTGTTCGCCCTCATCTGCCTGCTGCTGCTGGCGGCCTGCTCGCGCCCGATCCCCGAAGGCGTGACAGAACTCAGCTATGCCACCCCGTATCCGCCGACCCACCCTTTCAGCCGGGCCGACCAGCGCTGGATTGACTGGGTCGAGGCTGAATCCGACGGCACTCTGCGTATCCGGCCGATCTGGTCGGGCAAGTTGCTGTCGGCCGACATGTCGATGGAGGAACTGCGCCACGGCGTGGCCGATATCGGCCTGATCACGCCCATTTATGTCCGCGGCGGAACGCACCTGCTGCGCATCCATACCGGCTTCTACAGCGGTGCCGACAGCGTGGAGACGCAGGTCGCGCTCTATCGCTGCATGGAAGCCAACATCGACCAGATCGGCAAGGAACTGGCGGGGCTGAAGGTGCTGGCGGTGCAGGGCGGACTGCTGCCGGGCGTGCTCACCCGCAACCGCCCGGTGCACAGCCTGGAAGACCTGCGCGGCCTGCGCATCCGTGCACCGACCGAACTGATGCCGGTGCTGCGCAACCTGGGGGCAGACCCGGTCAACATGCCGATGGGCGATACCTATTCCGCGCTGGCCAAGGGCGTGCTCGACGGTGTGGTGGCCCCGACCGACACCTTCCGCGCGCTGCACTTCGCGGAAGTGGCGAAGTACTACTACGAGATAAAGATCCCGCGTGGTGCCTATCCTGCGCGCGCCATGGGCGAGGACCGGTGGAACACGCTGTCGCCCGCCGACCGCGCCCTGCTCGAACGCAGCACGGCCGTGTGGGAAGCCGCCCTGGCCGAGGAAATCCGCGCCTCCGAAGCTGTCGGGCGCGAAGCGGGCGAAGGCAGGATCGTCTATGCCCAGGCCAGCGCCGAGGACCAGCAGGCGTTCGACGCGCTCTATCTGCGCGATGGCGAGGAAAATGCCCGCCGCCTGTCGCGTTTCGGGATCGACGGCCTGGCTGCGTTCCAGTTCGCCCGTTCAACTGTTACCGGCCGTGACCAGGTCGATTGTGGAGACATTTCGTGACCCAGCCGCTTGCGGGGATCCGCATTGCCGATTTCAGCCATGTCATGGCCGGCCCCTTTGCCAGCCACTTGCTGCGGCTGATGGGAGCAGAAGTCATCAAGATCGAAACGCGCAAGGGCGACCAGTTCCGCAACTATGGTTCCAACCGCGATTTCGATGGCATGGCGCCCGCCTTCATTGCCGCCAATGTCGGCAAGAAGAGCATCGCGCTCGACCTGAAGGATCCGGAGGAGCTGGAGATTGCCCGCCAGATCGTGGCCCGCAGCGATGTGCTGCTGGAAAACTTTCGCCCCGGCGTGATTTCCCGGCTGGGTCTCGGTTATGACGTGGTGCGCGAACTGAAGCCCGATATCGTGTTCTGTTCGGTGTCCGGCTATGGCCAGGAAGGCCCGCAGCGCGACTGGCCGGCGATCGACAATATCATCCAGGCGACCAGCGGCATGATGTTGCTGAGCGGCGCGGAAGGCGATCCGCCGGTCCGCGTGGGCTTTCCCATTGTCGATACCCTGACCGGCCAGACCGCCGCCGTGGCAATCCTTGGCGCACTGATGCAAAAGGCGCGGACGGGCGAGGGAGCTTTCATCGACGTGTCCATGCTCGATGCCTCGATGGCCTTCATGACTTCGGCGCTTACGCCATACCTCGTCACCGGCAAGGCGCTGCAGCGGCTGGGCAATACCGGCTATTCCGAGCTGCCGACCGCCGGCCTTTTCGAGACCGCAGACGCGCGGCACATCTCGCTGGGCGTGGTGCAGGACAACCAGTTCGCGGCCCTGGCGAAGCTGCTCGGGCGGCCCGACTGGCTGACCGATGAACGCTTTGCCACGGCCGACCTCAGGCGGGCGAATTTTGCCGCGATGTCGGACCAGCTGCGTGCAATTTTCGCCACACGCCCGGCGGTCGAGTGGGAACGCGAACTCAGCGAGGCAGGTATTCCCTGTGGCATGATCCGGCGGGTGGACGAGGCGGTCGAACTGTGCAGCCCGGCGGGCCTGCTCGATATTGCGCTGGAGGACATGCCGGGAACAGGGCGGATCGCCGTGCCGAATGCCGGTTTCCGCATGGAGCCGGGCTGTCCCGGCACCACCGAGCCGCCGCCCAGGATCGACCAGAACCGCGTCGAAATCCTCGACTGGCTGGCGTCCGACGAGGGGTGATTGCGGACGGCCCGCGGATTGTGAACAATCTTGTCGGACAAAATTCGATTGAAGCACACGCGATAAAGCAGTGAACTGCCACCCGGAGAGGATAGCCATGAGATTTCCCACCCGCCTGCTGATGGCGCTCGCCGCCTTGTGCCTCATCGCCCTGCCGGCCCGCGCGCAGGACTATCCCGAATTCGAGCGGCAATCGCTCTATGTGCCGGTGCGCGATGGCACGCGGCTGGCGGTCAATATCTACCGCCCCGCCGATGCTTCGGGCGTGGAGACCGACCGGTTGCCGGTGGTCTTCGCCTTCACCCCCTATCGCGCCCGCTTCACCGATGCCGAGGGCAACGTGCAGGAAACCGCTCTGGGTGACGGGCTGGCTCTGCGCAGCCTGATCCGGGCGGGCTATGTGGTGGCCGTGGCCGATATCCGTGGCAAGGGAGCATCCTTCGGGTCACGCCGGGGCTTCCAGGACCGGACCGAAGCGATGGACGGGCATGACCTGGTCGAATGGCTGGCCGCCCAGCCGTTTTCCAGCGGCGCTGTCGGCATGATCGGTTGTTCCTACCTCGGCGGGTCGGTGATGCACACGGCCAGCACTGCGCCGCCATCGCTGCGGGCGGTGTTCGTGGGGGCGACCGACTGGGACAAGTATGAGTTCGTGCGTCAGGGCGGCATCACCGCCCAGTTCAACACGCGGCCCGACGAGCCCCTGTCCGACGATCTCGCCAGCGTTCCGGTCGATGCAGACCCGAACGGCGAACTGCTGCGCGCCGCCGTGGCCCAGCACGCCGCCAACACGCCGATGGCCGCGCTGTGGTATGGCATGCCCTACCGCGACAGCGTTTCCCCGCTCACCGGAAATGCCTTCTGGGACGAGGTGGCGATGTGGCGCTATGCCGACACCATCCGCGACGCCGGCATCGCGACCTATTTCTGGAGCAACTGGCAGGATGAACCGACCGCCCAGGTGATTGTGGCGGCCGAAAATCTCGGCAGCCGCCTGCTGGTCGGGCCGGGCAGCCATTGCCAGACACCTGCAGGCTTCGATTTCACCGGTGAGATCACGCGCTATTTCGACCACCACCTGAAGGGTGCCGATAATGGCGAGGCCCAGGCCCCGCGCGTCACCTGGTGGCGGCACACCGGCGGGGGCGAGGGCGAGTATGTCCGCGGCAATGATCGTCCAGGGGCGGCGCGCGATACGCTCAGCTATTACCTTGGCGGTTCGGCGGAAGATGGCGGGCTGGCGCTGGCACCTGTTCCCGGCGGCGAGGGGGCGAGCACCTTCACCGTCGACTATGACGTGATGGACGATGCCTATTTCGCCTTCTGGCCGCCCTCGCTGGCCGAGCGGGGCCTGGCCTATGCCACGGCCCCGGTGGCCCAGCCGTTCGACCTGGCCGGTTATCCCGTGGCGCACCTGGCCGTGAAGCTCGACCGGCCCGATGCCAACGTGTTCGTTTATCTGGAGGAAGTGCTCGCAGACGGCACGGTAGAGGTCTTGTCGTTCGGCCGTCTGATGATCTCGCACCGCGCCGTGTCCGAAGCGCCGTGGGATACGCTGGGGATGCCGTGGCATTCCGGCCGCGCCTTCGATGTCGCGCCGCTGACCGTGGGTGAAACCGGCCATCTGGCCATCGCCATGCAGCCCTTGTCGCGCCGCGTTGCGGCGGGATCGCGCCTGCGCTTCGTGGTCACCGGAGCCGATCCGCGCCAGCGCAACCTCGCGGAAATCCGCGAGGATCCCGCGCCGGAGATTACCGTGGTGCAGGGCTGGCTTGGCGGATCGCGGATAGACTTGCCATTGGTGCGATAGTTCGATTGAACGGGGAGAGAACGTGATGGATTTGAAGCGCCTGATCCTGCCGGTTGCCGCCCTTGCCATGGTGGCAGACCTTGCCGGCCCCGCTCTGTCCCAGGATGGCCCGCCCGATCCTGCCGCGATGCGCGCTGCGGCGGAAGAACGCAATCGCATCCCCAACACGCCGGGCGACGGGCCATACCCCGCCACGGTGGAGGAAGATCCCTCGCTGCCCGGCCACGTGATCTACCGCCCTGCGGACCTGACGCCTTTCGGTGGCGGCAAGCTGCCGGTCGTCGTTTGGGGCAACGGGGGCTGCGCCGATGATGGCACGGCGCACCGCTTCCACCTCGCGCAGATCGCCTCCTATGGCTACCTGGTGGTGGCTGCGGGTCACTGGCGCAGCGGCCCGGGCGCAACCCATGGTCCGGCACCGCAGCGTGCGCCCGAACCGGGCGGAGGCCTGCCGCCACCAGCCACCACTGCGGCCGACGTGATTGCCGGGCTCGACTGGGCGATTGCCCAGGGTCGTGATCCTGAAAGCCGCTTCCATGGCCGGGTCGATGCCCGGCGGGCCGCCGTGGCGGGCCATTCATGCGGCGGGTTGCAGGCGATCGAGGTTGCCGCCGATCCGCGCATCGATACCGTGCTGATCCACAACAGCGGCATCTACAACGACCAGAACAGCCCAATCCGCGGGTACAGCGTGTCGAAGGACATGCTGCGCAATTTCCACCAGCCGGTGATCTATATCCTCGGCGGGCCGGGCGACGTGGCCTATCCCAACGGGACCGACGATTTCGCGCGGGTCAGCAATGTACCGATCGTGCTGGCCGACCTGCCGGTTGGCCACGGCGGCACGTACAGCCAGCCGATGGGCGGGGCCGTGGCCCATGTCGCGGTGGACTGGCTGGAATGGCAGTTGCGCGGCGACGAGGTTGCGGGCCGAACTTTCCTCGGCGACAACTGCCGCCTGTGTGCAGGCACGGACTGGACGATTGAACACAAGGGGTTCTGACAAGTGAGGGGACTTTTCGGCCGATCAGTCCTCGGGGTGGCTGGAGCAGCCCTGCTGGCCGCCGGATCATGGTCGGCCGTAACCGCCCAGCAGTCTGGCCAAGAGAGCATGCCCGAGCGGCGCGACTGGTGGAGCCCGGGCGAACCCCGGCATTTCCCGCAACACCTCGAATATGCCAACGATCACGGCAGCCTGGCGCTGTTCAATGCCGATGGCGCCTTCAACACGGCGGGCCATGCCTTCTTCGAGCCGCTGGGCCCCAACGGGCGCGGCTGCGTATCGTGTCACCAGCCCGCCGACGGGATGAGCCTGTCGCTCCAGTCCATCCGCGAACGGTGGGAGGACACAGCCGGGACCGATCCGATCTTTGCCGCCATAGACGGTTCCAACTGCCCTAGCCTGCCGCAGGGGGTGGAGGCATCGCACTCGCTGCTGCTGCAACGTGGACTGTTCCGCATCGCTATGCCCTGGCCGCCGAAAAACCCGTTCGGTGAAGGTACGATCGAACCGGAATTCGATATCGAAGTGGTGCGCGATCCCGGCACCTGCAATCTCGACCCCGAGTATGGCCTCGCCAGTGCCAATCCCGCCATCTCGGTCTATCGCCGCCCGCGCGTGGTGGCGAACCTGCCCTATGTGACCCACACCAATTTCGGCGTCGGGCCGTTCGTTGGCAAGACGGGCGAGCCGACCCTGCGCGATCCTGCCACCGGCCAGCCGGTCAGCATGAACCTGATGGCCGATGCCCGAGTGCCGACCCTGGCAACCCAGGCAGATGACGCAGCCTCGGCGCACCTGCAGATGGCTGCTGCGCTGACGGCAGAGCAGCATGACCAGATCAACCGCTTCGAACGCCAACTGTTCGCGGCGCAGGCAGCCTACACCGGCGCGGGCAGCCTGTTGCTGGGCGAGGGCGGCAAGGCCTTCGGACCGCAGAACCTGGCGGCAGGGGATGTCGGCGTGCTCGGCAACAACACCACACGCTGGGTCTTCCCGGTCGATCCCGCATGGGCCGAACCTCAAGCTAGCTTGAGCGAGGCCCAGAACGCCATGCGCGCTTCGATCTTCCGCGGGCAGCAGCTCTTCCACTTCCGGACCTTCTGGATCCGCGATTCGATGCATCTCAACACGGTGGGGCTGGGCAACCCGACCAAGCGGACCTGTTCCACTTGCCACGGGATGCACATGACCGGGCTCGACACGGTCAACGGTTGGATGGACATCGGCACCACCAACCTGCCCTGGGCGCGTGAAGTGCCGCTCAATCCGTGGAATGACGAACAGGAGCTGATGCCGCTGTTCAAGATCACCTGCCACGCCGACGTGGCGCCCCATCCGTTCCTTGGCCGGGTGTTCTATACCCAGGATCCGGGCCGGGCGCTCGTCTCGGGCAAATGCTATGACGTGGGGGCCATCGTGATGCAGCAGTTCCGCGGGTTGGCGGCGCGCGCGCCCTATTTCTCCAATGGCTCCGCCACGGATATCGACGAGATCGTGGACTTCTATGACCGCCGTTACAACATCCAGTACACCCGGCAGGAACGCACTGATCTCGCCAATTTCCTGGGGAGCCTATGATGGCGCGGAGCCTTGCCACGAGCGCTCTTACCCTCGCCGCACTGGCACTGCCCGCCACGGCGGCAGCGCAGGACCGCCTGACCTTTGTTGCCTGCCCGATCGTGCGCGATACCAGCAGCGTGCCGTGCTGGTTGAGCGAGTATGGCGGCGAACTCTACTACCTCGGTATCCAGACCGATGTTTCGGCCGAATTCAATCCGCCGTGGCTGGGGCACTTGGCGCTGGTCGAAGGCGCGCCAAAGGCGGGTGAGCGGATCTGCGGCGGTCTGGTGCTTGATGATGTGAGGGTGTCGGTCATGCCCGAGCTTTCACCCGAGTGTAACACCGTGCTGATGGCCGAAGAACGCTATGAACTCGGCTTCGAGCCGCCGCGTCCTCCGGGGCCGAGCGGTGGGCGGCTGGCCTTCGCCCCGGTCGGATCGCCCGTTCCACCACCGCCGCCCGAGCCGCCGTTTGTTGCCCGTACTTTCGATGTGCATTTCCCATTCGAGACATCGGTCAACTTCAAGACGCCCAATGCCCTGGGCGCGGTGCTGGACTATGCCTCAGCGATCGGTGCCTCGCGGATCGAAGTCACCGGCCACCGCGCCGCCGTGCGCCTGTCCGATGGCACGGTGCTGGAAGAGCAGCCCGGCCTTGCCGCCCGCCGCGCGCGCGAGATCGCCGGCATGTTCAACGGCCTCATCCCCACGGTCGAGCGGATCGAAACCGTGGTCGACGAAAGCGCCGAGCCGGGTGACTGGCGGGACCGCAAGGTGGCGATCACCGTCTATCCCTAAGCCGCCGGATCAGCGCGGGCGCATGCCGTAGGGCAGCTCGCTGGTGAAGGCCTCCACCCGCGTGATCCTCCCGCCTTCGAAGCGGTAGAGTTCGACCACCTGGGTGGTCATCGGATAGCCTTCGCCATTGGTGGCGGGAATGTCCTCAAAGAAGCGCACGGCCACCAGGCCCCGCTCCTCGTCGGCTGCCAGCACCTGCCGGTCGCGCACAGCTTCGATCCGGGCGAGCGGCGGGCTGCCGAACGAACCGGCGCAGCCGCCCACGTCGAGGCCGTTGACCAGCCAGTTGCAGTTTTCGTCCAGCAGTCCTTCGGGAGCCACGTTGGCGTCGATCGCGGCCATGAACCTGCCCGCGCCCGCGATCATCGCCGCGCGGGGCGTGCGGCGCGCGGCGGGGAGGCGGTCAAAGTCGGTGGCCGAAACCGGATCGACATAGGGCGGGCCATAGTTGCTGCGGCGGATCAGCGCGTCGATGCTGCCAACCGCGTCGCCATCGGCGGCCACGGTAAAGGCGGCCCAGGCGGGCTGGCCGTGCTCTTCGATCCGGCCGATCCATACGGCCTTGCCGGTTTCGGCGTCGGCAACCACCAGCGGGTCTGTGTCGATCGCGGTAATCCCCCGCCAGATGGATTCGCCCACACGGATGCCGACCGAATTTTCCGAATAGCCGACTGTTTCCGCCCAGTTGACTTGCTGCCAGTTGTTGCCCGGCATAGCGCTGGCAACCGACATGGCGAGGCCCGTTAGGCAGGCATCATTGCAAGCGGCCGGGTCTGGCGCAAAACGCGGCATGGGGGCGGCTTCCCCCCAGAACGGGTTGTGCATGAAATAGGGCACATAGGTGAAGGTCGCCTCGATCCGCTGGATTTCGGCATCGCGGATGCGAAAGGCTTCCAGCAGCGTGATCGAATTGGGCCACTTCAGGGCGGTGCGCATCTCGCGGCCATCGGTCAGCAGGTAACGGTCCCATTCGTTGGCATGGTCGAAGAAGCCGCTGCCCACCACCACGCCGCGATATTCGTCCACCAGCGGCAGGACGCGGCGCACCCGCTTGTTGATCTTGTAGATGCCCAGCTCGAACTGTTCGCGGCAGCCGCTGGCGATGTTGGCCGCGCTGGCCTGGGCACCGGGTTCGGGGGCAGTGGTGGAAATGCCGTTTTCGAGGCGGCTGCAATCTTCGGAGAAGGGCGCGAAGACCTGTCCGTCGTTCAGTTCGACCGTGTCGAAATAGGCATCGGCAATGGCCAGCATCCGTTCGCGCGGGCGGCGTTCTTCTTCCGGCAGCACTTCGTAGAACTCGGCGAAATGCTCCATGTTCTCCCAGTCGCCAAACGGCGCGGGAAGGCTGGTGCGGCGGTGGACGACGCTCTCGATCTCGTCGATCAGGCCGCCTTCCACGTGGATGCGCACGGCATAGAAGGCGGCATGGCCGTTCTCGCGGACAGAGCCGAACCAGGCGGCATGGCCGGTGGTCTCGTCGGCCACGGCAAGGCCGTTGTCATCGACTTCGACGACAGTCCGCCACAAGCCCTGGCCCACCGGCAGCACCACGTTGTTCTCGGTGAACATGACATCGGCGGCGAGCGGCAGGTTGGCATAGTTGCGCGCTTCCAGCGCCGTCATGTGCCCGCGCACTGCTGCGATCAGGCAATCGTAGAGGCACGAGGTATCGAGCACTGCGCTCGGTTCGCCCGGAGCCTGGGCGAGGGCGGCGGTGGGGAGGGCAGCGGCAAGCGCCAGGGCGGAGATTGCGGTGCGGAACAGTCTCATGGGCAAATTCCTCAGGGGTGGGCCGAAGCGTCAGCAAAGTCTTCGTTGGCACGGGCGATAAGGAAGGCGTGGATGGCGGCGGTGTCGTCCTCGCTCAACTGTCCGGCGAAACCTATCATTCCGCGGTCCGCCATGGTCCCGCGCAGCACGATATCGGCGAACTGGGCGCGGGACTCGGCAGTCATCCAGCGCAGGTCTTTCATCCCGCCCACGGCGTTGGGGCCGTGGCAGCGGGCGCAGCTTTCGCCGTACAGCTCGCGGCCACGCGCAATCACGTCCTCGGTCGCGGTGAGGAATGGCGGACGGGGCAGGGCCGTGGGGGGCGGCGGAGGCGGCAGGGTGACACCGGTTGCGCCCAGGCGGAACACCAGCAGCTTGGCCGTCGAGGTCTGGAATGGTCCGAGGTTGTAGACCGGCGACCCGCCCCACCCGGCGTTGATGGCGATATATTGCACGCCATCGACCATGTAGGTGATAGGGCCTGCCACCGGAGCCTGGTCGATGTGCATTTCCCACAGCTTGGCACCGGTGTCGGCGGCATAGATCGCCAGCGTCTGGTCGATCGTGCCCTGGATCACGAGGTTGCCCGCCGTGGCCAGCACACCGCCCGATCCTGGCACGCGATAGGGCACACGCCATGCCTCGCTCTGCGTCACCGGGTTCCAGGCGAGGAGATAGCCTTTCTCCTCTACCCGCGCCTGTTCCATCAGTTGCGCGCGCAGTTCCGGCATGTTGCGCCGCTGCTGGCCCGAATTGCTGCGGTGGTGGACATAGTTGAAGTCGCCATCCTCGGCCCGGGCATAGACATCGCCCTGTTCCTGCGCGGACAGGTAAACCAGGCCCGTCAGCGGGCTGAATGCCATTGGATGCCAGGTGTGGGCGGCGAGCCAGCTCGGGCTCATCAGGTGCGGCGTAGTGGTGTTGTGCGCGCCGGGTTGCAGCACCGGGCGGCCGGTGGCCATGTCGATGTGGCTTGCCCAGGTGTTGACCGAGACATAGTTTTCCGCGCTCAGCAGTTCGCCGGTGGCGCGGTCGATGACATAGAAAAAGCCATTCTTGGGAGCCTGCATGATGACCTGCCGGGTCCGCCCGCCAATCTCCAGGTCGGCGGTGATCATCGGCTGGGTGCAGGTGTAGTCCCAGTCCTCCTCGGGCACCATCTGGTAGTGCCATTTGTAGGCGCCGCTCGCCGCATCAACCGCCACGATTGAGCACAGGAACAGGTTGTCGCCGCGTCCTTCGCTGCGGAAATGCCACATGTGCGGCGTGCCATTTCCGGTGCCGATATACACGAGGTTCAATTCCGGGTCATAGGCGAAGGCATCCCAGGCCGTACCGCCGCCGCCATAGCGCCACCACTCACCGTGCCAGGTGGGCAGGGCAATCTCCATGGCGCTGTCCGAAGCCTCGCCATCGGGGCCGTCGGCGGGATTGCCGGGCACGGTGTAGAACTTCCACAACTGCTCGCCGGTCCCGGCATCGAATGCGGCGACAAAACCGCGCACGCCATAGTCCGCGCCGCCATTGCCGATCACCACGCGGCCATCATAGACCCGCGGTGCGCCGGTTATGGAATAGGCTTCGGCCCGGTCGAAGGTCTGGACGGACCACACTTCCGCGCCACTGGCCGCATCGACCGCGATCAGCCGCCCGTCGAGCGCGGCAATAAAAATCTTGCCCCCCCACGCGGCGATGCCCCGGCTGGATGGGCCGCAGCAGGCCAGCCGCGCCCATTCGGGGCCGACCTGGGGATCATAAGTCCACAGCTTTGCGCCGGTGGCTGCGTTGTATGCCGTGACGATGTTGTAGATGCTCTCGTTATAGAGCACACCATCGACCACCAGCGGAGTAGCCTGGACCCCGCGCATGGTTTCCAGATCGTCGAACCAGGCGAGGCCGAGCTGGCTGACATTGCCATCGTTGATCTGGGTCAGGGGGCTGAACCGGTCCTCGCCCCAGTTGCGGCCATGGCTCATCCAGTTGCCGATATTTGCGGGGTCTTCGGTGGCCAGCATGCGGGCGGTATCGACCGAGGCCGGACCGGCCTGCGCTGCGTTCGGGGTGGATTCGACTCGCGTTGACGACGGTGCACAGGACGCCAGCAGCAGGCCTGCAGATATGGCACCGGCAATGGCCCGGCTGACGAAACCCCTCACGTTAGAAACTCTCCCAATTTCCCGGCGGACAGGTAACGCGAAAGCGCCATGCGGCACAAGGGGGTCATTCGCCGGGAGGGTTGTCGATTGCTTCCAGCATCAGGTCTAGCAGGCGGTGCATTTCCTCCCGGTCGCCCGCTTCCAGCCGTGACAGCACATGCTCGCGGAAGCTATCGTAAACACCGAATATTTCTTCCAGCACTGTCTCGCCCGCCCGAGTGATGGAAAGCAGGTTTACCCGCCGGTCACCCGGGTCGGGTGCCCGCTCGACCAGGCCTTCCTTGCTCAGGATGTCAATCATGCGGGTGACGGTGGCCCCCTCCACCCGCAACCGTCGGGCGACATCACTTTGTGATTTGGGATCGGGCATATTCATGATCGCGGCCAGCGTCTCCATGCGGCTGACGCTCTGCCCGATGCGGCGCAGCCGTTCGTCCAGCTGCCCCCGAAACCCGCGCACTGTCAGCACCAGCTTGACCATCACGCCGATGTCCGGCGTGGTCTCGCCTGCCCGGTAGGTTTCGAATGCGCTGCGTGTCATGGCTGCTATCTGGCCTCGTTTTCCAGAGCAGCGATGGCGCGGTCGAGCAGGTCGGTCAACTCGGCAAGGCCGCTGTCTCCCAGAGCTGCACGGATTGGCGCTTCGATGGGGGAGACCGTGGTGAACATGCGCCCCATCATTTCGGTGCCCTCTGCCGTCAGGGCGAGCATGTTGCGCCGCCGGTCCACCTTGTCGCGGGTGCGGCCCACCAGTCCGCGCCGTTCCAGCTCGTCGAGCAGACCGACAAGGCTCGGCCCCGTGATCCCGGCCATGGCGGCAAGCTCAGCCTGCGAGCTGCCCGGATTGGCCGCCACCAGGGCCATCACCGTGAGCGAGCCGGTCGGCAGTCCGAACGGTTCGGAAGCTGCCAGCGAAGCGGAATTGAGCGCGTTCCTCAGCAGCCGTACGCGCGGGCCGACCGATCCATCAAGAATACCCCAGTCCAGCGCACCTGCTCCCTTGCTTGCGTTCGATCGAGATCGGACTTGGCCAATCCTGCCGCAAGGCTATGATCGGATGAACCGATGGCCGCAAGGGCCTTGCCTGCGTCGGCCCACAGAATGACTTTGCGTTGGGAGACGCCTGCGATGAAAACCCGTCACCTGCTCGCCGCTGCAGCACTGATCCTGGCACCCACTTTTGCCGCCATGGCGCAAGACGATCCGCGGGTGCTGGCGGAGATGGCCGGGGCTTCTGTCGGCTCGCAAGGCTGGCAGGCTCCGCGCACGGCCTGGGGCGATCCGGACCTGCGCGGCACGTGGCCGCTCGATCGGGTGGGGCGCACCACTGTCGAACGGGCCGTGGAGCTGGGCGACAGGGCCTATCTGACGGACGAGGAATTTGCTGCCGCCATGGCCCAGGCCGAGGCCGTAGCCGCCGGATACGACCAGGAGGACCAGAGCGACGAGATCGGCTCGGGCCACTGGTTCGAATGGGGCACGCCGCTCCGGCAGACCTCGCTCATCATGACCCCCGCCAATGGCCGCTTCCCGCCGCTGACCGAGGAAGGCGAGAGCATGTCCGCTGCCATGCGATCGAGCTGGAACGTCCTGCAGTTCAACCGGATCGAGGATTTCAACTCGCTCGACCGGTGCCTGTCACGCGGATTGCCCAGTTCGATGACGCCCTTTCCCTACAACAACGGCATCCGCGTGTTCCAGTCACCCGGCTATGTGGTGCTGAGCCTGGAGATCGTGCATGAAACCCGCATCATACCGATCCGCAGCGGACCAACTCTGCCTGCACACATGCGCCAGTACCTCGGCAGTTCGTGGGGGGAATGGCAGGGCGATACCCTGGTCATCCACACCACCAACCTGACAGGGGATACGCCGCTGAACATCGTCGGCCCCGGAAACAAGCCCATACCCACCAGTACCGCGCAAACAGTGGTGGAGCGGCTTACCCCGGTCGGGCCGGACACGATCTTCTATGAAGCCACCATCACCGACCCGGTGGTCCTGACTGCGCCATTCACCCTGGCCTTCCCGTGGACGCGCGACGACGATTACGGGATGTTTGAATATGCCTGCCACGAAGGCAACAGCGTGGTGCGCAATTACATCCTGACCACCTCGGAGCGGTTTGTCGGCGAATTGCAGAACCCGTCCGATCCGGCCGAATGGGTGCGAGATACGGTAACGCGCTAACCCTCAGTCGGCGATGTTCATGGCCAGCACGGCGCCTGCGCCCAGGATGCCGATGATGGCCAGAACGATGCGCATGGGGTCGCGCGACTCCGCATCTGTGTGAGAGCAGTCCTGGGCGGCATTCCTCGTCCGGTCGGGTCGATCGTTCATCGGCTCGCTCTCCAACAGCGGAGCGAGATTGCCAGATGGCCCGCCAGAGTCAAGCTGGCCGCCACCAGGCTTCCCGCGCTCTTCAATATGCGCGGTTCGATCCCCATGTTTTCCTGTAACACAGGAGCACAACCCATGATCGATATCCGCCGCTTCGAAACCCTGGGCAAGGCCGACCACGGCTGGCTCAAGGCCAATTTCCACTTCTCCTTCGCCGATTATTTCGACCAGCGGCGGATGAACTGGGGCGCGTTGCGCGTGTGGAACGACGATGTGATCGCCACCCGCTCGGGCTTTCCGCCACACCCGCACCAGGACATGGAAATCATCACCTATGTCCGCAAAGGCGCGATCAGCCACCGCGATTCGCTTGGCAATTCAGGTCGCACGGTCGCAGGCGATGTCCAAGTGATGAGCGCAGGGACCGGCATTACCCACGCCGAATACAACATGGAGGACGAGGACCTGCTCAGCTTCCAGTTGTGGATCATGGCCGATCGCAAGGGCATCGCGCCGCGCTGGGGTGAGAAGGCCTTTCCCAAGGAGGCGCGTGACGGTCGCTTCGTCGTGCTGGCCAGCGGGCGCGACGAGGCGGAGGATGCCGATGCGCTGCGGATCAATGCCGATGCCCGCGTGCTGGGGGCCACGGTGAAGGCGGGCGACAGCGTGGAATACGACCTTGGTGGCCGCAAGGGCTACCTCGTGCCCGCCACCGGCAAGGTCGAGATCGAAGGCGAGGTCGTGAACACCCGCGATGGCGCGGCGCTGGCCGATATCGCCACATTGACCGTGACTGCGATCGAGGATGCCGAACTGGTGCTGGTAGATACGAGATAATCCTCCCCGGAACGGGGAGGGGGACCGCCCGCAGGGTGGTGGAGGGGGCTTTCGAGCAAATGCTGGGTTTGTGGCGAGCTTCCACCACCATGCCATGCTTGGTCTCCCTCCCCATGAATGGGGAAATTCGATCTCCTACTCGTGCCGCAGGGCCTCGATTGGGTCGAGCTGGCTGGCCCGGCGAGCCGGGAAATAACCGAACACGATGCCGATCAGCGCCGACACCACGAAGGCCAGGATGTTGATCGCCGGATCGAACACGAAGGTGAAGCCCAGCGCGCCGGCCAGCCCATAGGAGAGGCCAAAGCCAAGCAGCATACCCATCAGGCCACCGAAGCAGCATAGCACCACGGCCTCTGTCAGGAACTGCAACTGGACCTCGCGCGCAAGGGCGCCGATGGCAAGGCGGATGCCGATCTCGCGCGTGCGTTCGGTCACGCTGACGAGCATGATGTTCATGATGCCCACGCCGCCCACTACCAGGCTGATCGCGGCAATGGCGGCGACCATCAGGGTCAGCGTGCCGACCGTGCCTTGCACGGTTTCATTGATCGCCGCGGTATCGACGATATCGAAATCGTTGGCCTGGCCATCAAGCAGAACCCGACGTTCGCGCAGCAGGTCAACCAGCGCGGAAGT
Source organism: Altererythrobacter sp. KTW20L (assembly GCF_023501975.1). Taxonomy (GTDB): domain Bacteria; phylum Pseudomonadota; class Alphaproteobacteria; order Sphingomonadales; family Sphingomonadaceae; genus Alteraurantiacibacter. The sequence goes on along the minus strand of NZ_JAMFLH010000001.1, from coordinate 254,190 downwards.
CATGGTGGAACTGTCGTAGGCGCTATCATAGCTGACTGCCATGTAGCCGATGTTGTCGTTGCCGGTGAACCGGCGCTGCACGTTGGTCAGCGGCATGAACACCGCATTGTCGTCATCCCCGCCGCCGCCCACGCTGCCGCGGGTGGCGAATTGGCCGATCACCTGGCAGCTGACGTTGTTGAGCCGCATCCGCTCACCCAGCGGGCTTTCGTTGGGGAGAAAAATTTCGTCGCGCACGGTGGGGCCGATGATGCAGACATTGCCACCGGCTGCCATCTCGGCCTCGGTGAACAGGCGGCCTTCATCCAGCTTGATTCCGCGCGCATCGAGGAATTCGTTGTTAACCCCCTCGACCTTGGTTTCCCAGTCCTGCCCGTTGTAGATCGCCACGACATTGGCTTCGACCTGGCCCGCCACCGATTGCACGCCGGCAATCTGTTCGCGCACGGCCACCACGTCCTGTTCATCGAACGGGCGGAACTGGCCGCGTTCGCCCTGGATGGGGAAGACGAAAAACATGTTGGAGCCGAGCGAGCTGATCTGCTCCTCGATATCCACGGTCACGCTGCGGCCGAGGGAAACCATGGTGATGACCGCCGCCACGCCGATGATGATGCCCAGCGTCGTCAGGAAACTGCGCATCAGGTGGCGGCGGATCTCGCGGAACGAGAGCAGGAGCGTGGTGCCGAACATCAGGCGGGTGCTCCTGTGTCGGCCAGCATCCCGCGCTCGATCCGTTCCACCAGCCCGTCCTTGAAGTGGACGATGGTCTTGGCAAAGGCGGCCATTTCAGGCTCATGCGTGACCATCAGGATGGTGATGCCGGTGCGGTTCAGTTCGGCCAGGAACTTCATGATTTCCACGGACCGTTCGGAATCGAGGTTGCCGGTAGGTTCGTCGGCCAGCAGCACTTCGGGGTCGGTGACGAGGGCGCGGGCGATCGCCACGCGCTGCTGCTGCCCGCCCGACAGCTCTGCCGGGGTGTGGCCTGCCCAGGGGCCAAGACCCACCCGGTCGAGCGCGCGCATGGCCGCTTCGCGCCGTGCTGCCTTGCCCATGCCGCGATAGACCAGCGGCAGCTCCACGTTTTCGACCGCAGTGGTGCGGGCCAGCAGGTTGAAGCCCTGGAACACGAAGCCGAGATAGCGGCGCCTGAGCAGGCTGCGTTCGTCCTTGCCGAGTGACTGCACCGGTGTGCCAAGGAACTTGAACACGCCGGAGGTGGGTACATCGAGGCAGCCCAGGATGTTCATCGTGGTGGACTTGCCCGAGCCCGACGGCCCCATCACCGCAACGAAATCGCCGCGCTCGATCGACAGGTCCACCCCCTTCAGCGCCTGGAACGCGGCGGTGCCGGTGCCGAAGGTCTTGGTGATGCCTTTTAGCTCGATGATGGGGGCGGACATTACAGCGCCTTAGGGTCTGTCTGACCGGATGGCGGTGACGACCTTCATGCCCGGCTCGAGTTCGTCCGAGGTGACGATGGTGAAGCGTCCGTCCGACAGTCCGGTAGTGACCATGATCGGCCGCAGTCCGCCATCATCGCCCAGCACATGGACAGTCTGGCGGCTGCCGGCCCCGATGGTGGCGCGCACTTCCTCGCGCTCCAGCCCGCCGATTTGCCCGCCTGGCCCGCCAACCTGCATACCGCTGGCTTCTTGCTCTTCAGGGGGAACGAAGCGCAGCGCGCCGTTGGGGACGACCATCTGGGCCGCAGTATTCTGGGTTTCGATATTGGCCGTGGCGGTCATGCCTGGGCGCAGGAGGCCGCTGGCATTATCGACCGTCAGCCGTGCTTCGTATTCGACCACGGCATTGGTCTGGGTTGTCCCGGCAGCAGTGGCGATATTGCCGCTGGCAAGGTCCACCCGCTCCACCTGGGCGGGAAACTGGCGGCCGGGATAGGCATCGACGGTGAAGGTTGCCGCCTGGCCCGCTTCGACCTGGCCCACGTCGGCCTCGTCAACCTTGACGCGCAGCTGCATCACCGCGAGGTCTTCTGCCAGCATGAACAGGGTCGGGGTGCTGAAGCTGGCGGCCACGGTCTGCCCCGGCTCCACCTGCCGCACCAGGACCACGCCCGATACAGGTGAGCGGATCACCGCCCTTTCCCGGTTGGTCAGTGCGGTGGAGAGAGAGGCCTGGGCCGACATGACATTGGCCTGGGCCGAGGCGAGCGATGCCTGCGCCCGGCGCACAGCACCTTCGGCCCCGGCCATTTCCTGCTGCGAGGGGACGCGGCCGTCTGACAGGCGGTAAACCTCCTGCAGGCGCTCAAGCTGGGCGCGGTCCACATCCAGCGTGGCGCGGGCCTGTTCGACCTGGGCGCGGCTGGCAGCAAGGTTGGCGCGCTGCTGGGTGATCTGGTCGTCTATCACGTCGGTATTGATCCGCGCCAGCACCTGGCCCTGCGCCACCCGGTCGTTCACATCGACCAGCACGGCATCGATCCTGCCTGAAACTTCGGAACCGACTTCCACCTGGTTGGTCGGGCGCAAGTTACCCGTCGCCGTCACCACCAGGTCCAGGCTGCGGGTTTCAACTTCCTCGGTGATGTAGTTGGGGCCCTTGTTCTCCCCGCCCCAGATCGCCCAGGCAACCAGTGCCAGCAGGACCACAAGCGCCGGAATCCATACCTTGCGCCGCTTCCAGAAGGGTTTCTTCGCCGTGCCGAGAAACTCTTCGAGATCCTGGGGCGTGGTTTGGGTCGTCTCGCTCATCGATCGGTCCTGTCATTTGCAGGCTGAAAGGTCGGGGGCAGCGGGAATTCGCGCGGATCCCACCCGCCGCCGAGGGCCTGGGTCAATCGTACGAAGGCGGTGGCCCGGTCGGCTTCTGCATTCACTGTCTGGTTGCGGGCCGACAGCAGCTGGTTCTCCGCTGTCAGCAGGGTCTGGAAATCGGTCAGCCCGGCCTCATACTGGCTGCGGGCGAGAAAGGCGGAATTGCTGGCTGCTTCCAGCGCCTCGAGGTTTATCTCCACGCGTTGTTCGGCGCTGCGCTGGCCCACCGCGGCACTTTCGACATCTTCCAGCGCGCCGAGGATCGCTTGCTCCCATGCTGCCAGCGACCCGCGGGCAGCGGCTTCGGCACTGTCCACCTGCGCGGCCGTGCGGCCACCATCGAAAATGAGCTGGCTGACGCTGCCGACCACGCCGGCTGAAATCACGTCGAACAGGTTGGATATGCCGAGTGAGCTGGTGCCTACATTGCCCGTCAGCCGCAGCAGCGGATAGAGCTGCGCGCGGGCCACGCCGATCCGCGTGGTCGCCGACAGCAGGTTTGCCTCGGCTCCGCGCACGTCGGGGCGGCGGCGCAGGACTTCGGCCGGTGCCTCGAACCCGGCCAGTTCGACCGGTACGGGGATCGGCGCCACTTCGGCAAATTCGCCAAGCACCCGGCCCGGCGTTTCACCCACCAGTGTGGAGATGGAATTGGCGGTGGCGACGAGGCTGCTTTCAAGTGACGGGATCGAAGCGGCAGTCTGCGCCCGCTGTGTCCGCGCCTGTTCGACATCGAGGCTGGAAACCAGGCCTGCCTGGTTGCGCCAGCGGGCTATCTGGAGGTTGTCGTCCTGGTATTGGAGTGTGGAGCGGGCGATGGCCAGCTGCTGGGCGATGGCGCGGGCATTGATGGCGGAGATCGCCACCTGGCCTGCAATCAGGCGCTGCAAGTCGGCCAGCGAATATCCGGCTGAAGCAAGATCTGCTTCGGCAGAGGCGATGTTGCCGCCGATCTGCCCGAACAGGTCCACTTCCCAGCTTGCGTCGACGCCCACCGAATAAAGGAACTGGTCGGGCGAATTGTCGCCGAAATCGCGGCTCGACCGGCCGCCTGCCGTAAGGCCCGGCAGCAGCGAGGAGCGCGCCTGGACCAGTTGCGCCCGCGACTGGTCGAGGCGGGCTGCGCTTTGCGCCAGGTCGCGGTTGTTGGCGAGGGCGGCTTCGACCAGTTCGCTGATCAGCGGGTCGCCCAGCAGCACCCAGTATTCCGAGATATCCAGCGCAACCGGGGCGGGATCGCTTTGGGCCCAGTCGGCCGGAACAATGAGACTGGTTTCAGGGGGCGTGACCTGCGGCGTGGCGCAGGCCCCGGCCAACAGCGCGAGCGGCAGGACCAGCACCTTGGCGGCGCCATCGGGCAACAAGCCCTTCATGTCGGAATACGACCCCAAAATACCCCTCATCGACGCTTAAGACGATCCCGCAACTCGCCTATGCCTTCTTGCCCCTTGCTCCAAATGGAACGTTGTAACAAAGGGTAATAGGCCGGGATTGCCGGTAATCCACAAGACATTGTAGTCCATGAAAAAATTGATCGCACCTGTTTATTTCCTGCAACGCCTGACCTTGCTTCTTGCAGCGGCGGCCTTGCTTTTGACGGTCTCACCGGCACAGGCCCACCCTGTACCGTTCAGCTATCTCGACCTGCATCTGGAAGAAGACAGGATCGACGGCGTGCTCACCGTGCATGCACTGGACCTGGCCCATGAACTGCAAACCGACGAACCCGCCTTATTGCTCGACCAGCGTGTATTGTCGATGCAATACAGCCAGATTGGATCAATCCTCGGCCCGCGGCTCCGCCTGGGGGCGGGCGGGCTGCCGCCAATCGCCTGGCAGGAAATCACGCCCGACGAGGCGGGCGATGCTGTGCGCATGACCTTCACTATTCCTGCCGCGCCGCCTGCCGCGCTGGAGGTTGAAACTTCGCTTTTCCCCCATGACCCGCTGCATCAGACCTTCATCAACGTCTATGAGGGCGGGACCCTGCGCCAGCAGTGGATCCTGGGCGAAGGGGCGGGATCCCGCACCCATTTTGCCGGGACCACTGCCGGGGTGATGGCGGTGCTAGGCACTTTCATCCCCTCGGGCGTGCACCACATCATGATCGGGCCGGATCATATCCTGTTCGTGATCGGCCTGATCCTGCTGGGCGGGACATTGCGGCGGCTGGCGCTGATCGTCACCGCTTTTACCCTGGGACATTCGGTGACGCTGTCGCTCGCCGCGCTCGACCTGGTGACGATCCCGGCGCACATTATCGAGCCGCTGATCGCCCTGTCGATCGTGGTGGTGGGGGCGGACAACCTGCTGCGTGCCAAGGAACCCGACAAGTCGAAGGACTTGCGCAGCGTGATCGCCTTTGTCTTCGGGCTGATCCACGGGTTCGGTTTCGCTTTCGTGCTGCGCGAATTCGGCCTGCCTGACGGGCAACTGGCCTGGTCGCTGTTTGCCTTCAACCTCGGGGTCGAGATCGGCCAGTTGGCCATCGTGCTGGTAGTCGGCGTGGCGCTACACCTGCTGCGCCGCCGCAGTCCCAAGGCTGCGCGACAGGTCGCGACAATTGGTTCGCTTGCGGTGGTGGCAGCAGGTGCCTATTGGTTCGTGGAGAGAGTGTTTTTGTCGGGAGCGGGTTCATGAAGCGATTTGCGGTGCTTGGCGCCATTGTCATCAGCGGCATCACGGCGGTCGGCGTTACGGCGCAGGGCCTGCCCGGCATTACCGAGATCGAACACATCAGCGGCAACGTCTACAAGATCTTCGGCGCGGGCGGGAACACGGTTGTCTTCGTGCGCGAGAACGATGTGGTGCTGGTCGATACCAAGCTGCCCAACAGCGGCGATGCGATCATGGCCGAAGTGCGCAAGGTGACCGACAAGCCCATCGGCATGATCATCAACACCCATTCGCACCCCGATCACATGGGTTCCAACAACCAGATTTCCGAAATGTCGGGCAGCGGCGTGCAGGTTATCGCCCACATCAATACCGAACGCCGGATGGAAGCCGCGACCGGCCCGTTTGGCGCGTCGCAGGTCGATACCAGCTTCACCGACCGCATGACCCTGGGCGAAGGGGCCGACCGGATCGACCTCTACTACTTCGGCGCCGGCCACACCGATGGCGACGCCTGGATTGCCTTCCCTGCAGCGCGCACCGTGATGGCGGGCGATATCTACGCCTGGCACATGAGCCCGCTGATCGATCCCGGCTCGGGCGGATCTATGCTGGCCCTGCCGACCACGCTGACTCGCGCCTATTACGGAATGCGGGACATCGATCACGTGATCCAGGGCCACGGCGGGGTATCGACGTGGGAGGAATTCCGCAGTTTCATGCAGTTCAACCGCGCGCTGGTGGCCCAGGCCGAAGCCACGGTGCAGGCAGGCGGCACACCGGAAGATGCGCTCGAAGCGCTTGACCGGGCACCCAGCTTCGCCGTGTTCCTCGACCATAAGCTGAAGCCAGGCCTCGAATATGGCGGCACCCCTTGGTCACGCGCCCTGATCAACCTGCGCGTTGTGTTCCAGGAACTGCGCGGCGAGGAACCGCAGCTCATCATGGGCGTGGAAGACCCCCACCAGCACTAGATGATGGTCGACGACCGTGCCGCCTTGCGAGCCGCCTGTACGGCGGGGACCGGGCTGTGCACCATCGTGGGAATCGAAGGCAGCTTTTCGCGGCGATTGGGCGCGCAACTCGCGGTTGCGACTGACGGCAGCGTGACCGGCAGCCTTGCCGACGGTTGCCTGGAACGGCAGCTTGCCGCCGAAATCCTGGCCGGTGGCGAGCGGCGGGTCATGCGGTTCGGCGCAGGATCGCCGCTGATCGATTTCCGCCTGCCATGTGGTAGCGGGCTGGATGTGCTCGTCGATCCCGCACCCGACCGTGCGGCTTGCGCTGCGGCGGTGGACCTGCTGGACAGGCGCGGGGAAGCGAGCCTGCCTCTGCCGCTCGGCCTGTTGGGTGTGAGGCGCTATATCCCTGCGTTGCGCCTCGTGCTGTTCGGTGAAGGGCCGGAGCTTGAGGCGCTGGCCATGCTCGGCCGGGCAGCCGGGCTGGAGGTGGAAACCCACAGCAAGGATGGCAGCGGCGACCTGTCGCTTGGCCGCGCGCCATCAGACATCGCCGTTGACCGCTGGAGCGCGGTGATCCTGCTGTTCCACGATCACGAGTGGGAGCAGGCAATCCTGCAATGGGCACTGGCGACCCCGGCCTTTTTCATCGGCGCGCAGGGCGGCCGCACTGCGCGGGATGAGCGCGCCGAGCGGTTGCGCCACGCCGGCGTCGCGGAGAGCGAAATCGCCCGTATCGCCAGCCCGATCGGCGTGGTGCCGCACAGCCGCGAGCCGATGCCGCTGGCGCTGTCGATCCTGGCGGCGGTGGTGGGAGAATACGAGGCGATCCATCCCCATGCCCTGCTGCGTACCCCCAGCTAACGCGCCGCTGGTCGCCGTGCTGGCGGCAGGCGCAGCCACGCGATTTGGCGGCGGCAAGCTCGATGCCGTGCTGGCGGGCAAGCCGGTGGGTCAATGGACGCTCGAAGCAGTGAATGCCGCCGGGCTTGATCCGGGCCTGATCGTGGTGGGGAGCGATGCTCCGCAATTTGCCCGCGACAGCGGCTGGCCGCTGCTGGTGAACGCGCAGGCTGAACATGGCCTGGGAACCTCGCTGGCGTTGGCGGCCACGCAGGCCATGGTGCAGGGCAGGGCGCTGCTGGTGGTGCTGGCCGACATGCCGCTGGTCGATCCCTCGCATCTCGCGCAATTGGCGCAAGCCAAGACGATCACGGCCACCGGCTGGCCGCAGGGCAGGGCAGGAGTGCCCGCCTGCTTCCCGCTCGGTATTCTGCCTGAAGTGGCGCAGCTATCCGGCGATACCGGGGCAGGCGCGCTGCTGACTGGCCGTGCGGGCCTGCGCCTCGTTGAAGCAGCGCCGCAGATGCTGCTTGATGTCGATACCCCGGAGGATCTCGCCAGCGTCGAGCAATGGCTCAGGCGCGGGTGAACACCGGTTCGCCGCCGCGCTGCACCTTGATGTGGCAGACGCGGCCTTCGCGCAGCGTATAGGTCACCGTCACCCGCACATCGATGTAATCGCCCTGTTTGAGCGCGCCGACCACGAAATCGGGCGCATCGGTGATCGCGGTGAAGCGGCTGGTGCAATCGACCACGAGGCGTTCGTCGGTGGCATCGAGCGAATGGATCGTCAGCGTCTCCACCACCGAGCGGAACATGGCGGTGTAGAAATCGGCAATGCCCTGCGCACCCTCGATCCGGCCTACCGAACTCAGTTCAAGCACCACATCATCGGTATAGAAGCGGCCATACCGCTCCGGATCGCCGGCCGAGAACGCGGCGGCATAGGCATGGTAAGCCGCGATCTGGCTGGGGTGGCCGCCGAGCGGGGGCAGGCGGGTCACGCCGCGTCCTTCGGGCCAGGTCATGGTCTTCAGCCGCCAGACCTGCCCAGCATCGTTCAGGATATAATGGGCGAGGAACTTTACCGTAATCGAATCACCGGGAAACAGGTGCCGAAACGGGAAATCGGCGCGTTCTTTCGTCGCGTGGAAATCCATGTCGATCTCGGCAAACAGGTGATTGCCCGATTGCAGATAGTCGACGATCCGCGGACACTCGCGCACGCCATCGTGCGCCCAGGCGAGGAACCGGCGCATACCGTCGCGGCCTTCGAAAATGCCGCTGCCGCTTTCCATCGCACAATCTTCGGCGAACCACCGATCGACGAGCACCTCATCGTCTCCGGTCAGGAAATCGGCGATATAGGCGTGGTAGTCGAAGGTCATGGCTGCAACCTAGCCCAGTCCGCAGGCGGCGACCAGTTCGCCGATATTGCCAATCACCAGGTGCGGAGTTTTCTCGGGGGGCTGGCTGGCCCATTCGTCCGCACTGGTGGAACCGCTGGTGACGGCAATGCCGATGGCGCCGCCCTGCCGGGCCATCAGCATTTCTGCGGTGGCATCGTCTCCCACCACGCCGACATCCTCTGCCGCGATGCCAAGCGCTTCGGCCACCACGGCCATCGCCGTCGCGCTGGGCTTGCCGGTGGTCTGCGGTTCCACGCCGGTGACCCGCGCGATTGCCCCGTTGATGGCACAGGAATAGCCGAAGCTGCGGCCTTCCTTGGTGGCGAAGAACGGCACGTCGGAAGCGGAAAGGAACGCCGCGCCTGCCAGTACCCGCTCGCAGGCCAGGTGGAGGTGGGGCATGGTGCAATCGGGATGCCACGCGACATAGACCGCATCGCACTCCGCATCGGCGCCTTCTGCCGGGCTGTAGCAGGTCACGCCAAGCTCGGTCAGGGCATCGACCACGCCTTGCGTGCCCAACACCAGAACGCGCTGGTAACCGCCGTCCTTGATGACCTTGGCGGCGACCGAGTTGGGGGTGAACAGCTTGTCGTCAGGCACCGGAACACCTGCTGCGCGCAAGCGCGGGGCCTGCACGCGCGCGGCATAGGCGCTGCCGTTTGTCAGGGCGATCCACGGGATGCCCAGCCGGTCCAGCTCGGCCAGCGCCTCTGCCGCACCGGGGATGGCATCGTAGTTGCCCAGCGACCGGTTCGACAGGATCAGCGTGCCATCGAGATCGAACATGAAGCCTTTTGGCTTTCGGGCGAGGCTCATGCGGAAACTTCCAACCTGAAATCCTCTTTCTCGATCTCGAACTGGGTCACGTCGCGCCGCTTCAGCACTTCGCGCACCAGGTTCATTACGGCCACGGTATCGGGATCATATTCGCGCGGAGCGGGCCCTGCGGCCTGCATGGCATCGACCAGATCGGTCGGCATGGTGGCGCGAAGGAGGAATTCCTCGTCAGACAGGTGCGCGCCGATGCGGCGGCGCAGGTCGGGCAGGTCAGCCATGCCGGTTTCTGCCTCAAGCTCGCGGGTGCGCGGGTTGTCCATGATGCGGCCCATCACCTCGGCGTCCACCGGCGCATTGGGCCGCCCGAACTTGCCGATGGCATAGCGGATGATCTCGTCCGGAATGATGGCCCAGCGCTCCTTGCCCGTGACATTCATCACTGCCTGTGTCTGCAGCATCTGCGCGAACGGCGTCATCACGATCGGCCAGCCCAGCTCCTCGCGCACGCGGCCGATCTCTTCGATCACCGCGCCTTCGAGGTGCGGCACGCGCTGGTCGGACAGGTGGCGGCGCATCGTGCCGACCATGCCGCCGGGCAGATTGTGTTTGAAGTAGGCGGCATCGAAGGCCATCGGCGCGCCCGTGGGCAGGCCCTCGGCCTCGGCCATGGCGGTCCAGAAATCGGCGACTTCCTGCGCGGCCTCGTCATCGATCTCAACATCGTGGCCCGCGGCACGCAGGTTGGCGATCATGCGGGTGATCGGGGGGTTCGATGTGCCGTCCGCTGCGCCGCCGCTGGCGCACTGGATTGCCGATACGCCAAGGTCCGCCGCTTCGAGGCAGGCGGGTTCGGCAAGCCCGATGGTGCAGTGGTTGTGGAGTTCCAGCTCCTTGTCGCCAATCTCGGCAAGGATTGCGGGGATCAGCGTTACAGCGCGCTTGGGCGTGAGCAGCCCGCCGGGGTCCTTGATGTAGAGCGCGTCGATATCCGGGCTGGCGGCCATCAGCTTGGCAGCGGCAGCATAGTGCGCATCGTCGTGGATCGGGCTGATCGAGAATACCAGCGCGCCGACCACCTGTTCGCCGCCCGCGCGCTTCACCAGCCGCGCCACTTCGACATTGGATGCAGCATCGTTCATCGGATCGGCCAGCGCAAAGCGGCGGATGCCGTTGGTCGCCAGCGTGCGGAAGGCCAGTTCCATGAAGTCCGGGCTGGCGGTTTCCCACGCGATGAAGCGGAAGCCGGTCGAAAGGAACTGCAGCGGCGTGGTCTTGCAGATCGCCGCCATCTTGCGGATGCGTTCCCACGGGTCTTCCTGCTTGAAGCGTACGGCCACGCCCATGTGGGTGGAGGTGGTGAAATCGATCGCCTTGTAACCGGCGCGCTCCATCGCCGGGGCCACGGTCAGCGTCTTGGCGGTGTTGACCCCAAGAGCGCCCCACAGGCACTGGTTGCCATCGCGCAGGCTTGTTTCGACAATGCGGATCGGGGGACGGATGGTGGCCACTTCAAACCTCCGTTCGTGTCGAGCGAAGTCGAGACACCAGCGCGCAGCCTCTCGACTTCGCTCGAGGCGAACGGGCCGGGGAGGAGTGTTTCTTCATCAGCCGCGAACCTTCACACGTAGCAGCGCCTGGCCTTCCTCCACCGCCTTGCCGTTTTCGGCGAGCAGTGCGGTGACGATGCCGGCAACACCGGCGCGGATCGGGTTCATGAGCTTCATCACCTCGATAATGCCGATAGTGGTATCAGGCCCCACGGTATCACCAAGCTGGACGAAAGGCGGCTCGCCTGGGCGCGGGGCGGAGTAGAAGTTGCCGAGCAGCGGTGCGATCACGTCGATTTCGTTTGTCGAGGGGCCGGAGGAAGCCACCGGGGTTGCCGGGGCGGTTGCGGTGCGCGGGGCCGGGCGCGGCGGAGGAGCTTCGTCCTCATCCCCGTCCCCACCGCTCCAGCCGCCATCCCGCCGGATTTTCAGGCGAAATTCGCCCACCTTGAGGTCGAGCGAGGAGAACTGGCTCTCGTCCAGCAGCTTGGCAATTTCGGCAATGTCCTTGCCGGAAAGTCGGCTCACTTGCGGCCCCCGAAAATGTTCATCACGTGGGCCAGCGGATTAGCCGTTGGATCGGCGATGGGCTTGGCCGCCGCATCCTTGACCGACCACACGGTTTCGGGGCGCGACTGGAGCAGCAGCACATCGCCCGCCTTGTCGAGCGCCCATTCGATATCCTGCGGCTTGCCATAGTGCCGTTCCACCTTGCGGCCCACTTCGCGCAGGGCGAGGAGTTGTTCGTCGGTGAGGCACGGGGTGGTGCGGTCCGCGCCTTCCAGCTCCACTTCCACGATGCCACCGCCCGGCGCCGGAACCTGCTTGGCGTGCTTGTCCGAGATATCGCGCACCGAAATGTCGCCGGTGATCTTGCCGACCACCCAGCGATCGGGCGTGACTTCCCCCGACACGACGGCACTGCCGAGGCCCCAAGCCCCTTCGATGGTGATAACCGACTTGTCGCCCGTGGTGGGGCTGCGGGTGAACATCACCCCGGCGCACATGGCATCGACCATGCGCTGTACCACCACTGCCATGGCCACGCCGCTTTCGGGGAAGTCCTGCTTGCGGCGGTAGGTCATGCTTTCAACCGAATAGAGGCTGCCCCAGCACTCCCGCACCTTCAGCGCCATGTCTTCCGGCGTCAACACCCACAGGAAGGTGTCCTGCAGGCCGGCGAAACTGGCGTCCTCGGCATCTTCGGTGGTGGCGCTGGATCGCACGGCGACCGGCTGGCCATCGGCGCACAATTCGCGCATCGCCTGCATGATCGCACTTTCCACGTGGCCGGGCATAGGTTCGTTCATCACGCGGGCGCGCAATTGTTCGGACAGCCGCGTGGCGGCGCCCAGATCATGCGGGTCGAGCGCTTCCACCTTGGTCCGCACCGGCTCGCGCGCCTCCAATGCTTCAAGGAAACCTTCAAACGCTGAGGTGGTGACCACGAAGCCCGGGGGCACGGCAATGCCTGCCTGCGTCAGCTCGCCCAGTGAGCCGCCCTTGCCGCCCACGGTGGGGCGGTCGGCAATGCCGACATCGGCGAACCACGCCACTGCATCGCTCATCGAGATCAGGCCTCTTCCAATACCGGCTGTTCGCTGACCGGCTCGTCGTCGAGGATGGTCACGACCCCGCGCCCGCCATCCACGCGGATGCGCTGGCCGTCCTTGATGCGGCTCGTCGCCTTGCCCGTGCCGACCACGGCTGGCAGGCCATATTCGCGCGCCACAATGGCCATGTGGCTCATTGATCCGCCGATGTCGGACACCGCCGCGCTGATCTTCTGGAAGATCGGGCTCCACGTCGGGTTGGTCACCTGGCAAACCAGGATATCACCCTGCTGCAACCGGCCGATTTCCTGCACCGATTTGACGATCCGCGCTGTGCCTTCGACCACGCCGGAGCACGCTGCGAAGCCCTTGAGCTCCTTGTCGTTCTCAGACCCGTCATCGAGCCACTTGTCGAGGTTTTCGCGGGTAATGCCCCACAGCATGTTGATCGCCGGATCGTCGATCGCATCGGGCACATTACCGAGGGCAGGCGGGGTGTCGTGCAGTGCCCATTCGGCAATGGCCGCCTTGCGCTGCGCCACGATGGGCGGCCAGTATGTCGGGCCGCGTCCATCGATGCCGATGGACCAGGCCAGCATCAGGTCGATGATTGCGCTTTCCAGCTCGAACTGGGTGAGATGGAACACGTCCTCCTCCACGCCGTCCGGCCCGAAGAACCCGTGCTTCAGCAGCAGCCGCCCGAATTCGCGAATCTTGTTGAAGAACAGGTTGGTGTACCAGTGCTCGCAATAGAACTTGTGCCCTTCGACATAGGGGAACACGCGGTGCGCCAGACCGATGAGCTGGTCGTAGGTCGCCTTGTCCTCGTCAGTGTCGAGCAGTTCGCGGTAATCTGCGACAAGGGCCTCGCGCTCCTCGATCAGCTGGGCGGTGGGGCGTTCGATATTGGTGCCCGCCTTGATCTTCTCGATATAGCCCGGCAGCGCGGCGAAGGGCATCGACAGGTCGTCGTTCCAGCTGCGGTGATAGTGGTAGAAGCCATCCCCGCTAGAGACATTGAACCACGGGTTGCGGCTGGTCTCCAGTTCGGCCAGCCATTCCTTGCCGCCGCTGCCAACCTTGTCGAGATCGGCCAGCACGGTGTCGATATCGGCATTGTCAATGAAATGCGCGTCCACGCCCAGTTCCACCGCGCGGCGGGCGAGGCGCTTTACCTCCTCGTCGGGGCGGAAGATCTCGGCTTCCATTCCGGCGACCATGCGGCTGATCGCCTGGTCGGAAATCTCCGGGAAGGCCTTCTTGCAGAAATCGAAGAAGGTCATGTAGGCGCCGTAGCCGAGCAGCAGGAATTCGAAGTGGTGGTGCCACATCCGGTGGTAGCCCTCGACCTGCTGCTGGTAGATCTTCAGCAGGTCGTGGTTGGCGGCAATGCCCTTGCCGGTGTGGGTGGTTTCCAGCGGCTCGTAATCAGGCAGGGTGGGGACGGGCAGGGCCTGCGCGTCGGCGATCAGCGCCTTCATCTTGACCTTCCACTGGTCGTAAAGGGTCTCCCAGTTCTCGTAATAATAGAACGCGCGCTGCTGGAACTCGCCTACCCGCTCGGCGATTTCGTCAGGGTCGGTCACGGCCACGCCGCCGATGTAGACCCGGCCGTTGATGATCCGGTGATCGATGCCCTTGGCGGTGGGGAGCACGTGGACGCGGGTGTTGAACGCGCCCAGCGCGCAGTAAGCGGCTTCGGCCGTGATCATGTCGAAGTGATGCATCGGTTCGGGGAAGTGCATCGAATTGTAGAACCAGAAACGCTCGTCATCCTCGGGCACGAACTGGGTGTAATAGGGATAGGCGGCCTGGGCAGCTTCGGTGCCGGGCACGACCTTGAGGGAACTGGGGAGGGGGAACCCCTTGGGTGCATCGCTCACACTGGTACCTTTCAGGGCCTTTGCGGCCTCATCGCGGGAATTCGGCGCGCCGCCCCGCCTCTGTCGGGCGGTAGCGGCGCACCCAGGTCTCCTCTCCGAGCCTGATCCTGTTCGCTTCTCGACCCGAAGCGCTGCGGACGATTGTCAGGTTTGCAGGATTACTGCATCACCTCGCCGCTCCAAAGGACTCGTGCGCACGCTAATCAGGATAAAAGCGCAGGGGGTTTTGTCTTGATGAATGGTGAATGGGGGGACGAGTGACAGTCACGACGACCGAACTCTTTTTGATAGCGCTCACAATAATCCTGACTGTCCCCTACCTGTTCTGGCGCGTGTTCAGGACGGACTACTGGGCACCGCTGGTGGTGGTGCAGATCGTGGCAGGGATCATCCTTGGGCCGGGCGTATTGGGCGCGGCATTCCCGGCCTATTACCAGACGGTGTTCTCGCCAGAGGTGATCGGCGCGTTGAATGGCATCGCCTGGTGGGCAGTGATGATGTTCGTGTTCGTGGCCGGGATCGAGCTCGATCTCCACGCTGCGTGGAAGGACCGGCGCGAGACGGCCGTGACTGCCGGTTTGGCCCTGTTCACGCCGCTGGCGGCGGGCGCCCTGGCCGCTGTGGCGATCCTGGCATTTCCCGGCTGGCTGGGGTCGGAGGGGCATTACTACCAGGGCGTGCTCGGCATTGGCATGGCCTGCGCTGTCACCGCGTTGCCGATCCTGGTGCTGCTGATGGAAAAGCTGGAGATATTCCGCCAGGAACTGGGCCAGCGCCTGCTGCGCTATGCCAGCCTCGATGACCTGGCGATCTGGGGCGTGTTGGCGATCATCCTGGTCGATATGGAACGCATCGCGCGGCAGGGTGCCTTCCTGATGCTGTTCGCGCCTGCCGCATGGAGCATGCGCAAGCTGATGCAGCGCCTGTCGCAAGCTGATCGCTGGTACGCCGGGCTCATCTGGCTCGTGCTCTGCGGGCTGGTGGCCGACTGGGCGGGCCTGCACTACATGGTCGGCGCATTCCTGGCGGGCTGCGTTCTCGACTGCCAGTGGTTCGGTGAAGACAAGCTCGACACCTTCCGCGGCGTGATCCTGCTGACGGTGATGCCGGTATTCTTCCTCTCCACCGGCTTGCGCACCAGTTGGGAAGGCGGCGGGCTGGCGGTTTTTGCAGTGGCCGCGCTGCTGCTGGCAGCTTCTGTCGGCGGCAAGCTCGCGGGCGTCCACCTGGCCGGTCGGATCCTTGGCTGGCGCAAGGGCGAGGCGAGCGTAATCGGCTGGCTGCTGCAGACCAAGGCGCTGATCATGATCATCTTCGCCAACGTGCTGCTGGATAAGGCGATCATCACCAGCCAGACCTTCACCGCCCTGCTGCTGATGGCTGTCGCCAGCACCATGCTGACCGTGCCGATGGTGACGCCCAAGCTCAAAAAGCTGGCAGTAGACTAGCTGCCAACCAACTCTCAGCTTTGGGGCGCATTGCCCGCGCGCCACTCCCTCGGCGTGATGCCGAAGCGCTTGCGGAACAGGCGGGTGAAGTAGCCAGGGTCGAGGAACCCGGTGCGGAACGCCACTTCTGCCACCGGCAGGCGGGAGGCGCGCGGATCTGCCAGGATTTCGCTTGCCCGTTCCAGCCGGATGGCATTGAGTTCGGCCACAAAGCTGGTCCCGCTCGCCGCCAGCAGCGTTTGCAGATAGCGCTTGGAAATGCCGATCTGGTTGGCGACACCTTCGGACGACAGGTCGGGATCGGCAAAGTCGCTTTCGATCCGGCGCAGGATGCGGCTGGCGAGCTGGCCGCGGTGACGTGGTGCCCCCTCTGTCTCCGGCGTGCCGGTGGCGAGTGCCAGTAGGCTGCCGAACTGTTCGGCGATCAGCGGGCGCGGCAGCGGGGCATTGTCCAGCCCGCCATCCAGGATCGTCTCGAGCAAGGCGCCCAGGGGCGCGCCCCATCCCTCGCGCGCGGATATCGGCCGAGCGAGCAGGGCGGCGGGATCGGGCAGGTAGCGTTCCAGCCAGCCTTGCGGCATCATCAGGTCCACCGCCTCGTGCTCGGTGAACATCTCCATGCAGTAGAACCGCGTGTTGTCGAGCAGCACGAACTGGCCCGGCGCAACATCGAAAGTGCGCCCCGCCATGGTCGTCACCAGCACGCCGACGCGGGCATAGACCAGCTGGATCGACGGTGTAGCGCGCATGGCCTGGCCTTCCAGTCCGGTATGGGTCACGCGCTGGGCGGGGGCGTGGAGATGGAGCAGGCGCAACTGCCCGATACCGTGGCTAACCCAGCGGGCGGCAAAGGCTTGCGGGTCGAACACTTCCACCTCGATCGGGGCGATGGTGCTGGCCGCCCAGTCCCGCCAGGCATTGATCGCCTCCGGTCGGGCAAGCCCGGTCGAGGTCCAGCTTTCATCCTGCGATTGCGCGGGTTTGGCCATGGGCTTCAAGCTAGGCGGCAAGCGGCAGGGCGGCAAGCGATTGCGGTTGTTCTCGCCAGTTCTCGCGCTAGGTTGTTTGCCGGAGACAAACTGGCCCTTTAGAGGGGCCGAGGCTTGGGAGAGGAATAGCCATGGGAACCAAATGCCGCCTGATCGCCTGCGAGGAAGCCTGGTCTATCCCCGAGGTTGCCGCCGAACTGAAGAACGTCGCGCGCAGCCCTACGCAGAGCCTCGATAAGCTGCTGGTCAAGGGCATCTATGACGCCGAGGAAGACACCAGCGGTTATGGCAAGATGAACTTCCTCCAGGGCCTGCTCGATGTGGAGGAAAAACGCCTGCCACAAATGGACGAGCATGGTGTGGACATGCACCTCCTCACGCTGACCGCGCCGGGCGTGCAGATGTTCGATGCCGATACCGCCACAGAGCTTGCCGCCCTGGCGAATGACCGGTTGGCGGAGATTTGCGCCAATCGCCCCGAGCGCTTTGCCGGTCTCGGTAGCTTCGCGCCGCACAGCCCGAAGCGTGCAGCGAAGGAGGTCGAGCGGGTGATGTGCGAGCTGAAGTTGAACGGCCTGATCGTCAACGGCCATACCAATGGCGACTATTTCGATGACTACCGCTTCTGGCCGATCTTCGAGGCGGCAGAGGCGCTGGATGCCACGATCTACATCCATCCGCGCGGGCCGTCCGATACGCTGAAGGGCCCGTTGCAGGACTATGCGATGGACAGCGCCATGTGGGGCTATGGCGTGGAAGTAGGCACCAACATGCTGCGCATGATGGCCAGCGGCCTGTTCGACCGGTTCCCCAAGCTGAAGATCTGCGTGGGCCACATGGGCGAGATGGTGCCGTTCTTCATCTGGCGCATAAATTTCATGAACTCCCGCGCCCAGACCGTGGGCCGCGCCCCCAAGACCGAGCGCAGCATGGAGGAATACTTCCGCGACAACTTCGTGTTCACCACCAGCGGCGTGGAAGATCCTTTGGCCCTGCGCTATGCGATCGACCGGATGGGGATCGACAACGTGATCTGGGCGATCGACTATCCCTACCAGCCGATGAAACCGGCGGTGGATTTCATCGAGAACTTCGCCTGCTCGGAGGCCGAAATGCACGCGCTATGCCATGGGAATGCCGAGCGGGTATTCCACATCGCGCCGGAATAGAGAAGGAGGCGAGACATAATGCTGGCGGGAATGTTGGCAGTACTGGCCTTGTTGCTCAAACTCGCGCCCGGTACACCGCTGGCCCGGCTCGCCATGCGCATGTGCGTGCTTTGGCCCATCGAAAGGCTGGCGGCGCTGACGTTGCAACAGGCGATCTTCGGACTGATCATGGTCGGCTTCATGATGGCTGGAGGGGAGATGATCTTCCTGCTCGGGCCGGAGTTGGTCGCAGCCTATGCATTCGAGCTGTCGATCTACCTTGATGCGGTGCTGTTCACCTATGCACTGGCCGCCTGGTCGCGGGTAAAAGCAGGCGTCGGCCATGTGCGGATGATCGTCGCTCGCCTGGTGCGACTGCCGCAATCGTCGCGGCGAAGGCGGTTGCGCAGAACCCCGCCGCAGCGGCCCAGCGCCAATGATGATGAGCCGTCACCCGCTTTCGTGCGGTTGGCAGCATGAGCAACACCCCCCACGACTCTCCGCTCAGGGGCATCAAGGTGGTCGAACTCGCGCGCATCCTTGCGGGGCCGTGGGCGGGGCAGGTGTTGGCGGACATGGGGGCCGAGGTGATCAAGGTGGAAAGCCCCGGCGGCGATGATACGCGCGGCTGGGGGCCGCCTTTTATCGAACGCGCCGACGGCAGCCGAGATGCCGCCTATTTCCACGCCACCAATCGCGGCAAGGCGAGCATGGTGGCCGATTTCCGCGATCCGGACGATCTGGCCAAAGTGATCGACCTGATCCGCGAGGCCGACGTGGTGATCGAGAATTTCAAGCTGGGCGGCCTCAATCAGTTCGGGTTGGACTATGACAGCGTGAAGGCGATCAATCCACGTCTGGTCTATTGCTCGATCACCGGATTCGGGCAGGACGGGCCCTATGCCGCGCGGGCCGGATATGATTTCATTATCCAGGGCATGGGCGGGATCATGGACCTGACTGGCGATCCCGATGGCCCGCCGCAGAAGATCGGCGTGGCCTATGCTGATATCCTGACTGGGCTCTATGCCGTGATCGGCATCCAGGCCGCGCTGCATATGCGGCAGCGCACGGGGCAGGGGCAACTGGTGGACATGGCGCTGCTCGACGTGATGGTGGGCACGCTCGCCAACCAGGCGATGAACTACCTCGCCAGCGGGGTCTCGCCCACGCGGCTGGGCAATGCCCATCCCAACATCGTGCCCTATGAGGCTTTCCCCTGCGCCGATGGTTGGGCGATCATCGCCGTGGGCAACGACAGCCAGTTCGTTCGCTTGGCCGACCTGCTCGATCTCAACCCGCCGGAAAACTGGGCCACCAATGCGGGTCGCGTGGCCGACCGGGTGGCGGTTTCGGCCGCAGTATCGGCCCAAACCAGCGACTGGGAACGCGATGCGCTGCTCGCTGCGCTGGAAGGCGAAGGCATCCCCGCCGGGCCGATCAACACGGTCGAACAGGCGCTGGCCGATCCGCAGGTGGTCGCTCGCGCCATGGTGCTGGAAATGGCCGAAGGGATCAGGGGCCTGCGCACGCCAATCCGCTTTTCGGATGCTGAACTCGATCTGGGCAAGCCCTCACCGATTCTGGGTGATTGACCGGGGTCAATGCTTGCGGACCGGTGGTGATAGAGAGAGAAGCGGAAAGGACCGCGCTGATGGCTTCCCGGACCGCTTCCTCTCGTTACAGCACGCTTTCAATTTCGCTCCACTGGCTGATGTTCGCTCTGATCGTCGGCGTTTTTGCAATGATCGAACTGCGCGAATTCTATCCGCGCGGCAGTGACCCGCGCGAGGCGATGAAGGCCTGGCATTTTACGCTCGGCCTGTCGGTTTTCGTGCTGGTTTGGCTGCGTATTGTCGTCCGCCTTGCCACTGCCGCCCCGGCCAAGTTGGCAGAGCCCGCGTGGCGCAGCCTTTCCGCCAAGGCGGTGCATCTGGCGCTCTATGTGCTGATGATCGTCATGCCGCTGGCCGGATGGGTGATGTTGAGCGCCGAGGGTGATACAATTCCCTTCTGGGGCCTGAACCTGCCCGCCATCGCCCCGCAGGACGAGCTGATCGCGGGCCGCGTCAAAGAACTGCACGGGCTGGGCGGGACGATCGGTTACTGGCTGATCGGCCTGCACGCAGCGGCATCGCTGTTCCACCACCATGTGCTGAAGGACGGCCTGATGGCGCGGATGTCCTTGCGCGGTATCTAGCTGCGCGCTTCGTACACCACGTGACCGACGGCAGTGTTGCTGGCGGGCACTTTGTAGAAGCGGTGTTTTTCCTCCACGCCATAGCCCAGCGCGGCGCGCATGATCAGCCACATGATCAGCTCGATCCCCTCGGTGCCTGCCTCGCGCAGGTATTCCAGCCGGGTCATCGGGACGAGTTCTTCCGGCTCGTGAGCCAGAAGGTCGATGAAGCGCTGGTCGAATTCGGCATTGATCAGGCCGGCGCGGGTGCCCTGCAACTGGTGGCTCATCCCGCCGGTGCCCCAGACCTGCACGTTGAGATCCTCGGGAAAGGTCTTCACCGCATTGCGGATCGCCTCGCCCAGCTTCCAGCAGCGCTCGCCGCTGGGGGTGGGGAACTGGGTAACGTTGACGGCCAGCGGGATGACCTTGCACGGCCATTCGTCGGGCTGGCCGAACACCAGTGACAGCGGCACGGTGAGGCCGTGGTCCACGTCCATCTCGTTGATGATAGTGATGTCGAATTCGTCGATCACCAATTGCTCCGCCACATGGGCCGCAAGGTCGGAATGGTTGTAAACGGTGGGTACCGGGCGGCGGCCCCAGCCTTCGTCGGCGGGGAGAAATTCCTCGGCAAATCCGACCGCGAAGGTGGGCACGATGTCGAGCATCAGCGCGCTCGCGTGGTCGTTATAGACCAGGATCACCACGTCGGGCGTGTTGTCCTTGATCCATTCCTTGACGAATTCGTAGCCCTCGAACACCGGCTTCCAGTATTCATCCTGGGTGCGGCCGTTGTCGATTGCCGCGCCGATGGCGGGGACGTGGCTGGTGGCGATGCCCGCCGTAATGCGTGCCATCAGTTCTGCTCCCGCTTTGAACGCAGGCCTTCGGGCGAGCGACCGCCATCGCGCATCATCGCGGCATATTCCTCGGCGCTCATGCCCGACATGGAGCTGACCGCCTTCTGCGCGCTCCAGCCGTCGGTGCTGGCGATCTTGACGAGGAAATACATGTTGCCGCCCAGCTCGATCAGCCGCGTCAGGTCGCGTGCCAGCACGGCTTCCTTCTGCTCCTCGGTCATCTTGTACTGGTCGAGATAGGCGCGCTCATCGGCGCGGAAGGCCTCGCGGTTCTCGGCCTTCATCAGGCTCATGCAGAACTTGTGCAGGTGATAGCCCTGCCGGCTGCGGCGGGCGGTGAAAACGTGGGTGCCTGGAATGTCTTCCAGCTCTTCCAGCGAATAGAGACGGGCGCGTGGCATTCTTGTGCCCCTAGCAGAGGGCCAAGCTTAGCGGTAGGGGCCTAACGGTAGCTCATGTACCAGCTGCGCGCGCCATCAAAGGCCGCCTGTTCGGCGCTGGGGGCGATGCCCTGGTCCACCTGCTGGCGGGTATGCAGCAGGATCGTTTCGGCCAGTGGCTCGTCGAACTCCAGCCCGGCCTCGCCATTGGCGGTCCATACGATGGTGCCGAAGGCTTCAAAGCCGAGCCAGGTTACCACCAGCTCCTCGCCGCGGATCAACTCGCCCCTGGCGCGCAGGTGCGCGCCCGATTGCGACAGGTCGGCAAGGCTGGCGGTAAACTGGCCGTGCAGCGTGATCAGTTGCGCCGGAACGCCGAGCCGCAGGCGGCTGTTGCGCCTGCGCCCGATCATCCCGCCGATTTTGCCGACCATGTTCATGGCCTGCACCATGCCGCCACTTGGCTACAGTCGTGCGACTCCGGCCTTATGGAAGGTTACCTAGGCATTGGGATCGATCGCCCCTGGCACCATGCCCCCTTCGTCATTCGCTTGCGGGCCGGGAATGGCTGTCAGCGTGTGGATCAGGCGGAACTTGCCGTCGATATAGCGGAAGGTGTGCGAATCCGCCCCGCCGGTCGATCCGCCGAAGCGGCAGAACACGTTGATCGTGCCCATTTCCTCGTCGATCAGGTAATCGCGGTTGGTGATGTAGAGCACGCCCGGCGGCATGCCGACCTCGCAGCTCGCATCGGCGCGGCCATCGCGGTTGGTATAGGCGCCGCCTTCCAGCCGCGCGCAGGGTACGCCCCACGGGATATCGGTGAACTTGTCGGCAAAGCCATCGAGATAGGCATTGGCCCCGCGGATCATCTCGGCCGGGCTGGTGCGCTGGTAGGGGTGGAGAATGGACCAGTCCTCTGCCTGGGTATAGCGCAGGAAGGCATTGGCATTGAACAGCCAGTCGCCGGTCTTGGTCACGATGGAATCTACCCGGATCACCCGGCCTTCGTGGGCGTAGAGGCGGGTGCCGATGATGTAGGGCGTGCCGCCTTCGGTCACCACGATCTCGGTAAAGGTCTTGCAGCGCAGGTCGTCATGGAAGCTGAGGGCATTGGCCACCGGCAGGGCGGTGTTCCACAGGCCCGCAGCGGCATCGACCGTTTCCATGTTTTCCAGGTAGTGCGCGTTGCTGGCCAGCGGCAGGGCGGCAAGGCTGCCGCTGCGCTGCCCTTCGACATAGGCTGCAGTCAGCGCCTTCAGCTCGTCTCGCGTGCAGGTGGGGCGATCGACCCGGGGCGCGAACTGGCTGGCTGGCGGGCCGTTCTGGGCGAGGGCGGGTGCGGCGGTAGCCAGCGCGGCAAGCGCGGTGGCAGTGGCGATCAGCTTGCGGATCGTGGCCATGTCCTCCTCTTGCGCTCAGCGCACGTCCTGCACTTCTTCGCTGCGGCATTGGGCATAGGTGCTCCAGCCGGAGCACATGCCATAGGTGTTGCGGATGAAAATGGCCTCGATGCGGGTGATCATGCCGCCTTCCACCTTGAACAGCTCGCCCAGGTGCCAGGACCAGTTGATCGGCCGATGGTCGAAGAAGGCCGAGGCGAAAACGATGCCGCGTTCTTCATCCACCGCCAGCACACGCCTGTCGCGCACAGAGGTGACGGTGCCGATCAGGCTGGTCTCGAACTGGCCCTTGCAGGTCTGCACAGTGCCGAAAGCAGGCCGGTCGGGCAGGGCGGCGCGCTCCGCATCGGATGCGGCGGCGATCATGCCGTTTTCCAGCCGCAGGCAGTCCTCGGTAAAGGGATAATAGTCGTTGCCGGTGTTGCGTTCGACCGCTTCGAAATAGGCGTTGGCCACTTCCACCAGTTCGGCGCGGGTGTGGCGCTCGGCCTCGGGCACGGCCTGCAGGTAACCGGGCCATGGCGAGCCGATGGCGTGGACCGCCGCGCCGGTAGCCGGGAAGGGGTCGGTTGAGGGTCCGGTGGCGGCACCGAGTGGACGATCGGGACGGGCGGCAATTTGCTCCACCTCGGTAATCTTGCCCTCGCGGTCGATCCGCAAGCGCAGCGACAGGCCCACGTGTTCCGCGGGCCGCTGCGGGCCGGTGGCCGACGAATTGGCCTGCTCCTGCACTGTAACCAGCGCGGTAACCTGGCCGGTGGTGACGTCGGGCACGACCAGCCGGTAGCCTTCGGGCGAAACGGTTGTGGCCCACAGCCCTTCGTTGCCTAGCGGCAGTTCCACACCGTTCTCGGTGAAGCGGACAGAGCGGGCAAACAGGTCGTCCGACACCGTGCCGTCGCTCATCGCCTGGAGATAGCGCTCGACAAAGTTCTCAAGACAGGCGCGGTCGCAGGTGTTGGGCTCCATCTCCAGCGGAACACCGGCGACCTGTGCCGAGGCCGGAGCGGCCAGTCCTGCTGTGGCGGCGATAATGGCGAGCGTACTCGCCAGACGAAGCTGTCGGATCATCGGTCCCTCCCTTTTTCCCTGGGAGGGAATAGATCATGCGTGGGAGGCAGATGCCAGTGGAATAATTGTAATGGAATGTGTCGCCCAGGCGCCGTCAGGTGCTTGCGCGCTTGTAGGCCGGGCGCGCCTGCAGGCGCTGCCAGTAGGCGGCAACATGGTCCGGCAGGGCAATTTCGCAGCGGGTGAAGCTGGCGAGCAGGAAGGCGTAGCCGATGGAGATATCGGCGATGGTAAAGCGTTCGCCCGTCACCCATTCGCGCCCGTCCGACAGGTGATTGTCGAGGAAGGTGAGGCGCTTTTCCAACTGGCCGAGCTGATCGGCAATCGTGTTGTTGCTCTGCTCTTTGGTGAACACGCGGGTGCGGAAGATTGTGCCGATGGGCGTGGCCAGGTCCGCCTCTCCGAAATGCAGGAATTGCAGGTGTTCGGCATAATGCGCAGCCGAAGGGCGCGGTCCCACTGCCAGCGCGATGGCCCTTTCGTTCCCCGCCACCAGCCGCCTGCCGGTGATGTAGAGCAGGATGGCGATGCTTTCGAACATGGTGATCGGCGCTTCGGCATCGTCATCGGTGATGGTCGGCACTGAACCGAGCGGGTTCACTTTGAGAAAGTCTTCAGGCACCGGAATGCCGAAGGTTTCCAGCCGGTAGGGCTCTTCCATTTCTTCCATCAGCCAGACGATCCGCTGGCTGCGAGAATGGGGGACATGGTAGATCGTGATCATCGTATCACCCCTTTGCGTGCGGGCTGTTCTTCAGCAGGTCGTCCACCACCGATGGGTCGGCCAGCGTGGAGATGTCGCCCAGATTGCCCGTATCGTTCTCGGCGATCTTGCGCAGGATGCGGCGCATGATCTTTCCGCTGCGGGTCTTGGGCAGGTTGGGGGCGAACTGCACCACGTCGGGCGTGGCGATGGGGCCGATTTCCTTTCGCACCCACTGGATAAGCTCGGCGCGCAACTCGTCGCTGTCCTCCACCCCGTCCATCGTGGTGACATAGGCATAGATGCCCTGGCCCTTGATGTCGTGCGGCATACCGACAACGGCGGCTTCGGCCACCAGCGGATGTTCGACCAGCGCGCTTTCCACCTCCGCCGTGCCCATGCGGTGGCCGGACACGTTGATCACGTCATCGATGCGTCCGGTTATCCAGTAGTAGCCATCCTCGTCGCGGCGGCAGCCATCGCCGGTGAAGTACTTGCCGGGGTACTGGGTGAAATAGGTCTGGATGAAGCGGTCATGATCGCCATAGACGGTGCGCATCTGGCCGGGCCAGCTATCGGTCAGCACCAGCGCGCCTTCGGTGGCACCTTCCACCACGTGGCCATCGGCCGGATCGACCAGCGCGGGCTTCACCCCGAACATCGGGAACGTGGCGCTGCCGGGCTTGAGCGCATGGGCGCCGGGGAGCGGGGTGATCATGTGCCCGCCGGTCTCGGTCTGCCACCAGGTATCGACAATCGGGCAACGCCCATCGCCGACCACATTGTAATACCATTCCCACGCCTCGGGATTGATCGGTTCGCCCACAGAACCAAGCAGACGCAAGGACTTGCGGCTGGTTTTTGCCACCCAGTCATCGCCTTCGCGCATCAGCGCGCGCAGGGCCGTGGGGGCGGCGTAGAAGATCTCCACCTTGTACTTGTCCACCACCTGCCAGAAGCGGCTGTAATCGGGGAAGTTCGGTACGCCTTCAAACATCAGCGTGGTCCCGCCGTTGAGCAGCGGGCCGTAAACGACATAGGAATGGCCTGTGACCCAGCCGATGTCGGCTGCGCACCAGTAGATCTGGCCGGGGCTGTAATCGAAGGTATATTCGTGGGTCATGCCCGCCCACACCGCATAGCCGCCCGTGGTGTGGAGCACGCCCTTGGGCTTGCCGGTGGAGCCGCTGGTATAGAGGATGAACAGCGGATCTTCCGCGCCCATTTCCTCCGGCGTGCATTCGGCGGGCATGGTGGCAACCGCCTCGGCCCAGTCCACATCGCGGCCCGGCTTCATCGGCACATCGGCGCCGGTGTGGCGCAGCATGATGACCGTATCGACCCGCGCCTTGTCGCAGGCGGCATCGACATTGGCCTTCAGAGGAACCTTCTTGCCGCCGCGCAGGCCTTCATCGGCGGTGATAACCACAGTGCTGGCGCAGTCTTCGATCCGGCCGGCCAGGGCATCAGGGCTGAACCCGGCGAACACGATCGAATGGACAGCGCCGATCCGCGCACAAGCGAGCATGGCGACGGCCGCCTCTGGCACCATCGGCAGGTAGATGGTCACCCGGTCGCCGCGCTCTACGCCGTGTTTCTTGAGCAAGTTCGCGAACTTGCATGTTGCTTCGTAGAGTTCACGGTAGGTCAGCTGGCGGGCGGGGGTATCGGGATGGTCCGGCTCCCACAGGATCGCCACGGTATCGCCGCTCTCCTCCAGGTGGCGGTCAAGGCAGTTGGCGGCGAGGTTCAGAGTGCCGTCGGCAAACCAGCGGATGCGGAAATCGTCTGCGGCAAAACTGGTGTCCTTGATCTGCGTCGGCACCTGCATCCAGTCGAGCCGCTGCATCTCCTTGCCCCAGAAGCCATCGGGATCCTCCACCGACTGGCGGTACATCTGCGCATAGCGTGCCGCGTTGATCTTCGCCCCTGCGGCCCATTCGGCCGATACCTGGTGCGCTTCGTGTACGTGCATTGCCGGCTCCCAAGTCCTCTGTGCGCCCGACCTAGGAAATCCGCGCGCCTAACGCCAGAGGGCATCCAGCGCGGGCAGCAGGTGGTCGCGATGTTCGGCGGGTACGCGGGCGAGCAGTTCGCTCTCGAACCGGTCGATGATCACCCGGGCCTTTGTCATGGTTTCGCGCCCCTCTTCGGTCAGGGCCAGGCCTTGGGATTTGCCGTCGATCGGGGTGCGAGCAATCAGCCCGGCATCCTCCAGCCGTTTCAGCAGGGGCACCATGTTGGCGCGCTGGATATCGAGCTGGCGGCCCAGCGCGCTGGCGGTGACTTCGGGGTTGTCGGCCAGCAGCAGCAGTATCGAGGCATCGACCTGCTTCATGCCTATTGCACCCAGCCGCGCCGACAGGTCCGCCGCCGTCGCGTTGGCGGCACGACGCAGCGAATAGCCGGGGTAGGAGGGCAACGGATCGCGCATAATGGGCAGGCTAGCGATTGTTGTTGATCATAGCAATCCATATCGCTATCGCCGATAACAATATTGGCGCGACCGGGACGAATCGCTTCCGTTCGCATTTCAGGAGAGAACCCATGGCCAAAGGCCCCTCGCAGCCCGATCCCCGTCCGCAGTCCGAAACCGTCAAGTACGACATCGTCGATGGCGTGGCCTGGGTCTATTTCAACCGTCCCGACAAGCGCAACTGCATGAGCCCGAACCTCAACCGGCAGATGCTGATCGTGCTGGAGGAACTGGAATTCCGTGACGACGTGCAGGTGCTCGTCCTCACCGGCGAAGGCGCTGCCTGGTCGGCCGGCATGGACCTGCTGGAATACTTCCGCCACGCCGAACAGGAAGGCCTGCACAAGGTCCGCCAGCACCAGCGTGAAGCCTATTCGTGGTGGGAACGCCTGCGCTGGTATGAAAAGCCCACCGTGGCGATGATCAATGGCTGGTGCTTTGGCGGCGCCTATGGCCCGCTGTTCGCCTGTGACCTGGCGTTCTGCGCCGACGATGCGCAGTTCGGCTTGTCGGAAATCAACTGGGCGATCCTGCCGGGCGGCGGCGCATCCAAGGTCGCGGCCAACCTGATGGGTTTCCGCGATGCCATGTACCACGCGATGATGGGCGAGAACCTGACCGGCAAGCAGGCCGCCGAAAAGGGCATGGTCAACGAATCACTGCCCGCCGACAAGCTGAAGGCCCGCGTGCAGGAAGTGGCCGACGTGCTGAAGAAGAAGGACAGCCAGGCCGTCCGCGCCACCAAGTGGGCCATGCGCCGCGTCATGGAAATGACCTATGACAACGCCGAGGACTATCTGATCCGCGCGCAGGAAGCACTGAACCAGTTCGGTGGCCTCGAAAGCCGCAAGGAAGCCACCAAGCAGTTCCTCGATGACAAGACTTTCAAGCCGGGTCTCGGCACCTTCGACAAGACCAAGCTGAAGAAGGACTGATCCAGCACCAGTCTTGTCACCCCGGGCTTGTCCCTGGGTCCAGCTTCAGCCTCGCCGCAAGCTGGACCCCGGATCAAGTCCGGGGTGACGACATGTGTTGAGGGCGGTAAACGATCTCCGCCGACGAGCGAAAAATGCCAGCGAGAAAGAGCCCGACAATGACCACCCGCCGCTTCACCAATGAACAGATCGACCGCCTGCTGCGCCCCAAGTCGGTGGCGGTGATCGGGGCTTCGGACCGGCATGGCGCGCTGGGGGCCACGCTGCTCAACAACCTCGTGCAATACGAGTTTTCCGGCGACGTCTATCCGGTCAATCCCAAGCGGGACGAGCTGCTGGGCCTGAAGGTCTGCAAGGACGTGTCCGAGCTGCCGCAGGGCATCGATTGCGCCGTGCTGGCGATCCCGCGGCCCTTCGTGCTCGATACCGTGCGCGGACTGGCCGAGCGCGGCTGCGGCGCGGTGGTGATTTATTCGGCCGGCTTCTCCGAAGCGGGCGAGGAAGGCATGCGCGACCAGCTGGAACTGGCGCGCATTGCCGAAGAACACGGGATGGTGATCGAAGGGCCGAACTGCCTCGGCTGCACCAACTATGTTGATCGCGTGCCGCTGTCGTTCGTGGAAACGAACATGCAGGTGCCGGGGCAGGATGACCGCGCCGTGGGCATTGCCAGCCAGTCCGGCGCTCTGGCTGCCGTGCTGGCCACCGCCCTGCACCCGCGCGGCCTCTTTGTCTCGACTTCGGTTTCGACCGGCAACGAGGCGGGTTCGGGCGTGGAGGACTATGTTGAATGGCTGATCGATGATCCCGCCACCCATGTCATCGCGCTCTATGTTGAAAGCCTGCGTCGACCGAAGGCCTTCATCGCCGCCGCCCGCCGGGCGCGCGAAGCGGGCAAGCCGGTCGTGATGCTGCACCCCGGCCGCAGCGACAAGGCCCAGGCCAGCGCCGCCACCCATACCGGCGCCATGGCGGGCGACTATGCCCTGATGAAGACCAAGCTGGCACGCGAAGGCGTGATCTTTGCCGAAACGCTGGAGGAACTGGCCGACATCACCGAGATCGCGCTCCGCTGCAAGTCGCTGCCGGGTGCCAATATGGCGGTTCTGGGCGAAAGTGGCGCGTTGCGCGGCCTGGCCTTCGATATTGCCGAGGATATCGGCCTCGACCTCATTCACCTGGACGATGACAATTCGCCCAAGATCCGCGCGATCCTGCCCGATTTCGTGCCGGTCTCGAACCCGACCGACATCACCGCGATCGGCCTGTCGGAACCCGTCATCTACACCAACCTGTTGACCGTGCTGCTGGAGGATGACCGCATCGGGTCGGTGGTCGCCTCGATCATCCAGAGCGATCCGATCACCAGCAAGATCAAGTTTCCCGCCATCATCAAGGTGCTGGAAGACGGCACCTTCGCCAAGCCGCTGGTCTTCGCCGGGGTGGACGAGGGCGCTCGCGTACCGCCGGAATATATCGAAGGCCTGCGCAAGGTCGGCATTCCGTGGTTCCCCAGCACCGAACGCGCCTATCGCGCCATTGCGCGGCTGGCGGACCTGTCAAAGCGTGACCTCAGCGACAAGTCGCTCCCGCCGCTCGAAGTGGCAGGCCTCGATGCGGTCAGCGGCGTCGTGCCCGAATACAAGGCCAAGGAACTGCTCGCCCCGTTGGGCATCAGCTTCCCGCAGAGCAAGTTTGCCGCCAGCGCCGATGATGCCGTGGCTGCTGCCGAAGCCATCGGCTATCCGGTAGTGATGAAGGGCCAGGCTCCGGCGCTGGGCCACAAGAGCGATGCGGGCGCGGTTCTGCTCAATCTCAAGACCGCAGACGACGTGCGCGCCGCCTTCGACAAGATGTACACCAATGTCGCCGCCTATGACGCCTCCATCGCGCTTGATGGCGTGCTGGTGGAAAAGATGGGTCGCATGGGCACCGAGATGATCGTGGGCGCCAAGTCCGATCCCGAATGGGGTCCGGTGGTGCTGGCAGGCTTTGGCGGCGTGACGGCCGAAATCCTCAAGGACGTGAAGCTGTTCACCCCCGACATGGGCAAGGACCAGGTCGTGGCGGGCCTGCTGGGCCTCAAGCAGGCGGCGATCCTCAAGGGCTGGCGCGGCGCGCCCGCGCTGGATGTTGGCGCGCTGGCCGACCTCATCG
Source organism: Altererythrobacter sp. KTW20L (assembly GCF_023501975.1). Taxonomy (GTDB): domain Bacteria; phylum Pseudomonadota; class Alphaproteobacteria; order Sphingomonadales; family Sphingomonadaceae; genus Alteraurantiacibacter. The sequence continues at coordinate 224,065 of NZ_JAMFLH010000001.1, read as the reverse complement.
TGCAGATGGGCCGCGTGATGGCCGGCAACCCGCGCATCCGCGAGATCGACTTGAACCCGGTGATCATCCATGCCGAGGGAGAGGGCGTGGTCGCGCTCGATGCGCTGATGCTGGTGGAATAGCCCTGTTACAATTCATGACCTAGCAATCCGCCTCTCCGGGGTTAGGCTGCGCGCCTGACGAGCCATGAATGGGCCGGGGAGGGGATTGATCCATGAAGATGTTGCAGCGCTTTGGCGCCCTCGTTGCCGTGATTGCACTGGCCGGCGGCGTGCCGCTGGCCGTTTCCGGGCAGAACGGTCCGCCGCCCGGTGCCAACGGTCCGCCGCGCATGGCCATGACCATGCCGGTCGATCCGCGGGCCGAGGAACGCTCCTATACCTTCGCGCCCACCGGGCAGCAGATGCGCTATACGATCTTCGTGTCGAGCAAGGTCGATCCGGCCGTGCCCGCGCCATTAATCGTGGCGCTGCACGGGATGGGCGGGGACGCCAATTTCATCGTGCGCGATCGGCTGATCGATCTGGCCGAAGAGGGTGGCTATGTCGTCGTCGGCCCGATGGGCTTCAACGAAGTGGGCTGGTATGGCTCGCCGGTGATCGCCTTCGGCCCCGGCGGCCCAGATCCCGCAAACCTTGCCGAATTGAGCGAGCTGGACGTGATGACGGTGACCGCCATCGCCACCAGCGAATTCACTATCGATCCCAATCGCCAGTACCTGATGGGCCATTCGATGGGTGGGGCGGGCACGCTGTTCCTTGGCCAGCGTCACGCCGAACGCTGGGCCGCCGTGGCCGCCATCGCCCCTGCCGCTTTGATGATGCAGCCGACGCAGGAACAGGTGCTGGCACCGATGAAGGATGCCGGCGTTCCGGTGATGATCACCGAAGGCGCGGATGACAATGTGGTCCCGCCCGACAGCGTGCGCACCTGGGCCGCTACGCTCGACCGCATGGGCATGAAGCATGAATACCTCGAAATGCCCGGCCACGACCATGGTACGATCATCGGTGCATCCATGCCCGATATCTTCCGCTTCTTTGCCGAGAACCAGCGCACCCCGCCACCGCCGCCCGCCTTCCGCCCTGGTGGGCCGCCGCCTCCATCGAACTGAGCGGCGCAATGGACGACGTAATCCTGGGTCGCACCGGGGCGCGGGTTTCCGCCGTGGGGCTGGGCTGTGGCGGTCATTCACGGCTGGGCATGGCGCGCGGGGCTTCGGCGGCAGAGGCCTCTCGCATCGTGGCCCATGCCATCGAACTTGGCGTGACTTTCATCGATACGGCCATGTCCTATGGCACCGAGGAAGCCGTAGGGTTGGGGATCAGGGGGCACGATCGCAGCCGCCTGTTCCTTTCGACGAAAAGTTGGGTGGGGCGGGGCGGTTCGGAGAAGCTGACTGAATTGCTGACGCCTGCCGAATTCACCGCCAATCTCGATGCCAGCCTCAAGCGGCTGGGGACCGACCATGTGGACCTGTTCCACCTCCACGGAGTGAGCGCGGACCAGCTCGATTATGCCTGCGATGTGCTGGTACCCGAGATGCACCGCCAGCAGCAGGCGGGCAAGATCCGCTTCATCGGAATTACCGAGGTTTTCCGTTTCGACACGCAGCACGCCATGTTGCAGGCAGCGGTTCCGACCGGGCTGTTTGACGTGGTGATGGTGGGTTTCAACATGTTGAACCAGAGCGCGCGGCAGCTGGTGTTCCCGCAGACCATGGCGCTGGATATCGGCACGCTGATCATGTTCGCGGTGCGGCGCGGGCTCAATTCCGCGGCCAATGCGGCCGAGGCCGTGGCCGAACTGGTGGCGTGCGGCGAGGTCGATGGAGGGGCGATCAACCCCGCCGACCCGTTCGACTTCGTCAGTGCCGATCCGGCGATCCGGAGCCAGATCGAGGCCGCCTATCGCTTCTGCCGCCATGAGCGCGGCGCGCACGTGGTCCTGACCGGCACCGGCAGCGCCGCGCATCTGGAAGAGAACATCGCTTCGATCCTCGCCCCGCCGCTGCCTGCCGATGTGCTGGAACGGCTGGAGCAGGTGTTCGGCCGGGCCGTATCGGCCAGCGGAGAGTAGGTTCCCGGCAGACGGCCGCTAGCGGATTGAACGCCGGCCATCGTTGTAGTCGATGCGGATGCGTACCCAGCCTCCCACCAGCGACTGGTTGCCGCGCCGGGGCGGACGGACGCGAAACTGCCAGGCCATGGCGAGCACGGCGCGCAGCATGTTCGATCCTGCCGGATGCTCGCTCACCCCCACACAGTCCTCCACCCGCCAGCCCGGCGCGGTGCGGCAGGATATGGTGGCCGAGCCAAAGGTCGCGGTTGAGAGATAACCGGCCATCTCCTGGTCGGTCGGTTCGGTGTACCAGCGCGCGGCGAAGAGCGCGGATCCATCGGGCGCGGTGCCGACCACCTGGCTGTCCCCGGCAGACGGGCCGGGAGCGGCGGGGCCATAGGCCGGGCCGCTGGGCGCATCGGGGCGGCGGCGGGGAAGGTTTGAGATATCGGCGCCCTGCATCTCCTCGCGCGTCAGCGGGATGATCGCGGTTCGCGGCGCCGGTTGCTGCGCTCCGGGTGGCGGGGTCTCGGCGGGCGGGACCGGCGGCGCGGGGGCGGGCGGCTCGACCGTGGGGACTATGCTCGACGGGGTCTCGGCCGGGGCAGGAGGGGGCTCGTCGGGCGGGGGCGGATCGGTAAAGTCGATGCTGGTGAGGCGGGGCTGGTCAGGCTCGGCAATGGTGCCGCCGTGGCCGAGCGAAAGCAGGGCCAATAGCAGCAAGGCTTCGAGTACGATTGCCGCCGCCACTCCGCCCGCGCGCGGCCCCAGCCGTTCGCGCAGCTCCTGGTAACGGGATAGGACGGGCGGTACTGGCGGTTGGATGGCGGCTGGACCTGCTTGGGGGCAATCTGGCACGCCATCGGCCCGCTTGGCCCGCGTTGCAAGCTTCGGTTGAAGAGTCCCGAAACTGTAACACAGGCCGCGCAGACAGGCACGATGGCGGGAGTAACTTCACAAGCCGACTGGGTCCGGCGCGCCCATGCCTTGGGCGACGACCTGTCAACCGAGGAATGGGCGCTGTTTGCCGAACTGGCCTCCGTCGTGGGTGACTGGCCTGCCCGCAATGCCGTGGCCCGCACGGCACTCAACAATGCCGCGCGAGAATTGCAGGTGATGGCGGCGGAGTCTGCGCGCTAGAAGGCTGCAATCCCGGTGATTGCCCGTCCCAGGATCAGCGCGTGGACATCGTGCGTGCCTTCATAGGTGTTGACCGTTTCCAGGTTCACCATGTGGCGCATCACCTGATATTCCTCGGAAATGCCGTTGCCGCCGTGCATGTCGCGCGCCATCCGTGCCACGTCCAGCGCCTTGCCGACGTTGTTGCGCTTGACGATCGAGACCATTTCCGGCGCGAACCGGCCTTCATCCATCAGGCGTCCGATCCGCAGGCTGCCTTGCAGGCCCAGCGAGATTTCGGTCACCATGTCGGCCAGCTTCTTCTGGAACAGTTGCGTGGCAGCCAGCGGGCGGCCGAACTGCTTGCGTTCAAGGCCATAGGAGCGGGCGGCGGCAAGGCAGAATTCCGCTGCGCCCAGTGCTCCCCATGAAATGCCGTAGCGTGCGCGGTTGAGGCAGCCGAACGGGCCTTTCATGCCTTCGACACCGGGCAGCAGCGCATCGGCGGGCAGGCGCACGTCGTCCATCATGATCATGCCGGTGGTGCTGGCACGCAGGCTCAGCTTGCCCGCGATCTTGGGGGCTTCGAGGCCCGCCATGCCCTTTTCCAGCACGAAACCGCGAATCTTGCCGCCGTGGGCTTCGGACTTGGCCCAGACCACGAAGACATCGGCGAAGGGCGAGTTGGAAATCCACGTCTTGGCGCCCGACAGGCGGTAACCGTCGCCGTCCGCCTTAGCCACGGTGCGCATTCCGGCGGGGTCCGATCCTGCATCGGGTTCGGTCAGGCCGAAGCAGCCGATCAGTTCGCCGCTGGCCAGGCCGGGCAGGTATTTGCGCTTCTGTTCGTCCGTGCCATAGGCATGGATCGGATACATCACGAGGCTCGACTGGACCGAGGCCATCGAGCGATAGCCCGAATCAACCCGCTCGATCTCGCGCGCCACAAGGCCATAGGCAACGTAGCTGGCGCCGGATCCGCCGTATTCCTCAGGGATCGTCACGCCCAGCATCCCTGCCTGCCCCATCTGCGGAAACAGTTCGCGGGCATCAGCCTCACGGGCGAAATCCTCGATCACGCGGGGTTGCAGCACGTCTTGCGCAAAGCCGTGTGCGGCCTCGCGGATCATGCGCTCCTCGTCGGTCAGCTGGTCATCGAGGTTGAGCGGATCGGCCCAGTCGAAAGGCACCATCCGGGTCATTGGTGAGTGGCCATGGAACAAGTCTCCTTTGAAACCGCCTTTAGCGACTAAGCCGCGCAAAGCAAATGCGGCCCAAATGCTGCCTCAGCGATTGCCGAACTGGCGGGCGAATCCGGCGCTGTCGCCCGCTGCCAGCAACTTGGCCTGTGCCACCCAGTCATCGCGCCGGATGCGGCCCTGGAAGCGGCCCATCTGGGCATCGACGCGGTCGATTTCGGCATCGTCCCAGGCGGCGATCTGGGCAAAGGTGGTGACGCCCATGACGGCCAGTTGCGCCTTGAGCTTGGGGCCGAGGCCCTTGATGAGCGTCAGGTCGTCCGCCCCGCTGGCAGCAACCGGCGGCGCGGCCGGAGCGAGCGGCGGAGCCGGAGCTGGCGCAGGTTCAGGCGCAGCTGTTTTCGGCGTAGCGGCCGCAGCAGGCGGCGCGTCGATCAGCGCCTGGTTGCGCAGGGCCAGGGCATCGGCCTCGGCGCTTTGCTCCTTCGCCACGCGGGTGGTGCGGTTGGCGGCGAAAATCCACCATGCCACCGCCATGCCGATCACCAGCGCAATGACCAGCAGCATCCAGTTAGCTTGTACCAGTTCAGCCACGAAAACCCCCAAAATTGCGATGGTTGCCTGCTATTCCCTACCCCAGATCGCCCAGCCGATCCCGATTCCGATCGCATAGGCGACCAGCAGCAGGACCAGCAGTTCGAGCCAGATGGGCATGGGAATCCTTGTTCAAAGCGCAGCCTTCTAACGGCGCTGCCCCCAAGCTGGCAACCGCCGGTGACTGCGGGTGACCGCCAGCTAGCGCGGACCGGGGGTATCGACCGGGGTGGGCAGGACCGGTTCGGTCGCGATCACGGCGAATTCGATCCGCCGGTTGGCCGGATCGCCCGGCTCCAGGCCTTCGACCGGAAACTGCGATCCCACACCGCGAGCACGCAGGCCGTCAGAAGGGATGCCGCGTGCAACCAGCGCCGCCTCCACGGCTGCGGCCCGTTCGCGCGACAGGGCGAGGTTCCCGACGGCGCTTCCCGAGTTGTCGGTATGTCCGGTGATCGCGATGATAGAGCCAAGGCACGGGCGCAGCGCGGCGGCGACCTCGTCCACCAGCGAATTGCTGGCGGCATCGATGCGGGCCGAACCGCCTTCGAAGCGGATTGTCCGCGCGCGCAGCAGGCCGTTGACATCGTCCTGGCAATGGAGCGGATTGACGATCGGCATCTCGCCTGCGGCCAGCAGGCCGGATTCTGCCCAGCGGACCCCGCCCACGCCGGATATAGCGCCGACTGCGCGGGCGACGCGGGCGCGGGTGCTGTCGTTCAGGCCTTCTCCCCCCACCAGCACCGGATGGCGGCTGGCGAAGCCGTTGGCAGTATCGAACTGGGCCACCACATGCCCGGCCCCGCCGGTTTCGGCGATTTTTGCGGCGGCCTTTTGGGCCAGGTCTTCGGCCAGCGCCGGACCGGTGACGTTCGCACCGACGATCGACAGAGCACTGACTGCAATCGCGCCAAGAGCAAGCGAGAGGCGCGATGTGGGCCGGAACATTATGCTTCGTCCTCCTTGATCTGGCGGCGGAACAGCACGCGGTCCTCAGGGCCGAAGCCCTTGGTCCAGATGATCCAGCCATATACTCCCAACAGCAGCGGTACGCCGAAGGCCAGTTCGATCCATTCGGGTAGCAGGATCACCACCTGGCCGATCACAACGACCGCCGCGGTGGCCCAGACCAGCGCCCAGCGCCAGTTGTTGATCGGGTGTCCCAGGATCCGGCTGAGCATGACTGCCTTGACCAGAGAGGCAGCGGCCAGCGCCAGCATCAGCGATCCCGCTGCCGCCGCTGCCTGGATATAGTCCTCCTGTATTTCGCTTTCGATCTGCATACGCTCGATCGCCAACATCACCCCTACGGTTACGATTGCCTGGAACACGATGGTGCCCACCGACACCCACAGGTTGCGCAGCCTAGCGACATAGATCAGCGCCGCTTCGGAGACTACAGCCGTGGCAGCGACAACCTCTGCCGCAAGCAGGAACACCAGCGCCCCCGTACCCGGAACAAAGGCCCCGCCCGCTCCGAACAGGCCGAGCAGCGCCTCGCCCGGTATGCCCAGTGCCAGGGCGATGCCGAGTTGCGCCGCCACGATCCAGAAGCCCACCTGGCACACCTGTCGGGCAATCGCGGCATAGTCCCGCTCCTTGAGCCGGGCGGTGATGACCGGCCCCAGGATCGGCTCGAAACTGGTCTTGAGCTTTTGCGGCAGGCTGGCGATCTGCTGCGCCATGAAATAGATGCCTACGGCAACAGGGCCGGCAAAAATGCCGAGGATGAAAATGTCGAGGCGGCGCGTGCCCCATTCGATGGCATCGGCTACCGCCAGCGGCAGGGCCCGGAAGGTCATGCGGGCAATCCGCATCGGGTGAGGCCGCCAGTTCTGCGGTCGGCCATAGCAGCGCAGGTAGGTCCACAGAGCGGTGGCCAGCCCGGCATAGATCGACACCAGATAGGCCATCGCCATGCCCGATTCCTGGATCGGTTCGACAAAGAAGAACGCGCCAGCCAGGATCGAGATCGTCCACGGTTCCACCACCGCGCGGGCGCGAACGGCCGTGGCGATGTCGAAGCGATAGGCCTGGGCCGCCAGCACGATCTCGGTCAGCGCATAGCCGGGAATGGCCAGCACGATCCACCGGTCGAGATCGTTGTAGATGCCTGACGGGAAGAGCGGCGCGGGGAACATATAGAGCAGGGCTGCTGCAATGACTGAAAGGACGAGCGCTACCACCATGCCGTCCGCAATCAGGCTGGCCGGGTTGTCGTCACTGTCGCTCAGGCGCTGGGCCAGCCCGCGCTTCTCGCCGATCGAACATAGCAGGGCGAGCAGTTCGACCACCACCAGGGCCGATGCAAAGCGGCCCACCGCTTCCGGGCCATAGAGGCGCCCCGCGATGAACAGGAACGGCAAGCGCGCCAGCAGGCGCAGGACGAAGCCCATGAAATTGGTGCGCCCGCCCCTTGCCAGGGCGGCGATGTCACGGGACTGCGCTGCCTCGTTCAAGTGCCGGAACTCTCGGGCTGTGAGGTTTCCGACTTGAGCGGTCGGGTCAGCATGTCCTGTGCCACTTCGGCTGCGCCCGCACCGCCCAGCAGCGCGCAGACGGCCTCGACAATTGGCATGGCCACACCGTGCCTTGCGGCAAGGTCGCGCAGCACCGGCGCAGTGTGCGCGCCTTCGGCCACAGTGCGGCGGTCCTGCATCAACGCGGCTGCGCTTTGGCCTTCGCCCAACGCTAGGCCAAGGCTGAAATTGCGGCTGGAAGTGGACGAACAGGTCAGCACCAGGTCGCCCAGGCCGCACAGCCCCGCCAACGTTGCTGCCTTCGCGCCGAGCGCCTCGCCGAAGCGCAACATCTCGGCATAGCCGCGACTGATAAGCGCCGCGCGGGCATTCTGGCCCAGCTTCAGGCCTTCGACCACACCACAAGCGATGGCGAGCACGTTCTTGACCGATCCGCCGACTTCGGCGCCGACCAGGTCATCGGAGAAATAGGGCCGGAATGTGGGGCGGGCGATTGCAGGCGCCAGCCGCTCCCATTGCGCCTGCCCGCCGCCGCAGGCCAGCGTCACGGCGGTTGGGAGACCGGCGGCGACTTCATGCGCGAAGGTCGGGCCGGACAGCACGGCAATGTCGCTGCCGGGTGCACAGAGTTGCGCCACTTCGTTCATCATCCGCCCGGTCCCGGCCTCGATACCCTTGGCGCAAAGCACCAGGTCCTGCGGATAGGCTGGCAGGCGCGAGAGGATCGATCCGAGATGTTGCGCCGGGGTGACGAGCAGCAGCACTTCGCACTGCGCCATGTCGGCGAGGTCGCCAGTGGCGTGGATTGTGGGGGCGAGGGCCGCAGAGGGCAGGAACAGGTCGTTCCGGTGGTCGCGGTTGATCGCGTCCGCCAGCCCGTCCTCCAGCGCCCACAGCAGTACATCGGTGCCGTCGGCGGCAAGCATCTGCGCCAGCGCCGTGCCCCAGGCGCCTGCGCCCACCACGCCGATCTTGCGACCAGTCATGCTTTCACTCCTGCGCCGCGCACTGTTTCGGCCGATGGATCGAGCGGCCAGCGGGGGCGGGCAGACACGTCGAGGGGGTCGGCCGAAAAGCCGCAGCGCAGCCGTTCGATCCCGGCCCAGGCGATCATCGCGGCATTGTCGGTGCACAGCGCTATCGGCGGAGCGCTGAAAGCGAGGTCATGATCGCCTGCCAGCCGTTCGAGCGCAGCCCGGATCACCGCATTGGCGGCCACGCCGCCTGCCACGACCAGTGCCGTCACCTCGCCCATCACGGCAAGGGCAATGCGGGTGCGATCGACAATGCAATCGACCGCTGCCTGCTGAAAACTGGCGGCGATGTCTTCCGGCCGATGCTGGCCGCTTTCAACTGCCCGCAACACGGCGCTCTTGAGCCCGGCGAAGGAGAACTGCACTTCGCCGCTGCCGACCAGCGGACGGGGCAAGGGCACGGCGCGCGGATTACCCTGCAGCGCCAGCCGCTCCACCGCCGGGCCGCCGGGATAGCCGAGGCCGAGTATCTTGGCGGTTTTGTCGAAGGCTTCGCCCAGGGCATCGTCGATGGTGGTGGCAAGGCGCCGATAGCGGCCCGGCCCATCAACCCGCAGGATCTGGCAGTGCCCGCCCGATACCAGCAGCAGGGCATAGGGAAACTCAAGGCCCGGATCGGCCAGTCGCGGGCTGAGCGCGTGGCCTTCCAGATGGTTGATCGCCAGCAGCGGCAGGTCGCTTGCCATGGCCAGCGCCTTGGCCGTGACGAGGCCGACCATGACCCCGCCGATCAGCCCCGGTCCGGCCGTGGCGGCAATCGCGTCACAGTCGTGCAGGCCCTTGTCGGCCCGTTTCAGTACCTGTTCAATGAGGGGGACCAGCCGCTCCGCATGCGCGCGGGCAGCGATCTCGGGTACGACGCCGCCATAGGGGGCGTGGGCCTCTTCCTGGCTGGCTATGGACTGGGCAAGGATGTGCCCGTCGCCGTCCACGAGCGCAGCTGCGGTCTCGTCGCAAGAGCTTTCTATGCCGAGTACAAGCACCATCCTGCGGCTTCCACTGAACCGAAATGTTATCTAGGGCAAGCGCCACGCTTATGACCGACCACGATATGACCGACCCTGTTAAACTGAAGCTGGGAACCCGCGCCTCGCCGCTCGCCATGGCGCAGGCCCACGAAACGCGCGCCCGCCTGTGTGCGGCGCACGGCTGGGATGAGCAGGCGGTCGAACTGCACCCCGTTACCGCCAGCGGCGACAAGGTGCAGGATCGCCCGCTGGCCGAGATTGGCGGCAAGGCTCTGTGGACCAAGGAACTGGACCAGTGGCTGGCCGATGGGCTTATCGATGCCTCGGTCCATTCGCTGAAGGACGTGGAGACGGTCCGGCCCGACGAATTCACGCTGGCCGCCATCCTGCCGCGCGCCGACAAGCGGGACCGGTTGATCGGTGCCGCCAGCCTGGCCGCCTTGCCGCAGGGCGCGGTAATCGGCACCAGCGCGCCGCGCCGTGCGGCCCAGGCGCTGCACCAGCGGCCGGACTGCAAGGTGGTGTTCTTCCGCGGCAATGTCGCCACCCGACTCGCCAAGCTGGCAGCGGGCGAGGCCGATGCGACATTCCTGGCGGCGGCTGGCCTTGAGCGGCTGGGCCAGCAGGGCGTCGGCCATGCGCTCGATCCAGCCGACTGGCTGCCGGCACCCGCCCAGGGTGCCATCGCGCTGGAATGCCGGACCGCAGACAGCCGCGTGCGCCAGTTGATGGCCGCCGTCGATCATGCGCCGAGCCGCGCCGAAGTGATGGCCGAGCGCGCCTTGCTGGCGGCGCTGGGCGGTGGCTGCCATTCGGCCATTGCGGTGTCCTGCGACCCTGTGGGCGACGACCTCCTGATGCGCGCCGCGCTGTTCAGTCCCGACGGGGCCGAGCGTGTCGCGGGCGAAACGCGCTTTGCCCCTGGCGATAGCAACGGCCCGGCGCAACTGGCGCAGGACCTGCTGGCCCGCTCCAGTCCAGCCATCCGCAACCTGTTCGGTAGCGGCCATTGAGTGCGGTAATTTCGATCCGGCCACAAGCTGGCGGCGAGGATACGGTTAAGCACGGGGCCTTGCGAAACCTTGCCATCACCAGCTTTCCAATGTCGCATGCAGTGCCGTGTGACTGGAGCGGTCCCGGCCCTTCTACGGTCGATGCCCTGTTGCTCGGCAGCGGGCGGGCAATCGCGCTGGGCGGGCCGGAATTGCAGAAGTACCGTGAAAAGCCGGTCTATGCCGTGGGCCGGGCAACCGGCCGGATGGCGCAGGAAGCCGGGTTCAGGGTGCAGGCCATCGGGGCGGGCGGTTTGCAGCAGGTGGTTGACGCCATCGACAGTCGGCCACTGACCCTGCTGCGCCTCGCCGGATCACGACAGGTCGAGGTCGAGCCGCCACAGGGTGTCACGGTCGTCACCCATGTGGTCTATGCCATCGAGGATCTGCCGATGCCCGCCCAAATGGCCGTGCTGCTGGGCGGTGGCGCGCTGGTGCTGCTGCATTCGGCAGGGGCGGCGGAACACCTGCGCGCCGAATGCGGGCGGCTGGGCATTGACCTTTCGCAGGTTCGCCTCGCTGCCCTCGGACCGCGCATCGCCGAAGCTGCGGGGGATGGCTGGGGCGAGGTCCGCTGGGCCTCCTCGCCGAGCGATGCAGCGCTCTTGGCCTTGGCCGCCGACATGTGCCATTAAGGTCGCTTGGCACAAAGGGCCGCACAACGCATGACGGATGACGCACAGACATTTCCCGACAGCACGACTGGGCGAAGGGGTCCGGGGCTGGGCACGCTCGCACTCGTGGTGCTGGGCGCCTTTGCCCTGGGTGCGGCGGCGATGCTCTACCTTGCACGCACCGAAGGCTGGGGCATTCCCGACGTGGTGTCTGTCCGCAGTGAAAATGCACCCCTGGCGACCGAGCCGCTGGCTGCTAGCAGCCGGTTCGGTCCATTGGTTTCGCCGGTCGAACCCAGCGCCGCCGAAGTGCGGCAGACAGCGCAGCGGGTCGAGCAGGTCGAGGTTCAGGCGGGCGGCATCGACCAGCGCGTTGCCGCGATGGAACAGCGACTGACCCGGCTCGATCTGCAATCGCAGGCCGCCGCCGGCAATGCCGCGCGGGCAGAGGGCATGCTGATCGCTTTTGCCGCGCGCCGATCGCTCGAACGCGGGCAGCCGCTGGGCTTTCTGGAAGACCAGCTGCGCCTGCGGTTCGGCGACGCCCGCCCCAATGCGGTGCAGACGGTAATTGATTCGTCCCAGGACGGGGTCACTCTGAACGAACTGCTGGTGCAGCTCGATGGCATGGGCAGCGACCTGGTCGAAGTGCCGAAGGATGAAGGGCTGATGCGGAGAATCGGCCATGAACTGTCGCAGCTGTTCTCGATCCGCACCGCCGACACACCGTCACCCATCTCCGAACGGCGTCTTGAACGGGCGAGGATCCATCTTGAGAGCGGCCAGATCGAGCGGGCGATAGCCGAAGTGCGGGCCATGCCCAATGCCGCACTGGCGCAGGACTGGCTGGACAAGGCGGAACGCTATGCCGCAGCCCAACGCGCGCTCGAAGTGCTGGAAACCGCCGCTGTGCTGGAACCGCGCGACTTGCGCGATGGTGATGGCCGGCGGGTCGAACAGCCCGGCCTGACCAACTAGCCTTTAAGCAATTCGGGCAGGTCTCCGGTCACGCCGCGGGCCTCGTCCATGAACCAGCGCTTCAGAGGCGGCGTGCGCTGCACCAGCCCCATGCCGAAGCGGCGGATCGCGCTGGGCAGTCGGCCGGGAATGCCGAACAGCCGCGTCAGGCTGTCGGTGGCGCCCATGACCATCAGCGAATCGAGTGCACGCCAGTCTTCATAGCGCTTGAGCATTTGCGGATCGGCGACATCCAGCCCCAGCCGCGCGCCTTCAACCAGCACTTCGACCAGCGATCCCACATCGCGTAGGCCCAGGTTCAACCCTTGCCCCGCGATCGGGTGCATGCCGTGCGCCGCATCGCCTACCAGCGCCAGCCGCTGGCCGGTCAGCTTGACCGTGTGTTGGAACTTGAGGGGATAGGAACTGACCGGGCCTTCTACCGTGATATCGCCCAGCACACCGTGCATCCGTTCGGCCACCTCGGCAGCGAACATGGTGCGCGGCATGGCCAGCACGCCGGCGGCATCTTTCTCGGCCACGGTCCACACCAGTGCGCTGCGGTGGCGGCCCTGGTCGTCATCCAGCAGCGGGAGCAGGGCAAAGGGACCGGCGGGGTAGAAGATTTCCCACGCGGTGTTGCCGTGCGGCTTGCTGTGGCTGAGCCCGGTTATCAGCGCGCGGTGCGAATAGTCCCACTGCGCCATGGTGATGCCCGCTTCCTCGCGGGTGGGAGACATGCGCCCTTCCGCGCCTACCATCAGGCCTGCTTCCAGCACCGTTCCATCGGCGAGCGTGGCGGAAACGCCATGCTCGCCGCGGTGGCGTTCGACTATGTCGGCCATCGGGTGCCAGGCGATCAGCGGTTCGGCCTTGGCGGCTTCGAACAGGGCCAAGCGCAGCTGGCGGTTGGGGAACATGCGGCCCAGCGAGCCTTCATGCGGTTCGGGGCGGAAATCGAGGCGGCCAGGCTTCATCCCGTCGGTCACGGCGATGGATGCGATAGGGCAGCCGAACGGCTCCAGCGCGTCTGCCAGGCCGATGTTGGTGAACAGGTTCCAGCTTGCCGTGGAGATCGCGCTGGCGCGCCCGTCGAACCCTTCGGCCGTCAGTTCGGCCGGATCGGCACGATCCACGACATGGCTGGAAAGGCCGCTGCGGGCGGCGGCGAGGGCCAGTGTCATGCCCACGAGGCCGCCACCGAGGATCAGGAGATCGCGCTTGTCGCTCATGGCGATCACCCCTAGATCGTGCGCCATGGCGCGCGCAAGTCTCCTGACCCTTTTCCGGTATGCTCTTATGCCGGTGTTGGCACTGCTGATTGCGGCGCTGGCCCAGCCTGCCGCAGCCCAGCAGCTTCGCGAAAACAACATTGCCGCCGACCTTGTAGCCGAAGGAGCGCCCGTTGCGGGTGAGACGCTCACAGTGGCGCTGCATTTCCGGCCCAAGGATGGCTGGCATGGCTACTGGTCGAACCCCGGCGATGCGGGCCTCGGCATGCAACTCGACTGGGACCTGCCCGAAGGCTGGCAGGCGGGGGAGCCGCAATACCCGGTGCCGCACAAGCTGACGCTGGCTGGCCTGATGAACCACGTGTTCAAGGGCGACTATGCCGTGCTGGTGCCGATAGTGGTGCCGGCGGGCGCCGTGGTGGATAGCCGCCGACCGATCACGCTCGATGCCGAATGGCTCGCCTGCACCGATCAGATCTGCGTGCCTGAAGGTGCCCAGCTAACCCTGCGCTATCCCCAGGCGGATGGCGGGGCTAACCCGTTCGATGGCTGGCGTGCCGCCTTGCCGCCGATGATCGACACCCAGGCGCGGTTTTCGGTTGCGGGGGACCGGCTGCGGATCGCCATTCCCCTGCCGGCTTCGATGGACCTGGCCAACCTCCATGTCTTCGTGGGGCAGGACCGCATGGCGGCAGACCGGCACATGGCCTATGCCGCCGAACAGTCGTTCTTCCGGGATGGCGACCTGCTGGTGGCCGAAGTGCCGCTTATCGCGCTGAACCTGCCGCCCAATTCCACCCAGGCCGCGTTCGATCCCCTGCAGCAGGTGACCGGCATCCTCGCTTTCGGCGCGCCGGCCAACGGTGTCCGTTTCGAGGCCGTGCCGGGTGAGGTGCCAACCGGTGGCGAGCGCATCAGCGGCAGTGCTCCTGTCACCGCGCCCCTGTGGACCTTGATCCTTGCCGCGCTGGCGGGCGGACTGTTGCTCAACCTGATGCCGTGTGTATTTCCCATCCTCAGCCTGAAGGCGATGACGCTGGTGCGGGCGGGCGAGGGCGAGGTCCAGGCGAGGCGCGATGCCCTAGCCTATACGGCGGGCGTGGTGCTGGCCTGCATGGCAATCGGCGCGCTGTTGCTGGTCTTGAGGGCTGGCGGCCAGCAGATCGGCTGGGCGTTCCAGTTGCAGGAGCCGGGCGTGGTCGTGGCCCTGCTGGTGCTGGCGGCGGTGATTACGGCCAATTTTGCCGGTGTGTTCGAGGTCCCTTCGCTGTCCGTCTCGGGCAATGGGGGCGGCGGATCGTCATTCGCCACGGGCCTGCTTGCAGCTTTCGTCGCCACGCCGTGCACGGGGCCGTTCATGGCCGCGGCACTGGGCGCGGCGCTGTTGCTGCCGCCGGAACAGGCCATGCTGCTGTTCGCCGTGCTGGGGCTGGGGCTTGCGCTGCCGTTCCTGGCGCTTGGCTATGTGCCCGCGCTGCGCAGCCGCCTGCCGAAGCCGGGACCGTGGATGAACACCTTCCGCCGCGTGATGGCGATCCCGATGGGGCTGACGGCGCTGGCGCTGTTGTGGCTGCTGACCCGCCTGGGCGGGCGTGAGTTCGCACTGGTGGCGCTGGTAGTTACAGTGGGCGTGCTGATTGCGCTGGCCGTCACCGGCCTGCTGCAGCGCCGCGGCAAGCTGGCATGGCCCGCCTTCGGCCTGATCGCCGCGCCTTTTGCACTTGCGGGGGCCTTCATCCTTCCTGCAGTCTATGCCCAGGCCGAGCCGGGCGGCGGTGCGTCGATCCTCTCGCCGGTAAACTACAGCGAGGCTGCGCTGGCAGAGGCGCGGGCATCGGGCCAGCCGGTGTTCCTGTGGTTCACTGCAGACTGGTGCGTGACCTGCAAAGTCAACGAAAGCGTGGCGATCGAGCGCGAGAGCACCAAGGACTCTTTCGAGGTGGCAGGCGTTGTCGCCATGCGCGGCGACTGGACCTTGCGGAACGAGGAAATCACCCGCTTCCTGACCGAGCAGGGCGTGGCAGGGGTGCCGCTGTACATGTGGTATCCGGCAGACGGTCCGGGCGAGCAATTGCCGCAGGTGCTGACGCCCCAGATGCTGGCGGACCTGGCCGCTAGCTGACCGGCTCTTCCGCTTCCGGCTCCACCGTGGGCCGGACAACGCCGCCGGCCCGGCACCAGGTGACGAATTCTCCCGGGAGGCGGCTGCCGGCAATCTCCAGCATACCGCCACCGGGCAAGGTGGCGGTAAGGTCGCGCGGGCCGGTGAACACGTCGAGCGAGGGGTCGGCGGCCGGCAGTTTCGCTTCCCACCGCCACTCGCCATTGGCCAGCGTCGCATCGACCATGAACCGGCTGCGCATGCCGTTGCCGATCACCGGCAGCAGTGCGCCTTGCCCTGGCAGGGCCGTCAGGTGGCGGATCACGCTGATCTGCGGCGGGTTCTCGCCCGGACGGCAAGCGAGGCTGAGCAGCGGGTCGGCCCCCGCATTGCCGAAGTGCAGTGCTTGCCCATCATCCGCCACGCGCCAGCTTGCCAGCGTCGTATCGGGCGATTGTTCCATGACTCGCGGCATGGCCGGTCCTGCCTCGGCCAGGTCCACCCGCTGCACCGGCGGCGGTGCGCGGTCGCAGGCGGTGAGGGCGATGGCGGCGACGAAGGTGGCCAGAAGCGCGGCTCTCACTTGCCCCACTTCTTCTGCACCTTGCCATAGCGGGTCTTGCGGGTGCCCGGCTTGCCTTCGTTGCTGCGCCCTACCATCTGCGCGCGCTGTT
This sequence comes from Altererythrobacter sp. KTW20L, assembly GCF_023501975.1. Lineage (GTDB taxonomy): Bacteria > Pseudomonadota > Alphaproteobacteria > Sphingomonadales > Sphingomonadaceae > Alteraurantiacibacter. The sequence goes on along the minus strand of NZ_JAMFLH010000001.1, from coordinate 207,980 downwards.
CGTGGGCGGGTAGGCCGAGTTCGTCGGCTTCCAAGCGGCGGATCTCATCGCGCAATCGGCCCGCCTCCTCGAATTCGAGGTTGGCGGCGGCGTTGCGCATCTTCTTTTCGAGGTCTTCGATATGGCTGCGCAGGTTGTGGCCGACGAGATTGTTGGCCCCTTCCGCGTCGATTTCTACCAGCACGCCATCGCGGCTGGCGGTGTGGGCGACGATGTCCTGGATGTTGCGCTTGATCGTGGTTGGCGTGATGCCATGTTCCTGGTTGAACGCATGCTGCTTTTCGCGGCGGCGGTCGGTTTCGGCCATCGCGCGTTCCATCGATCCGGTGATCCGGTCGGCATAGAGGATGACCTTGCCATCCACATTGCGTGCCGCGCGGCCGATGGTCTGGATCAGCGAAGTTTCGGAGCGCAGGAAGCCTTCCTTGTCGGCATCGAGGATGCAAACCAGTCCGCACTCGGGGATGTCGAGCCCTTCGCGCAACAGGTTGATGCCGATCAGCACGTCATAGACGCCGAGCCTGAGGTCGCGGATCAGTTCGATGCGTTCCAGCGTTTCCACGTCGGAATGCATGTAGCGCACCCGCACCCCCTGTTCGTGCATGAATTCGGTCAGGTCTTCCGCCATGCGCTTGGTCAGCGTGGTGACGAGCGTGCGATAGCCCTTGGCGGCGGTCGCCTTGCATTCGGCTATGCAGTCCTGCACCTGGTCTTCCACCGGGCGGATTTCCACCGGCGGGTCGATCAAGCCGGTGGGGCGAATGATCTGTTCGGCGAATACGCCGCCCGATTGGTCCATCTCCCACGATCCCGGCGTGGCCGAGACGGCGAAGGTCTGCGGGCGCATCGCGTCCCATTCGTTGAAGCGCAGCGGGCGGTTATCGATGCAGCTTGGCAGGCGGAAGCCATATTCGGCGAGCGTCAGCTTGCGCCGGTGGTCGCCCTTGGCCATCGCGCCCACCTGCGGCACGGTCTGGTGGCTCTCATCGACGAACAGCAGCGCGTTTTCCGGCAGGTATTCGAACAGCGTAGGCGGCGGTTCGCCCGGAAGGCGGCCCGTCAGGAAGCGGCTGTAGTTCTCGATCCCCGCGCAGGAACCGGTGGCGGCGATCATTTCCAGGTCGAAATTGGTCCGCTGTTCCAGCCGCTGGGCTTCCAGCAGGCGGCCTTCCTCTTGCAGTTCCTTCAGCCGTTCGGTCAGTTCGAACCGGATGGCTTCGGCGGCCTGCTTCATGGTGGGCCCGGGGGTGACATAGTGGCTGTTGGCATAGATGCGCACAGTGGCAAGGATGGCGCCCTTCTTGCCGGTCAGGGGGTCGAATTCGGCAATATCCTCGATCTCGTCACCGAAGAAGCTGATGCGCCAGGCAGTGTCCTCAAGGTGCGAGGGATAAACTTCGAGACTGTCGCCGCGCACGCGGAAATTGCCGCGGGCGAAGGCGGCATCGTTGCGCTTGTATTGCAGCGCCACCAGCTTGCGGATGATCTCGCGCTGATCGACCGTCTCGCCCTTCTTCAGGTCGAAGATCATGGCGGAATAAGTTTCTACCGACCCGATACCGTAGATGCACGACACCGAGGCCACGATCAGCACGTCGTCGCGTTCAAGCAGCGAACGGGTCGCCGAGTGGCGCATCCGGTCGATCGCCTCGTTCACCGAGCTTTCCTTCTCGATGTAGGTATCGCTGCGCGGCACATAGGCTTCGGGCTGGTAGTAATCGTAGTAGGAGACAAAATACTCGACCGCGTTTTCCGGAAAGAAGCTCTTGAATTCGCCGTATAATTGCGCGGCGAGGATCTTGTTGGGGGCCAGGATCAGGGCAGGGCGCTGCAATTCCTCGATCACCTTGGCCATGGTGAAGGTCTTGCCGCTGCCGGTGACGCCCAGCAGCACCTGGGTCTTGTCACCCGCCCGCGTGCCTTCGACCAGTTCGCGGATGGCCGTGGGCTGGTCGCCTGCGGGCTCGTATTCCGACACCAGCTTGAACGGCCGCCCGCCTTGCGACTTTTCGGGCCGCACGGGCTTGTGCGGAGTGAAGCTGGCGGAGGTATCGGGTTCTTCCAGGCCGCGCCTGATCACGAGTTCGGACATGGTGAACATATGGGGAATATTGGGCGCAGGGGCAATGGTCGACACGCCTGGACCATTGGCAGGCTTGCTTCAGCTTGGTATCCCGTCCTCCGATCATCGGGGCATCTGTCCCGCCACCTTGGGGGGAATACCATGCGTTATTCGATTATCCTGCCGCTCGCTGCTGTCCTGGTGCTGTCCGCTTGTGGCGATTCGGCAGAGGAGGCGGGAGAAGGTGCGAGCGTGGCGGATATGGCCGATGAGATGGCCGACGGACCGCAGCCGCTGCCGGGGCAGTATAGCACCACGACAGAAATCCTCGAATTCACCGTGCCCGGTCTGTCGGAAGACATGCAGTCGATGATGCGTTCGGCCATGGCCGAAGGCGCGAGCCAGGGGGCGAGTTATTGCCTCACCGCGGAAGATGCGTCGACGTCGCGCGAAGAGATGATCAAGAACATGACCGAGAGCGATTGCACCGTGCAGCGCTTCGACATGTCGGGCGGCAACCTTGACGCGGCACTGTCCTGCCCCACCGGAACCGATGGCATCAGCGGCGATGTGACCATGACCGGCACGATGGCGTCCGATGGCGCCGACATGGAGATGACTTTCAACACGCAGGTGCCCGAACTGGGCGATGCAACCATCCGCATGCGGATGATCTCGCAGCGCACCGGCGATTGCACGGGATAACTCCCCCGGATCAAGGGTTGTTGCCCACCCGTGACCGCGCCTGTCATTCAGTGACGCGACAAGTCAGTTCTGTTACACAAACGGAATGACTGTCGTGAAACTGAAATACCGTGCCCCGTTTGCAGAGCGTGTCGCTTCGCTTGGCGATGCAGTGATGCGGCGCGTGCGGTTATTCCGCAGCCAGCCACCCGACAATGCCGCCCGCCCTTCGCAGGCGCTGTTCCTGGCCGAATCGCTGGCTTTTGCCGAACCGGTGCTGCGCAAGTTGCGTGCGCCGCTCATCGTGCCGCAGGCGTCCTCGCGCAAGATCGTGATCCTGGTGCCGGGCTTTGCCACCCACCCCATGCGCATGCGCTACATGGCGGAAAAGCTGGAGGAAGCGGGCCACAAGGTGAAGCGCTGGGGCATGGGGTTCAACTTCGGTCCGACGGAGGAGAACTTCGACTTCCTCGCCCGGCGGGTGTGCCACGTGCATGAACGCTATGGTCAACAGGTGGTGCTGGTGGGCTGGAGCCTGGGCGGCATTTTCGCCCGCGAGGTGGCCAAGCGGCATCCCGAATGTGTGGCCAAGGTCATCACCATGGGATCGCCATTCAGCCACACGCCCTATTCGAACAACGTCTGGCGGATGTACCAGCTCATCACCGGCCATTCGGTGGAGCGACCGCCGGTAGAAGCGGACCTTGCCGCCAAGCCGCCGGTCGAGACCGTGGCCTTGTGGAGCGCGCGCGATGGCGTGGTGTCGGTGCGCAGCGCCCGCGGCCTTGCGGGCGAGCGTGACCGCGCCCGTGCCTTGCGCTGCACGCACATGGGTTTTTCCAATTCATCAGAGGCAATCCTGGCCGTGGCGGACGAGCTGGAAATGCTCGAGACCTAGCCTTGTCGCAATCGCCCTTGGCGGCGCGGTTCTTTCGTGCAATGTTGCACTGCGACATAGGTGGACATGAGTACGGCCGAGCCAGCAAAATTCGATGAGATGCACGCCCCTGACGGGTCCGTTCGCGCGGCCTATCGGGATTACCAGCGCTGGCTGGACCAGCAGGACGCATCGCTGATGCGCCGCAAGGGCATGGAAGCGGAGAGCTTCTTTCGCCGCACGGGCATCACTTTCAACGTTTATGGCGAGACCGATGCCGAGGAACGGCTGATCCCGTTCGACATGGTTCCGCGCATCATCACCGGGCAGGAATGGCGCAGGCTGTCGCGCGGGATCGAGCAGCGGGTAAGGGCACTGAACGCCTTCATCCACGATCTCTATCACCGGCAGGAAATCATCCGCTCGGGCATCCTGCCGGAGCGTCTGTTCCGCGACAATCCTGCGTGGCTGTCGCAGATGGTCGGCTTCACGCCGCCGGGCGGGGTCTATACCCACATCGTCGGGATCGACCTTGTACGCACCGGGCCTGATGAATTCATGGTCCTGGAAGACAATGCCCGCACCCCCAGCGGCGTCTCCTACATGCTGGAGAACCGCGAGACGATGATGGCGATGTTCCCCGAGCTGTTCAGCGCGGTGAAGGTGCGCTCGGTCTCGAACTATCCGCGCCGCCTTGCCGCCAGCCTGGCCGCCTGTGCGCCCGATGGCGCCGGCCCCAAGCCGACCATCGCGGTGCTGACGCCGGGCATCTACAATTCGGCCTATTTCGAACACGCTTTCATCGCCGACCAGATGGGCGCGGAACTGGTGGAAGGCAGCGATCTGCGCGTGTTCGACGGGCAGGTGCAGATGCGCACCACCGACGGCTTCCGCCCGATCGACGTGCTCTACCGCCGGGTGGATGACGATTACCTCGACCCGCTGACGTTTAATCCCAACTCGGTGTTGGGCGTGCCGGGGATCATGGATGTCTATCGTGCAGGCCGCATCACCATCGCCAATGCGCCGGGCACCGGGGTGGCCGATGACAAGGCGATCTATTCCTTCATGCCGGAGATCGTGAAGTTCTACACCGGCGAGAATGCCTACCTGCCCAATGTCCAGACCTGGCGTTGCGCCGATCCCGACAGCCTGAAATACGTGCTCGACCGCCTCGACCAACTGGTGGTCAAGGAAGTCCACGGGTCGGGCGGCTATGGCATGCTGATCGGGCCGACCAGTTCCAAGAAGGAAATCGCTGCTTTCCGTGCCAAGCTGGTGGCGCGGCCCGACAACTATATCGCGCAGCCCACGCTCGCGCTTTCGACCTGCCCGGTCTTCACCCGCGCCGGCCTTGCGCCACGCCATCTGGACCTGCGCCCGTTCGTGCTGTGCACGCCTGACGGGGTGGAGATCACACCGGGCGGGCTGACCCGCGTGGCTCTGAAGAAGGGCAGCCTGGTGGTCAATTCCAGCCAGGGCGGCGGGACCAAGGACACCTGGGTGCTCGATGACTGACGGGCCCAACTTCATTTCACCCAGCTACAACACGCTGGAAAAGCCGATGCTCGGCCGTGTGGCCAACGGCATCTTCTGGATGTACCGCTATCTCGAACGGGCGGAGAATACCGCGCGCCTGCTGGCGGCGGGCCACCGCATGACGCTGACCCGCGGGGCTGACGAGGCGACGCAGGAATGGCGCTCGATCCTGGTCACGCTGGGCCTGTTGCAGAGCTACCAAGCGCACCACGAAGGGTTTGTCGGCGCGCAGGTGTGCGAGTTCGTGCTGCGGTCGCGCAACAATCCCGAAAGCGTGCTGTCGATGTTCGAGCGCGCGCGGATCAGCGCCCGGGCCTGTCGCTCGGCCATCACGCGCGAGGTGTGGGAAGCGATCAACGAAGGCTGGATGGCCCTGCGCGACATGCTCGCCCGCCCGGTGCGCGAGACCAACCTCAACCAGGTGCTGGCCGCAATCCGCCGCGAATCGACCATTGCCCGCGGTGCAACCCATGGTTCGATGCTGCGGAACGAAACCTACAGCTTCGCCCGCGCGGGCACCTTCCTGGAGCGGGCTGACAACACCGCGCGTATCCTCGACGTGAAGTACTACCTGCTGCTGCCCAGCCTGGCCTATGTCGGCACCGCGCTAGATACGGGGCAATGGGACAACATCCTGCGGTCCTGTTCGGCCGAACGGGCCTTTTCCTGGCTCAATGCTGGGCGGATGGATGCCCGGTCGATTGCCGAATTCCTCATCCTGGATGAGCGGTTCCCCCGCAGCCTGATGTTCTGCCATGCCGCCATGCGCGAGAACCTCAATGCCCTGGGCCGCTTCCATCGCCGCGAGGGCAAGGCGCATGAAGCGCTGGCCGCTTGCGACCTGATGCTGTCGCAGCGCACGGTGGAGGACATCTTCGAGCAGGGGCTGCACCAGTTCCTGATCGAGTTCATCGCCTGCAACGCCGCCGTCGGCAGCGCAATTTCGGAGGAGTATCGCTTCGTCTCCTGACGCGGCAGAACCAGACCATGCGCCTCTCGATCCGCCATACCACCCGCTATGTCTTTGCCGAACCTGTCGCCCACGGGGTGCAGCGCCTGCGCCTGACGCCCAAGGAAACGCAAGGGCAGAAAATCCTCGACTGGGCCATGACCTACCAGGGCGCGCGCGAGGAACTGGCTTACGATGACCAGAACTTCAACCACACCAACCTCGTCTCGGTGGAGCCCGGCGCGAAGGAGGTCATCATCGAGTGCAAGGGCATGGTCGAGACGAAGGACTTGGCCGGGGTGATCGGGCGCCATTCGGGGCACATGCCGCTGTGGGCCTTCCTCGGCAGGACGCCGCTGACCAAGCCGGGCCCGCGTGTCCGCCAGTTGCTGGGGACGGTAGAGCGCAGCTCCGAAGGCATCGTCGAAACGCTGCACCGCCTGTCCGCCGTGATCCGCGGTGCGGTGGAATACGAGACCGGCTTTACCACAGTGGAAACCACGGCGGAGGAGGCGATTGCCCACGGCTGTGGGGTGTGCCAGGACCATGCCCATGTGTTCATCACCGCAGCCCGCATGCTCGATGTTCCCGCCCGCTATGTCAGCGGCTACCTGATGATGGACGACCGGATCCACCAGGAAGCCACCCACGCCTGGGCCGAAGCATGGGTTGAAGGGCTGGGCTGGGTCGGGTTCGACATTTCCAACCAGATCAGTCCAGACACCCGCTATGTCCGCGTGGCAACGGGCCGCGACTATCGCGACGCGGCGCCGATCACCGGCATCAGCTTCGGCGCCCAGACCGAGGACCTGCACGTGGACCTGGCAGTTGAACAGCAGACAGTGGAACAGTGACAGCCGTGCGCTTGCATCCCCGCACGCCGCGTTGCTAACCGTCTGAACCAGGGAAAACGGGAATTTCGACATGACCTATTGCGTTGGAATGGTGCTCGACAAGGGCCTGGTGTTGATGAGCGACACCCGCACCAATTCGGGCGTCGATAACATCTCGGTCTTTCGTAAGATGTTCCGCTGGTCGGTGCCGGGACAGCGGATGATCTCGCTGCTGACCGCGGGCAACCTTGCCACCACCCAGGCTGTCATCAGCAAGCTGGAAGAACGCACCAAGGCGCCGGGCGACAGGCACAATTCCCTGTTCGAACTGCCGACCATGTTCCAGGTGGCGGTCGAAGTGGGCAAGCTGCTGCGCGAGACAGTGCAGGCGACCCAGGCCGATAACGGCGGCATGGTGGCGGCCAGCCGGTTCAACGCCAGCATCATCGTGGCCGGGCAGATCGCCGGGATGGAGCCGCGGCTGTTCATGGTCTATCCCGAAGGCAACTTCATCGAGGCCAGCTTCGATACGCCGTTCTTCCAGATCGGTGAGACCAAGTATGGTCGGCCGATCCTGATCCGCGGCTATGACCGGTCCATGAGCTTCGAGGACGCGATCAAGCTCCTGATGGTCAGTTTCGATTCTACGCTGAAGGCCAACCTTTCGGTCGGGCTGCCGCTGGACCTGATGGTGATGGAGCGCGACAATTTCGAGCCGTTACACGAACGGCGGATCGAACATGACGATCCCTATTTCGATGCCATTTCGAGCAGTTGGAGCGATGCGCTGCGCAAGGCGTTCCATTCCCTGCCGGATTACACTTTCTACCAGCAGGTCGAGTAAGGCGGGCCAACACGGCGGCGGGCAGCGTCGTTCGTTGCTGCGTCGTTAAGGGTGGCAATTTACCAGTTGTGATAGCATTTTGCGGCTGATGGTCGGGCCCTGTGCCCTTGCTGGACAGGGCGTGGCGGCCCGTAGCAGGGGCGGGCCGGGTCGATTCTCTACGTGGTTCCACCTATCTTCCGGTGAACTAGGTGTTCCCAACATGCGGGCTAATCCTGAATTCTACTCCGAAATGGATGGAACTTGTCGATGGATTTCTGCGCCCTCACATCGTTTGAACACGTAACTTCGGTTGATTTCGGTTGGGATCCGACGTGCGAAGATGACCAATCCGACGCAACACTTGTCGCCATGGAACAGCGTCTCAAACTTCACATCGTCGGTGGCGACAGCCGCCTCAGGGCCGAACAGTCCCGCATCGCTTTCGGGCTCGGGCATCATGCCGAAGTCTATTCGGACATGGCCGAACTGATGGACAGCAATCCCCGCGACGGCGTTATCGTCGCCTGCGAAGGCGTGCTGGCCTGCGGGATGGACCGCCTGCTCGACCGGCTGGGCGATGCGGGCATCTGGCTGCCGGTGATTGCCGCCAGCCATTCTCCCGACGTAGACGAAGTGGTCCAGGCCATCCGCGCCGGCGCGCTCGATTACCTGCGGCTACCCCTCACCGAAAGCGAATTTGCCCGCATGGTCAACCACGTGGCGGCTGATGCCGGGCGCCACACCGATGCCCGCCGTCGCCTCGTCGAAGCGCGCCAGCGGATCGGCACTCTCAGCCGCCGCGAACGCGAAGTGCTCGACTGGCTGAGCGAGGGCTGTTCGAACAAGGCCATTGCCCGCGCGCTGGATATCAGCCCGCGCACCGTGGAAATCCATCGCGCCAACATGATGGAAAAGCTCGGCGCGAGCCATTCGGCAGAAGCCGTGCGCCTGCGGCTGGAAGCAAAGTTCGAGGATCGCCTGGCACCGGAACTTGCTACAGAGCTGATGGTCGATCCTCGGCCGATCCCGCGGCTGGCTGCCGAGGGCTGAATTTCAGCCCGTCAGCGGCAGAACGAATTGCCGGAGATCACCCCTTCAAGGTGGAAGTGGTCACGGTGAGCGGCATTGTACTCCGGCCCCAGCACGGTGGCAAAGCGGCGGCAGGCGCTACGCTGTACGGTGCGCAGGAATTCCTTCTCGGCGGCGGTCCCGGCGTGCCAGTGCTCCACGATTGAAATCCGGCGGCCATCTTCCAGCACGAAGGCTGCAATATCGATCGCGCCCGCGGTGGCATGGGCCGAACGCCGCTGGCTTCCCGCCACGTTGCGGCAGGCGTAGCTGCCCATCGTCTCGATCCGCTGCAGGGGTGAGCCGAGGATTTGCTGCGCGGCGCGATCAACACCGAAACGTGCCCAGGCAGCGAAAGCCGCGCCAACACCGCACTGGACCGGACCTATATTGCTGACGGACAGTCGCGTCACGTCGCTGCGCAGGGCGGTCAGCTGAACAGTGCCGACCGTGCTGCAGCCTTGCCCGGTATAGGCATCGGCCACCGGCACGAACTGGGCGCCGGTATCGGTCAGTTGCGCCAGGCACTGGCGATCCTGTGGGGCCACGGCGACAGGTGCCGCCTGCTGGATGCGGGGTGCTGCCGGAGCCTGGCTGCCGCGCGATTCAGGAACGACCGAACAGGCCGATAGCAGTGCCGTGACGGCCAGGAGGGGAGCGATGCGTCTCATACTCGTGCTATTGCCTAGACGTGGTTAAACATTGTGGAAGGAACAAGGTTAACGCGCGGCAAACAATTGCCGGGACGGCAGGATTCTTCCGCACCTCCAGCACTTGTCCGCCAGATAAACCGGCATTGCGGCTTGACTATGGCCAGCATCCCTCTAGTGCCGCCGCCGGGCCACGCGGTCCCAACGCCGCGCGAGCTCTCTGCAAGGAGAGAATACATGACTGTACAACCTACGCTTCGTCCCGAACGTCCGTTCTTCTCGTCCGGACCCACTGCCAAGATCCCCGGCTGGTCGGCTGACAAGCTCGATATCAAAAGCCTCGGCCGCTCGCACCGCTCGTCCTATGCCAAGGGCCGGCTGAAGTATGCCATCGACCTGACCAAGGAACTGCTTGGCGTTCCCGATGACTACCTCGTCGGCATCATGCCGGGTTCCGATACGGGCGCGCTGGAATGTGCGATGTGGACGATGCTGGGCGCCAGGCCTGCCACCGTCGCCGCGTGGGAAAGCTTCGGCAACGTGTGGATCCAGGATGCGGCAAAGCAGCTCAAGCTGCCGGACCTGCAAGTCCTCGAAGCCGGCTACGGCGAAATTCCCGATCTCACCCAGATCCCGCAGGACAACGACGTTGTCTTCACCTTCAACGGCACCACCAGCGGCGCGCGCATCCCCAATCTTGATTGGCTGGCTGCGGATCGCCCGGGCCTTGCGATCAACGACGCTACCAGCGCGGTGTTCGCGATGGACATGGATTGGGCCAAGCTCGATGTCACCACCTTCTCGTGGCAGAAGGTGCTTGGCGGTGAAGCGCAGCACGGCATGCTGATCCTCAGCCCCAAGGCCGCCCAGCGGATCGCCGACTACGATCCCGCATGGCCGCTGCCCAAGCTGTTCCGCATCAAGAAGAAGGGTGCCATCGACACCTCGATTTTCGAAGGCGCGACTATCAATACGCCGTCGATGCTGGCGACCGAGGATTACATCTTCGCGCTGGAATGGGTGAAGTCGATCGGCGGCCTCAAGGCCATGATCGACCGCGCCGATGCCAATGCCAAGCTGGTGTTCGATTTCATCGACAGCAAGGACTACCTGCGCAACATGGTGGCGGACCCCGCACAGCGGACCAATACCGGCGTGTGCATGGTGTTCCAGGGCGAGTGGTACGACAGTTTGTCGGCTGAAGATCAGGCCAACGTGCCGAAGAAGATCGCCTCCACGCTGGAGAAGATGCATATCGGCTATGACTTCAACGGCTACCGCGATGCCCCGCCTTCGCTGCGCATCTGGTGCGGCGGTTCGGTCGAGCAGGAGGACATCAAGCGCCTGCTGCCGTGGATCGACTGGGCCTATGAAGAGCTCAAGGCCGGCAATCTCTGATCGCTGATTAGGTGCAGGTCCGCTGGTGCGGGCCTGCGCTATCCCCATTTTCCTAGGCGCCGCCCGGATTCCATTTCAGATCGGCGCGCCACACTCCAATTGACGGGACAACTCCCATGACCAAGCCAAAAGTCCTCATTTCCGACAAGATGGATCCCAACGCCGCCCGCATCTTCCAGGAGCGCGGCTGCGATGTCGATGTGAAGCCCGGCATGACCAAGGAAGAACTGATCGCCTGCATCGGCCAGTACGATGGCCTGGCGATCCGTTCGGCCACCAAGGCAACAGCCGAGGTTCTCGATGCCGCCACCAACCTCAAGGTCATCGGCCGCGCGGGCATCGGCGTGGACAATGTCGATATCCCCTATGCCTCGTCCAAGGGCATCGTGGTGATGAACACGCCGTTCGGTAACTCGATCACCACCGCCGAACACGCCATCGCCATGATGTTTGCGCTGGCCCGCCAGATCCCTGAAGCCAATGCCAAGACACAGGCCGGGCTGTGGCCGAAGAACGATTTCATGGGCGTGGAAGTCACCGGCAAGACGCTGGGCCTGATCGGCGCGGGCAACATCGGTTCCATCGTGGCCAGCCGCGCGCTGGGCTTGAAGATGAAGGTTGTTGCCTATGACCCGTTCCTGACGCCGGAACGCGCCATCGAAATGGGCGTGGAAAAGGTGGATCTGGGTGCGCTGGTCGAGCGGGCCGATTTCATCACCCTGCACACCCCATTGACCGACGAGACCCGCAACATCCTTAACCGCGAGCGGCTGGAAAAGTGCAAGAAGGGCGTGCGGATCATCAACTGCGCGCGCGGCGGGCTGGTCGATGAAGTGGCGTTGAAGGATGGCCTCGACAGCGGCCACATCGCCGGTGCCGCGCTCGACGTGTTCGAAAGCGAACCGCCGGCCAAGGACCACCCGCTGTTCAACACTCCGAACTTCATCTGCACCCCCCACCTCGGCGCTTCGACCACCGAAGCCCAGGTCAACGTGGCGCTGCAGGTGGCCGAACAGATGGCCGATTTCCTGGTCACCGGGGGCGTCACCAACGCGCTCAACATGCCTTCGCTGTCGGCCGAGGAAGCGCCCAAGCTGCGCCCCTATATGTCGCTGGCCGAAAACCTCGGTTCGCTGGTTGGCCAGCTGGCCCACGGCGACCTGCCCAAGATCTCGATCGAGACCGAAGGCGCCGCTGCCCAGCTCAACCAGAAGCCCATCGTGGGCGCGGTGCTGGCGGGCCTGATGAAGCGCTATTCGTCCAGCGTGAACATGGTCAACGCGCCGTTCCTGGCCAAGGAGCGCGGCATCCAGGTGCGCGAAATCCGGAACGAGCGCGAAGGCGTGTACCACACCCTGGTGCGCGTCACGGTGGAAACCAGCCAGGGCAGCCGCTCGGTTGCCGGCACGCTGTTCTCCGACGGTTCGCCGCGGCTGGTGGAAATGTTCGGCATCGCCATCGAGGCCGACCTCGAAGGCCAGATGCTGTACATTTCCAACATGGATATGCCCGGCTTCATCGGCTCGGTCGGTGCGCTGCTGGGCGAGGCGAAGATCAACATCGGCACGTTCCACCTCGGTCGGCGGGAAGCCGGTGGCGAGGCGATCCTGCTGCTGTCGGTCGACAGCCCCGTTTCGGCTGACCTGATCGACAAGATCTGCAAGGTTCCCAACGTGCGCCGGGTGCAGCCGCTCAGCTTCTGAGCACTTTCGCCCAAGCAAAACCGGGTATAGGGGGTCTGTCATGAACGATCGTACGACAGACCTCCTGCCCGAAGGCCTCGAAGACCGCCTGCCGCAAAGCGCGGCGGCGGCGGCGCGGATCGAACACGATGCCATGGCGGTGCTGGGCGCTCACGGATATGACCGTGTGCGCCCGCCGCTGATCGAATTCGAGAAGAGCATGGCGACGCGGATGGACGGGCTGCTGACGCGGCACATGTTCCGCTTCGTCGATCCCAAGAGCCTGCGCACCCTGGCCCTGCGATCGGATATCACGGCGCAGGTCGGCCGCATCGCCGCCACTGGCCTTGCCGAAGCGGCGCGGCCCCTGCGTCTGTCCTATTCCGGGCAGGTGGTCCGCATCACCGGCGAGCAGATCGAGCCGCGGCGCGAGAACCTGCAGATCGGTGCCGAGCTGATCGGCAGCGACAGCGCGGCAGCGGCAGGCGAGATCGTGGACCTGGCCATCACCGCGCTCGAAGCCGCTGGCGCAACGGGCATTTCGGTCGATTTCACCTTGCCCGACCTGGTTGATACGTTGGCAGCCAGCACCATGCCTTTGGCTGACGATGCAAAAGAAGCGGTGCGGCGCGAACTCGATGCCAAGGATGCCGGCGGGCTGAAGGAAGCGGGCGGCGCGGCCTACCTGCCGCTGTTGTTCGCATCCGGCCCGTTCGAGGAAGCTGCTGGTAAGCTAGGCGCAATCGACGATGGGGGGGCGCTGGCGACCCGGATCGAGGGTCTTCGCGCCATCGCTTCGCGGGTCGCCGGTCGCGCGCGGCTGACGCTCGACCCTACCGAACGTCATGGTTTTGAATACCAGACATGGTTCGGCTTCACCCTCTATGCAACCGACGTGCGCGGCACCCTGGGGCGGGGCGGCACTTACCGGATCGGGGGATCGGACGAAGCGGCCACGGGTTTCTCGCTGTTCCCGGAAGAACTGGTGGAAGCGGTCAAGTCTGCCGAGAACCTGGGTGCCAAGGTGTTCCTGCCGCTGGGCCATGATCGAGTTGCTGCGGCCGATCTTCGGGCCGCAGGTTGGCGGACCGTGGAGGCGCTGTTCGACACTGACGAGGCTGCCCGCCTCGGCTGTTCGCACGTCTTCGACCAGGGCCAAGCCCAACCGCTCTGAAGCGGGTCAGCGGGCTGGCTTCAGCCCATGTTCCAGCCCTTCGCGTTCGTCGAACACGAAACATTCGCCGCGCCACAGGCTCTCTGCTTCCGGCACATGCTCCAGATAGGCGAGAATGCCGCCCTTGAGGTGATAGACCTCGTTGATCCCCTCCCTCTTCAGGAAGGCGGTGCTTTTCTCGCAGCGGATGCCGCCGGTGCAATACATGGCGATCCTTGGTGCCTCGGCCAGTTGGTCCTTGTGAGCGCGGAACCAGGCGGGAAAATCGCGGAAGGTCGGCGTGACAGGGTCTATCGCGCCTTCGAACTGCCCGACTGCCACCTCGTACTCGTTGCGGGTGTCGATCACCACGGTGCCCGGCTGCGATATCAGCGCATTCCAGTCCGCCGGATCGACATAGGTACCCACCGTGGCGGCCGGGTCCACCTCCGGCACGCCCAGGGTCACGATTTCCTTCTTCAGGCGCACTTTCATCCGCTGGAATGGCGGGGCCGCGCAGCGTGAGAACTTGACTTCGATGTCGGCGCATCCGGGGAAGGTGCGCACATGGGCCAGCACTTGTGCGATTGCTTCGTCTGTGCCCGCGATCGTGCCGTTGATCCCTTCTCGCGCAAGCAGCAGGGTGCCCTTCACGCCATGCTCCTCGCACAGGGCCAGCAAGGGCGCCCGCATCACGGCGGGATCATCGAACCGTGCAAAGCGGTAGAGCGCGGCAACAAGGATCGGGTGGGTGTCCATTGGACGGCGCCTTAGCACTGTGCCGGTTCGCTGCAACTAGCGCGCAAACACCCGCGCCAGGAAGGCATCGACCACCGGCGTGGCGGGATAGTCGGGGTCACCCAGGTCGCGGTTGATCTGGGCATGGCCGCGCAGGCCCCGACCGCGAAATTCCTGCACGCTAGCCGGAGTCCCGGCAACGCGCAGGCGCTCGGCTAGTTCGTTGCTCTGCCGCCGCGCGTCATCGCGCTGGACGTGGAGGATGAGGAAGGCGGGTGCATTGGGCGCGGCGGCGTGGAACGTGGGCGACAGGGCACGCTGGCGGGCGGGATCAGTGCCGAAAGCTTGGCGATAAGTCGCGCCCATCAGGCGCGGGTTCTCGCCCATCTGGTCAGGGACGTTAAAGCCCGCTCCATCCAGCGGGACGATGCCGACAACATCGTCCATCGACAGACCAGCGACGCGGAAATGCTGCGGGTCCGTGCCCGCCACCGCCACGAGGTGCGCGCCCGCGCTGTGGCCGACCAGCGCGATGCGGTTTGCGTCGAACCGCAAGTGCGAGGCCTCGGCCTTAAGATAGGCCACTGCGCTCGCCACATCGGCCGCCTGTTGTTCTACCGTATGATCGGGCACCAGCCGGTAGTTGATCGAAGCGACGGCATAGCCCTGCGATTGCCAGTGTCGCAGCTTGTCAGAACCGCGCATCATGTTCTTGTCGCCGCGCTTCCACCCGCCGCCATGGACGAAAACCACGAGCGGCGCATCGGCGCGCGCTCCCGGCCAGTAGTCGAGCACCTGCTCCTCGTCGGAGCCATAGGCCAGGGTCTGCACGGTGGAATCGGCGCGGCGTGATTGGGCGGCGGTGGCAACGGGCTGGGTAACGAGGGCCAGCGATGCGCTGGCAGCAAGCAGGGCAAAAGCAAGGCGGCGCATGGCGAGACTCCGTTGATAGTCTGTCTGCTGTGTGTAACCGCTTGGCTTGCGCCTCGCTGAACTGAATTCGGGTTCGGGCTTAGCCCGCAAGAGCGAACGCGCGCCCGGAGTGAAGCGAGGAAATGACGGGCCCGGATGGGGCCGCGCAAACAAAGAGAAAAAATGGTGCCCAGGGGCGGATTTGAACCACCGACACGACGATTTTCAGTCGTCTGCTCTACCCCTGAGCTACCCGGGCATCACTTCAGCGACAATCCCGTGAAACAGGATCGGCGAGCGATTGGAAGCGGCGATATGGCGAAGGCGTGCACGCTTGGCAAGGGGTATTCGTGCTGTTTTTGCGCCTATTCCTCATCCGCGCGGTCTTCGCGGGTAATCGCGGCCGGATCGACCCTCTCGCCCGGCACGGCATAGGAATCGCTGAACCACCGCGCCAGGTCGCGATCCCGGCAGCGGGGCGAGCAGAATGGCTTGAATTCCTCTGTTCGCGGCTTGCGGCAGATGGGGCAGGGTCTGGTCACAGGGCAACTGCCTGGGCAAAACCGCCGGTGATCGCAAGGACCGGGTCGCCCGTTACCCGCACCTCGCGCCCGGTCCGCCGCGCCAGTTCGGTGCGCCACGGCTTGGGGATGCGCGCCAGGACGGATGGGTGCGAGGTGAGCAGCAGGGCGCCCGGCTGCTCGACCAGTTCGGCCTGCCGCACCAGCATGCGCGCCGCAGCGCCCGCAGGGTCGAAATGGAGGCGGTGGAGCAGCGAGGGGCGTTCCAGCCGGGAGACCAGTTGGACAAAGCCGAAGCCGTTCATCGCGGTTCGCTCGTGGTCGAAATCGGCCAGGGCACCGTCGAGGTTTACATCCACCGCTTTGCGATCGTCCTTGGATTGCAGGGTGGGAAAGTCGATTCCGATCACGCCCCCAAGGCCCAGGCGGGCAATGGCGCGAGCCAACGGGTCGATGGCGGCCAGGGCCAGGGCACGCGGGGCGATGGTGCCGTCCACATCGACCAGGGTCATTGCCGGGGTCGGGCTGATCACCAGCGAGCCACCGGAGAAGGTGACCACGCCATCGGCCGCATCGGCCATCACGTCTTCCCATGCGCCAGCCGGGAACCGGCGCACGACCCGCCCGCCCAGTGTCTCGGCCAGGGTGGGGGCATGGCTGGCTTCGGCCTGCGTCGGCCTCGCCTGGGCCAGCTTTACCCGGCGACCTTCACCCATGCGGCTGCGGGTGACCTCCAGGCGGATCGTCGCGCCTTCCATCGCATCGGGCGGCAGGCGATCGACCAGGGCTTCCTCCCCGCTGGCAAAGCGCGCGCGGCCCCTGGGCGAGGTGCGCGGCTTGTATTTCAGCAGGGCATCCTCGACGAGGCCCGCTTCCAGCTCGCCCGGCCAGCGGACCTGCGCGGCGATCGCCTCGCTGTTGTCCACCAGCAGGGCGCGTTCTTCGCCAATACCTTCTTCGACCAGCCAGTCAGCCAATGGGGAACCCCGCAGATTTGAGTAGCGCCCGCGTTTCGAACAGCGGCAGGCCGACGACGCCCGAATGGCTGCCTTCGATCCAGGCGATCAGTCCTTCGGCGCGGCCCTGGATGGCATAGCCACCCGCCTTGCCGTGCCATTCGCCGCTGGCGAGATAGCCGTCGATCTCCTGCGGCGAGAGACTCTTGAAGCGCACCTTGGTCTCGCTCAGCTTTTCGCGCAGCGTGCCATCGGGGGCGAGCAGGGCCACGGCGGACAGAACGGTATGGCGGCGGCCCGACAGCAGTTCGAGGCACATGCGCGCTGTCGCCTCGTCCTCGGCCTTGGGCAGAATCCGACGACCGCAGGCCACGACCGTATCGCCCGCCAGCACATGGGCGACAGGATCAGCCGCCGCCAGCGCCTTCTCGCGCGCCATGCGCTGGGCGTAAAGGCGCGGAAGTTCGGCTTTCAGCGGAGTCTCGTCGATATCTGCCGCAGCAATGCGCGCAGGCTCGATTCCCAGCCGCGCGATCAGGTCGCGCCGCCGGGGGCTGGCCGAAGCGAGAATGAGGCTTGGTGCGGCCATCGGGGCCACAGCCGCTTATTGCGGGCCGGGGCCGCCGCGTCCCGGCATGAAGCGGTAGGTGATGCGCGCCTTGGTCAAGTCATACGGAGTGAGTTCGCACAGCACTTCATCGCCCACCAGCACGCGGATGCGGTTCTTGCGCATGCGACCGGCGGTGTGGCCGAGGACTTCGTGGCCGTTCTCAAGTTCAACCCGGAACATCGCGTTAGGCAGCAGTTCCACTACCTTGCCGCGCATTTCGAGAAGTTCTTCCTTGGCCATCAGGTCTCCGGTTCCGTCAACAATTTGTAGATCAAGCGGGGCGCATAGCCGCGAGCGGCCTAAAAGGGAAGGCCCGTCATCGCGCCACAACATACGATACATCATACAGACATTTGCGACATTTTATTACCCGACCGCGCCTTGCCGGATGGTGCAGTGCGGCACATATGCGCCGCAGGGGCACAGAACCGGTACTTGCGAGGAGCATGATTTTGCGTTTTTCCAGTTCTGCCAGCTTGTCTGCCCTCGCCATTGGCCTGATCGCCGCGCAGCCCGCGCTGTTGCAGGCGCAGTCCAATGCTCCGGTAACGTCGCAGGTGCCCGAAGGTGCAGCCTCGGCGGAAGCGGCGGGCGATAGCTTCGACGATGCAGATACCATCGTGGTGCTGGGCGCGCGGCTGATCGGCCAGGTCCAGGCAGCACAGCCGCCGATCCTCGAACTGACCGAAGCCGATATCGCCGCCTATGGCGCGGGCTCGATTGCCGACCTGATCCAGGCCCTGGGGCCGCAGGTCACTTCCGCCCGCGGTCGTGGCGGCGGCGGGCCGGTGATCCTGGTCAATGGCGTACGCATCGGTTCCTTCCGCGAACTGCGCAGCTATCCGCCCGAAGCGATCGAGAAGTTCGAGGTTTTCGCCGAGGAAGTGGCGCTCGAATACGGCTATTCGGCTGACCAGCGGGTGATCAACGTCATTCTCAAGCGCAATTTCTCCAGCCGCGAAGTCGAACTGGAATATGGCCAGCCGTGGTCCGGCGGGTTCTCCAGCCAGGAAGTGGAAGCGACCTACCTGATGATTGCCGGGGCTTCCCGCCTCAACATCAATCTGGGATGGGAAAATGCAAGCCCGCTGACCGAAGCCGATCGCAACATCATCCAGACCGGCGGCGTGTCCAACGTGCCGGGCGATCCGGACCCGGCCGCCTTCCGCAGCCTGACCGCCGATACGGCGGGCCTTGAAGGCACGGTTAATTGGAGCACCACGGTGGGCGGGCAGCACTCGCTGGCTCTGAACACCACATATGAGCGGTCGGACAGCCTGCGTTTGCAGGGCCTCGACACGGTGCTTTTAACCGGTCCGGCCCCTACACGCGAAACTGCATTGCGCGTTTTCAATGAAGGCAATCCTCTGGCGGTTGACAATCGTACGCAGACGCTTGCCGCCGCCGCCACCCTGAACCTCAGCCTGGGTGGCTGGGAAGCGACCACCACGCTCGACGCCAACCGCACCCGCTCCAATAGTCGGATCGAGCGCCGACTGACCGCACAGAATTCTCCTGAATATGCCGACTTGATCGACGCGGCTGCGGCAGGAACTTTTGATCTCGATGACCCGATCCCTGCTTTCGGCGATCCCGGTGTCGATCAGGCCCTGACCCGCACCACCAGCGCCAGCGGCCTGTCCACGCTGCGCGGATCGCCGTTCTATCTGCCTGCTGGCGACGTGCGGCTGACATTCGATGCCGGCTACAACTGGAACCGCATCGAGAGCGAGGACACCCGCAATCCCGGCCCGATGACGGTTCTCACCCGTGGCAACCTGTCGGGCGGCGTGAACGTGTCGGTGCCGATTACCAGCGTGCGTGACGATTTCCTGTCGGCGGTGGGTGACATTACTCTCAACGCCAGTGCGGGTGTCGATCACCTGTCGGATTTCGGCACGCTGTATGACTGGACCCTGGGCCTGACCTGGGGCGTGACCGATGCGCTCACCTTCAGCGCCAACTACGTCAACCGCGACGCGGCACCTTCGCTGGGCCAGCTCGGCAATCCCGAGATCGCCACGTTCAACGTGCCGGTGTTCGACCTCACCAATAACGAGACCGTGCTGGCCACGGTGATTTCCGGCGGCAACCCGCTGCTGCCCGCGCAGACGCAGAGTGACTGGAAACTGGGCGTGCAGTGGAACCTGCCGTTCCTCGACAACGCCTCTGTCTCGCTCGATTACCTTCGCAATTCGTCGGAGGACGTGGCATCGGGCTTCCCGGTCCTTACGCCTGCGATCGAGGCTGCCTTCCCCGGCCGGGTGACGCGCGATACAGACGGGCGGCTGATCCAGATCGACCAGCGCCCTGTGACATATGCCTCGCGTGAGGAAGAGCGGCTGCAATTCGGCATCAACCTGTCGGGCCAGATCGGCCAGCAGGCGGAGCAGGGCGGAAACGGCGGCGGCGGCAACGGTGGGCCGGTTGGCGGCGCAGTTGGCGGGTTCGGCGGCGGCGGTTTCGGGGGTGGCGGCCAGGGTGGCGGCGCGCCGGGCGGTTTCCAGCCCAATCCGGAAGCTTTTGCCCAGATGCGCGCGACCTTCTGCGAGGCCGATCCCGATGGCCTGCGCACTCAGTTGAACCGCGCCATTGCCGCTGCGGCAGCGGGCGAAGCCCCGCCGGTTGGCGAGGATGGCCAGCCGCTCGCCATTCCGCCGCAGATGCTGGAGCGTTTGGCGGGCGATGACGGCGTGATCGATGCGACCGAATTCGAGACCATGCGCAGCCGCATCTGTTCGGCCGGCCAGCCCGGTGCCGCAGGCGGGCAGCAGGGTGGACCCCAGGGTGGACCTCCCGGCGGCTTTGCCGGTGGACCCCCTCCAGGCGGCTTTGGTGGCGGCGGTCGTCCCCCTGGTGGAGGCGGCGGAGGCGGAGGCTTCGGCGGCGGTGGTATGCCGTTCGGTGGCGGTGGACAGGGCGGCTCTTCGGGGCGCTGGTTCGTCAACCTGCAATACAACCTGGCCCTGCAGGACGAAGTCCTGATCGCACCCGGACTTCCGGTGCTCGACCTGCTCGACGGTGATGCATTGTCAGGCGGCGGCGGCACCAAGCACGGCGGATCCTTGCGGGTCGGAACGTTTTACAACGGTTTTGGCATGATCTGGAATGCCCGCTACACCGGTAATTCCACGATCAATGGCTCCGGCTTGCCCGGCAGTACCGATCTGAAGTTCAACGATTATGTCACGATCAACGTGCGCGCCTTCGCCGATCTTGGCCAGCGTGCCAGCCTGGTGAGCGCGGTGCCCTTCTTCGAAGGGTCGCGCATCGGGTTCAACGTGGACAACATTTTCGACACGCGCCAGCGGGTGACCGACAGCGCGGGCCTGGTGCCGCTACGCTACCAGCCGTTCCTGATCGATCCGGTCGGCCGCAGCTTCGAAATCGAGTTCCGGAAGTTGTTCTGATCTAGAGAGCCTGGGCAGCGGCATATCCGCTCGCCCAGGCCCATTGGAAGTTGTAGCCGCCCAGCCAGCCGGTCACGTCCACGGCCTCGCCAATGGCGTAGAGGCCGGGAATCTTGCTTGCCTCCATGGTTTTCGATGACAGTTCGGCGGTGGAGATGCCGCCCGCAGTCACCTCGGCCTTGGCGAACCCTTCCGTGCCGTTGGGGTGGAACTGCCAGCGCGCCAGCCGTTCCTCCGCCGCGCGCAAGGCCTTGTCGGGCATGTTGCCGAGATCGCCGGGGAGGCGGAGCTGGTCATCCAGCACGTCGGCCAGGCGCTGGGGCAGCCTTTCGCGCATGATAGTCCGCAAGGTGGCGGAGGGGCGCGCGCGCTTGGCATCGAGCAGCCACCCGGCAGGCGCATCTGGCACAAAGCAGATGTCCACCGGATCGCCTGATTTCCAGTAGCTCGAAACCTGAAGAATCGCCGGGCCGGACAGCCCGCGATGGGTAAACAGCGCCGCCTCGCGGAACGTGGCCTTGTTCGCGCTGGCTGCAACCGGAGCAGCCACACCCGAAAGATCGCGAAACAGCACCTCCTCGCCGCCCAGGGTCAGCGGCACCAGGGCGGGGCGGGGCTCCACCACCTTGAGCCCGAACTGCCGCGCCAGGCGGTAGGCGAAATCGCTCGCACCCATCTTGGGTATTGATGGCCCGCCGGTGGCGATGACCAGCGCGGGCGCGGTGAATTGTCCGCTGCGGGTCGTGACCGTGAAGCTGCCGTCAGCGTGGCTTACCGATCCCGCCTCTTCGTCATAGCGGATCGTGACCGTGCCAGGTCCGGCGGCGCATTCGGCCAGCAGCATATCCACGATCTGCCGCGCGCTGCCATCGCAGAACAGTTGCCCCAGCGTCTTTTCATGCCACGCGATGCCATGCTTTTCGACCAGCGCGACGAAATCGGCGGGATTATAGCGGCTGAGCGCTGACTTGGCGAAGTGCGGGTTGGCTGACAGGTAATTGGCGGGGCCAGCGCCCACGTTGGTAAAATTGCACCGTCCGCCGCCCGAAATCAGGATCTTGGCGCCGACCTTTGCCGCCCGTTCGAGTACCAGCACCCGCCGTCCGCGCTGGCTGGCAACGGCTGCGCAGAACAGGCCGGCTGCGCCGCCGCCAAGGATGATCGCATCGAAGGTGTGGTCCATGCCATGCGCGATAGGGGTGAATTGCCAGGCTTCCAAGTGTCGTCAGTCTGCCTGTCCGGCCAGCCTGATCTGGTTGCGACCGCCTTCCTTGGCGCGGTAAAGCGCCTCGTCCGCTGCGGCGAGAGCGCTGCGCGGGTTGGCATGGGCAAAGACATCGGCGATGCCACCGGAAAAGGTGATCTGGCCGAACGGTTGTTCTGTCCGCCGGTTGACCAGCTTGCGCGAAGCCAGTTCGATGCGCGCCTGGTCCAGCATGGCAAAGGCTTCCTCCGGCGTTGACCCGCGAAACAGCATGACGAATTCCTCTCCGCCATGGCGGGCGATGTGGCATTTCTCGCCGGATATCTGCGACAGGGTCTTGGCCACCACGCACAGGATGCGGTCGCCTGCCTCGTGCCCGTGGGTATCGTTGACCAGCTTGAAGTGGTCGATGTCGCAGAACGCTACACTCAGCGCATCGCCTGCCGCCTGGGCCTCGGTATATTGCCGTTCCAGCGCCACTTCGAAGGCGCGGCGGTTGGGCAGGCCGGTGAGGAAATCGACTTCGGCATCGCGCCGCGCGCGGTCGAGATTGCGCCGCAGCGATGCGGCTTCCTGCTCGCTATGGCGCAGTTCGGCTTCGGCCTTGCGCGAGCGTTCAAGCATCGAGCGGGCATAGTTTGCCAGTTCGGTAATGATCTCGCCAGGATCGGGCGAGGCATCCAACTGTTCAACGTGTTCGGCCAGCGCATCACCATAACGCCGCGTGACAGTACGCGCATCGCTGGTCGAGCGCGAGAAATCGGCGATGCCCTGTTCGAGCTGGTGGACCAGCTTCTTCACCGATGCATCCTCGCCCTGGGCTTCGCTGGCCGTGGCACGATCAAGCCATGCCTGGGTGATCGGGCTACCCTGTTCGCGCAACTGGTCCACCTCGCGCCTCAGCCGCGGATTGAGGCCCGAATAGATGCTGAGGGCGGTTGCCAGGTTCTGCTGGGTAATCTCGAGCCCGTTGTCGATCAGGAACAGGCCGATCTGCTCGATCAGGTAGCGCCTAGCATGCCGTGTGGGATCCTCGCGGGGGGCGGGCGCTTCGTCAGGCGCAGACCCTTCCGGGCGGCCGAAGCGCAGCCAGCCGAGCAGGCCGGTTGAAGGATAGGGCGAAGCGGGGCGCGGCTGTGTTTCCATGGCACTAGGGACGGACAAGGGCGTCTAGGTTGAACCGCGGACGATTACCTAGCGGCCTTTTCATGCCGCAGTTGTGCCGGCTTGCGGACCTCCCTATCTCTCGCAGCCATGGCTCGCACACCGGCAGGAACTCCGCACGATCCCCGAGGGAAGGAGCGCTTCAACGAGGAGCGCGCCACTTCGACCGTGCGCGGCTCATCCTCACAGCCGGACCTGGCGGCAGGGGTGGAAGCGATCCGGCAGGTGGTGAAGACGTTGAAGCCCAAGCCTGGCGTCTATCGGATGCTCGATGCGCGCGGCGACGTGCTCTATGTCGGCAAGGCGCGGGCGCTGAAGAACCGGGTGGCAAACTATGTCCAGGTGGGCAACCTCACCAACCGCCTCCAGCGCATGGTCAGCCAGACGCGGACGATGGAGATCGTCACCACCAATTCCGAAGCCGAGGCGCTGCTGCTGGAAGCGCAGTTCATCAAGCGCTTCCGTCCGCCCTACAACGTGCTGCTGCGCGACGACAAAAGCTTCCCCTTCATCCTGCTGCGCGAAGGCCACGATTTCCCCCGCATCATGAAGCATCGCGGGGCGCGCAAGGCCAAGGGCGCCTATTACGGGCCTTTCGCCAGTGCGGGCAGCGTCAACACCACGATCAATGCGCTGCAGAAGCTGTTTCTGCTGCGGTCTTGCACCGACAGCTTCTTCTCGCGCCGCGACCGGCCGTGCCTGCTCTACCAGATCAAGCGCTGTTCCGCGCCCTGCGTGGGCCGGATCGACGAAGCGGGCTATGCCGAGCTGGTGGGCGAAGCCAAGCAGTTCCTGTCGGGCAAGAGCGACGCGGTGCAGCGCAAGATCGAAGTGCAGATGGCGGCAGCCGCCGAAGCGCTCGATTTCGAGACTGCCGCCATGCTGCGCGACCGGCTGCGTGCAGCCCAATTTATCCAGGGCACCCAGGCGATCAATGCCGAAGGGGTGGGCGATGCCGATGTCTTCGCCCTGGCGGCCAAGGGCGGACAGATCGCCATCCAGGGGTTCTTCATCCGGGGTGGGCAGAACTGGGGGCACCGCGCCTTCTTCCCCAGCCACATCCAGGACGTAGCCGAAGACGAGGTGCTGGCCCGCGTGCTGGCGCAATTCTATGAAGAAGTGCCGCCGCCACGCATGGTGCTGGTGGATCGCGACTTGCCCGAAAGCGAGCTACTGGCCCAGGCGCTGGGCGTTCTGGCCGATCGCAAGGTCGAGATCTCGGTGCCGCAGCGGGGTGACCGGCGGCGGCTGATGGAGCAGGCCAGCCGTAATGCGGCCGAAGCGCTCGACCGGCGGCTGGCCGAGAGCGGCACCCAGGCGCGCACCCTGCGTGAACTGGCCGAATTCCTCGAATTGCCCGACATTCCGCGGCGGATCGAAGTCTATGACAACAGCCATATTCAGGGTACCAAGGCGGTTGGCGCCATGATCGTGGCGGGGCCGGAAGGCTTCATCAAGAACCAGTACCGCAAGTTCAACATCAAGACCGCGCAGACGAATGACGATTTCGCCATGATGCGCGAAGTCATGCAGCGGCGCTTTTCACGTGCGATGGAGGAAGATCCGGAGCGCACCAGCGGCATGTGGCCCGATCTGGTGCTGATTGATGGCGGCAAGGGCCAGATGAGCACGGTTCGCGACACGCTGGAGGAGCTGGGGATCGAGGACGTTCCGCTGATCGCCATTGCCAAGGGCCCGCACCACGGACGCGAGGGGCGCGAGGTGTTCCACTTTCCCGACGGGCGCGAGAAGATGCTGCCTACCTCTTCGCCGGTGCTGTTCCTGGCCCAGCGCCTGCGCGACGAGGTCCATCGCTATGTCATCGGCGCCCATCGGGACAAACGCAGCCGGGCCATTTCAGCCAGCCCGCTCGACGAGATACCCGGCATCGGTCCGGCGAGGAAGCGCGCACTGCTGCTGGCCTTCGGCACGGCGGGCAAGGTGCGGGCAGCGGCGCTGGATGACCTGAAGAAGGTGCCCGGTGTCAGCGAGAGCGTGGCGCAGCTGATCTATGACTTCTACCACCCCGCAGGGTAGCGAGAGAACTCAGGCTCCGGTCGGCCGCATCATGCCTTCCTGCGCCACGCTGGCGACAAGGCGGCCATCGCGGGAAAAAATCTGCCCGCGCCCGAATCCGCGCGACCGGCCCGACCAGGGGCTGTCGGTGACATAGAGCAGCCAGTCATCGGCGCGGAAGTCGTCGTGGAACCAGATCGCATGGTCGATGCTGGCACCTTTCACCTGGCCCAGGTGCATCGACACGCCGTGCGGCTGCATGGCGGTGGAAAGCAGCTGGAAATCGGAAGTGTAGGCGAGCACCGCGCGGTGGATCGGGCGGTAATCGGGCAGGCTGGCGACAGTGCGGAACCAGCAATGCGCCTTTGGTTCGCGCACATGCGGATCGAGCCAGTCGCGCGGCTCCACCGAGCGGAAGTCGATCGCGCGCGGGCGCAGCAGCAGACGCCTGATCGGGCTGTCCGGCAGGGTCTCGGCCACTTCACGGCGGATTTCGGAATCGGGGCGCAGGCTTTCCGGCGGCGGTACGTCGGGCATCTGCGCCAGTTGGTGCTCCAACCCCTCCTGCGGCAGGTGAAAGCTCGCCGTCAGGTTGAGGATCGGCTCCCCTTTCTGGCTGGCGACCACCCGGCGGTTGGAGAAGCTGCGGCCATCGAGATCCCGCTTTACGCGGAATTCGATCGGATGCTCGTCGGTCCCCGGGCGGAGGAAGTAGGCGTGGAGCGAATGGGTGAAGCGTTCGGCCGGAACGGTGCGCCGCGCCGCGCCCAGTGCCTGGGCCACAGCCTGGCCACCAAATACGCGCCCCATGCCTTCGGGATGGCGGCGGCCGACAAACAGGTCTCCGCCGCGCTGCTCAAGGTCGAGCAGCAGCATGAGATCGGCGACCAGCTCTTCCGGAGTCGGATTCGGGCGTTGGGCAGATGACATCGCGATGCCCATGGGCGGCACGGGCGCGTTCGTCAATCGCTCCAGGGCATCTTGCGGACAATCCGCCAGGCCAGCGCCTTGGCACTGTTGCTTGCCGGCCACCGCTTGGGCGGCTTGGGGTTTATGCCCCAGCGACGCAACAAACCATTGAAAGCACGCGCATCAGCCTCGGCAAAGCTCCAGTCGCTGCGCCAGGTTATCGACAGCGATATCGAGACCTTGGGGCCATTGCGCACGAAATGCGGTGCCATGACCGGGACATAGATCGCCTCGCCGGCCGTGATGCGGAAGGGCACGCCGTCACGCACGAAGCTCTCCTGCCAGGCCAATTCGCGCTTGCCGCCGCGGTGATAGGTTTCGTGCACTTCATCCGGCGCAAAGCGGGCGGAACCGGCCGGGAAGATCGTCATGGTCTTCTCGCCGCGCAGCTGCAGCAGGATGTTGTGTTCCGGATCAAAGTGATAGGGGGTGACCGCATCTGGGCTGGAGATGAAGATGAACCCCTGCGGCTTCATCAGGCGGCCGGTGCGGTGTTCGATGATCGGCCGCAGTTCGCCCAGCAATTCGTCCATTAGCGCCCGATAGGTGGGCACCTGTTCGACACGCTTGAGCACGGCCCAGCTGTTGCTGGTATCGATCCCGCGGATGGTCTCGCCGATCGTCAGTCCGGTCGTCTTGGCCTTGCCTTCCAGGCCCACCGGCACATCGCCGCGATTGTACTCGATCGACGACGCGGGAAGCAGTTCGGCCAACTGGGCCAGGGCTTCCAGCTCCAGCATCGGATGCTCGACCAGTTCGTGGCCCAGCTTGTGCGCGCCTTCGGGATAGGACGCGGCAAAATCGGCGCGCGAATGACCGCCGAAGAAGCGCGGCACGGGCATGGGCTGGCGCTGGCGACTGTGTTTGGGCTCGATCATGCAATTCCCCCCGGAACGCGACCTGTCTCGCGCCGGGCGAGCAGGGTGAAGATGTGACGCCGCATCCGGCCGCCAATGGCGATCGAGTGACGGGCGATGCGTCGGCGTTCGCGCCAGATGTGGTCGATCATCGCGTGATCGGGCGCAGCGCAGCTATCCACCCACTGCACCTCGCTATCGGCCAACATTTGCAGGGCCTCGTGCTGCAGCAGGACGCCGGGCGAGAAGCGGGCAAAGGCCTCGTCGAAAGCGGTCTTGTAGGAAAAGGCACCGGGCGGGGCGAGGAATGTCGCCAGCATGGCGATGGGGCGCCCATCCAGGGTGAGCGCCAGCCGTTCGAGCTTTCCACGCTCGGCAGCGCCTCCCAGACTGGCGCGGAACAGGGCGGTCGTGGCCGGGTCAGCCGCCAGCGAAGAGCCCGCCCGGCCTTTCCAGCCCCGAGTTTCGAGTTCGAGGAACTGCGCGGTCCACTGTACGATACCTTCGGCACCTCGCGACCGTTCGACTTGCAGCACACCTTCTTCGGCAAGGCGGCGGTATTGGCGGCGCAGTTCCTTGCGCTTCTTGCCGCCGAGCGATGCTTCGAAATAGGCTTCCGGGGCAAGCTCGCTGGCAAGGAGGGCGCGGTCTTCCGCCAGCACGGTGGTCGCGCCGCGTTGCTGGGCTTCCAGCTCGGCCTTGAGAGCAAGGTGGAGCGGGCCGGTGCCCGGCATCTGCATCAGGTGCAGGAACAGGCTGCTACCGGCATTGCTGTCGCACCAGTCCAGTACGGCGCGCCAGAACTGGCGTTCCCTGCCCGGCGCAACCAGCGGCAGGCCACAAAAGCAGTTGTCGTGCACCCAGTTGCGCAGGTGGGGCACCGGGTAGCCATAGTAGGCAGGGTGGCGGCGGACCGGCATTAGACCGACCAGGCGGCCATCTTCCTCCAGCCACAACAGCTCGACCCGGTCTGCCGTATCGAGCGCGCGGAGCGAGGGGAGGAGGTACCAGCTTTCGTAGAACGGGTTGGGTTCAACTGCCTTTGCAGCCAGCGCATCCCACCGGGCGATAATGGTCGCGGCCTGGCAGTCACGCCAGTGGCGGGCATCCAGCCGCAGGGTCACCAACTCCACTCGCGCATCGTTAGGAATTGATGTGCGCTCGGTAAGGATTGTCGCAGAAACATGCGCATAGGCAGCCAAGAAGCGTTAACCTTTCTACGGACGCCCCAAGCAATCCGCCGTTAACCTCTAGGACGGCGGACGGAACGAAAGATTAATTGAAAGGGTAAAGAAAACCCTGCCCGACACATGCCGGGCAGGGTTCAGGCGCTTTTTCGGTCGTGTGTCCCGAACCGGGACCCGGCCGTTTGTAATGGGCCGTTTGTCAGGCGAGTGCGGCCAGGAGCAGCAGGGCCACGATATTGGTGATCTTGATCATCGGGTTGACGGCAGGACCGGCAGTATCCTTGTAGGGATCGCCCACCGTATCGCCGGTCACCGCAGCCTTGTGGGCTTCACTGCCCTTGCCGCCGTGGTTGCCGTCCTCGATGTACTTCTTGGCATTGTCCCATGCACCGCCACCGGCAGTCATCGACAGGGCCACGAACAGGCCGCCCACGATCACACCCAGCAGCAGGGCACCAAGCGCGGCAAAGCCGTTCTCCTGACCGGCCACGGCGGTGATCACGAAATAGACCACGATCGGTGCCAGCACCGGCAGCAGCGAGGGGATGATCATCTCCTTGATCGCGGCCTTGGTGACAAGGTCCACCGTGCGGGCATAGTCCGGCTTGCTGGTCCCGGCCATGATGCCCGGGTTCTCGCGGAACTGGTTGCGCACGTCGATCACAACGTCACCGGCAGCGCGGCCCACGGCGGTCATGCCCATCGCACCGAACAGGTACGGGAGCAGCGCGCCGAGGAACAGGCCGACGATAACGTAGGGGTTTTCGAGACTGAAGTTGACCGTCTGTTCGGGGAAATACTCCCTCAGATCGGCCGTATAGGCGGCAAACAGCACCAGGGCGGCAAGCCCGGCCGAACCGATGGCATAACCCTTGGTCACAGCCTTGGTGGTGTTGCCGACAGCGTCGAGCAGGTCGGTCTTCTCGCGCACGCTGTCATCCAGCCCGGCCATTTCGGCAATGCCGCCGGCATTGTCGGTGACCGGTCCATAGGCATCGAGCGCCACGACCATGCCCGCCAGCGCCAGCATCGCGGTAGCGGCATAGGCAATGCCCAGGACGCCGGCGAGCTGGAAGGCCACCACGATGCCGGTAACGATCACCAGCGTCGGAAGGGCGGTCGATTCCAGGCTTATGGCGAGGCCCTGGATCACATTGGTGCCGTGGCCCGTTTCCGAAGCCTTGGCGATCGAGCGGACAGGGCGATAGGCCGTGCCGGTGTAGTATTCGGTGATCCAGATAATGAGCCCGGTGACGACCAGGCCAAGCAGCGAACAGTAGAACAGCGACCGGCCGGTAAAGTCGGTGCCCGGGATCACGGTTGCGGTGCCGATGGCATAATCGGTGGCAAACCAGATCGCGGGGACCGCCAGCACTGCGCTGACAAGGAAGCCCTTGTACATCGCGCCCATTACGTTGGTCCCGCCTCCCAGGCGGACGCAATAGGTGCCGATGATGCAGGTGACGATACACACGCCGCCGATCAGCAGCGGCAGGGCCATCAGCGGTTCGAGCAGATCGCCCGCGCCGCTCAGCAGCAGGGCGGTGAGGACCATGGTGGCACCCACGGTGACGACATAGGTTTCGAACAGGTCGGCGGCCATGCCGGCGCAGTCGCCCACGTTGTCGCCCACGTTATCGGCGATCACGGCGGGGTTGCGGGGGTCATCTTCCGGGATACCGGCTTCGACCTTGCCCACAAGGTCCGCGCCCACGTCGGCCGCCTTGGTGAAGATGCCGCCGCCTAGGCGCGCGAAGATGGAGATCAGCGAGGCGCCGAAGGCCAGGCCCACCAGCCCGTCGATCACGGTGCGGCTATTGACGGCAAAACCGGCCGGGCCGGTCAGGTACCAGTAGAACACGGCAATCGCGAGGAGAGCGAGGCCCGCCACCAGCATGCCGGTTATGGCACCTGCGCGGAAGGCCAGGGTCAGGCCCTGTTGCAGGCCCTTGCTGGCCGCTTCTGCCGTGCGGACATTGGCGCGCACCGAGATGTTCATCCCGATGAAGCCCGCCACGCCCGACAGGATCGCACCGATAACGAAGCCGGTGGTCGGCACGGTTCCAAGGAACAGATAGACAAGTATGGCAACGACCACGCCGACCACGGCAATGGTGGTGTACTGGCGCTTCAGGTAGGCTTGTGCGCCTTCCTGGATGGCGGCGGCGATTTCCTGCATCCGGGCATTGCCCGGGCTGGCGCTGAGCACCTGCTTGCTGGTGAAGATGCCATAGATGATGGCAAGTCCGCCAAGAAAAATAGATAGAATTACAAGGTCCATGACCAAGATTCCCCCTCTCCAATATGAAAACGGCCCGGGTTTCCGGGTCCGCAAGACCTTATGGCTAGTTTGCCCCGCCTAGGTGCGCAAGCGCAAAAGGTCCGGGCTTTCCGGAGGGACTATGCCGAGTGGGAGTAACCGAGCCCCGCCGCGTTCACCAAAGGCTCGCCATCAAGGTACAGCGGGGCGAAACCGGGCACCTCCACCTGGCCGATCTGGGTGGCCGGAACGGGCAGTTCGACACCGGGGGGAAGGGTGAACAGGAGCTGGTAATCATCGCCCCAGGTCAGGCATTCCAGACGCCTCGAGGCGTCGGCAACGGGCACTGAACCGCCGTCGATGGCGATCGACACGCCGCTGGCCTGCGCCATGCGGAAGGCATCGAGCAGCAGGCCGTCGGACACGTCCATCATCGCGCTGACATGCGGCGCCAGCGCTCGGCCCTCGGCCACCAGCGCCGTTGGACGCGAGTAAGCCGCGTGGTCGCCGCCGGTTCCGTCGCGCAGAGCTTCGTAGCCCGGCATTGCCGCGCCGAGCGATCCTGTGACCCAGAGACCGTCGCCCGGCTGTGCGCCGCTGCGCGAAGGAACAGGGGTAAACGTGGCGCGGCCGATGGCGGTGAGGCCGTGGCTGCGGGTTCCATTGCCCGCGGTCGTATCGCCGCCCAGCAGCGGGACATCATATTGGGACAGTACCTCTGCCATCCCGGCAACGAACCGCTCGTCGCCTGCGCCCAGCATGTGGCCCAGCAGCACGCCAAGCGGCTCTGCCCCTTTGGCAGCGAGGTCAGACAGGTTGGTGGCGACCAGCTTCCAGGCCACATCGGCCATGTCGGCACCCGCAAGGTAGTGTGTGCCTTCGACCATCATGTCGTGAGTCAGGATCAGCGTTTCGCCGCCCAGTTCCAGCACGGCGCAGTCGTCATCAAGACCGCGTGCAGCCGGATGGCGGGCCAGCGCGCGCAGGGATTGGATGAAATCGACTTCAACCATATTCCCTACCTGCCGTTCGGTTCGAGCGAAGTCGAGAACCGTTTGCAGCAGGTGTCTCGACTTCGGGCCATTCAGGTCCGAAGTTTATCCTGAGCGAAGTCGATGGGCTCGACACGAACGGATGCAGGACTATTGCCGCACCTCTTTGGCGACCGCATCGAGCAGCCCGTTGACGAATTTCGCCTCGCGCTCCTCGAAGAAGGCGTGGGCCACGTCGACATATTCGCTGATCGCAGCGCCCGTCGGCACGTCGGCGCGGGCGAGCAGTTCGTAAGTGCCCACGCGTAGGATCTGGACCATGGTCTTGTCGAGCCGCGTCAGGCTCCAGCCTTCGGACAGCTTGGACGCAACCAGCGCGTCGATTTCTTCCGCGCGGGCGATGGTGCCGCTGACAAGGTCGTCGAAGAAGGCCACCTCGGCCTCGGCATATTGCTCATCCTCGATTTCCCGGCCCAGGCGGTGCTGGTGGAATTCGTTGAGCAGCCGGGCGGGCGGCGTCTTTTCCATGTGGTACTGGTACAGGGCCTGGACGGCGGCGAGCCGGGCGGCGGAGCGGGCGGTGGATTTTGCAGGTTTGCTCATGGCAGGCGCACCTGCACCGATTTGGCGTGGGCGGGAAGCCCTTCCGCACCGGCCAGCGCCACGGCGGCGGGGCCGATTGCCGCCAAGGCCGCTTCGTCGAGCTGGATGAAGCTGGTGCGCTTGATGAAATCGAGCACCGACAGCCCGCTGGAAAACCGCGCGCGGCGACCGGTTGGCAGCACGTGGTTCGGCCCGGCAACATAGTCGCCCACGGCCTCGGGCGTATGGCGGCCAAGGAACACGCTGCCCGCGTGGCGGATGTTTGCAAACAGCGCTTCGGGATCGTCCACGGCCAGTTCGACGTGTTCCGCCGCCAGCCGGTTTGCCAGTGCCGGGGCCTCTGCCAAAAGGTCGTCCACTACGATGATCACGCCGTAATCTTCCCACGATGCACGGGCGGTGCGGTTGGTGGAAAGGCTGGCGCACATCACGTCCACCGCATCTTCCACCAGCCGGGCAAAGGCCAGGTCGTCGGTAATCAGGATCGATTGCGAGGTGGGATCGTGCTCGGCCTGGCTCAGCAGGTCGGCGGCGATCCAGTCGGGATCGGACTTGTTGTCGGAGATAACCAGGATCTCGCTCGGCCCGGCCACCATGTCGATGCCGACGACGCCGTATAGCTGGCGCTTGGCTTCGGCCACGAAGGCATTGCCAGGGCCGGTGATGACATCGACCGGCGCGATGCTGTCGGTGCCATAGGCGAGCGCGGCAATGGCCTGGGCGCCGCCAATGCGCCAGACTTCGTCCACGCCTGCAAGGTGGGCGGCAGCCAGCACCAGCGGGTTGACCTCGCCCTTCGGTGTGGGCGTGGCGACGACCAGCCGCTCGACGCCCGCCACCCGCGCAGGGATTGCGTTCATCAGCAGGCTGGAAGGATAGCTCGCCCGCCCGCCAGGGACATAAAGGCCCGCGGCCTCGACTGCGGTCCACCGCGCGCCGAGGCGCACGCCCTGCTCGTCGGTATAGTCGCGGTCGGCTGGCATCTGAGATTCGTGGTAGGCGCGGATGCGATTGGCGGCGGTTTCGAGCGCGGTGCGCAGGCCGGGATCGAGGTCGGCAAAGGCGGCGGCGCAGACGTCCTTGCCGATCTGCCAGCCATCCTGCGCCAGTTCGAACCCGTCATAGCGCCGCGTCAGGTCCACCAGCGCGGCATCGCCTTCGGCGCGCACGCGGGTGATGATTTGCTGCACGACATGGCCGACGTCCTTGTCGCTCTCGCGCCGGTCATTGACCACGCGGGCGAACAGCTTGGCGAAATCGGGCTGCGAGGTGCGGAGCATCTGCATCAGGTGGACGCCTGCTCGGCATCGGCGCGGAACCGCTCGACCAGCGCCGCCACGCGCGGATCGGTTTTCAGCGCCACGCGGTTGACGATCAGCCGGGCGCTGACCTGCATCATGATTTCGGTCTCGATCAGTCCGTTCTGCGCCAGTGTCTTGCCGGTGGAGACAAGGTCCACGATCCGGCCCGCAAGGCCCAGCGAGGGGGCCAGTTCCATCGCACCGTTCAGCTTGACGCATTCGGCCTGCACGCCCTTGGCCTCGAACCAGCGCTTGGTGATGCCGGGATACTTGGTCGCCACGCGCAAGTGGCTGGCCACGCCGGGGGCATAGCTGGAGCCCTGCGCAGGCTCGGCCACAGACAGGCGGCAATGGCCGATGTCGAGATCGACCGGGGCGTAGAGCTCGGAATAGTTGAACTCCTCGATCACGTCCGATCCCACGATCCCGGCCTGCGCTGCGCCGAAGGCCACGAATGTCGCCACGTCAAAGGCGCGCACGCGGATCACCCGCATATCCGAACCCTCGCAGGCAAAACTGAGCGAGCGGTCGGCCTTGTCGTGGAAGCTGGAATCCGGCACCACGCCGGCGCGCGCCATCACCGGCAGCGCCTCGTCGAGGATGCGGCCCTTGGGCACGGCGAAAGTCAGGGGGCGGCTGTGCGTGTCGGTCATGGCCGCGCGATGTAGTTTCAACAGGCCGAAAGGGCAACGCAATTGGCGAACAATGATCTGCCCAGAGTGATGGAAATCGCCGACGTGGCCGAGGCGATCGAATGGCAGGCGCGTCATTCGGAGGAAGCAGGCGCCCCGATCAACGCCCGGATCATTCGCGGAGAACTGGCGATGATTGCGGCGGGCACGAAGACCGGCCAGCGGATGGCAAACTGGCCCGGCCTCAGCTTGGAAGACGCCATGCCGCTGCGCATGGCGGGCGGGCTGCACTTCCTCCACCTGACCGGCCAGACCGACCTGCTCGTCCCGGTCTATGCCGGAAAGGTGACCAGGCAGGAGCAGGTCGATGCCCTGGTGCGCGAGGTGGCGCTGCAATTTGATGATGCGCTGCTGCCGTGGCTCGACGGCCCGCCGCAGACGAACGAGGCCGGTCGATCGTCCTGTGTGATGGCGGGGCTGATGTGGCTGTCCGGTCACCTTGCGCCACGGTTCGAACTGATCGAGATTGGTGCCAGCGCCGGTATCAACACGATGATGGCGCGCTATGGCTATGATCTTGGCGGGGTGAAAGCTGGCCCGCATGGCTCGCCCATGCAGATCGTGCCCGAATGGCGCGGCTGGCCGCCGCCCGCCTATCCGGTGGAGATCGTCAGCGTAAAAGGCTGCGATATCGCGCCGGTGGACCTGACCGATGTGGATCAGGCGCAAAGGCTCAAGGCCTATATCTGGGCCGACGCCACCGAGCGGATGACGCGGATGGACGTGGCAATTGCGCTGGCGACCGAAGAGGCACCCGACCTCGTGCAGATGGACGCGGCGGAATTCGTGGCGCAGCGCTTGGCAGAAGATCAGGAGGCGGGCGTCACCCGCGTGCTGTTCCACACCGTGATGTGGCAATACCTGCCGCAAGCCACCCGCGATGCGATCCGTGACATGATGAATGCGGCGGGCAAGCGGGCGACTGCGGAAAAGCCGCTGGCGTGGATCAGGGTGGAGACCAACCGCACCACCTTCCGCCACGAATTGACGGTAAAGTACTGGCCCGATGGCGAGCAAGTGGTGCAACTGGCCCAAGCGCACCCGCATGGCGCCTGGGTGGAGTGGATGGGCTAATATTCCTCCCTGTTTTCGCGAGGCGCAAATGGGGAGGGGGACCGCCCGAAGGGTGGTGGAGGGGTGGGCGCAACCGCCTGAACACCCCTCCGTCAGCGCTACGCGCTGCCACCTCCCCATCGCTTCGCGACAGGGAGGATCTGGAACTCACCGCCCCGGCGGCACCATCATGTCCACCAGCTCGATGGTGAAAAACAAGGTCGCGCCCGGCGGGATCGGGCCTGCGCCGCGCGGGCCATATCCCAGTTCGGCGGGCAGGGCGATTTCCGCCGTGTCGCCCACGCCCATATAGGGGATCGCCACCTGCCAACCGCGCACCAGCTGCCCCAGCGGGAAAGTGGCCGGATCGCCGCCATCGGTGGAATCGAACACCGCGCCGTTAGTCAGCCTGCCGCTGTAATGCACGCTGACGATATCGCGCAGGGTGGGGGCAGGGCCGGTGCCTTCGCCTGCCACGCGGCGAAAACGCACGCCGCCTTCCAGCACCGCCCAGCCATCATCCGGCGAAAGCTCGGCCAGCGCCGATTGCTGGCGGTTGAACCATGCCGAGGATTGGGTGACGTCCTGCCGCTGCTGGGCAGCTGAGGGAGCGGCGGCGAGGGTTGCAGCGAGAGCCGCAGCAAATGCAATGTGCTTCATGGCGACGCTACCTAGCGGCACCCGAGGGCGCCGTCATCCATGACTTTTATCGGGAACCGGATAGCGTACCGTCCGTTAATCCGCGTCACCGAAAATTCTATCGTGATTATATGGATCCAACAGGGTGGTTCGTATTCATTCGACCAATCCTGCAGGAATTCCATCATGACCCGTTCAATCCTTTCGCTTTCCGCCCTTTCCGCGCTCCTGCTTGCAGGCTGCGCTACCGGTGGCTCGGCCCCGATGACAGCAGGCGAGCGCATTTCCGAACGCGGCGCTGCCATTGCCGACTATGGCGATGCCTGGTCATCGGGCCAGGACAGCGTCAACCGCGGTACGCGCATGGTCGAGCAGGGCAACCGCCAGGCCGAACAGGCCCGCAGCCGCATCGCCAAGGCCCGCACCGACCTCACGAGAGAGGAAACCCGGCTGCGCGAAGCCGATGCATCGCGGATTGCCGGAGAGCGCCTGATTGCCGATGGAACCGCCCAGATGCGCCGCGCGGAGGAAGACTACTCATCCATCCGCTCGGGTCCGGCGGCTACCCGCAACTAGAGGTAGCTCACCGTCTTGGCGACTTCGGGCAGCGGGATGAATTCCTCTGCATCGCCCGGCACCACCGGGAAGCGGCCTTCGCTCCAGTCATGCTTGGCCTGATTGATCCGTTCGCGATCGGACGAGACGAAGTTCCACCACACGTGGCGCTTGGTAGCAAAAGCCTCGCCGCCCAGCAGCATCACCTTGCCGCCACTGGCCGATGATAGCCGCATCGTAGCGCCGGGCGCGAGGATGTGGAGGGTGTAGGGTTCCAGTGCCGTGCCATCGAGCGTGGCTTCACCGCCCACCAGCATGACCGCGCGTTCGTCGGCGCTGTTGTCGATTGGCAGGCTGCCGCCGGGGGCGAGGTTGATTTCGGCGTAGATCGTCTGGGCGTGAGTTGTGGTCGGCGCGCTCGCACCCCACAAGCTGCCCATGATGATCGTGGCGCGGGTTCCGCCATCCTCAATCAGCGGGAGGTCGCTCACCGCCTCGAACGCGGGGTCGATCTCCTCCTGACCATCGGGCAGGGCCAGCCAGGTCTGCATGCCATAGAGCCGCGCGCCCTTGTCCCGCTCGTCGGCGGGGGATCGCTCCGAATGGACGATGCCCTTGCCGGCCGTCATCAGGTTCACCGTGCCTGGGCGGATGGTGGAAAAGGTGCCAAGACTGTCGCGATGCTCGATCGCGCCCGCGTGCTCGCCGCCAAACAGCCAGGTGACCGTGGCGAGGTTGATGTGCGGGTGCGGGCGCACGTCCATGCCTGCGCCAAGGTCCATCGTGGCCGGGCCGAACTGGTCCACGAAGATAAACGGCCCCACCATCGTGCGGCTGCGGCTGGGCAGAACGCGGCGCACCTGGAACTGGCCGAGGTCGTGGGTGACGGGGTTTATGGTCTCGGTAATCACGCGGCTTCTCCCGGAGCACGCGCCTTGATCGCCAAGGCGTGGACGCGGGTGCCGGGGATGTCACCCAGTGCGCTGTTGACCATGCGCTGGCGTTCCAGCCTGCTCTTGCCGGCAAATTCCGCGCTTTCGATCACCACGGTGAAATGCGATTCGCCGCTGCCGTCGTCGCCTGCATGGCCAAGGTGGTTGGCAGTGTCGTTGATCACCTCAAGGTGAGAGGGGCCGAGCTTGCGGTTGAGCAGCATTTCCATCTCGGTTTGCAGCGGTCCGGGCATATTTTCACTCCTGTGGGGGTTTTCATCTGGGGCCCCATGGCCCATTTTCAAGCGGATGGGCGAAGCACGGTTTCACGGACGGTATGACAGCCAGGGGCGCGCTTGCGAAGCGCCGGGTTGCCAAGAGGAAGGCGAATTCCGGGCTCCGGGTGAACGCCGCCACGGGTTTGACGGTCCGGGGCAATGGCGCTGGTTCTGCCTCGACCATGTGCGCGCCTTCAATGCAGGTTACAATTTCTTCGAAGGCATGGACAGCGAGGAGATCATCGCCGCGCAATCGCCGGTGGCCGGCTGGCAGACCGAAGTGCGCGCCTTTCGCCCCACTGCCGGGATCGACGGCGTTCCGCGCTGGTCCGATTTCACCGATCCGCTGGATGCCATCGGCGCGCGGGCGGGCCAGATCCGCCGGGCGGCGGCGGGCCGGGCGGCAGAGCACGTCCACGTGGTCCGCTTCACCGCGCGCGAACGCGAGGCGCTTCTGGTCATGGGGCTGGGTTCCGAGGCTGACCGGCAGGGCCTTCGCCGCCGCTATTCCGAGCTGGTGCGCAAGTACCACCCGGATCGCAATGGCGGCGACCGGCGGCACGAGGACCGACTACAGCGCGTGGTCGAAGCCTACCAGTTGCTGCGCAAGGCGGCCGCCTTCGCGTGACCGGTCAGGCTTCCGGCTGCACTTCGCCGACCATGGCCAAATCAATTGCCAGCGCCTCGCGATAGGCGGGCCGGGCGCAGACCCGTTCCGCATAGGCGGCGAAGCTGGACCGATCGGGCAGCGATTTGAACTCCACGCCCCAGTTGACCTGGCTGCCCAGATAGACATCGGCCATGGTGAAGCGCTCGCCGCAGGCAAAATGGTTGCCCGACAGCCACCAGTCGAGAGTATCGACCATGCGATCGTAGGTACCGAAGCCGGCCGTCCCTTCCTGCCCTTCCGGCACTTCCCAGCCCATCGCGCGTGCCGTGGTGGCGGCTTCGATCGGCCCGGCAGCGAAGAACAGCCAGCGGAAATAGCTGGCCTTCTCGGCAGCCGTGGGCAGCAGGTCCGATCCTTCCGCCTCGGCCAGGTAATGGCAAACCGCCGCGCCTTCGCTCACCACATGGTCGCCGCTGGCAGTGTGGTGGATGATGGTCGGCAGCTTGCCCATCGGATTGGCAGCGAGCAGGCCGGCAGGCTTCTGGCCCCAGTCCACCAACACCGCTTCATAATCGGCATTGACTTCGTGCAATGCCCAGCGGGCAATCCGTGCCCGGCTCATCGGATTGAAGAAGAAGGTATAGTCCGCCATCGCAGGCACTCCGGGTTCGCGTCTGATCAGAACAATACAGGAACATTGGCGGTGGTCAATCCGCTTCGCACAGAGCCTTCAACTGGTCCGCACAGGCGCCCCAGCCATGCTCGAAGCCCATGTCCTTGTGGCTCTGGGCGTCCGCTTCCTTCCAGTGGCCGGCGCGGGCGGTGTAGCGGGTTCCGCTGCCTTCGGGCTCGATTTCCCAGATGCCGATCATGAACGGCCCGGCGGGTTGGAGATCGCCCACGATCGCATCGGTCGAGGCAAAGCGCTTGCCCGGATCAAATGCGAGGTAGATGCCGTTGTGCGGATGAACTTCGCCATCGGGGCCATACATGGTCACCTCAGTGCGGCCCATCGGGCACTGTTCATCCACATCGAATTCGGCGCGCCAGGGCTTGGGGCACCACCATTCGGCCTTGCGGTTGGCCATGACATCCCAAACCTTTTCAGGCGCGGCTTCGATATGGCGGGTAATGACAAGTTCGGCAGTCATCTATTTGATCCTTAGACCTAATCTCGGTCGGGGGCACCCGGCGGAAACCAGCCGCGAAACGGCCGCGCATCATCCACGCAGCGGGCCACGGCGGGCAAGGCCAGCAGGTCGGCGCGGAACTGGCGCAGCTTGGGGGCGCTGGCTGGTATCTCCTCGATCCAGTCGGCATAGAACAGCGCCGGTGCCGCCGCGCAGGTGACCAGGGTGATTTCGGCGGGGATCGGCTTTCGTTCCAGATAGCGTTCCAGCCAGGCATAGGCGCGCAAGAGGTCGGCCCTGGCCTTGACGATTACCGCCTGATCGGGGTTATCCGGGCTTGCCATATAGGCAGCCACCACCGGAAAAGAACTGCCCTGGATCGACAGGTCGAACACCCGGTCCAACATGCGAGCTTCGACTGCCGCTGCCGGATCGGCCGGGATCAGGCTGCGCGCTTGCGGGAGGGTGGCGGCCAGGTGTTCGATGATCACCGTGGCTTCGAACAACACCGAATTGCCGTCGACCAATAGCGGGAATTTGCCCAGCGGACTGGCCGACGAAACCAGGTCGTCCCCGCCGGGCATCACCTCGTGGAAGGTGAACGGGATATCCAGCGCATAGAACGGGATCAGCGCCTTCCACGTGTAGGACGAGAAGGGATGGCCGTAGATTTCGAATACTGGCTCAACCATCGAGCGCCTCCTCGATTGCGGCAATATCGATCCTGCGCATGGTCATCATCGCCTGGAATACGCGGGCACGGGTTGCTTCGTCGGGGCTGGACAGGGCCTTGCTCAGCACGCGCGGCGTGATCTGCCATGACAGGCCCCATTTGTCCTTGCACCAGCCGCAGGCGCTTTCCTCGCCGCCATTGCCGACGATGGCATTCCAGTAGCGGTCGGTTTCCTCCTGCGTGTCGGTATGGACCTGAAACGAGAACGCCTCGCTCTGGGTAAAGGCGTCGCCGCCGTTGAGGCCCATGCAGGGAATACCCATCACGGTGAAGTCCACGGTCAATTCCTGGCCCGCCTTGCCACCGGGAAAATTGGTGGGGGCCGTGGTCACCACCCCTACCGAGCTGTCGGGGAAGGTGGCGGCATAGAACCGCGCGGCTTCGCCTGCGCCGCTGTGGAACCACAGGCAGATGGTTGCGGGGTTTGCTGTGCTCATTCTATCGCTCCTGCCAGGCCAAAGGTTGCCCCCTGCGGATCCCTGGCGAGGATCACCCGGTCGTTACCGGGAACATCGTGCGGGCCATCGATAACGGTACCGCCGTTGCCGGTTACCCGCGAAATGGCGGCATCGATGTCGGGCACGCGGAAGTAGAACCGCCAGCCCGCCTCTTCGTTGCCCTGCCGATAGATCGCCCCCAGTGTCTGCCCGCCATGCGCAACGAAGTGATATCGGCCCTGCGGCCCCATATCCATCCCGTCGGGGCTCTCCCAGCCGAACAGGCCGGAGTAGAAATCGCGCGCGGCCTGCTCATCGGGCGCGGCTAGCTCGTTCCAGCCGCAGCGATGGGTGGCGGTTTCGGAGAAAACGTCGCTCTTGGCGTCGGGCTGGCCTTCGGGCGGGGTGGGATCCATCACATAGAACGGCGCCCCACCGGGATCGCCCAGCATCGCCATGCGGCCTGCGGGCAGTTCCTGCAGTCCCATATGCACGCTGGCACCCAGGGCAACGGCCTTGTTGATCGTGGCCTCGATATCGGGCGTATGGAGATAGGGGAGCCACAAGGGCCGCGCGCCGTGCTCCACCATCGGCGGGGTCAGTTCGAGCATACCGCCTGCCGTGCCGCCATCGGGCCGCGTGATCAGGCGATAGTTCGAACCATTGGGCATGGCATCGCCGGTGGCAGGTATTGTCCAGTGCACCACGGCGCCATAGAAGGCGGCGGCCCCGGCGGGGTCGGGCGTCATCAGTTCGTACCAGATGAATTCACCTGCCATGGGTCAGTCCCTCCCGTAAACGACGAGCGGCTCGAACCCGCCCCAGATCATGCGCTTGCCATCGAACGGCATTTCCATGTCCATGCCCATGTTGTGTGTCATCTGTTCGTGCGCGGCATCGCTGGTGGCCTTGTCGGGCCAGATGACCCACGAGATCACTACCTTCTCGCCTTCCTCCAATTTCACCGCGCGGCGGAAATCGGTGACCTTGCCGTCGGGCACGTCGGCCTCCCACGCCTCGACCACTTCGACCAGGCCGTGAGGCTTCATCAGATCGACGAAAGTCTGGGCGACCTTGCGGTATTCTTCCTTCTTGTCGGCCGGAACGGGCACGACGAAACCCTGGATATACATCGCAATCCTCCTTGCTGTTCGATCCTGTCAGTTGTCCCATCCTTCGGGGGGCGAACCGGTGAAGTCGGCCAGCTGCGCATCGAGTGCGCGCTGGAAGGCCGGGCGATCCTTGGCCCGCTGC
The DNA here is from genome assembly GCF_023501975.1 of Altererythrobacter sp. KTW20L. Lineage (GTDB taxonomy): Bacteria > Pseudomonadota > Alphaproteobacteria > Sphingomonadales > Sphingomonadaceae > Alteraurantiacibacter. Next base: position 166,246 of record NZ_JAMFLH010000001.1, on the reverse strand, counting down.
ATGTAACGCACCAGCCCTGGCTGCTCTGCCACAAGAGCGGTGCCGCGCAGGTTTTCCAGCGTGGTGACCATGGCGATATCGGCCACGGAGAAGATGCCCGCCAGCCACTCGGCATCGCCCAATGCATCGGCCACGCGCTTCAGCTTCTGGCGGACCAGCGCCACGGCGGGTTCGCGCGCTTCCTTGGCCCAGGCCTTGTCGGCATGGAACAGGTCATAGATGATCAGCCGGGTGATGAAGGGTTCGACGCTGGCATAGGCGGCAAACAGCCAGCACCTTGCCTTCCACGCCGCGCCTTCGTCGGCGGGCAGCAGGCCGGGGTGCTTCTGCGCCAGATAGAGCAGGATCGCCCCGCTTTCGAACAGGTCCAGAGGGCCATCGGAAAAGGCGGGCACCTGGTCGAACGGCTGGCGCGCGAGATAGTCTGCCGACCGCTCGCCAAATGCGGGCAGTATTTCGACACCATAGCGCAGGCCCAGTTCCTCCATGGCCCAGCGGACCTTGATATCGCGCACCAGCCCGCGGGCGAAATCGGGCACCCAGTCGAAAGCGGTAACGGTGGGGAGTGGTTGGGCTGGCACGGGTTGATCCTCCTGCATGGCGGCGACCCCTGACCGAATCGCCGTATTGATATTTGTGAAGCGGACAGTTACTGAAAGCAACCATGAAGTTACAAAAAGAAACCAGCTCGTCGCAAGCGGAACACGGCAGATGGTATGACGATGCCTGCGGCACGGCCTTTGCCATGGAACTGATCGGCGAGCGGTGGTCTCTGCTGGTCGTTCGAGAACTGATGCTGGGCCCGGTGCGCTTCACCGACCTGCGCCAGGCGCTGCCGGGCATATCGGCCAAGGTGCTGACAGAGCGGCTGGCGGGGCTGGAGCAGGCGGGCGTGGTAGAGCGCACGGCGCTCCCGCCGCCCGCCCGGGTGCAGCTCTACGGGCTCACGCCGTGGGGCTATATGGCCGAACCGGTAATCCAGGAGCTGGGCCGCTGGGCTGCGCGATCAGTGCGGCACGATCCCACCCTGCCGCTGTCGCCGGTCTCGCTGATGATGTCGTTTCGCACCATGCTGGACCGCGAGCGCGCGCATGAGGTCGAGGCGGATGTCGGCTTTGTTGTCGGCAGCCAGACTTTCCGCGCGCGGCTTTCAGGTGGCACGATGCCGATTGTGCGCGAAGGGATTGAAGGGGCGCAGGCGGTGTTCGGTGCATCCGAAGCCATGCCGTTTGCCGCGCACTTCTATCGCAAAATGCCGGTGAGCGAAGTGCTGGGCATGGAGTTCAGTGGCGATGCGGAGCTGGCGGCGCGCTTCGTGGACCTGTTCCACCTGCCGCCCAAGGCGGACGGCTAGCGGCTAAAGGTAGGGCGCCAGCCGCTGGCGGAGCAGGGCAGCATCGTCGGTCACGAATGTTCCGGCGAGCTCGCCTGCCAGATCTCGTGCCTTGCGTTCCATCGCGGCATCGTCCCACGCGGTCCGCAAGGTGGCGAGGATCTCTGCTGCAGGCAGGTTGCGCGGCCAGATCGTGCGGCCAACGCCCCGCTCCTCGGCCTTGCGCGACATATAGAGGTGTTCGAGATGTTGCGGCAGGAACACCTGCCGCAGGCCCGCTGCCATGCCGAGCGACAGGATGCCGTGCTGCCCGCTGGTGAACATCACCCGCGCGCGGGCGTTAATCTCTGCCACGGGTAGCGGACGGTCGCTGATCGCCAGACCGGCTTGTACCAGCCGCGCGCGTACCGCGTCGCTGGCACCCGGCAGGTAGCCGAATGTCGGCAGTCCGCTGGTCTCCAGCGCCTCGACCAGGGCAGGGTTTTCCAGCTCGTAACTGGAAAAATAGCAGAACATCTCCTGGCCCGTGCCCGGTGCCGTCCCGGCATAGTCTGCCACCGGCGGCAGGTAGTCGGCGGGATCGCGCCAGTCGCGATAGGGATCGAGCATGGGCAGGGTGCGCAGCAGGTCGCCGCTACGGGCGTAGATTTCGGGCAGGAAGCGGATTGGCTGGTAGCCCAGCGGCGCGAGCGACTGGTTGATCGCCGCCACCATCCCTGCCTCGTCTGCCTCGCGCTGCGGGTATTCCGGCAGGAACACCGGGAAACTCTCCAGCGTGGCGGGCGGGATACCGTAGCCGGTGCCGATGGCAAGCGCCGGCAGGCCGAGGATCCGCGCCGCCATCAGGGCACGCGGGGCATAGTCGGCCACAACCAGGTCGATCTGCCGCACTTGCATCGTTTCCAGCCACCAGGCGACGTTGGTGCGCAGCTTCTCCGGATCGGCAAAGTGGCAATCGAGCAGGTAGTCGGCCCAGGTGGCATTGGGCGGGGCCTGCCGGGCGCGATGCCCGTCGAAATCATAGGGCAGCCGCGCGCCGTGATAGGCAAGATCCACATGGGGCGCGATTTCGGCCGCGTGGTCCATCCAGCCCAGAGAGGCATCGCAGACCGCCAGACCTTCGAGCGCGCGGGCGATGCGGGCCAGCGTCACCACATGGCCGCGCCCGGCGCCCGCCTCCCATGCCAGCAAGATGCGAATCACGTCCCGGCCCCTTCACCTGTCGGCAAGGGGCCGGGAATGGCGGGACCTGTCAGGCGCTGCAATAGCCGCCACATCCACCACAGCTACCACACCCGTCATCCGGCGGCGGCGGCGGCGGAGGAGGAGGAGGCGGAGGCGGCGGAGGCGGAGGCGGAGGAGGCGGAGGAGGCGGAGGAGGCGGAGGAGGAGGCGGTGGCGGTGGCGGAGGTGGCGGTGGCGGCACAATGTCCTCGGTGGTCACGCGGCGGGTGTTGCCGGGCGTGAACAGGTCTTCGATCAGGCGGTTCTGCAGCAGCCTGCCGGGATCGGGGTTCTCGCCGCCGAAGACAAGCCTCAGGCCAAGCAGGCCGGCGGTGTAGTCCCCGCCACCCAGCCGGGCCTGGCCCGTCACCGACAGCCCGCGGGTGACCGGCAGCGCCGTGCCGACCGCCAGGGCGTGCCTGCCGCCGGTATAGCGGTGGCCAACCGAAAAGGCCGCCCCGTCGCTACCCGGCTGGAGGATCAGGTCGCTGAAGGCGAACAGGCCACGCCTGCCGTAGGTCTCGGAGGTCAGGCGGGTCGGTGTCGCCGAAACCAGCGTGGTGACATCGTCGATGTCCTCGTAACCGGCCACCATGCTGAGCGTCCAGTCGCCGAAATCATGCTCGACCTCGCCGCCCGCGCGGATGGTCACGAGCCCGCCGGTCCGGCCGACATCCGACAGCGAACCGTAGATGCCGAGATAGGTCTGGCCCGCGGTGCGGAAGCCCGTGTGCAGCGCCCCGCCGATGGCCGTGCCATCGCGATGGCTGAATCCCATAGCATCCACCTGGATTTCCACCGGTCCGTCAAAGTTGACGCTGCCCAGCGCACCTCCGGTGAAGTCGGAAGAACCGGCGGTGGTCAGGCCGTCATCATCGGAAATGCCGCCCATGCCTTCGATGCTGAACGTGATTTCCTCGGCGCTGAGCGAGGCCACGGGACAGACGAGTGTGATGACCGTCAGACTGACACCGGTCTTGAAAAGTATGCGCATGGCGATGGTTCCTTGCCCCAAGAAGTGGCGCAAATCCTATGGTTTGGGCTTGTTGCCGACCAGCGGGCACGATGTCTCATCTTGCTGTTTCTTGTTGCACTGCGACGCAAACCGGCAGGTTTCGCGGGCTTTGCGGGTGCCCTAGCAGCCATGTTGGCCGGATCGCCGCCCTTTGCCCTTGCGGCTTGCGGGCTCTCCCCCTAGTCAATCGGGCGAAATGAACGAGATCACATTGAACCCCGAATCCGACGGCACGCTGATGGCTGCCCCCGATACCGAAGTGGACGTGCGCGAGACTTTCGGCGTCGATATCGACATGAAAGTGCCCGCCTTCAGCCAGGCTGACGAGCGCGTGCCCGACCTTGACCCGAGCTATGTGTTCGATCCGGACACCACGCTGGCGATCCTGGCGGGCTTTGCCTTCAACCGGCGCGTGATGGTGCAAGGCTATCACGGCACCGGCAAGAGCACCCATATCGAGCAGGTGGCAGCCCGCCTTAACTGGCCGTGCATCCGCATCAACCTCGATGCCCATATCAGCCGTATCGACCTGGTCGGCCGCGATGCCATCGTCCTGCGCGATGGCCTGCAGGTGACCGAGTTCCGCGAAGGGCTGCTGCCCTGGGCCTTGCAGCACCCGGTCGCCCTGGTGTTCGACGAATACGACGCCGGCCGCCCGGACGTGATGTTCGTCATCCAGCGCGTGCTGGAACAGGCGGGCAAGCTGACCCTGCTGGACCAGAACCGCGTGATCCGGCCGAACCCGTGGTTCCGCCTGTTCTCCACCGCCAACACGGTGGGCCTGGGCGATACCAGCGGGCTGTATCATGGGACCCAGGCGATCAACCAGGGCCAGATGGACCGCTGGAACATCGTCACCACGCTGAACTACCTGCCGGAAGAAACCGAGCGGGAGATTATCGGCAGCAAGACCGATCTCGACAAGAAGCTGGTGGCCGACATGATCCGCGTGGCGGACCTGACGCGGCAGGGCTTCATCAACGGCGACATTTCCACCGTGATGAGCCCGCGCACGGTGATATCCTGGGCGGAAAACACCAAGATCTTCAAGGATCCCGGCTTCGCCTTCCGCCTCACCTTCCTCAACAAGTGCGACGAGGCGGAACGCACGCTGGTGGCCGAATACTACCAGCGCGTGTTCGGCGTGGAACTGCCCGAGAGCGTGGTGGCCAAGGCGTGATGCCGTGCTCCACCCGCCCGGTGTGGCGCGTGTTCCCGCAGGCTCGAATTATTGCAAGCTTGCTGACTGGAGTAGTTGCGCTGACAGTTCCTTCTGGCAGTGCATTGGCGGGCGCAAAGTGGCGCGAGGCGGCCCAAGTGTTTGCGGCAAATGCGGCACCGCGAGGCGAAAGAACCTTTACTCGTGGACAGGAAGTGGTGCGCTTGCCCCTGCTGTGGGAGCATGCCGTAGAGCTTGACCGCGATGTTGATTTTGCCGTCGGCGGCGAAATCGGTACCTTGGCGCGAGGTACGGTCTTGCCTCTGGTCAAGTTTTCAATCGTCGGCGACGGCAGCGATGTGGTGGATATCTTTTGCACTCCGCGCCGAGCTGGCGAACGCGCGTTAGAGGGCGGCATGATGGGGGCCATGTTCGGCGGCGTTGCCACGCGGGCCTTGGTTCGCAGCCTGACGGATAGTCAAAGATGTCTGCAGGACAGTGACGGCGATGGGTTGTTCGATCGGACGCTGGTGGTCGGCGAAGGGAATAACGATTACTTGCTCGGACCGTCGCTGACCCCGATTGCTTTTCAGATCCGCGAGAATGTGCCGGTATCGGAGGAAGATGACGCCGTGGTGGTGACGCTTCGCACAGTCCGGCGAAACAGCGTGCATTTCCTCGTGGATTTGGTGCAGCAAGGCAAAAGCCGAAACTTCGATACGGTGACTGACGGCAATTACGGCACATCACGGCAATTGCCTTTTGACGCATCGGCCGATGCCACCCGCTCTTGGCGCATTTACGGCATGGATTTGCGGCTTGTGGAACATAATGTCTCCGCCGGCAGCGTCACCTTGGAATTCCCCACCGAAGTCGATGCGGAACGTTACCCTTCCATTCCGGACCGCTGGCAGCAGATTGTCACCTATCTTTCGTATTGAATTACCGGTTCGTGCTTTCCAGACCGCAGGTCATGGCAAAGCCTCGGCGAACAGCCCTTTGCCCGAACGGGCACGCATAGATCGTCCCTTTCATGGGAAACGGGATGGCTCGCGCACGTGATTGAACCGTCTTACCCTCGCGCCTTACGGCGGTGCCCTGAATAATTGCTGCCGTGCCAGCCGCTGCGCAGGACATCGACAGCCCAGCGATCCAGCCCTACGTCGGGATCCATGCTACCCGAACAGATTTATTCTGGTTAAAACGGCGTAAACGGTGCTTGTCAGGATTTGCTTGGGCGGTCGGGCTTAAGGCGGGGGAACTGCGGACAATCCCGTCCGCGATCCTGCACAGGAAGCCCTCCATGCCCGTCAGGCGAATTGCCGATCTGCCGTCGAAACTGCTGGCCAAGTGCCGGTTTTCTTCGGGTTCGACCTCGGACCTTGAGGTGCTGGACCTGTCGCACGGCGGCTGCATGATCGATCGCAAGCGGGCCAATGCCGATCCGGGCGCACGGGTGTTGGTCAAACTGCCGGGCCTTGCCTCGCAGGCGGGCGAGGTGGTGTGGGTGGAGGACGAACGCGCCGGGATCGCCTTCGAACAGCCGTTGCACGAAGCCGTGCTCGAACACCTGTGGCAGACACTTTCGGCCTCTCCCAAAGCGGCCTGAGTTTACTAGCGCAGCCCCGTCGCCAGCATCGGCAGGCGGTAGATCGTCATCGCCACGTTGCGCACGCCTTCGGGCGGGGCCCAGGCCGTGCCTGCGGGATCGGACGCACCCATCGCGCCGACATAGAGCTGGTCGCGGTCGGGCCCGGCAAAGGCCAGCGTGATGGTGCGGCGCGGGGCGGGGATCACGCCCAGTTCGCTGCCGTCGGCCGCGAACACGTAAACGCCCGCATCGCCGGTGACATAGACCCGGCCATCGGCGTCCACCGCCATGCCATCGCCGCCGAAACCCTGCGTATCGCGCGACAGGGTGGCGAACAGGCGCTGGTTCGATGGCAGCAGGTCTTCATCCAGATCGACCGCGATAATGTTGGTGCGGTCGGTGACATAGAGCGTGCCGCCATCGGGGCTGGTGGCGACACCGTTGGAAAAGGCTTCGACATCGACCACGATCCGCACCGTGCCATCGCCTGCCACGTGGTATAGCTCGCCCTGCGTGATCCACGCCCCGCCGCGGCCATCGGAATGCAGGTCGTTCAACCGACCGAGCGTTGTCCCATCGGCGAAAGTTTCCGCGATCACCCGGCGCGTCTCGCCCAGTTCGACAACGCGGCTGGGTTGCGAACAGGTGAGCGAGTTGAGCCCCGGATCGGTGCAACCGCGTTCGATCGCCAGCACGCGGCCGGTGCGGTCCACTGACACGGCGCCCGCGCCCAGCACATAGGGGTATTCGGCAAAGGTGCGCCCGTCGGGCCACAGCTTCCAGATGGCATTGCTCTGTTCCTGCGCGAACAGCAGCAGGCCATCGGGCGACACCGACATGCCGTCGGCCGTCATCGGACCCGTCCACACCGTTTCCCACGCGGCATCGCCCGAGACGACCCCGGCAATCGCGGGAATATCGGTCGCCACTTCGCCCGGCTGCAGGCCTTGCGCAGCGGCAGGCGAGGCAAGGACCAGCAGGGCGAGCGCGGTGAGGGCGGTTTTCATGGCTTATTGCTCCACTGGGGCGAGTTCGATGGTGTTCAGGCCGTCTTCGTTGCCGGTGCGGTCGTTGGTCCAGTCGAGCACGATCATCCGGTCGAACCCTTCGTCGCGCACCCAGCTTACCGAAACGTTCCACGGCTCTGTGAGGGTGACAGGATCAGTGATGGTGAAATCGGCAACCAGCCGGTCGCCATCCATGCGGATCCGTTCGACATAGCGGGCTTCTTCCGACAAGGGCGGAGAACCGTGGAAATAGTCGGATGGGTTGGTTACCATCACCGTTTCCACCACCAGTGTATCGCCTTCCCAGCGCCCCACCGACGTGCCGTAGGTGGTCGCCCACATGTCCATTTCGTCGGGCATGGGGCGGCCATCGGTGTAGATGTAGCGCGCCTCGTTGTACGCGTTGATGATGATGGTTTCTTCGGGCGTGATGAGGAAACGCAGGGGCGTCGCCGCATTCATCATCATCGGGTAGCCCCAGCCGCTGGCCTTTCTGCCGCCCGAGATGGCGCGCACCTGCGCCACGCGGGCGCGACCCTCTTCGTTCCACGGAGCCTGGTCGCCGCGCAGGTTCATCATGTTGGCAATCGCCGTTGCATTGGCTTCCGGATCGCGGACGATGGGTGCCTGGCCGGTGATCGTGGTCCCGGCCTGGTACTCCGATACCCAGTAACCGGGCCAGTAGGGCAGTGCGGCAAAGGCTTCCGTCCTGGCCTCCGGCGATGGATCGGCCTGGGCAATGGCCGATGGAGAAAGGGCCAAGCAGAAAAGCGCTGCAAGGGCTCCAGCACCAAGGATCCGGGCGGCCCTCACTGGTTGGTTCCAATCGGGTTGCCCTGGAGATCGTTGACCTCGAGCACGACCCCGCCGGGCGCTCCACTGCGCAAGGGGTGCAGTTCGACCGAAATCTGCGAGCCGGGGCGCAGCGTGCGCGGGCGCCAGCCGCGGGCGTAGAGATACATCGGCGCGCCCATCTCCAGGCTGTATTCCACTTCGCGCCCGGCACTGTCGCGGCTGGTGAGCTGGATATAGGCGTGGGGATTGGTCCACTGGAATTCCCGCACCGTGCCGCTGACCGTGGTGGTGCGCGTGCGATCGAACATGGCGAAGGAATGGTGGGCGACCGCTCCGGTGGCGACAACGGATGCCCCCACCAGCGCCACAAGGGCGGTAGTTCTTCTGCGCATTGTCCTCTCCTGGCCGGTTGTGTCCGGCCTTGTTAATATTGAGCATGGCAAATAACTTTGGTGCCGTCATCAGTGCAAATCGATTTCGCCAGACTGAATGGGGCTGCGGAATGGGGCTACCCAACGCTGTATTAAATGGATAACACAGTGACACGATGAACTGGTTGCGGTCCAAGCGAAGCGGGAAAGACGGCTATTGGGCGCCGGGCGAGGTAAGCTCGGTGCTGGAAACCGCGCCGTGGCATCCGCTGTTCCAGGGTGAGGGAAAAGACCCGCCGCCGCCGACGACGACGACTTATCCCGGCGCCTTTGCCGACGGCGGTGCGGACGACGGCCTGTCGGCCGCCATCGCTTCTTCACCCGCCAAGCCGAAACGCACCCGCTGGTGGTGGACGATTCGAGGGGTGGCAGGCGCGCTGTTCACTTTCATCCTGCTGGTCGGCTATCTGGCGATCACCGCGCCGCTGTCCAAATCGCTCCAGCCGATTGCCCCCCCGCAGATCACCCTGCTAGCGAGCGACGGCACGCCGATTGCCCGCAACGGGGCGGTGGTGGACGATCCGGTGCTGGTGGCGGACCTGCCGGACCATGTGATCCAGCCGTTCCTGGCGATCGAGGACCGGCGGTTCTATAGCCACTGGGGCGTCGATCCGCGTGGTGTGGCGCGCGCGCTGTTCACCGGGGTGGGCGGGGGCTCCACCATCACCCAGCAGCTCGCTAAGTTCACCTTCCTGACCCCCGAGCAGACGCTGACCCGCAAGGCGCGCGAGGCGCTGATCGCCTTCTGGCTGGAAGCATGGCTGAGCAAGGACGAGATCCTCGAACGTTACCTGTCGAACGCCTATTTCGGCGACAACACCTACGGTCTGCGTGCCGCGTCCCTGCACTATTTCTACCGCCAGCCGGAGAACCTGCGGCCCGAACAGGCGGCCATGCTGGCAGGGCTGTTGCAGGCCCCCAGCCGCCTCGCGCCCACCCGCAACCCCGAAGGCGCGGCCGAGCGGATGCGGCTGGTGCGCAACGCCATGGTGGCCGCCGGCTACCTGACGCAGGAACAGGCCGATGCCATGCCGGTGACGGGCCTCGACGTGCGCCGCCAGCGCGACAACCTGCCGACCGGTACCTATTTCGCCGACTGGGCGCTGCCCGAAGCCCGCCTGCGCAGCGAGGTCGGCTATATCAGCCAGACGCTGACCACCACGCTCGATTCGCGGTTGCAGAACATTGCCCGGCAGGCGGTGCAGCGGGCCAGCCTGGGTGGGGCGCAGGTGGCGCTGGTGGCCATGCGCCCCAACGGCGAGGTGGTGGCGATGATCGGCGGGCGGGACTATGCCACAAGCCCGTTCAACCGCGCGACCCAGGCTCAAAGGCAGGTGGGTTCGACCTTCAAACTGTTCGTCTATCTCGCCGCGCTGGAGGCGGGGTGGGAGCCGGACGATCCCATTTCCAACGCCGAATTCACCGCCGGATCATACCGCCCGCGCAATTCCAACGGCACCTATTCCGACACGATCACCCTGGCCGATGCCTTTGCCCAAAGCTCCAACGTGGCCGCCGTGCGCTTGCAGCAGGAGGTGGGGGACGAAGCGGTGATCGACATGGCCCGCGCGCTGGGCATCACCGCACCGCTCGACCGGGGCGATCCCAGCCTTGCGCTGGGCACATCGACCATGACGCTGGTGGAACTCGTCGCTGCCTATGCCGGGGTGGCGGGCAACCAGTACCCGGTGGAACCGCACGCTTTCGCCCGGCCGGAACAGGGCTGGTGGGACTGGCTGTGGAACGGGCCGGACAGCTTCTCGGGCCGCACGCACGAAAACATCGAGGCCCTGCTGCGCCAGGCGATCAACCGTGGCACCGGGCGCGCGGCAGTTCTGCGCAGCGCCAACTTCGGCAAGACCGGCACCACGCAGGACAACCGCGACGCCCTGTTCGTCGGCTATGCGGGCGAGGGAGAGGACCGGCTGGTGGTCGGCGTATGGGTTGGCAACGATGACAACTCGCCCTTGGGCCGCGTCTCGGGCGGCACGGTCCCGGCGCGTATCTGGCGCGATTTCATGGCGGCGGCGCTGGGCGAACGCACCGCACCCGCGCCGCGCCCGACCGCATCGGCCGATCCCGGAGGACCGGTCCAGCCGCTCGACGTGGAAGGGTTGGACGATATCCCGCTGACCGAAGATGGCGCCACGACGCTGTCGATCGACCAGCAGGGCGCGACAATCAGGACCGATGTGGAAGGCGTGCCGCTCGACATCCGGCTGGACCAGCAGGGCCTGCGGGTCACGCCGAGCGGAGAGCCGCCGGGTTAGTCCGGATAGACCGCCCGCACGAAATACAACCCGTCTGGCGGCGCGTTGAGGCCCAGTGCCGCGCGGTCCTTTGCCTCCAGCGCCTCGCGCACCTGATCCACCCGCCATTGGCCGAGGCCCACCAGCGACAGCGTGCCAACCATCGATCGCACCTGGTGGTGGAGGAAACTGCGCGCTTCGGCCCGCACGATCACATGCTCGCCCTCGCGGCTGATATCGAGCCGGTCGAGCGTCTTTTCCGGGCTTTGCGACTGGCAGTGAACGCTGCGGAATGTGGTGAAATCGTGCCGGCCGACAAGGTGCTGTGCGGCTTCGTGCATGGCGCCTGCATCGAGTGGCCGGGTGATAGCCCAGGCCTTGCCGCGTTCCAGCGTCAGCGGCGCGCGGCGGTTGACGATGCGGTATTCGTAGGCGCGCCCGATGCAGGAAAAGCGGGCGTGCCAGTCATCCGGCCTGGCCTCGCAGGCGATCACCGCGATAGGATCTGGCCGCAGCAGGGCATTGAGTGCGGCCATCAGGCGCGATGGCTCGAAGGGCTTGGCAATCTCCACATGGGCCACCATGCCCAGCGCATGGACCCCGCTATCGGTCCGGCCCGCCGCATGCATCCGCACGTCCTCGCCGGTCACGGCTCGCGCGGCATCTTCCACCGCCTGCTGGATAGACGGGCCGTGATCCTGCCGCTGGAGGCCCATGAACGGGCCGCCGTCGAATTCCAGGGTGAGGGCGAAGCGGGTCATGAAAGGTGCGTTCCGGCGGGGATCGGACGGCCGCGCAACAGGTCGGCTGTCGCCATCGCGGGGCGACCGGCGCGCTGGACCTGAGTAGGGCGGATCGCTCCGGTGGCGCAGGCGACGGTGAGCCTGTCGTCAATGGTGAAGCCTTCCCCATAAGCCGCGAGGCCGGGGAACCTCGCAAGCTCAGCCGCGAGAACCCGGTATCGTTCTCCTTCCAACTCGAACCAAGCACCCGGTGCAGGAGCGAAGGCACGGACCTTACGCTCGACCTGTTCTGCGCTCTTGCTGAAATCGAGCCGCGTTTCGGTCTTGTCGATCTTGTAGGCGTAGGTCACGCCCTCGTCAGGCTGCGGCACGGGGGGATAGGCGTCGATATCGCCCAGCACCTCGACCGCCAGCGTCGCGCCCATCTGCGCCAGCTCGTCGGTCAGTTCGCCGGTAGTCTTGCCATCCACCGCCGTCCGCACCTCAGTCCGCACCGGTCCGGTATCGAGGCCCGCTTCCATCTGCATTACGCCCACGCCGGTTTCCTTGTCCCCCGCCAGGATCGCCCGCTGGATCGGCGCCGCCCCGCGCCAGCGCGGCAGCAGGCTGGCGTGGAGGTTGATGCAGCCGAGGCGCGGCGCATCGAGCACGGCCTGCGGCAGGATCAGGCCATAGGCGGCAACCACGGCGATGTCGGCCTGGAGCGCGGCAAACTCCGCCTGCTCCTCTGCACCCTTCAGCGAGGCAGGATGGCGCACGGGAATCCCCAGTTCCTCTGCCGCCCGGTGAACCGGCGTCGGCGTCAGTTCCTTGCCGCGCCGACCGCCGGGACGCGGGGGCTGGGTATAGGCGGCAACCACTTCATGCCCCGCCGCCACCAGCGCCTTCAGCGCCGGGACAGCGAATTCCGGGGTTCCCATGTAGATGATCCGCATGTGGGGCTTTGCCTTTCCTCAGGGCGGCCCTATCTTCCACAACATGGCATCGCAAGAGATCGAGGCGCTGGCAGGCGCATTGGCCAAGCTTCCCGGGCTCGGCCCGCGTTCGGCGCGCCGCGCGGTGCTGTGGCTGGTCAAGCGGCGCGAAACCGCGCTGGTCCAGGTGATCGAGGCGCTCAGTGCGGTGAAAGAGCGGCTGGTCGAGTGCGACACCTGCGGCAATGTCGATACCAGCAACCCGTGCCCAATCTGCACCGATCCGCGCCGCGATGCGCGGCAGCTGTGCGTGGTGGAAGACGTGGCGGACCTCTGGGCGCTCGATCGCGCCAAGCTGTTTACCGGGCGGTACCACGTGCTGGGCGGCAGGCTTTCGGCGATGGACGGTGTGCGACCCGAAGACCTGACGATCGACCGGCTGGTGGCGCGCGTCGACGCGGGCGGGGTGGACGAGGTGGTGCTCGCCATGAACGCCACCCTGGAAGGCCAGACCACCGCCCACTACATCGCCGAAAAGCTGGAAGGCTATCCGCTGCGCATCACCCAGTTGGCGCATGGCCTGCCGGTGGGGGGCGAGCTGGATTATCTCGATGAGGGGACACTGGCCCAGGCGCTGCGGGCAAGAAGACCGGTGGGTTGAGCCTTGCGAGCAGGGCCAAGCGCTACTAAATGCGCCCCATGGCCATCCTAGAAATCATCGAAGCGCCCGATCCGCGCCTGAAAACCGTCTCCAAGCCCGTCGATACCTTCGACGACCAGCTGAAGACCCTCGTCGATGACATGTTCGAGACGATGTATGCCGCCCATGGCATTGGCCTCGCCGCGATCCAGGTGGGCATTCCGCTGCGCGTGCTGGTGATCGACCTGCAGCCCGATGATCCCGATGCCGAGCCCGAAGAGTGCGATCACGATGGCACGCACCACCATCACCAGCCGACCAAGCGCGAACCGCAGATTTTCATCAACCCGGAAATCCTCGATCCCTCGGCGGAAACCAAGAGCTACCAGGAAGGTTGCCTGTCGGTGCCCGACATCTATGCCGATGTCGAACGCCCGTCCGCCTGCCGCGTCCGCTGGCAGGATTTGCAGGGCAACCAGCACGAGCAGGAAATGGACGAGCTGATGGCCGTCTGCATTCAGCACGAGATGGATCACCTCAACGGCGTGCTGTTCATCGATCACCTCAGCCGACTCAAGCGTTCGATGGCGCTCAAGAAACTGGAAAAGGCGCGCAAGGCGGCGTGACGCGCTAAGCTCCCGCCCGGTGGGATGATTCGGGAGGGAATTGCCATGAAATTCGCCATTGCTGCTGTGCTGACGGCATCATTTACCTTGGCCGGGTGCAGCGATAGCTCTGCGCTCGAAGCGCGGGTCCAGGCGCTGGAAGACACCGCCGCGATCCAGCGGGTTATCACGGACTATTCCGCCCATCTCGATGCGCGCGACTACGATGGCTATGTCGGCCTGTTTACCGAAGACGGCGTCTGGGCCAACGGGTCAACCCGGCGCGAGGGTCGGGTGGAAATCCGCGAAATGCTGACCGGGCTGTTCGGCGAAACCGATCCCGATTTCGTCAACCTGTCGAGCTTCCACCAGATCTCCAATTTCGAGATCGACGTTGATGGCGACACGGCCACGGCCAAGTCCCGCTTCGTTTTCGTCATGCGCGGCGAGGGCGGATCGCCCACGCCGGAGCTGTCGGGCCAGTATCATGACCGGCTCGTACGTGTGGATGGGGAATGGAGGATCGCCGAACGGGTCGATCACACTGTCATGCCTACAGCCGAGGAATGGGTCGCTGAGTTGCAGCGGCGTGGCCTGGCGACCATGGAGAATTAACCCGCCGCGAACATCCCCTCCAGGGCAATCTGGCAGTCACGGGCGCATTCTCGGCACATCTTGGCGCAGCGGCGGCAGTGGGGGTGGTCGTGCTTTTCGCATTCGATCGCGCAGGCCTCGCACGCCGGGATGCAGGTGCGCAACTGCGCCTCGATGACGCGGACGTTGCCCGATGTGCGGCGGCTGGCCACGCGGTAGGTCGCGGTGCAAATGTCCGCGCAATCCATGCACAGGCGGATGCAGGCGGCCATGTCCATGTCCTCGGCGCTGCAGGCATCAGCGCAGGAATTGCAGATCGCCGCGCAATACATTGCATGGCGCACGGCCTCGGCCAGCTCCTCGTTGAAATCGCTTCCCACATGGGGATGCTCGCGGATCATTTCCTTGATGGACATGGGTCGCCTCCTTTCGGGTGACTGACGGGTGGGGGCTGGGATGGTTCCGGCATGGAGGGAACAGCCTCGCAGTTCTGCGGGTTGCCTGCACATGTCCACACCCGAAGACTTCATGCTGGAAATTGCCCGCTGGACCGCGCGCGGGTTCGAACTGGCGGGCATCGCGGCGATCGTGACGGGCACGCTGATCGCCCTCACGCTGTTCGTGAAGCGCAGTCTTGGCATCGGCAGGCCACCCGAGCTGGCGGGCGAGCGCGACATTATCGCCGCCTTCCGCCGTTCGCTGGGGCGGTCGATCCTGATCGGGCTGGAGCTGCTGGTCGCCGCCGACATCATCCTGACCGTGGCGGTGCGGCCGACCTGGGACAGCGTGCTGGTACTGGGCGCGATCGTGCTGATCCGCACTTTCCTGTCGGTGAGCCTGGAGATCGAGATCGAAGGCCGCCTTCCGTGGCGCAAGGCTGACGCCAAGGAATAGGCGGCGTAGCGAAAAGGGCCGCCTCCTTGCGGAAGCGGCCCCTTGATATTCAGTCCTGAACCGTAAGGCTTAGAACAGCCCTTCGATCTGGCCGTTCTCATCCAGATAGATGTTCTCGGCCGAAGGCACCTTGGGCAGCCCGGGCATGGTCATGATCTCGCCGGCGATGGCGACCACAAAGCCCGCGCCTGCCGACAGGCGCACTTCGCGGATGGTCACGTCATGATCGACAGGCGCGCCCAGCGCTGTTGGATCGGTGGAGAACGAATACTGCGTCTTGGCCATGCAGACCGGGAAGTGGCCATAGCCCATGTCTTCCCATGCCTTGAGCTGGCTGCGGACGGCAGGCGAGATAGTCACCGAACCGGCACGATAGATCTCGGTGCAGACCGTGGTGATCTTGTCGGCCAGCTTCATTTCGCTGGGGTAGAGCTGGTTGAAATCGGGCGCGCCCTTGTCGGCCTTGGCCGCCACGATGTACGCCAGTTCTTCCGCGCCTGCCGAACCATCGGCCCAGTGCTTGCAGATCACGGCTTCGGCGCCGTATTCCTTGGCCATCTCGATGATCACTGCGATTTCGGCATCGGTGTCGAGGTAGAAGTGGTTGATCGCGATGGTCGGGGTGATGCCGAACTTCTTCACGTTCTCGATGTGGCGGCGCAGGTTGACCGAACCCTTGCGCACCGCTTCCACGTTCTCGCCGGTGGTGAGGTCCTTCTTAGCCACGCCGCCATTCATCTTGAGCGCGCGGACAGTGGCAACCAGCACCACGGCGTCGGGCGTGAGGCCCGCCAGGCGGCACTTGATGTCCATGAACTTTTCGGCGCCAAGGTCGGCACCGAAGCCCGCTTCGGTCACGACATAGTCGGCCATGCGCAG
The DNA here is from genome assembly GCF_023501975.1 of Altererythrobacter sp. KTW20L. Lineage (GTDB taxonomy): Bacteria > Pseudomonadota > Alphaproteobacteria > Sphingomonadales > Sphingomonadaceae > Alteraurantiacibacter. The sequence continues at coordinate 150,173 of NZ_JAMFLH010000001.1, read as the reverse complement.
CGCGGTCTTGGTGGCGATCACGCTGTTACAGCCGTGGGCGATGTTGGCGAAGGGCCCGCCGTGAAGGAAGGCCGGGCGGTTTTCCAGCGTCTGCACCAGGTTGGGCAGGATGGCATCCTTCAGCAGCACGGCCATGGCCTTCTCGGCCTTGATGTCGCGGCAGAACACCGGGGTCTTGTCGCGGCGATAGGCTACGATGATGTCGCCCAGGCGCTTTTCGAGGTCTTCGAGGTCGGCCGCGAGGCACAGGATGGCCATGATTTCCGAAGCCACGGTGATGTCGAAGCCGGTTTCACGCGGGAAGCCGTTCGATACGCCGCCCAGCGGGCCGACGATCTGGCGCAGCGCGCGGTCGTTCATGTCGAGCACACGGCGCCAGGTCACGCGGCGCAGGTCAATTTCGAGGCCGTTGCCCCAGTAGATGTGGTTGTCGAGCATGGCCGACAGCAGGTTGTGCGCGCTGGTGATGGCGTGGAAGTCACCCGTGAAGTGCAGGTTGATCTCGTCCATCGGCATGACCTGGCTCTTGCCGCCGCCGGCGCCGCCGCCCTTGACGCCGAAGCAGGGGCCAAGGCTCGGCTCGCGCAGGCACAGCATGGTCTTCTTGCCGATGCGGTGCAGCGCGTCCGACAGGCCGACAGAGGTGGTGGTCTTGCCTTCGCCTGCCGGGGTGGGGTTCACCGCGGTGACGAGGATCAGCTTGCCGTTGCTGGTGGTGGGCAGGGTGGCCGTATCGACCTTGGCCTTGTACTTGCCATAGGGGATCAGCGCTTCATCGGGCACGCCGGCATTCTTGGCGACCTCGGTGATCGGGATAAGCGTGGCTTGACGAGCGATTTCGATGTCGGTCAGCATGGGGGCGTCCTCTCCTGATTAATCCGCCGCTGGAGACTGCAAAGTTTCATAGCTGCGAAATTTTCGCGAATCTGAATTTGTAAGCACCCCATACAATTTTGCCGGGGGTTTTCTCAAGGGGTTTCGCATATCGGGGGCCTGCCTTGCGGCGGGTCGGCGGGGGATGACCGGGCGGGGCGGCTTGTGCGGTTGGGCGTTGTAGGATATGTTCTCTCTTCGTTCTAACTGTTGAGTGCGCCATGGATCCCCTCGTCATCATCGTTGCCCTCGTCTTCGCACTGATCGCGGGCGTGCTCGGCTGGTTGTTCGGCAAGCAACCGGTCGCGGGCCTGCGCGCGAGCCTTGCCAGGGCAGAGGAGGATGCGCGAGAGCGGGCCGATGCTCTGGCGCGGATGACGCCGGAACTCGCAACGATGAGCGAACGCGCGGCGCGGGCGGACGGGCTGGCGCAGGCGCTGGATCAGGCACGGGGTGAGCGGGAGGGTCTGCGGGCCGAACTCGCCACGTTGAGAGCCAATGCTGCCAATTTCGAGGAGCAACAGCGCCTGCTGATCGAAGCGAAAGAGGGCCTGCTCAAGGAATTCCAGAATGCCGGCAGTGCCGTGCTGGGCAAGGCGCAGGAGGATTTCCTCCGCCGCGCCGACGAACGGTTCCGCCAGTCGGAGGAGAAGGGCGAGGAGAAGCTGAAGGCCCTGCTCAGCCCGGTGGGCGAGCGGCTGAAAAGCTATGAGGAACAGGTGCTGGCGCTAGAGAGCAAGCGCGTCGATGCCTTCGGCCAGCTCGCCGGCGTGATCGAGGAGATGCGCAAGGGGCAGGAGGATGTGAAGCGCGAGGCGCAGCGGCTGGGCAACTCGCTGACCAACGCTCCCAAGGCCCGCGGCCGCTGGGGCGAACGCGCGCTGCAGAACGTGCTGGAGCAATGCGGCCTGTCGCAGCACACCGATTTCACGCTGGAGCACTCGCTGGAAACGGACGGCGGGCGGCTGCGGCCCGATGCCATCGTCCGGGTGCCGGGCAACAAGATGCTGGTGATCGACGCCAAGGTCTCGCTGAACGCCTACCAGGCCGCGTTCGAGGCGGACAACGATGCGGACCGCAAGCGCAACCTCGATCTCCACGCCAAGTCGATGCGAACCCATGTCCAGACGCTGGGTGCCAAAAGCTACCAGAGCCAGTTCGAGGAAGCGCCCGACTATGTGGTGATGTTCGTGCCGGGCGAGCATTTCGTGGCCGCGGCGCTCGAACATGATCCCGAACTGTGGGATTTCGCCTTCCGCAATGGCGTGCTGCTGGCGACGCCGACCAACCTCGTCGCCATTGCCCGCACCGTGGCGCAGGTCTGGCGGCAGGACAAAATGGCAACCGAGGCCAAGGAAATCGGCCGCATGGGGGCGGAATTGTATGGTCGCCTCAAGACGGCCGCCGATCACCTCAAGCGTGTGGGCGGCGGGCTGGAATCTGCGGTGACGAATTACAACAAGTTCGTCGGCAGTTTTGAGCGCAATGTCCTGTCTTCGGGCAAGCGCATGGCCGACAAGGGGCTGGAGATCGCCGCCGAGATCGAGGACGTGCCGCTGGTCGAGGCCCTGCCGCGCTATGGCGCACTCGATGCAGAGGAACCGGCGGCACTGCCTTCGGTTGAGGGCGGACAGGAACAGGAGACACCCTGATGAAATCTGCCCACTTCCTGGCGCTGCCGTTTATGGCGGTGCTGGCCGCCTGCGGTAACGATGCCGAGCCGGTGGAGGCCGATCCCGCTGCCGAAGCGCAAGTCACCGCCGCCGATCCGTCCGGCCAATACGCCCCGCGCAACGATTGCGCCGAGGTGGCAGGAGCGCAGGCTTTCCTCGACGAGGTGAACGCTGCTGTCGCCGCGCGCGATGTCGATGCCTTCGTCAATTTGGCCGATGTCCATGTGCGGCTGGGCTTCGGCGGCGAGGATGGCGCGGCCAACCTGCGTCAGTCGTTTGAAGCAAACGACGGTGGCATGTGGGACGAGATCGCCACTCTGATGGTCATGGGCTGCGCTGTGACCGAGGGCGGGGAATTCACCACCATCACCCTGCCGTGGTACTTCGCGCAGGACATGACCGGCGATCCGTTCGAGACAATGATTGTCACCGGCGAGGACGTGGCGATCCATGAAGCCGCCGCGCTCACCAGTCCGCCTCTCGCCACGGTGTCGTGGGAAGCGGTGCAACTTGTGCTCGAACCGGGATCGAACGTCATCGAATTCGGTGGACCGGACGACAACAATGGCTGGCGCCGCGTGCGCCTGCCCGCAGGGGGCGGAGCGGGGGCCGATCCAGTGGAAGGTTACATGCCCGCAGATGCCTTGCGCAGCCTGGTCGATTACCGCCTGCTGGCACACGACGGCGATGGCCGGTGGAAGATCAGCGCGCTATTGGCGGGGGATTGACGGGGCCAAGTTCTCAGGGCTGACGCACGGCCACTAACCGGTGTCCGGTACCCTCCAACGCCAGTCGGCCGCCTTCCATCGAGATTGTCGCGCCACCTTGCAACAGCGTGCCGAGCGCCTCTTCATGCTCCATCCGTCCGTCGCAATACATGCGCGTTGCCGCGAGCGGTCCTGCGGTTAGCTTGCCACCGGCCACGGAGTAGGTCCCGCCAAGCCGGTTGCACCCGGCGCTGGCGGACAGGCTGTTGGCGGTAAAGGCCAGCATCGATCCTTCTGCCGCCCGCGCGCCGTCTATGGTGGCGATCCGCCAGGAGGTTCCGGCAAGGCCCGCAGGCGGAGCGGCAGTCGTGGCACAGCCCGTGGCCAGCAAAGCCAGGGCAATGGCGACAAAGAAGGGTTTGCGGTTCATGCGACGCTTTTCGTTCAGGCAGGCTTGCGCGGGGCTGAACGCTACTTTCTAGCCCTCCAGCGTCGCCAGCACCTCGTAAGCCAGCACCGCAGCAGCCACGGCAGCGTTCAGACTGTCGGCCCGCCCCTTCATCGGCATGGTCACGCGCAGGTCGCAGGCCGCCTCGTATTCCTCGGGCAGGCCGCGCGATTCGTTGCCGACCATAACGAAGCAGGGGGCGGCATAGGGTGCGCCGCGATAGGGCACGGCATCGCGCAGGCTCGCCGCCACCAGTTGCCCCGGCCTGGCGCGCAGCCACGGCAGGAACTCCTCCCACGTGCCTCGCGCGATCTTCTGGGTGAATACCGCGCCCATTGAAGCGCGCACGGCTTCGACGCTGAACGGATCGGCGCAATCGTCGATCAGGATCAGTCCGCCAGCGCCCACCGCATCGCCGGTGCGCAGCATCGTGCCAAGGTTACCCGGATCGCGCAGCGCCTGGGCCACCAGCCAGATTGGCGCGGCCGACAGGTCCAGCCCGGTCAGCGAGGTATCGAATTCGGCAAACACTCCAGCGACACTCTGGGCATTGTCCTTGCCAGTGATCTTGGAGAGGATATCGGGCGCGGTCTCGATCACCTCGCCGCCGCTGGCGTTGACCGCTGCTTCCAGCGCATCGACCAGCGGGTGCGGATCGCGCGCGGTGCTCATCACCAGCACTTCAGGCACATGCCCGCAAGCCAGAGCATCGGTCAGCAGCCGCAGCCCTTCGGCCAGGAACCTGCCCGCAGCCTTGCGGTGCTTCTTCTCGCGCAGGGCGCGCAGCTCCTTGACGACAGGATTGGAAAAGCCGGTGATCTGGCGGCGCATGAAGTCCTACCGGTCCTCGCCGAAACCGTCTTCGACCATGAACACGAGTTCGGCCAGCCGCGCTTCGGCATTGTCGCCGGTCACGCTAATTTCGACCGTATCGCCCTTGGCAGCGCCCAGCATCATCAGGCCAAGGATCGAGCCCCCGGCAGCAGAATGCCCGTCACGCGATACGGTCACCGCCACATCGCTCATCTGCGCCACTGCGCCCACGAATTTCGCACTCGCCCGTGCATGCAGCCCGCGCTTGTTGACGATGACGACCTGCTTGCTTGCCTCTGCCAGCCTGACCTCCCCCGGTGCGTCGCCATGTGTGGCGATCGAACTATGCATCCTGGCCCAGGAATTCCGAAGCCAGGGTGATGTAGTTACGCCCGGCATCGCGCGCGGCGCAAGCGGCATGGGCGAGGTCCAGCTCCTTGCGGGCACCGGCCAGCCGAATCAGCATCGGCAGGTTGATGCCGGCGATCACTTCGGTCCGCCCGCGTTCGAGCAGCGAGATGGCGAGGTTTGACGGAGTGCCGCCGAACAGGTCGGTCAGGATCACCGCGCCCGCGCCGGTATCAACCGCCTCAATCGCGGCGGCGATTTCCTCGCGCCGCTGCTCCATGTCGTCATGCGGACCGATGCAGACGGTCGCCACGTCCACTTGCGCGCCGACCACGTGTTCCATCGCGTGGACGAATTCCTCGGCCAGGCGGCCATGGGTAACCAGAATCATGCCGATCATGGGTGCTGCAAACTCGCAAATGGGGAAAGGGGGGATAGGCCTTTGATCATTGAGGGCGTCTGAATACCGGCATTATTGCGCCTGCGATCCTTCGACCAGTTCAGCCGCCCGCGACGCCAGGTTGCGGTGCAGCACAGTGGGCGAAAAGCCCGCCTCGCGCAAGACCCCGGCCATCTGCTCGGCGCTAAAGACCGAGCGATGCCGTCCGCCGGTGCAGCCGAAGGCGATGTTGACGTAGGTCTTGCCCTGCGCCGCATATTGCGGAAGCAGTTCGAGCACGAGGTCGCGCATCTTGGCAAAGGCCGAGGCGAATTGCGGATTGCCGGCAATATGTTCGGCCACCGGCTCATCCAGCCCGGTCAGGTCCTTCAGGCCCGGCTGCCAGTGCGGATTGTCGAGGAAGCGCATGTCGAACACCAGGTCGGTGGCCGGCGGCATGCCGCGCGAATAACCGAAGCTGGAAACGATCACGGTCAGTCCGCGCGGCGCGGTCTGGCCGAACTGTTCGCGGATGCGTTGCTTCAGGTCGTTGACGGAAAAGTCGGTCGTGTCGATCAGCACGTCGGCCCAGCGTCGCAGTGGACCCACCAGCTCGCGTTCGGCCTTGATGCCCTGGGGCACCGGCATGTCCTGCGCCAGAAAATGGCGGCGGCGGGTCTCGTCGAACCGGCGGGCGAGTTCAGCCCCGGCGCAGTCGAGGAACAGGGTGGTAATCTCGAAATCGCCGCGCGCGGCCAGGTGCTTGACCAGATCGATGATTTCCTGCGGGACGAAACCGCGGGTGCGGCAATCGAAGCCGAAAGCCATCGGATAGGGCTGGCCGCTGGAGCCATTGTCGGGATCCAGCAGGCGCTCGATCAACTGGATCGGCAGGTTGTCGATCGCTTCCCAGCCGAGGTCTTCCAGTTCGCGCAGCGCGGTCGTCTTGCCGGCACCGAGCATGCCGGTGACAAGCAGGATGCGTTGCCGATCCTTGGAACGACTCTCGGTCGAAGCGCTGGCCATCACCGCGCCAATGCTCCTTTGGGGGAGAAAAGGAAAGTCCCTAGCGCGCCGCTGTGTCGGAACTGGCGTGCTTGCGCACTGCCCATTCGGCCCGCAGGAACAGGGCGGGACTATCGGGATAGAGCGTGATGACGGGCACCTCGGCACCCAGCATCACCTCGCGGTCCGCTTCTTCGACATAGCGCGGGGCGGCGGGATCGAGCCGCAGGACCAGGCCGACCGGGCCATCTGCTGTCGGGAATTCGACCAGGCCCACGTTCCGCACTTCCAGCAGTCCGGCGATGGCGGGCGGGGGGCTGGCCCACAGGTGCCCGTCGCGCTGTTCGAGTATCACGCCATCGTCACCCACCAGCGTTGCCCCGCGATCGATCAGAGCCAGGGCGAGGCTGGACTTTCCGCTGCCCGGTGGCCCCTCGATCAGCACGGCGCGGCCATCGATGATAACGCAGCTGGCGCTATGGGAAATACTCATGCGGCAGGCAGGTCCAGCACCAGCCGCGCGCCGGGATGGCCATCGGCGCGGTCTTCCACCACCAGCGAGCCGTTGTGCGCCTCGGCGATGGTCCGGGCGATAGCGAGGCCGAGGCCCGAGTGGTTGCCGAACCCGTCGGCATCGGGCCGGTCGGAATGGAACCGGCGGAACACCAGTTCGCGCGCCTCTGCCGGGATGCCCGGACCCTGGTCGCTGACGGCAGTGACCACGCTGCCCCCGTGATGCCCTACCGTGACCAGCACCTCGCCACCTGGCGGCGAGAAGGACACGGCATTGTCCAGCAGGTTTTCGGCGATCCGTTCCAGCCGCAGCGGCACGCCCATCACCCCGTACCCGCCATCGCCGTGGACCAGCTGGACGCTGCACCCCGCGTTCTCTCCGCGATCCTCGCGCGCGGCGATGATGTTGGCGAACAGTTGCGCCATGTCCACCAGTTCGAACCGGGTGCGGCTGATCTCGGCATCGACCCGGCTTGCTTCGGAGATTTCCGACACCAAGCGGTCGATTCGCTGCACGTCGTGGGCGGCAATCTCCACCAGCTGGCGGGCGAGGGCGGGGTCCTTGACGCGGGGCAGGCTTTCGGTGGCGCTGCGCAAGGACGCGAGCGGATTCTTGATTTCGTGCGCGACATCGGCCGCGAAGCTTTCGACCGCATCAATCCGCAGGCGCAGGGTAGCGGTCATATCCGACACCGCGCGGGCCAGCACGCCGATCTCGTCGCTGCGTTCCGCCATGCGCGGCACTTCGACATCGCGCTCGCGCCCGCTGCGCACCAGCACGGCAGCCCGCACCAGGCGGCGCAGGGGCTGGATGATGGTGCTGGCAAGATAGAGCGACAGGACGATCGACACGAGCAGGGCAGCGGCGATGATGTTGAGCAGGCTGGTGCGCGCGTTGCGCACCGACTGGGTGATATCCACCGCGTTGCGCGTGGTCAGCAGGGTCACGCCGTTGAGGCCGACCGGCGCGGCAGCGTTGATGACGGGGGTGTCGTCGGGAGCAAGGCGCAGCTCGATCTGCGTACGGCCCTGTTCACGCGCGCGCACCAGTTCGGGCCAGGCGCTGGCATCCTGCACGTCGGGTTCGACATAGCGCGGGGCAGCCGGGGCCCCGACGGCGAAGTTTACCGCCTTGTCGGTCCAGCGGGCAAAGTCTTCCACAAATGGTTCGGCCACCGGATCGTCGAACCGGAAGCTGGGTTCGGCCAGCACGAAACTGTCGGCCCACAGTTCGCCTTCGGCATCGTACATCCGCAGCCGCATGCGCTGTTCCTTGCCGATCTGGATCAGCAGCGCCTCCTGCCGCTGGCGGGTCGCCCCGGCCAGCGCCTCGGCGGTGATCTGGGCTTCAATCCGCGCCAGCTTGTAGCGTTCATCGAGCAACTGGCGGCGATAGGAATCGAGGAAGAACAACCCGCCCGCCAGCACCAGCAGCGGGATCAGGTTGACCGCCAGGATCCGCGTGGTGAGCGATGCGCCGAGCGGGAAGGCCAGCCGTTCCAGCCGCCCGGCGCGCAACTGGTCCTGCGCGCCTGATTGGTCGCCCTCAGCCATCCGCGAAGGAATAGCCCGCGCCGTAGAGCGTCTCGATCGCGCCGAACTGGGGATCGGCGGCGCGGAATTTGCGGCGCAGGCGCTTGATGTGGCTGTCCACCGTGCGATCGTCCACGAACACGTCATCGGGATAGGCGGCATCCATCAGCATGTTGCGGCTTTTGATAACACCGGGGCGGGTGGCGAGAGCTTCGAGGATGAGGAATTCGGTGACGGTCAGCGACACCACCCGCCCGTCCCACGTTACCTGGTGGCGCGCCGGGTCCATCCGCAGGCGCCCGCGCTCGATGATGGCGCTGTCGCCCGGCCTGGCGCTGGCGAGGTCGGGCTGGGTTTCGTGCCCCGGTCCGGCGCGGCGCAGGATCACGCGGATCCGGGCGAGCAGCAGGCGCTGGCTGAACGGCTTGGCAATGTAATCGTCGGCCCCCATGGCAAGGCCGGCTTCCTCGTCCTGCTCCTCGTCCTTGCTGGTCAGGAAGATCACCGGCAGGTCTGACGTCTCGCGCAGGCGGCGCAGCAATTCCAAGCCATCCATCCGCGGCATCTTGATGTCGAACACGGCAAGGTCTGGCGGATTGTCGCGCAGCGCTTTCAGTGCGGTCTCGCCATCGGAATAGAGCCGCGTGGCATAGCCTTCGGCCTGCAGGGCGATTGACAGGGTGGCCAGGATGTTGCGGTCATCATCGACCAGCGCGATGGTGCGCTGACGGTCATGGTCCGGCTGGTCGCTTTCGATCCGTGCGTTATCGGTCACTTCGATGTTATCCTGATCCGCCGGCCTGATTTCAGCCATGAAGCCGCACTTCCTGTTCGCACAAAATACCCCGCCCGTATGGACCTATCGCCTAGCCGGTTGCGAGACAATGGGCAGTTGATCCTGCACCATCGAAGCTGTCGATAGCACTGGTCGCAATTTTCGGCTGGTCTGTCGCAACCCTGTAAATTGACGCACGCGGTTAGCCCATCTAAGGGCACTTGCCTAACCGGGGGCCAGCGTGTTTTGCTGCACCCTCACAACATCCCGCCGGGAGATCCGTCCAGTGTCCAAGACGCTTTCCGTTTCACTTGCCGACCAAGGCATCGTGACCGCTGCAACAATCCACGCCAACCTGGGTACTGCGGCACTTGTCGAACAGGCCCTGGTCAAGGGCGAGGGCAAGCTGACGAAGGACGGCGCGTTGTTGGTCGATACTGGCAGGTTCACCGGCCGCAGCGTGAAGGACAAGTTTGTCGTTCGCGATGCGATCACCGAGGACACGATCAACTGGGGCGCAATCAACCAGCCGATGACGCCCGAGCACTGGGCCAACCTCAAGGCCGATTTCCTCGCCGCAGTGAAGGACAAGGACGAGCTTTACGTGGCCGACCTGTTCGGCGGCAGCCAGCCGGAATATCGCGTCAACGTGCGCGTGATCACCCAGATGGCCTGGCACAGCCTTTTCGTGCGCACCCTGCTGGTGCGCCCCACGGCTGACGAGGTGGCGTCGTTCGATCCCGAATATACCATCATCAACCTGCCAAGCTTCAAGGCCGATCCGGCGCGCCACGGCTGCCGCAGCGACACGGTGATCGCGGTAAACTTCACCGACAAGCTGATCCTTATCGGCAACACCGAATATTCGGGCGAGATGAAGAAGGGCGTGTTCGGCCTGCTGAATTTCCTGCTTCCGGCCCAGGGCGTGATGCCGATGCACTGTTCGGCCAACATCGGCGCCGACGGCAAGAGCGCGATCTTCTTCGGCCTGTCGGGCACCGGCAAGACCACACTGTCGGCCGATGCCAGCCGCACGCTGATCGGCGATGACGAGCATGGCTGGTCGGACCAGGCCGTGTTCAATTTCGAAGGCGGCTGCTACGCCAAGATGATCGACCTGTCGGCCGAGGGCGAGCCGGAAATCTACGCCACCACCAAGATGTTCGGCACCATCCTCGAGAACGTGGCGATGGATGCGGACACGCGCGAGCTGGACTTCACCGACAAGAGCAAGACCGAGAACACCCGCGGGGCCTATCCGATCGAGTTCATCCCCAATACCAGCGAGAAGAACCTCGGCCCGGCCCCGTCGAACGTAATCATGCTGACCGCCGATGCCTTTGGCGTTCTGCCTCCCATCGCGCGGCTGACCGCCGACCAGGCGATGTACTACTTCCTGTCGGGCTATACCGCCAAGGTCGCCGGCACCGAAATAGGCGTGACCGAGCCGGAAGCCACCTTCTCCACCTGCTTTGGTGCCGCCTTCATGCCGCGCCACCCCAGCGTCTATGGCAACCTCCTGAAAAAGCGCATCGCCGAAGGCAATGCCCAGTGCTGGCTGGTCAACACTGGCTGGACCGGCGGCAAGTACGGCGTGGGCAAGCGCATGCCGATCAAGGCCACCCGCGCCCTGCTCAATGCAGCGCTCGACGGATCGCTGAACAATGTCGAATTCCGCAAGGACGAGAACTTCGGCTTCGACGTTCCCGTGGCAGTGCCCGGCGTGGACACGGCCATCCTCGATCCGCGTACGACCTGGGCGGACCCGGCCGAATACGATGTCACCGCACAAAAGCTGGTCCAGCTGTTCGTGGACAACTTCGTGCAGTTTACCGACTATGTCGATGAAGGCGTGCGCCAGGCAGCCCCGCAGACGGCCTGACCTTAACGGACTTGAGTGCAAGGGGGCGGCGCCGAAAGGTTGCCGTCCCTTTTTCGTTGCGCCGGCGCGGCGTTTTGACTTGCGCCAACGCGCGCAGGGTCCATCATCGGCAGAAGCGGAGTCGCGACCGCACAGGATCGCACAAGGGAGAACGGGCATGGGTATTTTTGATGGCATTCTCAAAGGCATCGCCGGCTCGCCGGATGACGTGGTGAACCTGGCCGAAAAGGTCGGTATCTCGCCCGCCATGGCCGAAAAGGCCATCGCCGCGCTGGGCCGCTCGCACCAGATGCAGGGCGATACGGTGGAGCTGGCCTCGGCGCAGACCGGGCTCGATACCTCGGTGCTAAACCAGATCGTCAGCCAGATCGGCGGCGAGGGGTCGCTGACCAGTTTCGCCTCGATGCTGGAGAACAACCCCCAGGCCAAGGGCCTGCTCGACATGCTCGACCGCGACGGCGACGGCAATCCGCTGAACGACATCGCCGGCTTCGCAAGCGGGCTGTTCGGCAAGAAATAACCACGAACGGGGAACGCTGTTCCCGTGCGATGGCAAGCAAAAGGCGTCGGAACGATCTGACGCCTTTTGTCTATAAGGCACCGGTTTGGTTTTCCGGAAGCCCGAATGTAACCAATTTGGATGACCTGCCTCTTGAAAGGCACTGGCGGGATTTATCACCCGGCCCTAAGGTGCGGCTATGTCCGGTTTCGTCCCTTCGATCACCATGCTTGCCGCCCTGGCCCTGCTGGCCGGCGCATTCTACCTGTGGCGCAAGCAGAAGGCGACCAAGCAGGCGCTGCTGATGGCGCTGCTGGCCTTTATCATGCTGGCCAATGTGGTGATCTGGACCATCCCTGTGCCCGAGCCTGCTGCCGGTGAGACTGCCGGTGAGGGGGCCGGTGACACTGCGACAGGCAGCGCCACCGGCTGAGCGGATCAGTCGGGTATCGTCCAGCTTACCGCGCCGCGATAGGTGCCCGCCACCTGTGCTCCGGTGCGGTCGGTGGCCGGATCGAACCGTGCGCGCCGTTCGATCAGGCGGCAGGTTGCTTGGTCAAGCACGCTGTGCCCGCTGGAACTCACGATGCGGCAGGCCGTGGCGCGGCCGTTGAGGCCCACGTCCAGCATATAGGTGACATCGCCCTCCAGCCCCTGCGTGATGCCGCGGCGCGGATAGTCGGCGTTGGTCACCCATCCGGTTGGCCCATTGCGCGGGACCGCTGACTTTGGCGCGACCGTGGGCATGGTGGTGGGCATGGTGATCGGCCCGATATCCGGCACGCTGGGGACAACCAGTTCGACGATATCGCGATCAGGGAAGTCGATGGTGGTTTCGAACGGGTGGTTCCGGGTGATGTCGATCGCCCTGTCGGGCACGGTCGGCAGGGTGCGCGTCACACTTTCGGTCGGCTGCGCCTCCGGCGTGCGCGTGGGTGTCGGGGTGGGCATGTCGATGAAGACCGTGGGGATCGGCTCGTCCTTCTCCTTCTTGAAGCCGGTGATGGTAAGGCCCGTCGCCAGCCCGAAGGCCAGGACGAGGTGGACTGCCGCCACGCCCGACAGGCCGGCGATCCGCTTGTGGTTGTGCGTGTGGTCGTCGAGATAAGCCATTCTGCTACACTCCTTTCCCGGTCGGAGACCCGTCATTGAGTGCGAGTCTTCCGCGTGATAGTGTAACATTACATCTTGCTACAATTTGATACAAGCGTCTTCTTTCCCGCCTGCGGGGCGGATCGCACTTGTATCAATCTGGCCGGTAAATCAGGTGATCGGGCAGGACGGGTTGAGCCGGAAATCCAGGTATTTGTCCATCGAGGCGCGCAGTTCATCCAGCTCGTTCTCGAAGAAGTGGTTGGCGCGCGGGATCTCGTCGTGGTGGATGGTGATGTGCTTCTGCGTGCGGAGCTTTTCGACCAGCTTGGTCACGCTGACCGGCTGGACCACGGTATCGGCCGTGCCCTGGATGAAGATGCCGCTGGCGGGGCAGGGGGCCAGGAAGCTGAAATCATACATGTTGGCCGGCGGGGCGACCGAGATGAAGCCGCGGATTTCCGGGCGGCGCATCAGCAATTGCATGCCGATCAGCGCGCCGAAGGACACGCCGCCGATCCAGGTGACCGAAGCCTCCGGATGGATCGACTGCACCCAGTCGAGCGCGGCCGCCGCATCGGACAGTTCGCCGATGCCGTTGTCGAAGCTGCCCTGGCTGCGGCCCACGCCGCGGAAGTTGAAGCGCAGGGTGGCAAAGCCGCGATCGACGAAATTGCGATACATCATCTGCACGATGCGATCGTTCATCGTGCCGCCGCCCTGGCTGTGCGGGTGCAGGATCATCGCCACGGGTGCGCGCGGACGCGGGCCGGGGGAGAAACGTCCTTCGAGGCGGCCTTCGGGGCCGGGAAAGATCACGTGGGGCATGGTGTCAGGGCTCTATATGCAATGGGTTTGGCCGTGCGGGTGGCGCGGCGGAAGAGGGGGGCTATATAGGAAGTCACCGCCATTTCGCAATTATTCCCTGAGGTAGCCCAATCTCCCAGCGCATATATCTCGACCACGCCGCCACCAGCCCGCTGCGCCCCGAAGCCCGCGCGGCGATGGAGGAGGGCTTTGCGATCTGGGCCAACCCGTCCAGCCCGCACGCTGAAGGCAGGAGGGCCAAGGCGGCACTGGAGGACGCGCGGGCGCGGGTGAAAGCGGCACTCGGCTGGCAGGGCGAGGTCATCTTCACCAGCGGCGCGAGCGAGGCTCTGGCCATTGCGCTGGGCCGGGCGAAGGCCGGTGCACGCCTCATAAGTGCAGTCGAGCATGATGCAGTGCTGGCCGCCGCGCCCGATGCCGAGCGCTTGTCGGTCCTGTCGAGCGGAGTGCTGGATCGCGACGTCCTGGCCGAAGCTGTCCAACGTGAGAACCCGCTGGTGGCCGTGCAGACGGTCAATTCCGAAACCGGCGCCATGCAGGACGAGGCTGTCCTGGCTGAAACCGTCCACCGCGCAGGCGGACTGTGGCTGGCCGATGCCTCGCAAAGCGCGGGGAGGATAGCGCTGCCTGCTGCCGACATGGTCGTGGTATCGGCGCACAAGCTGGGCGGCCCGGTGGGAATCGGCGCGCTGCTGCTGCGCGACTATGCCCTGCTGGAGCCGAGCGGCGGTCATGAGCGCGGCTATCGCCGGGGGACCGAGAACCTGCCTGCTGCCATGGGCTTTGCCGCTGCGCTTGAAGCTGGCGACTGGGCAACCACACCGGCGCAGCGGGCCGAATTCGCCGCCGGGCTGGCCGAAAGCCTGCTGCCGATAGAGCGTCGCGCCGACCATATCCTCGCGCTCACCCACGCACAGTTGAGCGCGCAGGTGATGGTCATCAAGCTGGATGCGATGGGCTTTGCCGTGTCGGCCGGCAGTGCGTGCTCCTCCGGCTCGCTCAAGCCCAGCCGCGTGCTTTCCGCCATGGGCATGGCAGCGGGCGAGGCGCAGCGCACGATCCGCGTCAGCCTGGGCTGGAACACCACGCCCGCCGACCTCGATGCCTTCATGGCGGCGTGGAAGTCGATCCCATGACCTACCTCGATTACCAGGCCACCACCCCTCTCGCACCCGAAGCGCGGGAGGAGATGCTGCGCTGGCTGGGCGGGCCGGACAGCGACACATTCGGCAACCCGCACAGTCCCCACCGCATGGGCCGAAGCGCAGTGGCGGCGGTGGAACTGGCGCGCGAGCGGGTGGCCATGCTGTTTCCGGCAGGCGGGCGCGTGGTATTCACCGGCAGCGCGACCGAGGCGATCAACATGGCGATTTTCGGCAGCAATGCCCGGATGATGGCTGTATCGGCGATCGAACACGCTGCAGTGCTCGATGCCACGATGCAGGAGTGGGATCCCAACGCGACGATCCTGCCGGTCAATTCCGAAGGCCTGATTGATGCCGCCGCACCGTTGCCCGATCGCCGCCAGCTTGTGGCGGTGATGCAGGTCAACAACGAGATTGGCACTATCCAGCCGGTCGATGCCCTGTTCGCGCGATTGCGCGAGGCCGGCGCGCTGTGCCTGTGCGATGCGGTGCAAGGTGCGGGCAAGCTGGCCCCGCCTGCCTTTGCGGATATGATCGCGGTCTCGGCCCACAAGTTGCACGGCCCCAAGGGCGTCGGCGCGCTGTGGATCCGGGACGGCGTGGAATTGCGCCCGTTCATCCACGGCGGCGGGCAGGAACAGGGCTTGCGTTCCGGCACCCTCAGCCCCGCACTCTGCGCCGGGTTCGGCGCGGCGGCGAAACTGGCGGTGGAGCGGCGGGAGGAAGACGCGGCCCATGTCGAAATACTGTGGACCCGCGCGCGCGACCTGTTCGCCGGGTGGACGCTCAACGGCAGCGCTGAGCAGCGCTGGCACGGCAACCTCAACTTGAGGCTCGAAGGCCTCGATGTCGCCCGCCTGATGAGCGATTGCCGCGATGTGATGTTCTCTGCCGGGTCGGCCTGCGCCAGCGGATCAGGGCGCCCCAGCCACGTGCTGCGCGCCCTGGGCCTGACCGAGCCGCAAGCGAAATCATCGATCCGCCTCGGTTTCGGGCGCTATACCACGCTGGAAGACCTTGAAGCCGCCGCCGAAAAGCTTATTCGTGCTGCGTCGCAGCAATAACGGGATAAGACCGATCAAGATCACCTTCATCACGCGCGACGGCGACAGGGTAGAGGCCGAGGGCCAGCCGGGCGACCGCCTGTTGGAAGTGGCCCAGGCCGCCGCCATGCCGCTGGAAGGCACCTGCGAGGGCCAGATGGCCTGCTCCACCTGCCACGTTATCGTGGGGCGTGACTGGTTCGCCAAACTGCCGCCTGCCAGCGAGGACGAGGAAGACATGCTCGACCTCGCCGCAGACCTCGCCGCTACCAGCCGCCTGTCCTGCCAGATCCTGCTGACCGAGGAACTGGACGGCATGGAAGTGCGCATCCCGCGCGACAGCCACGATATGCAGGGGTCTTAGGCAGACTCTCCTTCGGTCCCCGCCAGACTCCCCGTCTTTTCCTCGCGCCTGAAGCTGAGACGAAACCGCGTCTTGCGCCACACCCATCGAAACGCCAGCAGGAACAGGGTGATGGGAATAAGTGCTACGGTCAGATAGATCAGCCCTGCGATGACGACGCCCAGTGTCGATCCGATGGCATCGAAGGCATAGGCGATTGGCGCCAGGAAGCCGACATTGTAGCGGCCCATCTCCGGATCATAGACGATGTTTACATCGCTATAGGCGATGCGGTTGCGCATGTGGGCTAGGAGGTTGGTGGCCGCGTCGAGTTCCTCGTTGACCTCGGCTACGCCGCGCTCGGCCTCGACAAGGTCGCCCACCGACCCCTGCCGGTTGCGAAGAACATCCATCAAGCGATCACGCAGGGCGGTTCGGGCCGCCACGCGGGCTTCGGTATCAATGATGTCCTCGGTCAGGTCTTCGCCGGTGACCGCCGATGAGATCTGCTTGGCATCGAGACCGTCGGTTGCTGATTCCAATTGTTCTGCAAACCCGTTGGCATCGCCGGCGGCAACCTGCAGCCGCATCTCGCCATAGCCGTAATCGTCGTTCCCCGACTGCGAGACCTCCAGTACTCGGCATCTCTCGCCCATGCCTTCGCACAGCTCTCGGTGGCGCTGCTGGAGGGTGGGCAGGTCGTTGGCATCGACCTGATAACCCCAGGAATAGTTGTAGGCGATCATCGGTGTCGTGACGGGGGCGGCCTGGGGGCGGGGGGCACCCGGTTCGGAGTGGGCATTTGACAGGGACACCTGTGCCGCGGATCGCACCGCATCGCCGCCCGATCGGAACAGGCTGGGACTTGCTGTAGCCTCCATGAAGCCGAACTGATTCTGCGGCGCACCTCCAGCAGGTTCGGTGTGGACGCGATCTTCTCGGGGGGATTGCCTCGTGTCGCTGCACCCGCTGGCCAGCAGGGACAGCACGCCCGCAAATAGAGTGGCCTTCCGCATCCCCCGTCTCCTCGCGGACGAGACTGATGATGCGCTGGAACCGTGTCAAGCAAGAGCACGGCTCGCGGTCTGCCTTCGATACAAATATGAATGATATAGTTGTTGCGGTGCCTTTTCGAGTCGATAGCATGACTTCCGGAGGCGACTCCAAATATCGAGTCGCTCCGACTATGAGGAGAGGACTGATGATTAAGACTGCAAAAAAGTGGTTGGGTGTTTTAGGTGTTATTACTGGGCTTCTTGCTGCAACCCCTGCCTACGCAGCGCCCGGATTCGACATCATCTATCTCGACGATTATGGAAACATCGTCGGCTACGAACTGAACTGCCAAGGGGTTACGGTTCAGTCGTACGGAGAAGTCACCAACAATATTCTCTGGTTCTACACCAACGCCTGTCCATAACGTGGCCTCGGCGCGCCTGACTTCGACTGGCGCACAGAGTGATCACAGTGTGACCAAGGTGCCG
Source organism: Altererythrobacter sp. KTW20L (assembly GCF_023501975.1). Taxonomy (GTDB): domain Bacteria; phylum Pseudomonadota; class Alphaproteobacteria; order Sphingomonadales; family Sphingomonadaceae; genus Alteraurantiacibacter. The sequence goes on along the minus strand of NZ_JAMFLH010000001.1, from coordinate 132,790 downwards.
GGTCTCGAACCCGACACCTTGATCGCGCCCCTTATGCCTGACTTGAGGTGCTGGCCTTACGCACGCCCTGCAGCGGGCTTTCCTATTCGGGCTTTCGGATCAGGCCGCGTCGTCCATCCGCGCCGCGTCATTCAACGCCGAAATCAGCGCATCGCAGAACGCCGGGATATCAGTGGGATTGCGGCTAGTGATGAGGTTGCCGTCGGTCACCACTTCGGCATCTTCCACCTCGGCCCCGGCATTGGCGAGGTCGGTGCGGATCGAGGGCCAGCTGGTTACGCGCTTGCCATCGATCACGTCGGCTTCGGCCAGCAGCCACGGGCCGTGGCAGATGGCGGCGACGGGCTTTCCGGCCTCGCAGAAGTCCCGCACCAGTTGCACGGCCTTGTCCTCCATCCGCAGGATATCGGGATTGATTTGCCCGCCCGGCAGGACCAGCGCGGCATAGTCGGCGGCTTGGGCATCGGACAGGGCGCGATCGACCTTCACCGTGTTGCCCCAGTCGCCGCCGTCCCAGCCGCGGATTTCGCCCTCTTCCGGGCTGACCACCAGGGTCTTGAAGCCTGCATCGTTCAGCCGCTTGACCGGCTGTTCCAGTTCGGATTGCTCGAAGCCGTTGGTGGCGAGGATCATGACGGGTTTACTCATCGGGAAATTCCTTTGTGTGTGGGGGATAAGGCCGCAACACATGGGGAAAGGCGCTGGTTCCGCGCTGTCCCACGGGCCGAGCCGCTGCTAGGGCAGGGCGCATGTCCATTACCGATGCCGAGAAAGATCCCTTCGACGCCATCGTCGATGCGCCGTTCGATAGCGCGCTGTCCGAACGCTATCTGGTCTATGCCCTGTCCACCATCACGGCCCGCAGCCTGCCCGATCTGCGCGACGGGCTGAAGCCGGTCCACCGCCGCCTGTTGTGGGCCATGCGCAGCCTCAAGCTGGACCCCGGCAGCGCCTTCAAGAAGAGCGCCCGCGTGGTGGGCGACGTGATCGGCAAGTATCACCCGCACGGCGACGTGGCGGTTTACGATGCCATGGTCCGCCTCGCCCAGGACTTCACCCTGCGTTATCCGCTGGTCGAAGGGCAGGGCAACTTCGGCAACGTCGATGGCGATAACGCCGCCGCCTACCGCTATACCGAATGCCGCCTGACCCGCACGGCGATGAGCCTGATGGCCGGGCTGGACGAAGGCACGGTCGATTTCATCCCGACCTACAATGGCGAGGAGGAAGAGCCCGAGATCTTCCCCGGCCTGTTCCCCAACCTGCTGGCCAACGGCGCGGCCGGCATCGCAGTGGGCATGGCGACCAGCATCCCCAGCCACAACGTGGCCGAGATCATCGACGCTGCCGAACTGGTGCTGTTCAACCGCGATGTGACCCACACCGAACTGATGCAGGTGTTCCACGGCCCGGACTTTGCCACCGGCGGCGTGGTGGTGGATAGCCCCGCGTCGATCTCCAACGCCTATGAAACCGGGCGCGGGTCTTTCCGGGTGCGCGGGCGGTTCCATGCCGCCGAAGCGGCGACCGAGGAAGACCGCGAGGCCGGGATCGAACGGTCGAAGGGCGGGGGGTGGCAGCTGGTCATTTCCGAAATCCCCTACCAGGTGGCCAAGGGCAAGCTGATCGAACAGATCGCTGCGGCCATCAACGACAAGAAGCTGCCGATCCTGGAGGATGTGCGCGACGAGAGCGACGAACAGATCCGCATCGTGCTGATCCCGAAAAGCCGCAACGTCGATCCCGAACTGCTCAAGGAATCGCTCTACAAGCTGACCGACATGGAGACGCGGTTTAGCCTGAACCTCAACGTCCTCGATGCCACCCGCACACCGCTGGTCATGGGGCTGAAGGAACTGCTGGAGCACTGGCTGGTCAGCCAGATCGACATCCTCCAGCGCCGCACCCGCCACCGGCTGGACAAGATCGCCAGCCGGCTGGAACTGGTCGAAGGCTATATCATCGCCTTCCTCAACCTCGACCGGGTGATCGCTATCATCCGCGCCGAGGACGAGCCCAAGCCCATGCTGATGGCCGAATTTGCCCTGACCGACCGTCAGGCCGAGGCAATCCTCAACATGCGGCTGCGGTCCTTGCGCAAGCTGGAGGAAATGGAGCTCCGCCGCGAGAAGGACGAGCTGGAGGCCGAGCGCGAGGAGCTGCAGAAGCTGCTCGACAGCCCCGCCCGCCAGCGCACCCGCCTGAAGCGCGACCTTGCCGCCATGCGCGCCGAATATGCGCCCGATACCGCCATCGGCCGCCGCCGCACGACCATTGCCGAAGCATCCCCGGTCGTGGAATTCAGCATGGACGCGATGATCGAGAAGGAACCGGTCACCGTGGTCCTGTCGAAGAAGGGCTGGATCCGCGCGGCCCGCGGCCATGTGGATCTGGGCAAGGATGGCTGCGGCGATTTCAAGTACAAGGAAGGCGACGAGGCGGCCTTCGCCGTCCACTGCCAGACGACCGACAAGCTGCTGCTGGCCTGCGATGACGGGCGGTTCTTCACCCTGGGCGCCGACAAGCTGCCATCGGCGCGCGGCTTCGGTGAACCGGTGCGCAACACGCTGGATATCGACAGCACGGCCAACGTGGTCGCCGTGGTGGTCCACCACAAGGACCGGCAGCTGCTGCTCGCCTCCACCCTCGGCAAAGGTTTCGCGGCAGTAACCGACGAACTGCTCGCCGAAACGCGCAAGGGGCGGCAGGTGGTGAACCTGAAGGACAGCGCAAGGCTGCTGGTGGTGCGCCAGATCGCCTCCGCGCACGACCATGTCGCGGTGGTGGGCGACAACCGCAAGCTGGTGGTCTTCGCACTGGACGAAGTGCCGGTGATGTCACGCGGGCAGGGGGTGACGCTGCAACGCTATCGCGATGGCGGGCTGGCCGACGCGACCACGTTCACGCTGGCAGTTGGCCTGAGCTGGACGATGGGCGGCGATACCGGCCGGGTCCGCACAGAGGGCGAAATCCACATGTGGAAGGTGGCGCGCGGTGCCGCTGGCCGGATGCCGCCGACGGGCTTTCCGAAAGACAACAAGTTCTAGGTGCTGAACGAAAAGGGCCGGAGGATTGCTCCCCCGGCCCTGCACCCGTCCATGGGTTGTTTCGTAGCTATCAGCCGCCCTGCGCTGCTTCGAGCGCAGCCATGATGTCGGCGTGGTTGGCCAGGGCCATCAGCTGGCCATTGCCGTTGAGTGCCAAGAGGTCGCGCGGCAGGGTGACCACGAAGTCGCCTTCGCGGATCACGATGTTGTCGCCGTCGATCGTATCGACCGAACCCAGCGCCTGGGCATCGGCAGTCACCACGGCTGCACCGGCTACCAGCGCGGCATCGCGGGCGGCAGCGGCTTCGGCCAGCTGCGCGGCGTAGAGCGAATCGAGTTCCGCCTTGGTGGTGTTGAGGGTGGGGCCGGTGTCGGTGGTGGCGAAGACGTCGGCAGGCAGGGGCACCTGGTGCGTGCCGGTATCGACCATCACGGTGGAGCCATCGTTGGACATGACAGTGCCGACCGGGTTGCCATCATTGCCGGTTACGGTTTCGCCCTGGGCCTGAGCCAGCGCAGCGGCAGGCGCCAGCGCGAGAACGGCGGCGGCGAGAACTGCTTGGTACTTCATCAAAGTGTATCCCTTTCGCGATTTATCGCATTGTCCATGGCTCTTATCGGCCTGCAGTGATGCAGGCGACCCGATGCAGGCCTGAGTGGAGAGATGCGAAGGCGCAGAGGCCTTGCTTGCTAAGCCTCGGCACGGGAGCAGAGGATCGCAAGGCGAACGGGACAGGCCGTGCCATAGTTTCCGTGAACCGAGCCGGAGCAAAGCCCCGGCCCGGCTTCACCGGACGGATTCAGGCCGAGGTGGTCTGGGGGCGCGAACGGCTTTGCTGGCGTTGTCCGCCACCCTGTCCGCCGCCCTGGCCCTGGGGCCGACCGCGACCGCCGCCGCTTCCGCTTCCGCCACGACCGCCTTCGCCGCGCGGGCGAACCTCTACACCGGGATGGCGGCGCGGACCGCGCGCCTTGCGTTCGGCATCGCGCGAACGGCGGTTGCCGCCTCCGCTGCGGTTGTCATCCGAATGTTCGGCACCAAGCTGCTTGGCCGAGGCCTTGGGCAGCTTGGCGGCCTGTTCGATGAAATCCTTGGGCAGCGCGATGGCAGCAGGCGTGACACCCGTAAGCTTCACAATATCGCGCAGGAACGGACGCTCGTCACCCGCCACATAGCTGATGGCAAGGCCGCCCTTGCCGGCGCGCGCGGTGCGGCCGATGCGGTGGACATACTGTTCGGCCACGTTGGGCAACTCGAAGTTGAACACGGCCGAAACGCCCGGCACGTCGATGCCGCGCGCGGCAATGTCGGTTGCCACCAGCACCGGCACGCGGCCGGCGCGGAAGCCGTCGAGCGCACGGGTGCGCTGGGCTTGGCTCTTGTTGCCGTGGATGGCGGCAGCTTCGACCCCTGCGGCAACCAGGCTGCGGACGACCTTGTCGGCGCCGTGCTTGGTGCGGGTGAAGACCAGGCAGCTTTCCAGCTCGCCGCTTTCCAGGCCCTTCTTGAGGGTGATGGTCAGCAGCGCCTGCTTTTCCTTCTGGTCAACGTGGGTGACATACTGGTCAACCCGCGCGGCAGTGGTGGCCTGCGGGGCCACTTCCACCTTCACCGGATCGGTGATGAAGCGCTTGCCCAGCTGGGCGATGGCATCGGGCATGGTGGCGCTGAAGAACAGGCTCTGGCGCTGGCGCGGCAGCAGGCCGGCGATGCGGGTGAGCGGCTTGATGAAACCGAGGTCCATCATCTGGTCGGCTTCATCGAGCACGAAGATCTCGACCTTGTCGAGCACCAGGGCGCGCTGTTCGATCAGGTCGAGCAGGCGGCCCGGCGTGGCGACGAGGATATCGACACCGCGACCAAGCGCAGAGATCTGCTTGCCCACCGGCACGCCGCCGAACACGGTCATGACCGACATGTTGAGGAACTTGGCATAGCCGACCATGTTGTCGGCAATCTGCGCTGCCAGCTCGCGCGTGGGCGAGAGCACCAGCATGCGGCAGCTACGCGGTGCGCGCGGCTTGGGATCGGCGGCCAGACGGTGGAGCGAGGGCAGCGAGAAGGCTGCGGTCTTGCCGGTGCCGGTCTGGGCAATGCCGAGCAGGTCGCGCCCTTCGAGCAGCGCCGGAATGGACTGGCGCTGGATCGGTGTGGGGTCGTTGTAACCCTTGGCTTCCAGAGCGCGCAGGATAGGCTCGGCAAGGCCGAGTTCAGAGAAAAAGGACATGAATATCTTTCGTACATCACGGGTGCGCCGGACGGAGTCCGGGCGCAGTATGGGCGCCTTGTAGGCGACCCAAGCGTGAAGCGGGTTGCTTTGGCAGATTGACCGAGAGGGGCTTGCCCCGCTTCCGATGCCGGTCCTCACCCTTGTTGGATATGGGGAGGTTCACGCTCGCATCAGGACACGCAACGAATTTGCGCTGGTCGAGGCGGCATATAGCGTTGTTTCGTTAACAAGCAAGGGTGATGAGTGCAGGGCAACTACTCACAGACCTCGTCATCCTGAACTTGTTTCAGGATCCATCCTTCGGTTTGCGGGGAGTCCTTCGGGGAAACGCAGCGGGGCCAGGCGGTGAATGATCCGATCCATCCGTGCAATCGGCGCAATGGATCCTGAAACAAGTTCAGGATGACGGTGTTGGCGAGGGTGGCGAGGGTCTCGGAAGGAACAACGGCTATTTTGCCGTCAGTTCCTCCGCCAGCATCTGCTCAACCCTTGCCCGATCGGGGAAGCCCTCGGCAATCCAGCGGCGTTCGACGGCTCGCAGGATGCGCGCCACGTCCGGCCCAGCGCCAACGCCGCGCTGCACGATCTCGCCGCCCTTCAATGGTAGTTGCGGCACGGTCCAGCCGATGACCGGCGACGGATCGCGGCCGGTCAGCAGCAGCACATCGATCGCGCTTTCGGGGCCGTGGCGATAGGCGAGGGCACGTGCCACCAAATCCTCCCCGGAACGGGGAGGGGGACCGTCCGCAGGATGGTGGAGGGGGCTATCGAACGAAGGCCGTTTGGGCGGCGAGCTCCCTCCGCCAGCTTCGCTGGTCCCCCTATCCGTGCCGGGGAGGGTCGCGCTGCGCCCTGCCGCCGTGGTCAGCCGCTTGCGCTGGGCGGTGGACAGCTTGAGCCGCGCTGCAACCTTGTCGGCCACCAGCGGATCGGGCGGCAGCAGGGCGGCCATGCGGCGCAGGGCCAGGGACGGGATGCCGAACCGTTGTTCCGCCGCGACCAGCGCTGCCAGGAGGGTGGGATCGGCTTCGGGCAGGACCACTTGCAGCACGCCCAACTCGCTCATCCGCAACACGGTGGGGGACGGATCAGGCAGGGCGAGAATGGCGAGCAGCTCGCTCGCTACCCGTTCGCGCGACAGGCCCTTCAGGGTGGCGGCCATGTCGCGGCAGGCGACTTCGGCCTCCTCGTCCACCACGTCGCCGAAGCGGGCCTGGAAGCGGAAGTAGCGCAGGATGCGCAGGTGGTCCTCGGCGATGCGCTGGCGGGCATCGCCGATGAAGCGGACGCGGCGCAGGGCAAGGTCCTCGATGCCGCCGAAGAAGTCGGTGACTTCCAGGGTGACAGGATCGGCATAAAGCGCGTTGATGGTGAAATCGCGCCGCGCGGCATCCTCGCGCCAGTCGCTGGCGAAGGCCACGGTGGCGCGGCGGCCATCGGTGCTGACATCGTGGCGCAGCGTGGTGATTTCGACCGTGCCCTGCGCCAGCAGCGCGGTGACGGTGCCGTGGGCGATGCCGGTTGGCACAGTGCGGATGCCGGCGGCCTTACAGCGTTCGACGACCTCCTCGGGCCGCAGGGTGGTGGCGGCATCGATATCGGCCACCGGCAGGCCGAGCATGGTATCGCGCACCGCACCGCCGACCCAGCGGACAGTGCCTTCGCCCAGCGCAGTCACCAGCGCGGCAAGGTCTTCGCGGCCGGTCCAGTCGGCAGGCGGCAGCACGGTCATTGCCTCCGCTCCAGCCAGTCGAGCCGCCGGGCGAGGTTGGCGATGATCGCTGCCGTCACGCCCCATATCCGGTGTTCCTGCCACATGATCTCGATATAGGGCCGCATCCGCCCTTCGAACATGGTTTCGCGGTCTGCGTGGTTGGCAGTGTCGAGCACGAAGGACAGCGGCGCTTCGAACCAGGCGGACACTTCATCCGGGTTGCACACCAGCGGTAGGTCCGGCGGGACCATGGCGAGGACCGGGGTAATGTCATAGCCGGTGCCGGTGATGAAGGTATCGCTGGTGCCGATCACCCGCACCTGTGCCGGGTCGATCGCCAGCTCCTCATAGGCTTCGCGCAGGGCCGCCCCCACGGCGTGTTCGCCGGGATCGAGCTTGCCGCCGGGAAAGGCGACCTGGCCCGCATGCTGCCGCAGGTCCGCGCGGCGGTGGGTGAGCAGTACGCCGGGTTCCGCCCGTTCGGTAATGGCAATGAGGACTGCCGCCGGTTTCAGCGTTTCGGGCACGGTGGTGGCAAAGCCCGCCTGCACCTCGACCGCGCGGGAGTGGCCGCGTTCGAAGTGATCGGCCAGGCGGTCGAACAGTTCGCTTGTCTGGTCAGAAGGAGGCTGGCGGCCGTGCATGGCCAGTCACTTGGCAGGAACTAGCCGTTCTTCCAAGGGCCCAGCGAACCTTCCTGCGGAAGGATTGCCGGGTTGGTGCAGCGGACCAGCAGGCGGGTCGGCTCCCACGGGCCGGGCAGGGTCCATCCGCCGGTGTGTTCGTCCGAGAAACCGAAGCGGCCGTAATAGGGCGCATCGCCGATCAGCACCTGCGGCAGCGGGGCCTGCGGCCCGAGCGCCTGTGCCTGGGCCAGCATCAGCGCGCTGCCGAAACCTTCACCCTGCCGTTCGGGCAGGACAGCTACCGGTCCAACCATGATCAGCGGGTGCGCGCGGCCAGCCTTGTCGGTCAATGCCACAGGCCAAGCCTGGATCGTGGCGACCAGAAGTTCGTCTTCATCCACCATGGCAAAGCTCAGCGCGGGCAGGGCCTCGGCATCGCCGCGCACCTTGTAGGCAGTGCGCGCCCGGCGCCCGGTGCCGAAAGCGCGGTCGAGCAATTGCTCGACCATCGCAGGGTCCACCGCGTCGAGCGGAATCAGGGCAGGGGCAAGGCGGGTCATGGAGGCGCGCCGATAGAGAGGGGCGCGCCGCCATGCAATTGTTTCAGGCGATACCGCCGAACAGATTACCGCGGGGTCAGCCGCAGCAGGCGGCCGTTGCCGCCATCCTCGACCACCCAAAGTGAACCGTCGGCGGCCTGCTCGATATCGCGCAGGCGGCGTGGGAAGGCATAGCGCGCTTCCTCGGTCGCGGTGCCGGTGGCGGCATCGGTGGACAGCCGCACAAGCGTCTGGGTGCCGAGGTTGGCGATGAGCAGTTGCCCGCGCCAGTCGGCGAACATGTTGCCGCGATAAAAGATCATTCCGCCCGGCGCGATCACCGGGGTCCAGAAGATGGCAGGCTTTACAAAGCCGTCATCTGCCGAATGATCGGGGATCGGATCGCCATTGTAGTTGACGCCGAATGACCGGTCGGGCCAGCCATAGTTGTTGCCAGGTTCCACCATGTTCAGCTCGTCACCCCCGCGCGGGCCGTGCTCCACGTCCCACAACTGGCCGCCTGCATCGAACTCCAGGCCATAGATGTTGCGGTGGCCATAGGACCAGATCTGGTTGGTCGGGCTGGGCTGGTCGGCAAAGGGATTTCCTGCCGCAGGCGAACCATCAAGGTTGAGTCGCACGATCGTGCCCAGCGTGTTGGAATTGTCCTGCGCCGGATCGGCCTGCATCCGGTCACCGCTGGCGATGAACAGGTGCTGCCCGTCGGGCGAGAAGGCGAACTTGTGGCTGAAGTGGCCGGGGCTGTTGACCGCCGGTTCCTGCCGCCAGATTTCATTGAGGCCGGTAATGGCGCAGGCCGAGGTGGAGCATTCCAGCCTGCCGCGGGCAGCAACGGCGCGGCGGGCGTTGTCCTCGGCCGCCTGAGCCCAGCTCAGATAGACCATGCCGGTGCTGGCGTAATCGGGCGCGAAGGCGACATCGCCCAGCCCGCCCTGGCCGCCATAGGCCACGGTCGGCAGTCCGCTCACCTCCAGCACTTCGCCGGTGGCTGGGTTGTAGTACTTGGCCGTGCCCGCCTTCTCGGTAATCAGCAGGTTGCCGGTGCCGGGCTCCACCGCCACGGCCCAGCCTTCGGCCAGGTCGAGGTGCGCTTCGGCCGTGAAGGGGACTGCGGCGTCGAGTTCGACCGCCGTGGCGCTGCGCGGGGTCGGGGTAGAGGCGCTATCCCCCACCTGGGCCGCGCCGCAGCTTGCGGTCATCAGGGCGATCGGGAATAAGGCGGAACTCAGGACTTTGTGCGACATGCTCTCGGGAACTCCCTCAACCGATTTTACAGCCCGGCTGGCCCCGCACCCCCTTGTTGCCGGGGTGGACGAGGCTGGGCGCGGGCCTTTGGCCGGGCCAGTTGTGGCGGCTGCCGTCATTCTATGCAAGCCGGGACCAAAGGGCCTGGGTGATTCCAAGGTGCTTTCTCCCGCCGCCCGGGCCGAAGCCGAAGCGCGCATCCGCCGCCGCTGCGCGTTCGGCATCGGTGTGGTCCATGTCGAGGAGATCGACCGGCTCAACATCTTCGGCGCCACCATGCTGGCCATGACCCTGGCGATGGAGGCCCTGTGCGAAGCCATCGGCGGCTGCCCGGACGAAGCCCTGATCGACGGCAACCTCACCCCGCACGGCCGGGTGCCCGGCTGGCGCTGGCCCGCGCGCGCAATCGTGGGCGGGGATGGCAAGGAACTGGCCATCGGCGCGGCGAGCATCCTGGCCAAGGAGTACCGCGACCGGCTGATGATCGAGGCGGCGCGCCAGCATCCGCACTACGGGTGGGAACGCAACAAGGGCTATGGCTCGAAGGAGCATCTCGCGGCGCTGCGGATGCATGGCCCCACGCCGCTCCACCGCCGCAGCTTTGCGCCGGTGGCGCAACTGGAAATGCAGCTCCACGCCTGATTTCGCATTAGCCGCAAAATAGAGTCCGCAAGGCCACACCGCAGCATATCGAGTCCTCCAAGAGCCAGGGGACTCAACATCTTGTGCCGGACTCTTTTCGTTCTCCCTCAAGCTTTGCCGCCTGCCAGGCTCGCCTGAACAATTGCCGCTTGACCCCGGGACTCGAAGGACTCACCCTGTGGATAACTCAGGGGGCATAGTGTCGATGGGAAATGTGAGGAAGCTGCGCGCGGCACCTGCCGCCAGGGTGAAAACTGCGCCGCGCGTGGTGGACAAGGCGGACCTGCCGCTGGGGCAGATCCTCGATGGCGACTGCGTGGAAGCCATGCGCGGCCTGCCGGACAACTGCGTCGATCTGATCTTCGCCGATCCGCCCTATAACCTGCAACTGGGCGGCGACCTGAACCGCCCCGATGGCAGCCATGTCGATGCCGTGACCGACCACTGGGACCAGTTCGACAGCTTCGCCGTCTATGACCGCTTCACGCGGGAATGGCTGACCGAAGCCCGACGCGTGCTGAAACCCGATGGCGCGCTGTGGGTGATCGGCTCCTATCACAACATCTTCCGCGTGGGCGCGATGATGCAGGACATGGGGTTCTGGATCCTGAACGACATCGTTTGGCGCAAGACCAATCCCATGCCCAACTTCCGCGGAACCCGCTTCACCAATGCCCACGAAACACTGATCTGGGCGAGCATGGGCGAGAAGGCGAAGTACCAGTTCAACTATCGCCAGATGAAATCGCTCAACGACGAATTGCAGATGCGGTCCGACTGGGTGCTGCCGATCTGCTCCGGCGGCGAGCGGCTGAAGGACGATGCCGGCCACAAGGCGCACCCGACGCAAAAGCCCGAGGCGCTGCTCTATCGCGTGATGCTGGCCACCAGCGAGGCGGGCGACGTGGTGCTCGATCCGTTCTTCGGCACCGGCACCACCGGCGCCGTCGCCAAGCGGCTGGGGCGTGACTGGATCGGCTGCGAGCGTGAACCGGCCTACCGCGAAGTCGCCACCCGCCGCATCGCCAAGGAATTGCCGCTCGATGAAAGCGCGCTGAAATCGATGGCCAGCAAGCGCGATGCGCCGCGTGTGGCCTTCGGAGCGGTGGTCGAGGCGGGACTGCTGCCGCCCGGCACCAAACTCACCGACAAGAAGCGCCGCTGGACTGCCACCGTGCGCACCGATGGCTCGCTGTCATGCGAGGCGCTGACCGGCTCCATCCACTCCGTCGGCAAGGAACTGCAAGGCGCGCCAAGCTGCAACGGCTGGTCCTTCTGGCATTTCGAGGCCGAGGGCGGCGAGTTGAAACCGATCGACGCCGCACGGCAGCTCTACCTGCTCAGCATTGAGGACTAACACCCCCGCGTTCCCCACCAATTCCCGTCACCCTGAACTTGTTCGAGGGTCTATTTCGCGGCAGGCACGGAGCATCTGACCGGCACTCCGCGTAGTCGGCTTGATGGATGCTGAAACGAGTTCAGCATGACGAAGGATGACACGATGACCCAGCAGATCTACCTCCAGCCCATCGCCCTCGTCACCGGCCCGCAGGCGGTGGAGGGGGATGCCGTGCGGCTGGGCGGATCGATGGTCTGGGCGCACCGCTTTGCCGTGGTGGTGCGCGATGGCGGCACGGTGACCGAACGCATCATTTGCGGCCCGCGCGAGATGGCGGGCGTGCTGAGCGCGATTGGCGGCGAGCTTGCCACCCAGGGCGAGGAACAGTGGGCGGCCATCGGTACGGTCCACCAGCCGCTGCAGTGCGGCGCGCGCACGATCCGGCTCGATACCCCGCAGGTCATGGGCGTGCTCAATGTCACGCCCGACAGCTTCTCCGACGGCGGCCAATTCATGGACGATCCCGCCGCCATGCAGGCCCAGGCCGCCGCCATGCATGAAGCAGGCGCGGCGATCATCGACATCGGCGGCGAAAGCACCCGCCCCGGCGCGGCCGAGGTGTGGGAGGGGGACGAGATCAAGCGCGTGGTCCCCGCCATCCACACTTGTGCGCAGATGGGCGCGGCGGTCAGCGTGGACACCCGGCGACCGGCGGTGATGCAGGCCGCGCTCGATGCGGGCGCCGAGATCATCAACGATGTCTCTGCCCTGCGCCACGATCCGCGCAGCCTTGATTTCGCCGCTTCCAGCGGCAAGCTGGTGATCCTGATGCACGCCCCGGGGCCGAGCACCGGGGCAACCGCAGACCTCCACGCCAACGCCGCCTATGCCGCCGTGGTGTTCGACGTGTTCGACTGGCTGCGCGAACGGCGCGACGCGGCGATTGCGGCAGGTGTGGCGCGCGAACTCATCGTCCTCGATCCCGGCATCGGCTTCGGCAAATCGGTGGCCGACAATCTCGCCCTGATGAATGCCCTGCCGCTGTTTCATGCCCTCGGCCAGCCGCTGCTGCTGGGTGCCAGCCGCAAACGCATGATTGGCGCTTTGAGTAACGAGGCGGCGGCCGATCAGCGCCTGGGTGGATCGCTGGCGCTGGCTTTGCGCGGCATGGATGCGGGGTATCACCTGCTGCGGGTGCACGACGTGTTCGAGACGGTGCAGGCGCGGAACGTGTGGCGCGGGTTGAGGGACGCGGCGCTGACGGACTTTGCGGGGCTGGTTGGGTAGGGCGACGGCGGCGGGAGTGGACCGTCGGCAAACGTCCCCGTTTGCAATTATTAGAGAAGCGGCCTTAGCGTGGCGTATGGGCAAGCTAACAACCACACTGGGCGAGTACAAATACCTTTGGGCATCTGACATCGAGTTCGACGGTATTCGACTGGAAATCAGCGACCAGCATGGCGAACATTGGTTCCAAATTTCCGTGCCGGAGGTGGGGCCGACGACTGTAAACACGTTCGCTCGTGATGTGCCTACCGACGTTATTCTCTGCGCAATCCTCGTTGCGGAACAGCGGGACCCCGGATCAAGTCCGGGGTGAGGTTTTTCGAAAGGGAGTCTTCCTTCCTCGTCACCCCGGACTTGATCCGGGGTCCCGCTCGTTGCGCCTCACACCAGCTGATCGAACAAATCGATCCAGTCCGGATTGCCCTTCTCGATCAGGGCAAACTTCCATTCCCGCCGCCAGCGCTTCACCCGCTTCTCGTGCGCGATGCACAGGTCGATCGGGGCGGTGTGTTCGGCCCAGACCAGGCGCTTGAGGCCATACCGCTCGCAAAAGCCCGAGCCTTTTCCTTCGCGGTGCTGCGTGATGCGGGTTGGCAGGTCAGTGGTGATCCCGACATATGTCGCGCCGCGATAACGGTCGGCCATGATGTAGACCCAGCCGCCGTTGGTTTCGCGGTCCATTGTGTTTGCCTCAAGTAGAGCGGGACCCCGGATCAAGTCCGGGGTGACGATGATAGGCAAAGTTATCTAAATACGTCACCCCGGACTTGATCCGGGGTCCTGCTGCTGAACTAAAGCAAATAGCCCCCATCGCTGACCAACACCGTGCCGGTCATATTCGCCGCCGCATCGCTCAGCAGGAAGCCGACCTGTCCGGCAATCTCGTCCGCCGAAGCAAAGCGCCCAAGCGGCGTCGCGACCGAGGACAGCGCCTGCATCGCTGCGGCCCGGTCGCCGCCGTGCTGGGCAATCATGTCCTGGAAGAACGGGGTCTGGTCCCAGATCGGCGTATCGACCCCTCCCGGTGCGATCATGTTTACGCGGATGCGGCGGGGGGCGAACTCCTTGGCGGCGACGCGGCCCAGTTGCATCAGCCCGGCTTTGGAAGCGCCATAGGCGGCCGTGCCGGGTTCGGCCTTGATCCCGCTCACCGAAGCGGTGAGCACAACGGCGCCGCCATCCCCCAGCGCCCGCGCGGCATAGCGCAGGGCGAGGAAGGCGCCATCAAGGTTGACCGACAGGGTCTTGCGCCATTCGGCCAGGGTCATCTGGGCAATCGGCGCGCCGCCGGCGATCCCGGCGTTGATGACGGCATAGTCGAGCGACGGAGAGCAGGCTTCGATTTGCGCCCACAAATCCTCGTCGGCCACGTCGCCATCAAAGCGCAGGACTTCGCCCGGCAAAGCGAGCGCGGCGAGGGCAGGGGCATCCCGGTCCACCAGCAGCAGGCGCGACACGCCCTGCGCCGCCAGCCAGTGCGCGCAGGCAGCGCCGATGCCCGAGGCGGCTCCGGTGACAAGGGCGGTCTTGCCGGCAAATTCGGTGTGTTGTGTCATGCCGCAAAGGCTATCGCGAGCAGGCCAGCCTGTCGAGTGAGGGCGCTGTCCTACAGGGGCGGCCTTGTGCCAGAACGGCAAGGCTCTTTGACCTTGTCGATTGTCCCGTCAGGCCGGATCGGTGTTTTCCCCGGATCCCGGGCGAAGTGTCACCCTGGATTTTGGCAATATAATCTGTTAAATCAGTATGTTAAGGCGAAAACCGAAAGTGACACTGTCACCTTTATCCGGCCCGAATCAGGCCGCGCTTTCGATCCCGAGGTCGCCCAGCTTGCGGTAGAGCGTGGAGCGCCCGATGCCGAGGCGGCGCGCCACTTCGGTCATGCGGCCGCGATAGTGGCCGATGGCGAGGCGGATCACGTCGGCCTCGATCTCTTCCAGCGGGCGCAGGTTGCCGTCCACGGTATAGACCTGCACGCCGGTGCTTTCGAGGACCGGTTGGCTGGCTTCGGCCAGTTCGCCGATCAGCTGGTTCAGCTGCGGGAAGTCGGCCGCGGTCAGCGCGTCGCCATCGCAGAACACGGCGGCGCGGAACAATACGGCCTGCAGCTGGCGGACATTGCCCGGCCAGTCGAAGGCGGCGAGCAGTTTCAGCGCGCCTTCGGTAATGCCCATCTGGCGCAGGCCCGGCTGGTCACCGATGCGCGCGAGGAAGTGTCGGGTCAGCCCCGCGATATCGCCCGACCGTTCGCGCAGCGGCGGCAGGGTGACCACGGTGCGGGAAAGGTGCTCGAGCAGTTCGGCGCGGAAGTGACCCGTCGCCACCAGGTCCGCCAGCGGCAGGTTGCTGGCCGAGATGATCCGCACATCGACCTTGAAGCTGTGGCGCGCGCCGATCGGACGGACAGTGCCGTTGGTCAGCGATTCTGCCAGCCGGTCCTGCAGGTCGGGCGCGAGGCGGTCCACCTCGTCGAGCACCAGGGTGCCGCCGTCGCAGCTCTGCAACGCGCCCACCTGGCGGTCGAAAGCGCCGGGGAAGGAGCCCTTCTCGTGCCCGAACAGCACCGATTCGAGGCTGGATGCAGGCACGCCGCCCACGTTGATGGCGCGATAGGGCGCGCGAACGCGGGGGCTGGCGGCGTGCATGGCGCGCACCAGCATTTCCTTGCCGGTGCCGGTCTCGCCCTCGATCAGCACATTGCCGTGGCCGCGCGCCGCCTTGGCCGCCTTGGCCAGCGCATCGCGGAAGCTGGGGGCGGTGCCGACCATTGCGTCGAAATCGAGCAGGGCGGGCATCTTTTCGGTCAGCGGGGTCAGCTCGTCGCGCGGGGCGAGGTGGTTGGTAGTGTTGCGCAGCGCCTGCATCAGCCGCTCGGGCGCGACCGGCTTGACGAGGTAGTCGGTGGCGCCTGCCCGCATGGCCTCGACCGCGAGCAGCGGCGATGTGCTGGCGGTGAGCATCAGGATCGGCAGGGCGGGGCGGCGTTCCTTGAGTTCGGCAATCAGCTCGCAAGCCTGGTCGCCGGGCACCCATTGGTCGAGGATGATGGCGGACAACTGCATCCCCTGCCGCGTGCCCAGGGTGGCGATGGCCTTTTCCGCCTCGTCCACCACCAGCACGCGCCAGCCTTCACGCGCGGCAAGCGCGGTGATCAGCCGGCTTTGCGCCGGCTCGTCGTCGATCAGCATCAGCAGGCGCTGTTCAACTTCGGCCATGATTCTCCACTCGTCCGGGCAGCCGGGATTCCGGTGCAAGCGAGCGGCCTAGCAGGGCCAGGTAAAGAGGCGATTAAGGACTGCCTCGCTCTGCCCCTTGAGTGCCCGCGTCTTGGGCGATAGACGATGGCGACGCATTTCACGGATTCTGACAAGGACAAGAGGCACCAATGGCCAATACGCACGACACCAAAGCCAACGAACGGACCTACGGCTCGTTCATTTCCACGCTCAAATGGTCGGTCCCGCTGATCTCGGTGCTGGTACTCCTCATCCTGATCATCATCAGCTGAGCGCGGCTGTGGGGGCCATCCGCATTGCGGTTCTGAAAGAGCGGGCCGCCGGTGAAACGCGCGTGGCCGCCTCGCCCGAGACGGTGAAGAAGTTCATCGCGCTGGGGGCCAGCTTCGCAGTCGAGCAGGGGGCGGGGGTAGCCGCCTCGGTCTCCGATGAAGACTATGCCGCTGCCGGGGCCGAGATCCTGCCCGCCGACAAGGCCGTGGCGGGCGCGGATATCGTGCTGGGCGTGCAGGCGCCGGATGTCGCGCTGCTCAAAGGCGCCAAGCCCGGCGCGTGGGTGGCCGCCACCTTTGATCCGTTCGGCCAGCGGGCGCGGGTCGATGCCTATGCGGCGGCGGGGCTTGAAGCATTGAGCATGGAATTCATGCCGCGCATCACTCGCGCGCAAAGCATGGATGTGCTGTCGAGCCAGTCGAACCTGGCGGGTTACAAGGCGGTGCTGGCCGCTGCCAACCTATATGGCCGGGCCTTGCCGATGATGATGACGGCGGCGGGCACGGTTTCTGCTGCCAAGGTCTTCGTCATGGGCGTGGGCGTGGCAGGCTTGCAGGCAATCGCCACGGCACGGCGGCTGGGCGCGCAGGTTTCCGCCACCGACGTGCGCAGCGCGACCAAGGAACAGATCCAGTCACTGGGCGCCAAGCCGGTGTTCGTGGAGAGCGTGGCGGGCATCGAGGGTGAGGGCGCGGGCGGCTATGCCACCGAAATGAGCGAGGAATACCAGAAGGCCCAGGCGGAACTGGTGAGCAGCCACATCGCCAAGCAGGACCTCGTCATCACCACCGCGCTGATCCCCGGCCGCGCGGCACCCCGACTCATCACCGACGCGCAGATTGCCACCATGCGCCCCGGCAGCGTGATATTCGACCTCGCCGTGGCGCAGGGCGGCAATGTGGAAGGCTCTGTGCCCGACCAGGTGGTGACCCGCCACGGCGTGCACATCATGGGTTATTCCAACACGCCCGCGCACCTGCCCGCCGATGCCAGCGCGCTGTTCAGCCGCAACCTGTTCAACTTCCTCAGCGCCTTTTGGGACAAGGAACAGGGAAAGCCGGTGCTCGACGAGGAAATCGGCAACGCCGTGCGCCTGACGCAGGGCGGGGCCGTGGTGAGCGAGAGGTTGAAGTGAGCTTCGGGGCTCAGATGCCTCCCCGGAGCGGGGAGGGGGACCGCGCGCAGCGTGGTGGAGGGGGCATGCCTCCCTTGCCGCGCCCTATCGTTGCAGGAGCGCGAAAATTGCGGCGCGAGATGTCAGTGCCGGAACGGTTGCTGTGGCAGCAGTTGCGCTTGCGCCCTGAAGGCTGCAAGTTTCGTCGCCAGCATCCAATTGGGCCATATGTGGTCGATTTTTGCGGTCTTTCTGCGCGGCTTGTCGTCGAGATTGACGGGGCTGGGCATGATATGGGCGACAGTCCTGCTCGCGATCAGGCCAGCGACAGCTACATCAATGAGAACGGGTTCAGGGTTTTGAGGGTGTCCGCTGCTCGGGCGCTTGCCGACGCGGTGGGAACGGCAGAAGCCATCGTGGCGCGGGCGGTGAGCCCCCTCCACCGTCCTGTGGACGGTCCCCCTCCCCGTTCCGGGGAGGCAATATAATGGACTTCATTTCAATCCTCTCCATCTTCGTACTCGCCTGCTTTGTGGGCTATTACGTCGTCTGGTCGGTTACGCCTGCATTGCACACGCCGCTTATGGCGGTGACGAACGCGATCTCCTCGGTGATTATTGTCGGCGCGCTGATTGCCTCTGCCGAGGCGGGTAGTGCCGTGGCCAAGTGGCTGGGGCTGATCGCGGTGGTGCTGGCCAGCGTCAACATCTTCGGCGGCTTTGCCGTGACCGAGCGGATGCTGGCGATGTACAAGAAGAAGGACAAGAAGTGATGCTGTCCTTCCTCTCCGCCGCCGCCGCTGCTGCTGGCGGCCATGCGCCGGTGAACCCGTGGGTGGGCCTGGCCTATCTCGTCGCAGGCGTTCTCTTCATCCTCGCCTTGCGCGGCCTGTCGCATCCCACCACCAGCCGCGCGGGCAACCGCTATGGCATGATCGGCATGCTGATCGCAGTGGTGACCACGCTGGTGACGCATGATCTTGCGAGCCTGCCCGAGATCGTCGTGGCCATCGCCATCGGCGGCGCGATCGGCTTTGTCATCGCTCGCCGCATCAAGATGACCGACATGCCGCAGCTTGTGGCGGCGTTCCACAGCCTTGTCGGCCTTGCTGCCGTGCTTGTGGGCTGGGCGGCTTACCTCAATCCCGAAGGCTTCGGGATTACTGGCGCGGATGGACTGATCAACCCGGTCAGCCGCGTCGAGCTCGGCCTCGGCATTGCTATCGGCGCGATTACCTTCAGCGGCTCGGTTATCGCCTTCCTTAAGCTGGCGGGCAAGATGAGCGGCGCGCCGATCATGCTGCCAGGGCGGCACGTGATCAACCTTGGCACCCTGCTCGCGATCATCGCGCTGACGGCCTATTTCACGCAGGACCAGAGCCTGTGGGTGATCGGCGCGATCACGCTGGCGGCCTTTGTGATTGGCTTCCTGCTGATCATCCCCATCGGCGGGGCGGACATGCCGGTGGTGGTCTCGATGCTCAACTCCTACTCCGGCTGGGCCGCCGCCGCGATGGGCTTCACGCTGGGCAATACGGCGATGATCATCACTGGCGCGCTGGTCGGCAGCTCGGGCGCGATCCTCAGCTACATCATGTGCAAGGCGATGAACCGCAGCTTCATTTCGGTGATCGCTGGCGGGTTCGGCGCGGTGGCCGAAGCGGGCGGCGAGGCGCACGAGCAGCGGCCGTGGAAGCAGGGCAGTGCAGACGATGCCGCCTTCATGCTGAAGCAGGCCGAAAGCGTGATCATCATCCCGGGATACGGCATGGCCGTGGCCCAGGCCCAGCACGCGCTGCGCGAAATGGGCGACCTGCTCAAGCATCAGGGCGTGAGCGTGAAATATGCCATCCACCCGGTGGCGGGCCGCATGCCGGGGCACATGAACGTGCTGCTGGCCGAAGCCAATGTGCCCTATGACGAAGTGTTCGAGCTGGAGGACATCAACAGCGAATTCGCCCAGTGCGACGTGGCCTTCATCATCGGCGCGAATGACGTGGTGAACCCCGCCGCCAAGACCGACAAGGCTTCGCCGATCTATGGCATGCCGGTGTTCGACGTGGACAAGGCCAAGCAGGTGTTCTTCATCAAGCGGTCGATGGGCGGCGTGGGCTATGCCGGTGTGGACAACGACGTGTTCTACATGGACCAGACGATGATGCTGCTGGCAGACGCCAAGAAGATGGTCGAGGAAATCAACAAGGCATTGGACGCCTGATGACGTTCTCTACCAGTTAGACAGGGGATCGTTTCTTTTCGGGGGCAAAGCCGAAGAAGGATCACATTTTGCGCAAGCTGGGACTGATCGGGGGGATGAGCTGGATCGCCACCCGCAGCTATTACGAACAGATCAACACGATTTACCAGCGGGCGAAAGGCGCTCCTGCCAGCGCGCCCATGCTGATCGAGAACCACGATTTCGCCGGGCTGGCACGTCTGGAGAGCGACGAGGACTGGGCGCGCGCGGCCGAAACCATGGTCGCATCGGCCAGGCGGCTGGAGGCGGCGGGCGCGGGGCTGATCCTTATCGCCGCCAATTCGATGCACCGCGTCTACGACGAAGTCGAGGCGGCGGTCGGAGTGCCCATGCTGCACATCGCCGAATGCGTTGGCGATGCCATGGCGGCCGACGGGGTGAAGCGCGCGGCCCTCGTCGCCACGCGCAATGTCGCCACCGGCAGCTTCTATCGTCGACGGCTTGTGGCGCGCGGGATCGACCTGTTGCCGCCCGACATGGAGGACATCGAGAAGGTCGACGGGATCGTCTATGACGAACTGGTTGCCGGCCGTGCTACCCGTCCTGCCGAGCGGGTATTGAAAACCATCATCACCGAGATGGGCCAGCAGGGCGCCGAAGCGGTCGTGCTGGGCGCAACCGAACTGGAAATGGTGGTGATGGTGGATGCCAACGTGCTACCGATCTATTCCAGCACCCGCATCCACCTGACCCGCGCGGCGGAATGGTTGCTGGGCAGCGACTGACGGGTTCCCCAACTGTTCCCGTTGTCACGCGGGCGGGCGACCTCTAGCCCGCTGCCATGTCATCCAGCCCCTATGCCGCCGATCCTGCCGCCAGCCGCGGGCGCGAGTTTCCGCAGCATGGCGGCGGCACGCGCGGCCCTCGCAGCGCCTTCCAGCGGGACCGCGACCGGATCATCCATTCGATCGCCTTCCGCAGGCTGGCGGGCAAAGCGCAGGTGTTCGTCGCGCCCGATGGCGATCACTACCGCGTCCGCCTAACCCACAGCCTGGAAGTGGCTCAGATTGGTCGCGTGGTGGCGCGGTCGCTCGGGCTGGACGAGGACCTGGCCGAAGCCCTGTGCCTGGCCCACGATATCGGCCATCCGCCGTTCGGCCATTCGGGTGAGGACGCATTGGCAGGCGCGCTGGAGAAGCACGGCGGGTGGGACCACAACGAACATTGCCTGCGCGTGCTGATGCGGCTGGAGCGGCCCTATTGCGATATCGAGGGGCTCAACCTGTCATGGGAAGTGCTGGAAGGCCTCGCCAAGCACAATGGCCCCGTGGCCGCACCCGGCTGGGCCTTGCAGGAACTGGATGCGGCCTTCCCGATGGACCTGCACCTCCATGCCTCGGCCGAAGCGCAAGTGGCCGCGCTGGCCGACGACATTGCCTATGACAACCACGACATCGACGATGGCCTGCGGGCAGGCTTCCTCCAGCTCGACGATTTGCTGACGCTCGATTTCCTCAGCGAACAATGGGATGCCGTCCGCGCTCGCCACCCTGACGCCCCACAGCCCCTGCAACTGCGCGAACTTGTGCGCGACCAGATCGGGGCCATGGTGAACGACCTGATCGAGACCACGAAGGCCAACCTTTCGGGCATGGGCTCGGTGCAGGACGTGCGCCAGGCGGGCCGTGCTGTCGCCGCGTTTTCGCCCGAATGGGCATCGCGCGAGCGGCGTCTGAAGGCCTTCCTTTACGAGCGGCTCTACTACCACCCCGAACAGGTCGAGACAGCGCGGGTGGCGCACAAGGTGATTGCCCGACTCTATGCCGCCTTCGACCAGGACCCCTCCCTGATGAATCCGGGCTGGCGCGAGACACTGCCGGCCGACGCAGCCTTGCGTGCCCGCCACATTGCCGACTTCATCGCCGGCATGACTGATCGCTATGCCATCGACTGCCACAGGCGGATTTTCGGCGACGTGCCCGAGGGTCTGTCGAATGTCTGATCCGCTGCGGGTATTGCTGCTCGGCGCTTCGGGGCTGGTCGGGCGCTGCGTGCTGGAGCAGGCCGTAGGACGCAGCGAGGTGCGGCTGGTCGGACTGTCGCGGCGCGAGGTGGCCTTGCCGCCGGGCTCATTAATGGAAGTGCATCTCGCCCCGGTGGAGGGCTGGGCGCAGGAGATTGCCGCCATCGCGCCCGATCACGTGATTTGCGCTTTGGGCACGACGATCCGCAAACAGGGCGGGGACGCAGCGGCCTTCGCCTCGGTGGACCGCGACCAGGTGCTGGACGTGGCGCGCATGGCGAAAAATGCCGGGGCCCGCGGCTTCGTTGCCGTGTCCTCAGTTGGCGCTGACCCTTCTGCCAAGGCGCTGTACATGCGCACCAAGGGCGAGATGGAGGCGGGGCTGGGGCGCTGCGGCTTCTCCCGCATCGACCTGCTGCGCCCCGGCCTGCTGCGCGGCGAGCGGACCGGCGACATGCGGGTGCTGGAACGCATCGCGGCCCTTGGCGCACCGCTGGCAGACCTCATGCTTCAAGGCGAGCGGCGCAAGTACCGCTCGATCCGCGCCGCCGACGTTGCTGCCGCCGCCTTGCAGGCGGTGCGCGAGAAGGCGCCGGGACGGTTCGTGCAGGAGCATGACCAGATCATGCGGCTTTCCGCCCGCTGGAACAGCGGCTAGGCACTCGCCCGGGGGGAGGCGTCATGCTGGCAAGGTGGATCGACAAGGCGACAGGACTGTTCGCCATCTGGACCGTGCTGGGCGTGGGCTGGGCGTGGATCCAGCCAGCCCATTTCACCTGGGTTACGCAGACCAGCATCGGCGGGCAGGGACTGGTCAGCGTGCTGCTGGGCGTGATCATGCTGGGCATGGGGCTGACGCTGGGGCTCGATGATTTCCGCCGCGTTCTCGCCATGCCGCGCCGGGTGGCGCTGGGCGTGGGGCTGCAATTTACCGTGATGCCGCTGGCGGGGCTCGCCTTTGCCATGCTGTTCGGGCTGGAGCAGGGGCTGGCCGTGGGGCTGGTGCTGGTTGCCTGCTGCCCCGGCGGCACGGCATCCAACGTGGTGGCCTATCTCGCCCGCGCCAATGTGGCGCTGTCGGTGACGATGACGCTCTGTTCCACGCTCGCTGCCATCCTGCTCACGCCGCTGCTGACAGACTGGCTGGGCGGGGTGTTCATCCAGATCGACCGGTGGAGCCTGCTGCGCCAGATGGTCGCCATTGTGCTGATTCCGGTGGTGGCAGGCGCGGCGCTCAACACCCTGTTCCCGAACCTCACGCGGCGCATCGCGGTGTTCTCGCCGCTGGTATCGGTGCTGGCCATCGTGCTGATCGTGGGCGGCATCGTGGGCAATTCGCGCGACTTGATCGAGGCCCATTTCGGCAAGCTGCTGGTGGCCGTGTTCATGCTTCATGCCACCGGTTTTGCGCTCGGCCTGTTCCTGCCGCGCCTGATGGGATTTGCCGCGGCCGACGGGCGGACGATCTCGATCGAAGTGGGGATGCAGAACAGCGGTCTTGGCGCGAGCCTTGCATCCACTCCGGCTTTCGCCGCGCAGTTTGCCAATCCGCTGCAGGCCGCCCTGGCACCTGTTCCCAGCGCGATCTCCTCGGTCTATCACTTGGTGATCGGATCGATCCTGGCGGGGATCTGGGCGCGGCAGGACAAGGATAGGCAATGAGCTGGGATTTCATCTTCGGGGCTGCCAACGCCTTGGCCCTGGCCAGCTGGGCCTTGCTGGTGCTCGGCCCGCGCGGTGCGCTGGCCCGCACGGTTGTGTTCTATGGCGGGGCGGGAATTCTCTGCCTGGCTTATGGCGTGCTGCTCATTCTCCTGCTGGTCGGCGTGCTCGACGGCGGATCGGGGGCAAACTTCACGTCGATCGAAGGCGTGCGCGCCATTTTCGGGTCCGATGCCGGGGTCACGGTGGGCTGGATCCATTACCTGGCGTTCGACCTGTTCGTCGGCATGTGGATTGCTCGCGATGCCGACGACAAGGGCTTCTCGCGCCTGTGGCAGGCTCCTGTCCTGTTGCTCACCCTGGTTGCCGGGCCGCTGGGCCTGCTGGTGTGGTTGTTCATCCGCGAGCCTGCCGCGCGCCGCGCAAACCCGCGCAAGGGACTCAAGCCGGGGTTCAAGCGGTGAAACAGGAGGCCCCCGCCGCTGCCCGCAATCGCGAGCCGATTGCCGCCGTGCTGGCCGAAGAGCTTCCCGCCACCGGCACCGTGCTGGAAGTGGCCAGCGGCACGGGCGAGCATGTGGTGCATTTCGCGCAAGTATTCCCCCACCTTAGGTGGCAGCCGAGCGATCCTTCGGCCGACGCCCGCGCATCAATCGCAGCGTGGGGTGCCGAATCCGGCCTCGACAACATCGCCCCGGCGCTCGCGCTGGATGCCGCCCAGGGGGACTGGCCGGACAAGGCCGATGCAATCCTCTGCATCAACATGGTGCATATCAGCCCGCTTGCCGCGAGCGAGGGACTGGTGCGCGCCGCCGGCCTGATCCTGCCCGCGGGTGCGCCCCTGGTGTTTTACGGTCCGTGGCTGGAAGTGGGCGTGACGACCGCTCCATCGAACCTCGCCTTCGATGCCAGCCTGAAGGCGCGCAATGCGGCATGGGGCCTGCGGACAGTCGGCTGGATGGATGATCTTGCAGCGGCCAACGGACTGCGGCGGACAAGGCGCGTGGCCATGCCCTCCAACAATATCATGCTGGTATACCGGAAGGCCTAGATCGCCTCTTGAACATCGTCGGCGATAGACTGGAGGTCCTGCCCGGCGCCGCGTACGGTGTTGCAGGAGGTTGCGGTCAGGGCGAACAGGCTGGCTGTAAGTGCCAGCACAATCTTGCGAGCCATTGTGTCTGTTCCTCGTTTGAAAAGCGTTGCGGCAACCCTGTGCCCGTTCATCTTAACGCCACCGGAACGTCAACGGCGGGCAGGGCCATCGCCCTGTCCGCCGCAACATTCCGTTCGCCGATGGCGCGGTCAGATTTCTTCTTGAACGTCATCCGAAATCGACTGGAGATCCTCACCGGCACCCGAAACGGTGTTGCAGGCAGCAGTACCGGCAAAGGCGAAAACGCTGGCGGTGACAGCGATGATGAACTTACGCATGGGACATTCCTTTCATGGATGTGGTCGCCAAACGTTCCGTTGCGGGGGCGGTTCCGCGTCAGATGCTGGTGGAATCGCGCAAGTCGGCAAAGCGACGCTTCGATACGACGCGTTCCCGCCAGGCAATGATGATGCCGGCCGCAATGATCAGCGGTGCGCCGACAAAGGTGCTGGCGGGCGGCAGCACCGCGAACAGCAGGAAGCCGAGCAGGGTGGCCCAGACAATGGCGGAGTAATCCATCACGATAACGCTCGACACCTTGCCATATCGCAAGGCGGCGGTGATCATCAGCTGGCCCCAGGTGCCCGCCAGCCCGATGCCCAGCAGGATCAGCCATTCCTCGCCGGTATGGGCCTTGGTGACAAACGGCATGAAGGGCAGGGCACAAAGCGAACTGAGCACGGCGAACCAGAACACGATAGCCATGGGCTTTTCCGTGCTCGACAGGTCGCGGATCTGGATCGAGATCAGCGCGATCATGAAGGCCCCGCCCATCGCCACCAATGCGCCTTGCAAGGGGATATGCGATCCGCCGGGCTGGGTGATGACCAGGATGCCGGCAAAGCCTGCCAGCACCGCCGAACAGCGCCACCAGCCGACCTTCTCCTTCAACAGCACGATCGACAGGATCACCGCCCAGATCGGCGCGGAGAAATTGATTGTCGTTGCCTCGGCCAGCGGCAGTAGGATCACCGCGCCGAAATTGAACACCATGCCGATGGCGCCATAAATCCCGCGCATCGCATGGGCACCCGGGCGCTTGGTCGCCAGTTGCCGCACGCCACCGGTGGTCAGGGCGGCAAAGGCGAGGATGATCGGCAGGGTGGTGAACTGCCGCCAGAAAATGATCTCGGCAAGGTGGATGCCGCGTTCCGACGCCAGTTTGATCAATGCCGCCATGATCGACAGGCCAAGGATCCCGCCCAGCCGGACAAGTAGAGCCAGCATCGGTCGATCGTGTTCGCTGGCGCTCATTCCTTCGCCATAGAGCGCGGGCACTTTTGTTCAAGCATTGCAAGCGGCCCCGGTCCCGCACATATGCGCGGTCACGATGCACTGGCCAGCCTTCATCACCTTTGCCAGCGAGGCGACGATTGTGGGCCTGTGGGGCGGCGCCTTCCTGATGCTCGCGGTGGTGGCCTTGCTGGCCGACTGGCGACGCGCGCGACGCAAGCAGATCGACCGCGTCGGCTGCATGCCGTGGACGCCGCTGTTCCTCGCCTTTGCCACGATCGGCTTCGGGCTGCTGCTGGTAGCGGTGAAAGGCTGGCTGGGGGGATAGGGAGTATTCAAAGGCCGGCGGACCCGAAAGGGTCCGCTGGTCAGAGGCACGCCTCCAGATAGGCCTGATCGTATCCGAACTGGCGCGCCTTTTCGAGGGTGTAGGGGCGCAGGCCGGTTGAGCGGAATTCGCCGAGGATTTTGCCGTCCTCGCTCTCGTCGAGATACTCGAACTTGAACAGTTCCTGCGTCACGATCACATCGCCTTCCATCCCGATCACCTCGGTGATGTTGGTGGTGCGGCGCGAACCGTCGCGCAGGCGCTTGACCTGCACGATGAGGTCCACGGATTCAGCGATCTGGCGGCTGATGGCTTCCTTGGGGATCTTGATGTCGCCCATCAGGATCATGTTTTCCATACGGCCAAGGCATTCACGCGGGCTGTTGGCGTGGAGCGTACACATCGAACCATCGTGACCGGTGTTCATCGCGGCAAGAAGGTCGAAACACTCCGCGCCACGAATTTCGCCCAGGATGATGCGGTCAGGACGCATACGCAGGGCGTTCTTGACGAGGTCGCCGATGGTGATCGCGCCCTGGCCTTCAAGGTTCGGCGGGCGCGTTTCCAGCGGCAGCCAGTGCGGCTGCTGCAGGCGAAGTTCGGCCGCGTCTTCGATCGTCAGCACGCGCTCGCCCGGATCGATCATCTTCGACAGGGCGTTGAGCATGGTCGTTTTACCCGAACCCGTACCGCCCGAGATGACCACGTTCATCCGGCAGGCACCGGCGATCTTGAGCGCGGTCGCCATCTTTTCGCTCATCGAGCCAAAGCCCTTCAGCATATCGATGGTGATCGGCTTTTCGGAAAACTTACGAATGGAGATCGCCGTGCCGCGCAGGGACAGCGGCGGCACGATGACGTTGACGCGGCTACCGTCCTTGAGGCGGGCGTCGGCCAGCGGCGTGGTTTGGTCAACGCGGCGGCCGACCTGGTTCACAATGCGCTGGGCAATCTGGAACAGGTGCGATTCGTCGCGGAACTTGATGGTGGAAAGCTGGAGCTTGCCCTTCTTTTCAATGTAGGTCTGGTCCGGGCCGTTGACCATGATATCGGACACGTCCGGATCGCCGAGCAGCTCTTCCAGCGGCCCGAAGCCCAGCAATTCGTCGATCAGCACCTTTTCCAGCGCGAACTGCTCGCGGCGGTTTAGGGTGATCTTGAGCTCGGCCAGCACTTCGAGGATGATCGGGCGGAATTCTTCCGACAGTTCTTCCTTGGATAGAGTGGCGGCTGCTTCGGGATCGACGCGTTCGAGCAGGCGCGGCAGCACCTGTTCCTTGATCTTGTGGACCGAAGCTTCGAACCCAGTTGCCTCTGTGGGCGCGTCGTTGATGGCGTTGGCACGGTCCGACAGGCGCGACATGGCATCGTCGCCGCGATTGTAGGCAGCGCTGGCGCCCGCTTCGCCAAGGGCACCGGCGGGATCGCCAGGGATTGGAGGGAACTGCTCGCCGCCGGCCGGCGCGCCGCCAGGCACCGCAGAGCTGGGTTGGCCGCCGGGAACGGAGGCACCGCCGCCGCGCATGGGCTTGGCCACGCCGAAAGCGGGCCGGGCACCTGCGCCCATGCCACCAACTCCGGGCTTGCGTCCAAAAGCACTCATCGTCGCGTTACCTTTACACTTGCGGGCCGGGGCTGTCGCCAGCTCGCCTGCCCCCGTCCGCTTCATCACGTGTCCGTCATCGCGGAACTTGGTGAATAAAGTGCAAAGGTTGAAACAGTCCTAATCCCCGCACGCCGGGCCGGGCGGGGGTTGTTAACCATGCCATGCTAGTCTTGGGACTGACCGCATGAAAGAGCTATGACCCCGCGCCATGAGCCGCACGATCTTCAGTGGATGGACCAAGTTGGTCGGCAGCAATGTCGTGACCGCGATGCTTCAGCTGGCGGCTTTTGCCATCGTCGCACGCGCGCTGTCGCTGGAGGCGTTAGGCTTGATCCTGGTGATCCAAACCTATGTCAGAGTTGTGGACTTGCTGCTCAATTTCCAGTCGGTCAGTGTTCTCACGCGCTTCCTTGCCGAAGCGCACGAACAGGGAAACGAAGCGCGCTTTGCCGGGCTGGTGAAAGCGGGGTTTGTGATCGATGTGGGCACCGCGCTCCTGGCATTTGCCGTAACTTGTGCGAGCCTTCCGCTGATTGGCCCGATCTTCGGTATCGATGGCGACTGGCTGCCACTCGCAACGGCCTATGCCACGGTGATCCTAACGCGCACGTTTGGCTCTGGGGAGGCGGCCCTGCGCTGTTACGACCGCTTTTGGACAATTGGTTTGCGTCCTGCGATTCAGGCGGCCCTGTTGCTCGCAGCTACGACCGTGGCGTGGGTAGCCGACGCGGGGCCGGCGACGTTCCTGTGGATTTGGCTGGTCACTGAGGCGCTGGCCAATATCGCCTTCATCTGCTGGTCGATCTTCATCGTGCGATCGAACAATCAGCGCAGCCTGGTCAGTGCAAGCGCGCGTCAGGCGATCGCCGAGAGCCCGCGTTTCTGGGCATCGATGTGGCAAATCAACATAACTTCTGGCATCCGCATGTTAAGCCAGGATGCCGATCTGCTCGTCGCTGCAAGTTTGGTCGGCCCCGCCGCTGCGAGCCTTCTCAAGGCAGCGAAAAGCCTGGCGAGCGTGATCGGCCAACTGAGCCGCCCCCTTCAGCAGGTCGTCAGCGCCCCGATTGCCCGCTTGCGCGCACAGGGAAGCCCTTCAGACATGCAGAGTTATGCCTGGCGCATTTCGCTGTTCGCCGGGATGGCTTCATTTCTGTTCGTAGCGGGGTCGGCAGTGGCGGGCGGACTGGTCCTGTGGCTGGTTTACGGCCTGCCTTTTGTGGAAGCGCACATGGCACTCACACTGATGATGGCAACAGCCATGCTCTACATGTTCGGAGTGACCTTACTGCCCTTGGGGCTGGCACTGGATAGGCCCGACATCTCGCTCGTCTCGACTCTGGCAGGAACTCTGGCTTTTGCCTTGGCGTTGGCTGCACTCGTCGGGCCTTTCGGGATCGAAGGGATCGCCATTGCTCATGTCATTCTTAATGCCGTATGGTTGGCAGTCGGCTGGTCCTTGATACACAAGGCAGTGCAGAAACAAGCTGCCGAGTGACAATTGCGCAATGGCGGATTGCCCAATTCAGGGAATGCGGAGCAGGTCTTTTACCTTGCGACCGATAGCCCGGCGCGGCTGGGCGCTTTCGGCGAACTCATACTGTTCCGGATGGACCAAATCCACGAAGACCGGCTCGCTAAAACCTTGCCCCATTAGCTGGGAGAAAGCTGCAGAGCCACTTTTGGCATAGATGAGGGTGTTCTGCCGATACCAGAAAGAAATGTCAGGATCGTTCCACAGGAGCGGTCTGATGGGATCGAAAGCCTGGTACCCGTGTTCGGCGAACAGTTCCGCCCAATAACTTTGCCATTGTTCGTTCACGTGGCCCTTGCCGCCCTGCATCGGGATGGCAGCGGAGAACAGCACCAGATCGGCTAGCGCGCACAGATCGGCTACAAAGCTGTTGGCGCGGGTTTCCGGAAGGTGTTCGGCCACCTCAAGCGTGAGTGCCAGGTCGAACCGGCGATCCAGCTGGATCGGTTGCTGCAGGTCCTGAAAAGTGACAATCGCTGGATCGATGGCCAGCGCCGCGTCCCGCCCCCATGGGCCTTCGACCCCGCGACAATGAGTGAAGCCGGTTTCTTGCGCAGCGGCCAGCCAGCTGCCGACACCGCAGCCGATATCGACCAGGCTTTCCGCACCGGTCCATTCTCGCATCAGCCCCAGGATTTTACGAGCGGCATGACGCGTGCGCGCGTCGCGGCCAGCGTGAAAGTCGCCAGTATAGACTGTTTCTGGGGATTTGACGGTTAATGCCATATCTTGGTATCGCCAATGTGTTAGGTCGACCACAATGGGTTTCTCGGTAATATTCTCTATCGCAGCGACCCTGCCCAAGCCAGTGCGGCATGCCATCCGCCGCAGTGTTTTACCCCGTTTGCTGCGAAGCGTAAGGTGGATGCGAGGTGATGCGCCGGTCGACGTCGATGCAATTTGCTTGCGGGTACCGGGTTGCGAGACTTTCGTCGGACAGGGCGAGATCCAGCCGGTTTCGTCCGAGGGCCACGACCGGCTCGTTTGCACGTCGGTTGACGGACCACGTTGTGACTACATGGTGATCGACTGCACCGGTGGTATATTCGAGCCCCTGTCCCCTACTGCACCGGAAATAGATGGACATCACAGCCTAGGCCCGCGAGGCGGTCGCTGGTTTGCGGATCGTTATCCCCACCGTTTCGGTGGATGCGCCTGAATGACTCCACGCGTCACCGTCCTGATGGCTGTTTTCAATGGAGAGCCACATTTGGGAGCAGCCTTATCCAGCTTGGCAGCGCAAACTGTATCCGATTACGAGCTGTTGGTGATCGACGATGGCTCGTTCGATGGAACGCCTGCCCTGCTGGCTTCGGCCGCTGCCGCCGATCCGCGCATACGGGTGGTGCGAAATACGCAGAACCTTGGGCTCACGAAGTCACTCAATGTAGGGTTGGCACTGG
Source organism: Altererythrobacter sp. KTW20L (assembly GCF_023501975.1). Taxonomy (GTDB): domain Bacteria; phylum Pseudomonadota; class Alphaproteobacteria; order Sphingomonadales; family Sphingomonadaceae; genus Alteraurantiacibacter. The sequence goes on along the minus strand of NZ_JAMFLH010000001.1, from coordinate 102,338 downwards.
CCCGGGGAACCTATCTCGCCCGTCTGGATGCCGATGACGAGGCTGCGCCGCGCAGATTGCAGCTTCAGGCCGATTTCCTCGATGCGCATCCGGGTCATGTCCTCGTGGGAGCATGCGAGACGGTGATCGCTGCGGACGGCAAGCAGCTTCGCGTCGGGCGAGGCGGATTGGGTCCCGTGCCGTTCCGCTATCTTTCGCGCATGTCGCCGGCCATCGCCCACTCCTCGGCTATGGTGCGCATGTCCACGATCCGAGAGAACGCCCTGACCTATGACGAGGCGTGCCGGACGGCCCAGGATTTCGCCTTTTGGCAAACCCTCCAGTCATATGGCGATGCCGAGCGGTTGCCGCAGCAGTTGATCAGCCTGCGTGAACACGGCGGCAGCATTTCGCGCAGACTTGCAGGTGAACAGCAACAGACCGCAATCAACATATCGATCGGTGCCCTGTCTCGCGATAATGCCCACGTCGATCCCGCGAGACTTGCGGAACTTGCGACTTTTCTTTTCACTGGCGAAGTTTTGAAACGCGGGCGGTATGCCCGCCTGGTGAAGACGGCGCTGGAGATCGAGGCAAACTTTCTGACGCAGCACCGCTCAGAACGAAGCGAGAGGGCGGCGATCAGGGGTCTCACTGTCAATTTGCTGCTGAAAGGTCTGGTTGCGGCCAGTTCCCGTGGCAACTCGAAGGCCTGTCTGATCGGCATTCATCTTTGCTTGAGACGGCCCTTGATTACACTGGTCGAGGGCCTGGCGATCATGGCGCGGCGGCTGTGATCAGGGGTGGAGAAAGCATGGCCAGACAAAACCTCGTGACCTTGATCATTGCCTATTTCAACGAAGAGGCGATGATCGGGCAGACCATCTCTTCGCTGTTGCAACAAACTGACCGGCGCTTCGAATTGGTGTTGGTGGACAATAACTCCTCGGACAGATCCACCGAGGTGGCTCGCGAAGTTATGGCCGGCGCGCAGGACATCCCGGTGAGGTACCTTCAAGAGCCGAGACGGGGTCAACTCCATGCTCTTGCCGCGGCTGCGGAACAGTCAACCACCCCCTATATCGCTACTTTGGATGCCGACACCTATTATCCCTCGCATTATGTCGAGCGGGCGCTCGCGCTGCTGGAGTCAAACCCGGGAGCTAGTGCGGCCCTGGCTTTCAATGCTGGCGAACAGCGGGTGCGATCCAAGGCAGCGATAAAATGGGTTCAAGCCCTGGTATGGCCGGCCAAATGCCATTCTGGCGGAGCCGGACATTGCTATCGCCGCACGGCCTATCTTGCTGCAGGAGGATTCGATGCGGTGCGATGGCCTTACATCCTGTTCGATCACGAGCTTGCCTATCGACTTCGCCAGCAGGGGCCGTTTGCCTATAGCCGTGACCACGTGATCCACGCTTCCGAGCGCCCGGACGGTAGCACCTCTCGTTCATGGAGCCTGAGCGAGCGAGCTCTTTACAAGCTTATGCCGCGAGCGGCTTTGGGCTGGTACTTCTACCGTTTCCTTGGGCCGCGACTGGAGAGGCGAGGACTTCGCTCGGTAAGGGACTGAAGGCCATTCGCCTGGCTGGCGGTCAAGCGGGAACCCCGGTGCAGAACTGCTTCAGCCGCCGGAGTATATCGCGGCAGTTTCGTCTGCGACCCGGTCCCATGCATAATAGGCCAGTGCTCGCTGCTGCGCCTGTTGCGTGAAAGCGCTCCGCTCTGCTCCAGTCCAGCCTTCCACGTCGGCGATCTTCGCCGCCCATGCGTGCGCATCGCCCGGCTCGAGCAGGAACCCGGTTTCGCCGTCGAGCACGGCATCACACAGTCCGCCGGTGCGGGCAGCAAGGACTACGCCGCCACATCCGGCAGCTTCTGGTGCCACCAGACCAAAGCCCTCGTATTCTCCGCTTGCCACGTCGATATTGGGCACGACCACACAGGTGGCCGTGGCAAAAAGCCGGGCCAGTTCGGCCTGTCCCAGCGGACCGAGGAAAGTGACGCGCGGATTGTCGAGCAGGGCGCTCTCGTTGACGTCCCACTTGGTGCCCGCCACCACAAGGCGCAACGAGGGGTCGAGCAGCGGAAGCACATTGGCGATGAACCAGCCGCAGCCCTTGCGCTTCACCAGTCGCCCGGCGAAGAGGATGAAGGGCTCTGGATGACCAACCGTCCCGAGTTGCGGGATCCTCTCCGTCGCCAGCGGGATCACGGCACTTGCACGCCATCCCGTTTCCCCCAGAATCTCGGCCGTTGCTCGCGAATTCGCGATTACACTGGCCCGCCGCATCAGGCGCGCTCCTAGCCGCAGGTAGGCACCGTATAGCCGCCCCCTCAGACCGCCACGCCGGTGATAGGCCACATCGGTACCATGGGCTGACAGGACGACATGCGCGCGCCGCGGGACCAGCAGGCCGAGCGGCCAGATCGCGAGGTCGCCCAGGTGGACCACCCGCGGCGGGAACGCACGGGCTCGCAGACGTCGAAACACTGTGATCGGGAAGGCGAGCAGGGCGGGAATGCCCGGCGGCATGTTGCTCGATCTCCCGGACAGCGCAACGACATCCAGCGCGATGCGCTCTTTCAGCGAGTGTGTCAGGCGCAAGGAATAGGTTTCCATCCCGCCGGTGGCCGGAGCCCACTTGCGGGTCACGAACATTACCTCGGCCTCGGCCTGGTCCTTGTCCGTGGGCCCCTTACTGGTCGACATGATCAGAAATCGACATGGATCGCGTCGGGGCGAAGCGGCCGGGACGGCTGACGCAAGTGATCGCCCCAGGTCAGGGTAACAGGCGTGAGTCCCGGATTACGGATGCGATGGATTCCCCGGTCGAGATGGATCACCATTCCTTCGGCAAGGACCAGCCCGTCGATTTCCAGCGGACCGCCCTGCAAAGTATAGGCGCCTGGTACCAGAAACTCGTCGCCGAATTCGGTGGAACTCGCCGGATATTCCTTGCCCGCCACCCAAATCGGCCACGAAAAGAGGCGAAAGTTATTGCGTATGGCTGCGGCATCTTCCGGCAACAGCAGCCCCCCATCACCTTCCAGCATGGCCAGGAGATCTGCTGAATTGGCCAAGATCATTGGCACCGTCTGCTGCCCCAGCGCGGTGCGGTATGCTGGACGGTTGGCTTCGTAATAGCTGCTCATCCCCCAAGGGGTCATGAAGCCGTTGGCTTTGGGCCAGTCTGCCAGCATGAAATTCTGGTCGATGTAGGTGACCGGCTGGCCGAAGATCTCGTGCACGTTTTCGACAACTTGCCGTTGCCGGTCGATTACTGCACGATCCTCGGAAACCCAGACCACAACGGCGGTCACCATAAGGCTCAAGGTCATCAGCTGCGGCCCGAAACGGATAATACCCCAGCGCAAAGGCAGGCAGCAAGCCACCACCACCGGCGGGAGGATGAAGGCGTAGAAATAGGCGGCGGTGTTGGCGTAGAAGAACAGGCTAACAATCGGCAGCCACAATCCCGCCAACGCCACTTTCTCCGCCCGATCCAGGCTGCTACGCGCGATCACCAGCGGTGTGGCAAGCAGCCAGACATAGAGAATAGGAGCGATCAACATGCTCTTGATCGCCATTTGGGCATAGACGGGTAGGCCGATGAAGAACATCCAGCCGGCCGAAATGCCGATCATCTTCCCCCCTTGGCCAACCGCATCGCTTTCCGGGACAAGTCCGGTGGAATGCCAGATGTAGAGCAGCGCAAAGAATAGTCCCGTGGCCACACCGCCACCGGCCAGCTGCAACAGTCGCTGCAAGGAAAAACCGCTCTCGCACGCACGGAGCCAGGCGAGCGCAACAAATGCGGGGGCGAAAAGCACGGCTTTCATCGAAAGCATCCCGGCAAGACCACAAAGCAGGCCAAAGGCAGCCAGGGCCGGTATGCTCAGGCGACTGGTCCCCAGAATGGCCAGTGCTCCGGTGAGCGTAGCGGCCAGCATTGGATCAGCCCGAAAAGACATGCCGTGCTGCAGGACATATCCGGCGGAAAGGTACAGGAGTCCTGCAAATAGGGCGGTCTGCCAATCGGTGAAGCGCTGCGCCAGGACTGTGATCGATGCCACCGTCACCATCTCGCAGCCCAACATGAATAGCCGCGCGGTGACGATGCCGTCCACGCTGTTGGTGTAGAAAGGGGGAAGCCAGCCGAACAGGCGAACGTGGAAAGTCTGTAGCGGCCGGTCGAGTTGGCCGCCGGAGAACTGCGCCACCTCGTGCCAGAAGAAGAACTCATCCCAATTGATCGCTCGGGTGAAAACCATTGTCGCCTGCAGCACGAACAGGATCGCCAGCGCTCCGAGCGGCCAGATTGCCGTGGTAACAGGATGGCGGGTTGCGCCATGCCCCGCGACGGCTGGTTGAGGCACCGTTGCCATGTTCACTTGCGCATGCCGAGCGGCAGCTCAATCACTTGCGGACAGGCTGCATCGACCAAGTGCTCTTTCTGTTGCCCCGCCAGGGTCTCCTCGATCTGGCGCAGCTTGGCGAGGTTCATTTCCAGCAATTTGCGGTTGGTGGCGATCAGGTCGGCCAGGATGCCCATTACCGCAGTGATCGAGCCCAGCATCAGCAGGGCTCCGCCGATCACCAGCGACTGCACGTGGCCGTCGCCCTGGCCGATCAGCCAGAACCACACGAAGCGCAGGATCGGGATGAGGCCAACGAGCGCCACGACAAGGCCCGTGCCGACGAACACCCGCAGGGCATTGTGCGTGGTATAGGCGCGCACGATAGTCACGCCGGTCTGGCTGATGAAGCCGGGGATCGATTTGAACAGGCGGCTGGGGCGCATGGTCTGGTGGGTGCGGACCGGCACGGTGGCGATGGCCAGCCGCTTGCGGCCCGCCTGGATCAGCATGTCGGTGGTATAGGAAAATTCGGTGGTGATGTTGATCCGGCGCGCGGCTTCCCGGCTGATGGCGCGGAAGCCGCTGACAGCATCGTTCACCTGGGCTCCCGCCAGGCGCTGGACCACGGCGCTGCCCAGCCGCTGGAGCAGGCGCTTGAATGGGCCGAAGTGGGCATTGTCCGCCACACCGCGATCACCCACCACGATATCGGCCTTGCCCAACAGGATCGGCTGGACGAGGAGGGCGATGTCGGCGCCTTCATACTGACCGTCGGCATCGGTGTTGACGATGATGTCGGCGCCTGCTGCCAGCGCGGCGTCGATCCCGCTGCGGAAGGCGGCGGCAAGGCCGCGGTTGCGGCGATGCCGGACTACGTGGTGCACGCCCCACTGGCGGGCAACCTGCGCCGTGCCATCCGAACTGCCATCGTCGATCACCAGGTATTCGATCACCGAAATGCCGTCGATCCGGCGGGGGAGTGCGGCCAGCGTCTGCGGCAGGCTGCCGGCCTCGTTGAGGCACGGGATCTGGATGATGAGTTTGGTCAATTCGGCCCCCGCATAACGGGCCACAGGACCCGCGTGATAGGCCTTTGTTAAGCATGACGGTTTAACGATTGGTAAAACCGGGCAGGTTGATGCACCAACATTTGCGGGCGGGGAGCGGAAGGCCTAAGCGGGCCCCTTCGTTTCGAAGGATCGCGCTGCCCCATGCAACAATCGGATCGTGCCGGACTGCTCTATGCGCTGGCGGGCTTCTGCACGCTGTCGATCGGCGATGCGATCATCAAGGGCATGGCGGGTGACTGGCCTGCGCCGGCCATGGCGACCACGCGCTATATCGTGGGAACGGCTTTGCTGGCTTTCCTCATCTGGCGTCACCAAGGGGTGGCAGGCCTGGCCCTGCCGAAGGACAAACTGCAATGGGTGCGCGGTGTGGCGATCAGTTGCTCGGCCATCGGCATGTTCCTTGCCGTGTGGATCATGCCGTTAGCCGAAGCGACGACGATCGCCTTTACCCAGCCGGTCATCACCGCCGTGCTGGCGTGGTTCCTGCTGAAGGAGCGGGCCACGGCATCGACCTGGATCGCTACAGCGGCGGCATTCGTCGGCGTTTTCATCGTGCTGCGGCCCAATTTCGACGTGGTTGGCTGGGGCGTCCTGCTGCCGCTGGTCGGCGCGACCGGCATGGCGGTGACCATCATCGCCAACCGCTTCACAATGGGGCGGGCAAGCGTGCTGGCGATGCAGTACTATATGTCGGTCACGGCGATGATCTTCCTGCTGTTCGCCACGCTGGCCGGGCACCTGAGCGGGGCCGAGGGCTTCGTGGTGACCATGCCGCACTGGTCGGTCGTGGCGCGCTGCGCTTTCATCGGCCTTTCCGCCACGCTGGCGCAATACCTGATCTACATGGGCACGATGAAGGCAGGCGCGGGCACCATTGCACCAATGACCTATGGTCAGCTGCTGATGGCCGTGGCTCTCGGATGGTTCTTCTTCGGCGACGCGCCCGATGCCCTGGCCATGCTGGGCGCTGCCATCATCATCGGAGCGGGGCTGTTCCTGTGGTATGCGGGACGCAAGCGCGACAGGGCGCGCAAAGCGGGCTGAAACGAAAAAGGGCGCCGCAGCGGGCGCCCTTCTCGATATTGCTATTGGGCCTGATCAGGCGATGACCTGCTCCGCCAGCACGGTCAGGCCGGCTTCGCTGACTTCGGCAAAGCCACCGCGCACTTCGATGTTGTCGGGCGCGCCGCCGGCGGTGCGATAGACCTGTACCGCGCCGTCGCGAATCGTGGACATGAAGGGCGCATGGCCCTCCAGCACGCCGAATTCACCTTCCGTGCCGGGGACGACCACCATGTAGACTTCCTCGCTCAGCACCAGGCTGGCAGGCGTCACGAGTTCGAAGTTGAGGGCCATTGGCTCAGGCGTCCTCGGCCATCTTCTTGGCCTTGGCGACCGCTTCGTCGATGCCGCCGACCATGTAGAAGGCGCTTTCCGGCAGGTGATCGTATTCGCCTTCGACCACGGCCTTGAACGAGGCGACGGTGTCTTCGACCTGGACGAACTTGCCCTTGATGCCGGTGAACACCTCGGCCACGTGGAACGGCTGCGACAGGAAGCGCTGGATCTTGCGCGCGCGGGCGACGGTCAGCTTATCTTCTTCGCTCAGCTCGTCCATGCCGAGGATGGCGATGATGTCCTGCAGGCTCTTGTACTTCTGCAGAGTCTCCTGGACGCGGCGGGCGGTGTCATAGTGCTCCTGCCCGACAACCGCAGGCGTCAGCACGCGGCTGGTGGAGTCGAGCGGATCGACCGCCGGGTAGATGCCCAGCTCCGAAATCGCGCGGTTCAGCGTGGTCGTGGCGTCAAGGTGGGCGAACGAGGCGGCAGGCGCCGGATCGGTCAAATCGTCGGCGGGAACGTAGATCGCCTGCACCGAGGTGATCGAACCCTTGGTTGTCGAGGTGATGCGCTCCTGCAGCTGGCCCATGTCGGTGGCCAGCGTCGGCTGATAGCCCACGGCCGAAGGAATACGGCCGAGCAGAGCGGACACTTCCGAACCGGCCTGGGTAAAGCGGAAGATGTTGTCCACGAAGAACAGCACGTCCTGGCCTTCCTGGTCACGGAAGTATTCGGCCATGGTCAGGCCCGACAGGGCGACGCGGGCACGGGCGCCCGGCGGCTCGTTCATCTGGCCGAACACCAGGGCCACCTTGGAGCCTTCGCTGGTGGCATTGCCCTCGGCATCCTTGGCGATAACGCCGGCGTCGAGGAATTCGTGGTACAGGTCGTTGCCTTCGCGGGTGCGTTCACCCACGCCGGCAAACACCGACACGCCGCCGTGGCCCTTGGCGATGTTGTTGATCAGTTCCTGGATCAGCACGGTCTTGCCCACGCCCGCGCCGCCGAACAGGCCGATCTTGCCGCCGCGCGCATAGGGGGCGAGCAGGTCGATCACCTTGATGCCGGTGACGAGGATGGCGGCTTCGGTGGACTGGTCCACGAATTCCGGCGCCTTGGCGTGGATCGGCGCGCTCATCTCGGCACCGATGGGGCCGCGCTCGTCGATCGGCTGGCCGATCACGTTCATGATGCGGCCCAGTGTCTTGGGGCCGACCGGCACGGAAATCTGCGCGCCGGTGTTGATCACTTCCTGGCCGCGGGTCAGGCCGTCGGTGCCGTCCATCGCGATGGTGCGCACCGTGTTCTCGCCGAGGTGCTGCGCCACTTCGAGCACCAGCGTGCTGTCACCGTTGCGCGTTTCCAGTGCGGTGAGAATGGCGGGCAGCTCGCCCGGAAAGGTCACGTCGACGACGGCGCCGATGACCTGGCTAATGGAGCCGTTGGTGGTCTGGTTCAATACGGGGGCGGTAGCCATTTTCGTTTCCCTCAGGGCTTAGAGCGCTTCAGCGCCAGCAATGATTTCGATGAGTTCGGTGGTGATCGCGGCCTGGCGGCTGCGGTTGTACTGGATGGTAAGCTTCTGGATCAGGTCGCCCGCGTTGCGCGTGGCATTGTCCATCGCAGTCATCGACGCGCCCTGTTCCGACGCTTCGCGTTCGAGCAGTGCGCCGAACAGCTGGGTCTTGATATAGCGGGGCAGCAGTTCGTCGAGGATCTGTTCCTCGTCGGGCTCATACTCGACCACGGCATCGCTCGCCTGGGTCACCGCCGGGGCGGGGACGGGGATGAGCTGGCGGGTGACCGGATCCTGCACCAGAGCAGACTTGAACACCGGCGCGATCAGGTGCGCCACATCGAAGCGACCGGCCTCGAACATCGCAACCAGTTCATCGGCAATCGCGGCTGCTTCGGCAAAGCCAGGAGTGCGGACCAAGCTGGTGTCGTAACCATCCTTGATCGAAGCGGGGAAATCGCGCTTCAGCGGTGCGCGGCCCTTCTTGCCGACGAGGTAGAATTCCACGTCCTTGCCATCGGCCTGGAGCATGCGCGCCTGGTTACGCGCTTCCTTCACGATGTTGGAATTGAGGCCGCCGCACAGGCCCTTGTCGGTGTTGACCACCACCAGCAGGTGGCGCTGGTTGCCACCGGTGCCGGCCAGCAGGCGCGGTGCAGCATCGCCGCTGACCTTGCCGGCAAGGCTTGCCATGACCGCCGCCAGCCGCGTGGCATAGGGGCGCCCGGCTTCGGCCGCAGCCTGGGCACGGCGCAGCTTGGCCGCCGCGACCATCTGCTTGGCCTTGGTGATCTTCTGGGTCGATTTGACCGAGTTGATCCGACCTTTAAGTTCTTTCAGCGAGGCCATTTCGGCTCCCTAGCTAGTCTCTAAAGGCTCAGGCGAACTGCTTGGCGAAGGCCTGCAGGGCAGCCTTGGTCTTGTCGGCCACTTCGCCTTCGAACTTGCCGCTGTTGCGGATCTCGGCGAGGACCGAGCCATGTTCGTTGCGCATGTAGCTGAGCATCGCGGCTTCGTATTCGTTGACGCGGTTGACCGGGATCGCATCAAGGTAGCCGTTGGTGCCGGCATAGATCGACACGGTCTGCTCCTCGAACGGCATGGGGCTGAACTGGGCCTGCTTGAGCAGTTCCGTCAGGCGCGCACCGCGGTTGAGCAGCTTCTGCGTGGCGGCATCGAGGTCCGAGCCGAACTGGGCGAAGGCCGCCATTTCGCGGTACTGCGCCAGCTCCAGCTTGATCGAGCCCGAGACCTTCTTCATCGCCTTTGTCTGTGCGGCACCGCCCACGCGGGACACCGACAGGCCGACGTTGATGGCCGGGCGCACGCCCTGGTAGAACAGGCCGGTTTCGAGGAAGATCTGGCCGTCGGTGATCGAGATCACGTTGGTCGGGATATAGGCCGACACGTCGCCTGCCTGGGTTTCGATGATCGGCAGCGCGGTGAGCGAGCCCGAGCCGTTATCGGCGTTGAGCTTGGCGGCGCGTTCCAGCAGGCGGCTGTGCAGGTAGAACACGTCACCCGGATAGGCTTCGCGGCCCGGAGGACGACGCAGCAGCAGCGACATCTGGCGATAGGCCACGGCCTGCTTCGACAGATCGTCATAAACGATCACGGCGTGCATGCCGTTGTCGCGGAAGAATTCACCCATCGTCGCGCCGGTATAGGGAGCGAGATACTGCAGCGGAGCGGGCTCTGATGCAGTGGCGGCGACCACGATGGAATATTCCATCGCGCCGTTTTCTTCCAGCTGGCGGACGATCTGCGCCACGGTGGAGCGCTTCTGGCCCACGGCGACATAGATGCAGTAGAGCTTCTTGCCCTCGTCGTCGCCCTGGTTGGCTTCCTTTTGGTTGATGAAGGTGTCGATGGCGACGGCGGTCTTGCCGGTCTGGCGGTCACCGATGATCAGTTCGCGCTGGCCACGGCCGATCGGCACCAGTGCGTCAATCGCCTTGAGGCCGGTCTGCACAGGTTCGTGCACCGATTGCCGCGGGATGATGCCCGGGGCCTTCTTTTCCACGCGCATGCGGGTGACATCGGTAAGCGGGCCCTTGCCGTCGATCGGGTTGCCCAGCGCATCGACCACGCGGCCGAGCAGGCCCTTGCCGACCGGAACGTCCACGATGGTGGCGGTCCGCTTGACGACATCGCCTTCCTTGATTTCGGCGTCGGAGCCGAAAATCACCACGCCGACGTTGTCGGCTTCCAGGTTCAGGGCCATGCCCTGCACGCCGTTGGAGAATTCGACCATTTCGCCGGCCTGGACGTTGTCGAGCCCGTGGATGCGGGCGATACCGTCACCCACCGACAGCACGGAGCCGACTTCGCTGACTTCGGCCTCGGTGCCAAAGCTGGCAATCTGGTCCTTGATAACCTTGGAGATTTCTGCGGCGCGGATTTCCATGATCAGCCTTTCATGGCTTGTGCAAGAGTGTTGAGACGGGTCCGGATCGAGCTGTCGATGCGCTTTGATCCGATGGTAACGACGAGTCCGCCCAGAAGGTCGGGATCGACGCGGGATTGCAGTTTGACCGTGCGGCCTTCGCGGGCACGCAGACGGCTTTCCAGTTCTGTGAGCTGGGCATCGCTGAGCGGATGCGCGCTGGCGACTTCGGCGGCCACTTCGCCGCGCTGGGCAGCGGCGATGGCGGTGAAGGCGCGGATCACGGCGGGCAACTGGCCGACGCGGCGGTTCTGCGCCAGCACACCAAGGAAATTGCCGGTGAGGGTGGAAATGCCGAGGTGCGTGGCGAGACCGGCAACGACATTGCCCATCTGCCCGCGGCTGACCTGCGGGTTGTCGATCAGCGCACGCAGGTCGGCCGATTCGGCCAGCGCCTGGCGCAGCTTGACGAGGTCACCCTCGACAGCCGTGACGGTTCCCGCCTCGCTCGCGAGATCGAACAGGGCGGAGGCATAACGCCCTGCCAGACTTGCCTTGATACCGGCGGAAAGCTCCACGCGTATGGTCCCTTGTGAGGTTACCGAAAACGATAGATTTCTCTTGCCGCTGGGTGGATCCAGCAAGTGGACCCGGGCAAGGTTGGCGCGCGCCTAGCATCGGGGTGCGCGCGATGCAAGCGGGTGGGGCGCGAAAGCCTACTGCTGCGGGGGAAGGACGCCAGTTGCGCCGTCGCCGCAGGTATAGACCAGCCGCTCATTCGGGCTTTGCGGCAAGGCCGTGGTGACGGCCAGTTGCTGGACGCCCAGTTCGGCGGCAGCCTCCGGCCCGGCACCGCAAGCCGGGGCCTGGAACGCCGCGCGCGCGGTGCGAGCCGCCACCATCGCCTCGCGGTCGAGCAGGAAGCGGTCCACCACATATTCGCCCGTGGCCGGATCGAAGCGGTTCAAGGCCACACTCTGCTCATCGGCGGAAACCAGCACGCGGGTCCATTGGCCACTGGCCATGCCGAACTGGGTCTGCCCGTTGACGCAGCCATCCGCGCTCCATTCCAGCGGGAGCACCTCGACCGGTTCGCTCAGCACGCGGCTGCGCGCCGTGTCGAGCACGCATCGGAATGAACCGGCGGGCGTTGCCACTTCGATCGGTCCACCATCCTCGCCCGCCATCTCGCTGCGCAACCGGTCTTCCAGCCGGTCTTCGATGTCGGTAAAGGCAGGGCGGGAAAGCCAGGCGAAAGCGGCCAGGGCCAGCGCGCCAAGGGTGATCGACCCGCCGATCGCGCGGTGACGGAACTGGCCCTTGCGGTGGGCATCGAAGGCGAATGCTCCGCCGCCTGCCACGAACATCAGCAGCACCAGCGCCAGCGCCATGCCGTTGGTCCGCTCGTCCAATACGGCAAATTCGATTTCGCGGCTGAGGGCGGCGCGGCGCTGGGCAGCGGCCTGTTCATCGGCTTCGGCCTGCTCGCGGGCGACCATCTGGCGGCGCTGTTCGAACTCGCGCTCGGCCTCTTCCATTTCGGCCAGGCTGCGGCAGGGCAGCGAATTGACGCGCGGGGTGATGTTGTTGGCGCGCAGGAACGGCAGCAGTTCGCGGATCGATACGGCAAAGAAGAACTCCGCCTCGGTCCTGGCGCTGTCGGTGCCGAACGAATTGACCCCGATCACCCGCCCGCAATCGTCCACCAGTGGCCCGCCACTGTTGCCGCGCGCGATGGGGGCGGTGTGCAGCAGGGTGTCGAAATCGCGGCTGGGCCGGCGGCCTGAAAGAAAGCCCATGCTCGTGACCGGCGGATGGGCGCGGAAGATGTCGTCCATGCCGAGGCCCTGCGCCTGGTCCACGTTCTGCGGATAGCCGATCGAGGTGACCGCGCCGGCGCCACTGGGCGCAATCCCGGCCAGGGTCAGCGGCGGCAGACGCAAGGGGCTGGTGGTGCGGATCAGCGCCAGGTCATTGCGCGGGCTGACCGATATGACCCGGCCATAGACCGCTTCTGCACCTTCCGACGGCACGATACCGATGACCAGCGATGGGTCGTCCACCGCCTGCCCCACCACGTGGGCATTGGTGACGATGGTTTCGGCGTTCACCGCAAAGCCCGATCCGTGGCTGATCGGGAACAGCTCCTGTCCATTGCGGTCGGCCACGATCACCCGCACCACACCGCGCGCGGCCGCTTCGATGTCGGCAGGATCGGCATGGGCCGGTGAACCGGCCAGCGCGGCTAGCAGCAGGAAAGCGGGAGCAAGGATCGAACGCAGGGTCATGCGGCCCTCATTCAGCAAGGCCCGACACAACGCAAGATTCGAGAAGCAATCCATGCCGTCCGCCCTATCATCGCCGCATGACGAATCCCGCAAACAACCACCTCGTCGAGACAATCGCCCGGCTGCTCGATTGCGATGGCAAGGCGCCGTCGCTGGAGAAACTGGGCGCGGCGACCGGGCTTTCGCCGTTCCAGGTCCAGCGGCATTTCACCCGCACCACCGGCCTGTCGCCAGCCGCCTTCGCCCGCGCCTTGCGGGAAGAGCGTGCGGTGCGGGCGCTGGAAGGGGGCGGGCGGATCACCGATGCGATCTATGATGCGGGATATGAAAGCGCCGCCCGGTTCTATGCCGCCATGCGCGAACGGCTGGGGATGACCCCTTCGGCCTGGCGCAAGGGCGGGGCGGGCGTGCGCATCGGCTATACTATAGAGTGTACATCGCTCGGCTCGATGCTGCTCGCGGCGACCGACAAGGGTGTGTGCCGCCTGTCGTTCCACGAAAAGGCGGAAGACCTGCGGGCGCGCTTTCCGGCGGCAGAACTGATCGAAGGAGCGGTTCCAGCCGAACTGGTGGCGCTGGTTGTCCGGGCAGTCGAAGGCGAGGGCGGCGAAGGCGAGGTGCCGCTCGACACTGCGGGCACCCCGTTCCAGCAGCGCGTCTGGGCACAGTTGCGGGCCATTCCGCGCGGGGAAACCCGCAGCTATGCCGAGATCGCGGCCCTGGTCGGCCAGCCCACGGCGAGCCGCGCGGTGGGCGGGGCCAACGGCGCCAATCCGGTGGCCGTGCTGGTCCCATGCCACCGGGTTATCGCCGCCGATGGCAAGCTGGGCGGCTATGCCTGGGGCGAAGCGATCAAGCGCGAACTACTGCGGCGGGAGAGGTCGAGTGATTAGCTTTCCCGTCAAACGAAGCTATACGGATCAATGTCCACCCCGACACGCACGCCCGAGGGGAATTTCAATGCGCCCAGCCACTGGCGGATAACGTCCTGCACATTGGCGCTGCGCCGGGCATTGAGCAGTAGCCGATAGCGATAGCGGCCGCGCAGCAGGGTCATCGGGGCCGGGGCGGGGCCGAGGATCTGCACATCGGGCAGCATGGGCCGCGTCGCGCCGATGCGGTTCGCCGCCTCGCGCGCTTCGGCATCGTCCTCGCTCGACACGATGATCGCCGCCCAGCGACCGAACGGCGGTGCACCGGCATCGCGCCGGGCTTCTGTCTCGGCCAGATAGAAGGCATCGCGGTCTCCGGCGGCCAGCGCGGCGATGACCGGGGCTTCGGGATGGCGGGTCTGGATCAGCACCTCGCCCGGTTTCGATCCGCGCCCGGCGCGGCCCGCGACCTGCGCCACCTGCTGGTATGTACGCTCCGCCGCGCGCAGGTCTCCGCCTTCAAGGCCGAGGTCGGCATCGATCACGCCCACCAGGGTCAACTCGGGAAAGTGGAAGCCCTTGGTCACAAGCTGCGTCCCCACGATCACGTCGATCGCGCCCCCTTCCGCCTCGGCGATGAACTGCGCGGCCTTTTCCGGCGAATTGATGGTGTCCGATGTCACCACGGCAATGCGTGCATCTGGCATGATCTCGGCCACCTCGTCCGCGATCCGTTCCACCCCCGGGCCGCAGGCGACCAGGCAATCGCCTTCGTGGCATTCGGGGCAGGTTTCCGGCGTTGCGGTTTCGAGCCCGCAGTGGTGGCATGCCAACCGCCGCGACAGCCGGTGCTCGACCAGCCAGGCGCTGCAATTGGGACACTTGAAACGGTGGCCGCAGTGGCGGCATAGGGTCAACGGGGCATAACCGCGACGGTTGAGGAATAGGAGCGACTGCTCGCCGCGCTCCAGCCGTTCCTTCAGCGCCTCCACCAGCGGCGGCGAAAGCCAGTGCTGCCGCGGCGGCTTCTCCTTGGTCAGGTCCACCGTGGCGATGCTTGGCATCTGCGCCCCGCCGAACCGGCTGGGCAGGACCAGCTTTTCGTAGATGCCCTGGTCGGCCATGTGGAGGCTTTCCAGTGCGGGCGTGGCGCTGGCGAGGACCACCGGCAGCCCTTCGAACCGCGCCCGCATCACCGCAACGTCGCGCGCGTTGTAGCGCACGCCGTCATCCTGCTTGAAGCTGACCTCGTGGGCCTCGTCCACCACGACCAAGCCCAGCCGGTCATAAGGCAGGAACAATGCCGAACGTGCGCCCACGACCACCTGCGCCTCTCCGCTGGCGATGGCCCGCCAGGCCCGCCGGCGCTCGGTGCTCTTGAGCGAGGAATGCCACAGGACCGGGGCCGCACCGAAGCGGCCCTCGAAGCGTTTGAGGAAGGCTTCGGTGAGCGCAATTTCCGGCAGCAGCACCAGCACTTGCCGGTCCTGCTCGATCGCTGCGGCAACGGCCTCGAAATAGGTCTCTGTCTTGCCGGAACCCGTCACCCCGTCGAGCAGGAAGGGGGCAAACGCCCGCGCCCTCGTGGCCACCACTAGCCTTTCTGCCGCCTCGTGCTGCTGCGCGCTCAGGTCCGGTGCGGAAAAAGCGGCGTGGGCGCGAGGGTAGGGGCGGTCGCAATCAACTTCCACCGGCTCCAGTACACCCTGGTTGACTAGGCCGCGCAACACGCTCTCGCTCGCCCCGGAAAGTCCCGCCAGCTCGCGGATCGTCGCCTGCTCGCCCTCCAGCGCGCCCATGGCCCGCTCGCGTGCGGTAGTCATCCGTTCGGGCAGGCCGCCCGACAGGCGGTATTCGGTCATCGTCGAAGGCCCGCGCAGCGCGCCGCCGCTGGATATGACCATGCGGGCGACAGAGGCGAGGGAGGCGCAGTAATAGTCCGCCGTCCATTCGATCAGTCGCATCAGCGCCAGTTGCAGCGGCGGCACCGGCAGGACCGCAATCAGCGGGCGCAGCTTGGCCTCGGGCACCGGATCGCTCGGCAGGCGTTCAGGATCCCAGACAATGCCGATGATCTGCCGCGGCCCCAGCGGCGCGACCACGACGGAGCCGGTGACGACTTCCATTCCTTGCGGAACGCGGTAGTCCAGCGGGCCGAGCGCGGCGTTGAAGATGAGCAGTCTGGCGCGGTTCATGTGCTGACCGCTATGCGCGGGTGATGGGCGGGGTCGCAACCCGGTGAGTGGAGAAAACGACATGACGGTTATGGAAAACACCACATTGGGACGTCGCCAGCTGCTCGGCGGGATCATGGCGGGCGGTGCAGTGCTCGCCCTGCCCGGCTGCGCCACGACCGGCGGCGGCTACAGCCTGGTCGATGCGATCCGGCAGTTGCTGTTCCTTTCGTCCAGCCGTGCCTTTGCCCGGCTGACCAGCGATGGCGGCTACTGGGACAGCAATGTCGCGCAACTTGATCTCGAAGGGTTTCTCGGCACGCGCGGCAACGTCTTGTCGCAGATCCTCACCTCCAACCTGTTCAAGGACCGGCTGGCCCGCGCTTTCGTACCGATTGCCGAGGAAGCATCGTGGCGCGCCGCGCCGCTCGTGACCGATGCCGTGCGGGTAATCGGTTTCCAGAACGCGCTGGCGCTGGTGCGCGGCGGACCCACCGCAGCCACCGGCTTCCTGCGCGGCGAGATGGGCGATGCGCTGGTCCAGGCGATGGTGCCCGAAGTGGGGCAGGCCTTGCGCGTGGCGCAGGAGCCGCTGGTGGGCCACGTGCTGTCGGCCCTGACAGGTGTGGACGTGGCCGGAGTGGCCAACAGCTTCTCCACCCGCGTTAACGACGTGATCTGGACCGAGATCGGCGCAGAGGAAGCCGCCATCCGCGCCAATCCGCGTTCTACCAACGATCCGCTGCTGATTGCGGTGCTGACGGGGTCGCAGGCATTCTAAGCGGTTGTCGAACAGGCTGACTGTCCTCTACGGACTGCGGCGATAACATGAGCCAAGAATCGCCCCTCGACCGTTTCAAGCTCGCCCTGACCGGCGCGGCGCGTGCCGTGGGCCGCGATGCCGAGACCGAGGTGGCGTGGACCGCTGAGGCTCCCGGCATTCAGGGCAAGACCATCCGCGTGCCCATGCCGCCCCGCGCGCTGCCGATGGCCCAGGCGATCGAGGCGCGCGGCTTTGCCGACAGTTTCGCCCTGCGCCAGCGCCACCACAACGAAGCGCTCCACGCCCGCCACGCCCCGGCAGAAGCCGATGCGCGCGCTTGCTACGATGCGGTCGAGATGGTCCGGTACGAGGCGCTGGGATCGAACAACTACACGGGGATGCGCGGCAATCTCGATGCTGCCACGGAAATTCGCACCGCCGCGGACCCGATCACCCGGGCGACCAGTGCCGACGATGTACCGGTACAGTCCGCGCTCGCCCTGCTGCTGCGCGAAAAGCTGACCGGCCAGCCGGTGCCGCTGGCGGCAGAGAATGGCGTGGCCATGCTGCGCGAGTGGATCGAGGACAAGGCGGGTGGCGATTTCGAGCGGCTGGCGAGCAGTCTCGACGACCAGCGCGCCTTCCAGAACCTGACGCTTGATATGCTGCGCCACCTCGACCTGGTCCGCAGCGAGGAGCTGCCCGACGAAGCCGACGAGGACGATGGCCCGGATGACGACGACGGCCCCGACAGCGACGATCAGGACAGCAGCCAGGACCAGGACAACACCCAGCAGCAGGTGACAACCGAGCAATCGGAAGGCGACGGCGAGAGCGACGAGACCCAGGAAATGGGTCAGGACCAGGAAACCAGCGAAGGCGAACCGGGCGACGATGGCGAAGAGGGCATGATGCCCGTTCGCCCCAACCGCCCGTGGACTGACCTGCCGGACACCTTCGACTACCGCATCTATTCCCCCGCCTTCGACGAGATCGTGGAAGCGCAGGACCTGTGCGATTACGAGGAGCTGGACCGTCTGCGGGCCTATCTCGACAGCCAGCTGGCAGGCCTTGCCGGCATCGTCACCCGCCTTGCCAACCGCCTGCAGCGCCGCCTGATGGCGCAGCAGAACCGCAGCTGGGACTTTGATCAGGAAGAAGGCCTGCTCGATGCGGCCCGGCTCGCCCGCGTGATCGTCAGCCCCGGCCACTCGCTGTCCTACAAGGTAGAACAGGATATCGAGTTCAAGGACACGGTCGTCACCCTGTTGATCGACAATTCGGGGTCCATGCGCGGGCGGCCCATCTCCATCGCCGCGATCAGTGCCGATATCCTGGCGCGCACGCTGGAACGGTGCGGGGTGAAGGTCGAGATTCTCGGCTTCACAACCCGCGCGTGGAAGGGCGGGCAAAGCCGCGAGAAATGGCTCAACGATGGCAAGCCCGCCGATCCCGGCCGCCTCAATGACCTGCGCCACATCATCTACAAGAAGGCCGACGAGCCGATGCGCCGCGCGCGCAAGAACCTCGGCCTGATGATGCGCGAGGGACTGCTGAAGGAAAACATCGACGGCGAGGCGCTGCTCTGGGCGCACGAACGCCTGCTGGGCCGCAGCGAGGACCGCCGCATCCTCATGGTCATTTCGGACGGCGCGCCGGTGGACGATTCCACGCTGAGCGTGAACAACGCGGGCTATCTCGAGACGCACCTGCGCAAGGTGATCGACTGGATCGAGAAGCAATCACCCGTCCAGCTTGTCGCCATCGGGATCGGGCACGACGTAACGCGATATTACAAGCGCGCGGTGACGATCATGGATGTGGAGCAACTTGGCGGCACAATCATCGAACAACTGGCCGACCTGTTCGAGGTGGAGTGACGGGCATGAAGCTGCGCCTGATTGTTGTGCTCTCTGTCTTGATGATCGGCGCGTGGTACTTCGCCTCGCCGTGGTACACCATGTGGCGGATCGTCGATGCGGCGGAATCGGGCAACAGCGCGGAGCTGGAGCAGCGGATCGATTTCGAGCGGCTGCGCCAAGGGATGCGCGAGGATCTATCCGCCAGCCGCGACGATGGCGATACCGATTTTCTCGACCGGATCGGCGATGGCGTGGTGCGCACTGTCGGCACGGCCGCGATCAACACCATGGTCACGCCGCGCGGGCTGGCCGTGATGCTCGATGCCAGCACGGTGATGCCGGGGCAGGACCTGTCGTGGGATGTGGACCGCACCGGCTTCAGCACCTTCACTGCCGTGTCCACCTACGAGGACGGAACGCCCGGCCCGCAGATGCTGTTCGAGCGCAGCGGACTGGCATGGCAACTGGTGGCGGTGCGGGTTTAGGGCCCAAGCCCTTGACCACCCGCCGCCTGTGCGGGTTTAGAGCCCAAACCCTTGACCACCCACCGCCTGTGCCCCCAAAGACCGGCGCCATGACCACGCCCCTCCACCTGTTCAATTCGCTCACCCGCCAGGTTGAGCAATTCCAGCCCGTCCACGCCCATGAGGCGCGGGTCTATTCGTGCGGGCCGACGGTCTATAACTATCCGCATATCGGCAACATGCGCGCCTATGTGTTTGCTGATTTGCTGGGTCGGACGCTGAGCTGGAAGGGCTACAAGCTCACCCACATCATCAACATCACCGATGTCGGCCACCTGACCGACGATGCCGATGCGGGCGAGGACAAGCTGGAAAAGGCGGCATCTGCCAGCGCGCAGTCTATCTGGGATATCGCCCAGCACTACACCGAGGCCTACTGGGCGGACGTGACGGCGCTCAACATCCGCCAGCCGGCCGAATGGACAATCGCTACGAAATTCGTGCCGCAAATGATTGAATTTGGGCAAAGGATTGCGGACAGGCATTGCTACGAACTGGAGGGCGGCCTCTATTTCGATACCTCGACCGTGGCCGATTATGGAAGGCTGGCGCGGGCGAAAACCGAGGACGGTGAAGGGCGCATCGAAGCGGTGGAGGGCAAGCGCCACGCCGCCGATTTCGCCATCTGGCGCAAGACTCCGCCGGGCGAGAGCCGCCAGATGGAATGGGATTCGCCGTGGGGCAAGGGCGCGCCCGGCTGGCATCTGGAATGCAGCGTGATGAGCGCGGCGCTGCTCGGCCTGCCGTTCGACATCCACACCGGCGGGATCGACCACCGCGAGATCCACCACCCCAACGAGATCGCCCAGAACCAGGCCTTTTGCGGCAGCGACCATTCGGGTGCGAAGTTGTGGATGCACAACAACTTCCTGGTCGAACGTTCTGGAAAGATGAGCAAATCGTCGGGCGAATTCCTCCGCCTGCAGCTGCTGATCGACAAGGGCTACCATCCGCTCGCCTTCCGCCTGATGTGCCTGCAGGCGCATTACCGCAGCGAGCTGGAGTTCAGCTGGGAAGGGCTTGAAGCGGCCCTGACGCGGCTCAAGCGGATGCTGATGGGGGTGGCGCAACTGCGCTCGCAGATGGAGGAGCTGCCAGCCGATCCCGATGGCGGCTGGACGCTGGACGAGGCGCGGGGCCATGTCGGCGGGGCGTTGCTGCCGCTGCTGGCCGAATTCGACAAGGCCATTTCCGATGACCTCAATTCCCCGCTCGCGCTGACCGTGTTCGAGGATGTGCTGGCAGCCAAGAAGATCGAGCGGGAGGACAAGTGGCAGATGCTCAGCGCGATGGACGCGGTGCTGGGGCTGGGTGTGCTCACCCTCGATCGCGCCGACCTGCGCCTCCGGCCCAAGTCCGCCACGATCACCGAAGCCGAAATCGAAGCTGCGCTCGCCCGCCGCAAGGATGCGCGCGCCGCCAAGGACTTTGCCACGTCCGATGCCCTGCGCGACGAACTTTCCGCCCAAGGCGTCGAAGTGATGGATGGCGATGCGCTTGGGTGGGAATGGAAGCTGGATTGATGCAGCTTGCGATTGGCGGTGATAGCGAGCAGATTAGTTTCAGATAAAACCAAATTCATATTGCGTCCACAGGTGACTTCCCAATGACCATCGCCCTCATCACCGCCCAGGCCCGTCCGATCGTGGAAGGCCGCCTGCCGCCCGGCATAGAACCCCTGTGGTGGGAAACGCCCGAACAACTGGTGGACCTCGCCCCGCAGGCCGAAATCGGCTGGTTCGACATGTTCGACAAAAGCGCGCCGCTGGAGGCCATCCGGCGTGCAACGGGCCTCAAATATCTTAACAGTTTCTTCGCCGGTGTGGACTGGCTGCCGCTGGCCGACCTGCAGGCGCGCGGCGTGAAGCTGACCAACGGTTCGGGCATCAATGCCAACACCGTGGCTGAATTCGCCCTGATGAACATGCTCGCGCTGGCCCGCGGCCATGCCGATATCGTGCGGGCGCAGGACCGGCACGAATGGCTCGCCCCCAGCATGGACGGCAAGGCGCGGGAGCTGGCCGGCGCCAAGGTGCTGATCATCGGCTATGGCGAGATCGGCCAGGCCATCGGCCGGATGCTGGCAGGCTTCCGCGCCGAAGTAACCCCGGTGCGCCGCAGCGGGGCTGATGGCGCGCTGGGGCCGGATGAATGGCAGGCGCGGGTGGGCGAATTCGAATGGGTCGTGCTGGCCATGCCCGGCACGCCTGAAACACGCGGGCTGGTCGATGCCAGGGTGCTGGCCGCGATGCGCAGTGATGCCGTGCTGGTCAACATGGGCCGGGCCGACGTGCTCGACCAGGATGCCCTGATCGCCGCTCTCCACGCCGGCAAGCTGGCTGGCGCGATCCTCGACCTGACCGATCCCGAACCACTGCCTTCCGGCCACCCGCTGTGGTCCGCACCCGGCGCGCATATCACCATGCACATGGGCGGGCTGCCGACACTGGCCAGCAGGATTGCCGCAGCAGAGCGGTTTATCGCCAATTGCGGCCATTATCTGCGCGGTGAACCGCTGGTAAGCGAGGTTGATCTGGCGCTTGGTTATTAGCGCCTGACTCGCTCCCAATGCTCTGATACCTTCCCGCCTGGGGTGGGGCCTGTTCGCGTGAACGCCCCAAAAACTTGGGGGGAATTACGGGCATGGCACACGAAGACGCCGCAGCGGGCAAGCAGAAGGCATCGGACCTCTTCATCCAGTGTCTGGAGGAAGAGGGCTGCGAGTACATTTTCGGCGTCCCGGGCGAGGAGAACCTCGATTTCCTCGATTCGCTGTCGCGCTCGTCCAAGATCAAGCTGATCCTCACCCGGCATGAACAGGGCGCGGGCTTCATGGCCGCAACCTATGGTCGCCACACCGGCAGGACCGGCGTGTGCATTGCCACGCTGGGGCCGGGCGCGACCAATTTCGTCACTGCCGCCGCCTATGCCCAACTGGGCGGCATGCCGATCCTGATGATTACCGGGCAGAAGCCGATCAAGAAATCGAAGCAGGGCCGGTTCCAGATCCTCGACGTGGTGGCGATGATGGGGCCGATTACCAAGTACACCCACCAGCTTGCCGCAGGGGACAACATTCCCAGCCGCGTGCGCGAAGCATATCGGCTTGCAGAGGAAGAGAAACCCGGCGCGGTCCACCTCGAATTTCCCGAAGATATCGCCGAGGAAATGACCGATTCCACGCCGATCCAGCGTTCGATCGCCCGCCGCCCCTCGGCCGAGCCCAAGGCCGTGCGCATGGCAGTAAAGGAGATCGAGAACGCCAAGGCCCCGGTGCTGGTCATCGGCGCGGGCGCCAACCGCAAGCTGTGCGGGCGGATGCTGCTGCAATTCGTCGAGAAGACCGGCATCCCCTTCCTCACCACCCAGATGGGCAAGGGCGTGATCGATGAACGGCACCCCAAGTTCCTCGGCTGTGCGGCGCTTTCCGCCGGCGATTTCGTCCACCGCGCGGTGGAGGATGCCGACCTGATCATCAACGTAGGGCACGATGTGATCGAGAAGCCGCCGTTCTTCATGCAGCGCGGCGGGCCCAAGGTTATCCACGTGTCCACCCGCACGGCAGAGGTCGATCCGGTCTATTTCCCGCAGATCGAGGTGATCGGCGATATCGCCAACGCCATCTGGCAGATGAAGGAGGACATCACCCCCAACCTGTCGTGGAATTTCGACCACATGCTGGCCTATCGCACGGCGGAACTGGCCCATACCAAGGAGCTGGCGGCGGACGCCCGCTTCCCGATCTTCCCGCCGCACCTGGTACAGCAGATCCGCGATGCCATGCCGCATGACGGGGTCATCTGCCTCGACAACGGGGTCTACAAGATCTGGTTCGCGCGCGGCTATTGCGCCTACCTTCCCAACACCGTGCTGCTCGACAACGCGCTCGCCACAATGGGTGCGGGGCTTCCCTCGGCGATGATGAGCGCGATGCTCTATCCCGATCGCAAAGTGATGGCTGTGTGCGGCGATGGCGGGTTCATGATGAACAGCCAGGAGATGGAGACCGCCGTCCGCCTCGGCCTCAACATGACGGTGCTCATCCTGCGCGACGATGCCTATGGCATGATCCGCTGGAAGCAGGCCAACATGGGCTTTGCCGATTTCGGCCTGACCTATGGCAACCCCGATTTCGTCAAATACGCCGAAAGCTACGGCGCATACGGCCACCGGGTGGAATCGAGCGATCACCTGCGCGAACTGCTGGCCCACTGCAATTCCACGCCCGGCGTCCACCTGATAGACTGCCCGGTGGATTACACCGAGAACGACCAGATCCTGAACAAGGACATCAAGGACTTGTCTAAGGCGCTTTGACGACCTGATCCGTCACCCCGGGCTTGACCCGGGGTCCCGCTTTTTGACTCGCGGCGGGCTACCACTCAAGCGGGACCCCGGGTCAAGCCCGGGGTGACGAAATGAGGTTTATGTGACCCAACTTAAAAGCACCTACCCGCTCTACCTCAACAACAAGGCCGCGCAGCCGAACACCGACCTTGCGGTGACCGACAAGTTCACCGGCGAAGTCGCCTTCCGCACGGCGCTGGCCACGCCGGACGTGATCGAAGAAGCCATCGCCGGGGCCGTTCGCGCGGCGGAGCCGATGGCGCGGCTGGCAAGTTACGAGAAGCAGGACGTGCTGATGCACTGCGTCGCCCGTTTCAAGGAACGGTTTGACGAACTGGCCTATGCCCTGTGCATCGAGGCGGGCAAGCCGATCAAGGATGCCGAGGGGGAGGTGGGCCGCCTGATCGACACCTTCCGCATCGCTGCCGAAGAAGCCGTCCGCAACTACGGCGAGGTCCAGCCGCTCGATATTTCGCCGCGCGCCAAGGGATACATGGGAATGTGGAAGCGCGTGCCGATCGGGCCGTGCAGCTTCATCTCGCCGTTCAATTTCCCGCTCAACCTCGCCGCCCACAAGATCGCGCCCGCCATCGCCATGGGCTGCCCCTTCGTGATGAAGCCCGCAAGCATGACGCCGCTGGGCGCGATCATCATGGGCGAGGTGCTGGCCGAATGCGACGTGCTGCCCGAAGGCGCATTCTCGATCCTGCCCGCCAGCCGTGCGGGTGCGGACCTGTTTACCACCGACGAGCGCCTCAAGCTGCTGTCCTTCACCGGCTCGCCCGGCGTGGGCTGGGAGCTGAAGGCCAAGGCGGGCAAGAAGAAGGTCGTGCTGGAGCTGGGCGGCAACGCCGCGGTGATCGTCGATCACGATGCCGACCTCGACCACGCGCTGGAGCGGATCATTTTCGGCGCGTTCTACCAGAGCGGCCAGTCGTGCATCGGGGTGCAGCGGATCATCATCCACGACAGCGTCTACGATGAGTTCAAGGCCATGCTGGTGGCCAAGACCGCCACGCTGGTGTCAGGTGATCCCAAGGAGCGCGACACCTTCATCGGCCCGATGATTTCCGAGAAGGAAGCAAAGCGTCTGAAGGGCTGGATCGATGCGGCGGTGGAGGCAGGCGCAACCCTGCTGTGCGGAGGCAAGCTGGATGGCGCGATGCTGGAGGCGACCCTGCTGGAAGGCGTGCCCGAGAACTGCGATGCCAACCGCGAGGAAGCCTTCGGCCCGCTCGCCAACCTGTCGCGCTTTACCGACTGGAGCGAGGCGCTGGAACAGGTCAACGATTCGAAGTTCGGCCTCCAGGCGGGCATTTTCACCCGCGACATCCACAAGGTGTTGGAAGCCTGGGACAGCCTCGACGTGGGCGGCGTGGTGGTGAACGATGTGTCGAGCTACCGGGTGGACAACATGCCCTATGGTGGGGTGAAGGATTCGGGTCTTGGCCGTGAAGGCATTCGGTTCGCCATGGAAGACATGAGCGAAATCCGGAACCTGGTGATCCGGCGTCAATGAGTTTCGCAGGCCCATCCGGGCCTGCGTCCTCGGTGCCGTTCCCTCCGCTACGCTACGGGCACCTGCGGGCGGGCGGTCGCCCTTGCGGGCCGCCTGAGGCGGCCCGGGGTGGGCGTGACTTTAACCATCCTCCAGCAACAGCAGTTCGCATACCACGGTCATGCGGGGCGGGTGGGCCACGTGATCCACTTCGACCACGGCGGCATCGGCCACCAGATGGCCGGGCAGGGCGAATTCGTGTTCCGGCAGGAAGGCGATGAAGCATTCGCCCGCTTCCACCGCCTCTGCCCCTTCGAACAGCAGCGTGACCCGGTGGCGGGTGCCGGCAAAGGTGATGCTGGCCCAGCTCGATTCGCTGTGGCGCAGCAGGGTGGCCTGGCCTTGCCCCAGGGCAACCAGCGCTTCGACCAGCCGTTCGCCGATGGAGCGACGGCGCTTTTTCACCGGGGCCGGAACAGGCGCAGGACGGCTCTTCAATTCAATATGCATGGGGCTTCTCCCAGTATTCGTTCATGAAATGTTCCACCCGTGACGCTGTGTTTTCCCGGGGCGAGCGGCCGTTGCGCAGGTCGAGCACGAAGCGCGGATCCTGCGTGGCGAGGCGGCCGAATTTTGTGGCGGGCATCCCCGTGCGGCGGAGGAAGACTTCGATTTTGCGGATCAGCATCGCGGTTCCCTTATCCTGTTCTTGCGCGTGGCCTTGTGGCGACCGGGTAACGAATCACCCTGTCATCTAGCTGTCCTGCGAAATCCTACTTGTCTAGGAAAAATCCTTCATGTAGGAAGCAATCAAGGTCACACAGGGATTATGAGCCATGCGATCGCGCGAGAGACTGGCAGTACTGGCGAGGGAGAAGGGCAGCAGCCTGGCTTCGCTGTCCCGCATGCTGGGCCGTAATACTACTTACTTACAGCAGTATATTTCTAAGGGCAGCCCGCGGAAGCTGGAGGAGGGCGATCGTCGCAAGCTGGCGCGGTTCTTCGGAGTGCCGGAAACCGAGCTTGGTGCATTGAAGGAAAAATCCTACGATGCCCAAAGTGAGTGGATCGAGGTGCCGCGCCTGTCTGTCGAGGCGTCCGCCGGGCCGGGGGCAGCTGCCACCACGGAAGGGGCGTTCGATTCGTTCCGCTTCAGCCGGAAATGGTTGCGCGAACATGCGCTGGAGGCGGGCAAGCTGTCGGCCGTGCGGGTGGTGGGCGATTCGATGGAACCGCTGCTGCGCGAAGGCGATGACCTGCTGGTAGACATGGTCAGCCGCCCTTTCCGCGATGGCATCTATGTCCTGCGGCTGGATGGCAACCTGCTGGTCAAGCGGGTGACGTCGCAAGGATCGGGCCGCTTCTCGATCCTCAGCCAGAACCTCAGCTATCCGCCGATCTCGGTCATGGCGGACGACCTCGACCTGGTGGGCCGGGTGGTGTGGAAGAGCGGGCGGTTGTAAAACCGCCGCGCGCTCGCCACTAATCCCTCCATGGCCAATGAATCCCCCCTGCGCGCCGCGATCCTGCCGGTGACGGCGTTCGAGCAGAACTGCAGCCTCGTCTGGTGTACTAAGACCATGCGCGGGGCGCTGGTCGATCCTGGCGGCGATCTTGCCAAGCTGAAGGATGCGATAGCGCGTTCTGGCGTGACGGTGGAGAAGATCCTTCTCACCCACGGCCACGCCGATCATTGCGGCCAGTCGGGCATCCTGGCCAAGGAACTGGGTGTACCCATCGAAGGCCCCCACGAAGCCGACCGCTTCTGGATTGCCCGGCTGGAGGACGATGGTCCGCGCTTCGGCATGGAATGCAAGGTGTTCGAGCCCGACCGCTGGCTGGAGGATGGTGATACGGTCAGCTTTGGCGAGGTGACGCTGGAAGTGATCCATTGCCCTGGCCACACGCCCGGCCACGTGGTGTTCTTCCACCGGCCGACCAACTTTGCTTTTGTCGGCGATGTGCTGTTTGCCGGGTCAATCGGACGCACGGACTTTCCGATGGGCAACCACCAGGACTTGCTGGATGCGATCACTCAGAAGTTGTGGCCGCTGGGCGACGGGGTGACTTTCGTGCCCGGCCACGGCCCCACAAGCACTTTCGGGCAGGAGCGGCGGACCAACCAGTTCGTCAGCGATGCGGCAATGGCGCGCGGCTAGACCAGCCTGAACGCCACGGCGATCGCCCAGCCGGCCCACAGCACCAGCAGGGGCAGGGTCAGCATCATGCCGATCATGCGCGGGCGGGCGGCGGTGTCCGCATCCATGCCGATGGCGTGGAGCACGCGGCCCACCATAAAGGCCAGCGCTGTCAGACCGAGCAGCCAGCCGTCCTGGTCCGCCAAGTCGAGCACCAGGATCAGCACCAGCGCAATCGGAGTATATTCGGTGAAATTGCTTTGCGCCCGCATCCGCCGGTGCAACAGGGCATTGCCGCCATCGCCGTGGAGGATCTTCTCCTTCAGGCGGATATTGCCGCAGCGCCAGCCCAGCCAGCCGGTAACAAGCGCGGCCAGCGCTGCACTCAGCAATGAAATATGCAGGTCACCCATGATTTTCCCTCTCCACCGATTTCCCTGACTAGGGCCGGGCAATGTGGCTTGCAACACAGGACAAATGGTCTATAGGCCGCGCCTTCGCCGCATCCCTGGGGCACTTTCCGGCGCGCTTGCGCAGGCAGGTTGCTTGCCCTAGGGCGGCCCCAACAGTTTATAGTATTCAAGGAACAGGTGCCGCCATGGCTGTCCCTAAAAGAAAAACATCGCCGCATCGTCGTGGCAACCGCCGTTCGCACGATGCGCTCCCGGTCGAAGCATTCCATGAATGCTCGAACTGTGGCGAGCTGAAGCGCCCGCACATGCTGTGTGGCGCCTGCGGTCACTATAACGGCCGCCAGATCCTCGAGCCCAAAGGGCTCTGAGCCCTAGCGACAGAGAGGTATCGTTCGCATGAGCCTTCCGCGTATCGCGATTGATGCGATGGGCGGGGATGAAGGCGTGCGCGTGATGATCTCCGGCGCGGCGCTTGCCCGCCGCCGTCACGACCGGTTCCAGTTCCTGCTGGTCGGCGACGAGACGCGCATCAAGGCCGCACTCGACAGTCATCCCAACATGCGGGGCGCGTCCGAAATCCTCCATTGCGAGGATGTGGTGGCTGGCGACGAAAAACCCACCCAGGCGCTGCGCCGTGCCAAGACCACAAGCATGGGTCTGGCCATAAACGCGGTGAAGAGCGGCGATTGCGGGGCTGCGGTCAGCGCCGGCAACACCGGCGCGCTGATGGCGATGAGCAAGCTGGCCCTGCGCACCATGCCGGGGATCGACCGGCCCGCGCTGGCCGCCCTGCTGCCCACCCTCAGCGACGACGACGTGGTCATGCTGGACCTTGGCGCCAATACCGAATGTGATGCCCGCAATCTGGTGCAGTTCGCCATCATGGGTGCGGCCTATTCGCGCATTGTCACCGGCAAGGAAGCTCCGCGCGTGCGGCTCCTTAACATCGGCACCGAAGATACCAAGGGCACCGATAAATTGCAGGAAGCCGCCAGCCGCCTGCGCGCCGCGACCGGCCTTGCGCTCAGTTTCGAAGGCTATGTCGAGGCCGACAAGATCAACCGCGGCGATGTGGACGTGGTGGTTACCGACGGCTTTTCGGGCAATATCGCGCTGAAGGCGATTGAAGGGTCCGCCCGCTTCGTGACCGACCTGCTGAAAACCGCTTTCCGTTCGTCCTTACGCTCCAAGATCGGCTTCTTGATCTCGCGCCCGG
This sequence comes from Altererythrobacter sp. KTW20L, assembly GCF_023501975.1. GTDB lineage: Bacteria > Pseudomonadota > Alphaproteobacteria > Sphingomonadales > Sphingomonadaceae > Alteraurantiacibacter. The sequence continues at coordinate 73,589 of NZ_JAMFLH010000001.1, read as the reverse complement.
CAACCGAGCTGCTGCGCCATCATCTCGATCCCAACAACCATAACGGGGGGGTCTTCCTGGGATTGAACGGCGTGGTGGTGAAGAGCCACGGCAGCGCCAATACCCAGGGCGTGGCCCATGCAGTGGCAGTGGCCGCGCGGCTGCTGGAGGAAAACCTGACCGAGCGTATCTGCGCCGACCTTGCCGAATTGGGCGAGATGCGTCTGCGCGAGAACGGCGACAAGACCAATGGCGACACCAATGGCGACAAGGGAACACCTGCCAAGTGATCCGTTCGATCTTCCTCGGCTCCGGCTCTGCCTTGCCAGCCCGTGCTGTCAGCAATGAAGAGCTGGCGAAAACCGTCGATACCAGTGACGAGTGGATTCGCGAGCGGACGGGCATAACCCAGCGCTACCTGGCGGGCGAAGGCGAAACCACCGCCACGCTGGCGACCGAAGCTGCCCGCCGTGCGCTGGACGATGCGAGCCTGACAATCGCCGATATCGACCTGATCGTGCTGGCCACGGCCACGCCCGACTGCACTTTCCCCGCCACCGCCACCCTGGTGCAAAAAGCACTGGGCGGTGCCGGTTTCCCGGCGTTCGACGTGGCGGCGGTCTGTTCCGGATTTCTCTATGCGCTGGGCACGGCGGACGCGATGATCCGCGGCGGCATGGCGTCAAAGGCCCTGGTTATCGGCGCCGAAACCATGAGTCGCCTGCTTGACTGGGAAGACCGCGCCACCTGCGTTCTGTTCGGCGACGGGGCAGGGGCCTTCGTGATCGGGGCGGCAGAGGTTGCGGGCGACAAGGCGGACCAGGGCATCCTCGCCACCCAGCTCCACGCCGATGGCGCGCATGGCGATCTGCTTTATGTCGATGGCGGTGTGTCGACCACCGGCACTGTCGGCCACCTTCGGATGAAGGGACGCGAGGTCTTCCGCCATGCCGTGACCAACCTGGCGCAGGTACTGGCCGACGTGCTCGCCAAGTCGGGCCATGTGGCGGCGGATATCGACTGGGTCGTGCCACACCAGGCCAACTTGCGCATCCTCGATGCCACGGCGCGCAAGCTGGGCCTGTCGATGGACAAGGTGGTCGTAACCGTTGATACCCAGGCCAATACCTCGGCTGCATCGGTGCCGCTGGCGTTCGACACGGCCCGGCGCGACGGGCGCATCCAGCGCGGGCAGCTGGTCATGCTGGAAGCCATGGGCGGCGGATTTACCTGGGGCGCCAGCCTGATCCGGATCTGACCATCGGTCGATCAAAATCGATGTGGGATATATCCTGCGGTTCGCTTGCCAAGTTGCGGTGATTATAGCATTAACCGCTTTCGGGTCGTGGTGATGAGGAGAATTTTCGCATGGATTCGATGCGTTCCGTCGGCACGCTGACCCGTGCCGACCTTGCCGAGACGATCAACCGCAAGATGGGTTTTTCCCGTTCGGAATCGCTCGACCTGGTGGAAGCCGTGCTCGCCCGCATGTGCGAAGCCATGGGCAATGGCGAAAATGTGAAGATTTCCGGTTTCGGCAGCTTCGTGCTGCGCGACAAGAAGGAACGCGTCGGGCGTAATCCCAAGACGGGGGTCGAAGTGCCGATCACCCCGCGCCGCGTGATGACTTTCCGCGCCAGCCAGAAGCTGAAGGAACGGGTTGCCAAGGGCTCCTGATATGTCGGCCAGCACTTCGCCTTTCGATGACGGCAAGGCACCCGATGCCATGCGCACGATCGGCGAAGTGGCGGCGGCACTTGGTATCAAACAGCACATCCTGCGCTATTGGGAACAGCAGTTCCCGATGCTCAAGCCGCTGAAGCGCAGCGGCGGCCGCCGCCTCTACCGTCCGCACGATGTCGCGCTGGTCAGCAAGATTGACCGGCTGGTCAATCACGAAGGCTATACCCTGAAAGGCGCGCGCGCCCTGCTGGAAGCGGCGGAAACGCCCGCTGCCCGCGCCTTGTCTGCGGATGAGGCAATCGTCGACATGAAGGCCCGCCTGCTGTCGATCCGCAACCGCCTGTCGGGCGCGCTAAAGGCGGCCTGACCGCCAATCCATTGCCTAGCCCCGCCGGTCCGGTCCAAGTTCGGGATCAAGATCGCGCGGGCGCACGAAATGGGTGAGACGGCCGCAGCCCGGCGTGCAATGCGCCCAGTCATCGATATCCAGCGCGAATACGGCGAAGGCGGCGGTGGGGAATTTCACCATCACTTCCTCGAACAGGTCGTCCTCCGCTTCGGGTGGAACGAGGTCTAGCGCCAGTTCCTGCAGGCCCGGATTGTGCGCCGCCAACAGCAGCGCCTCGGCCTCGCCGCCGTGGTCGCGCAGCAGGGACAGCAGCGTGGTGCTGTCGGCCATATAGGCATCATCAAGGAAGGTCACCGGCAGGGCGAGACCCGACGCATCGAGCGTGGCGCGCACCCGCGCGGCGGGGCTGGCAAGCACGTGGTCCCACGCAGCCGGATGGGCGGCGATGTGCGCCCCCATCAGGGCTGCGCCGCGCCGTCCGCGATCGTTAAGCCCACGGTCGAAATCGCGCAGGGACAGGTCATCCCAGTCGGACTTGGCGTGGCGCATCAGGCCCAATATCTTCACCGAATCTCGTCCTCCGGCGCACGGACCGCGCTTTTCGTCCCTATCAGATTGGCCGCGCCGACGCGATGCAAAGCCTCGTCCAGCGTTACCCGATGAACCGGCGTTCCCGGCGGGAAGGCGCCCAGCAGGCGGCTGGGGAAAGCGGGCGACAGGACGATGAAATGGCCGCGATCATCCTTGCTGCGGATCAGCCGTCCGAAGGCCTGGGCCAGCCGGGCGCGGATGATCCGGTCATCATGCACGCCGCCGCCATTGGCTGCCCGTCGTGCGCGGTGGAGGATCGATGGTTTGGGCCAGGGCACCTGCTCCATCACCACGCAGCGCAGGGAATTGCCGGGCACGTCCACCCCGTCCCTCAGGGCATCGGTGCCGAGCAGGCTGGCGGCGGGATCGTCGCGGAAGATATCGACCAGCGTGCCGGTGTCGATCGGATCGACATGCTGGGCATAGAGCGGCAGTCCTGCCCGCGCGAGCCTGTCGGCGATGCGGCCATGAACCGCGCGTAGCCGGCGGATCGCGGTAAACAGGCCCAGCACACCGCCGCCGCAGGCATCGATGATGCGGGCATAGGCTCCCGCCAGTGCCGCAAGGTCGCCCTTGGGCACGTCGGTCACGATCAGCACTTCGGCCCGGGCGGCATAATCGAACGGGCTGGCGGCTTCGACGAGGTGCGGGGCAACATCAAGGTGGGATGCGCCTGATCGTTCCACCGCGCTGGCCCATTGCGGCCCGTCCGCGCCGCGATCACACAGCGTGGCGCTGGTCAGCATCACGCCGTGGGTGCCTGCCAGCACGGTCTGGGCAAAGGGCTTCATCGGATCGAGATAGCGGCGATGGAGACCGACATCGTAATCGCGCGCGTCTGATCGGTCGACCGCCAGCCAGTCAACGAAATCGGGGTCTGCCGGGCCACCCATGCGTTGGAGCAGCGATTCCCAGGCGGAGAGCATGTCGATCCGCCAGGTGAGCGAGTGGCGCGCGCCTTCGATCCGTGCGCGGCCCTGGCCATCCAGCCAGTCGGGCCCGTCGGTGAGCAGGGCCTCCAGCCGCACGCCCAGGCGGATCAGCGGGGTACGGATCTCGGACAGGGCAATGCCTGCCTGCTGCGCCAGTTCGACGAAGGCACCATCGAGCTGCGCGGCCTCTGTCTCGATGGCATAGCCTGCATCCTGCCCGCTTTCGTCACGCGCATAGGTTGTGGCGCGGACCGCCGTGAACAGTTCCTCCAGCGGGCCTGACGGCTGGCCTTCGGCGAGGCGCTGCAGCCAGCCTTGCGTGGGCAGGGCCTCTGCCGCGTGGCAGGCGGCAGCGACGGCCTTGCCGCCCACTTCGTCATAGCTCGCCACATCGGCCAGACGTGCAGCCAGGCCCCGGCGGCGGCCTTTCGACCCGCGCTCCGGCCCGAGGATCCAGCGCTTCAGTTCCACCGTCTCGGCCCCGGTCAGGGCGGCGGCAAAGGTGCTGTCGGCAGCCTCGAACACGTGGTGGCCTTCGTCGAACACGATGCGGGTGGGGCGCTGGGCGTGATCCCTCCCGCGCGCGGCATTGACCATCACCAGCGCATGGTTGGCGATCACCAGGTCGGCCTGGGCACTGGCCCTGGCGGCGCGTTCGATGAAGCATTTGCGGTAGTGCGGGCACCCGGCATAGATGCATTCGCCGCGCTGGTCGGTCAGGCTGCGGATCGCGCGGGCGCGGAACAGCGTGCCGAGCCAGCCGGGCAGGTCGCCGCCGATCATGTCGCCATCCTGGCTGTAGGCCGCCCAGCGCGCCACCAGTTGCGCCATGATCGCCGCCCGCCCGCCGAACCCGCCTTGCAGCGCGTCTTCCAGATTGAGCAGGCAGAGGTAGTTCTCCCGCCCCTTGCGGATCACCACCGGGCGGCTGCCATCGGGCCGCGCTTCAGGCCAGGCGCGGCGGCTTTCGCTGCGCAGCTGGCGTTGCAGGTTCTTGGTAAAGGTGGAGACCCAGACCGTGCCCTTCGACTGCTCGGCCCACAGCGAGGCGGGGGCAAGGTAGCCCAGCGTCTTGCCGATGCCGGTGCCTGCCTGGGCCAGCAGCATGTGCGGCGTATCACGCCGGGCGCGGGGGGCGAAAATGCGCAGCGCGGACCGGGCGAAGTGCTGCTGCCCGTCGCGCCGTTCGGCCTCCAGTCCGGTCAGTTCGACCAGCCGGGTATCGACCTGTGCCTCATCAAGCTGGACCTGCGCGGGCTGGGGGCGCTCGCCCGCTTCCTCCCATTCGGGCAGGCGGGCGAACAGCCACTTTTCGGCCTGCTGGGGGCGCGCGACATGCGGCGTCAGAACGCCTGCCCAGGCCCATCGCAACCGCGCCAGCGATTGCAGGACAGACCATGCACCGTCACGCTCCGGCCAGTCGGGAGCGTTGCAGCGGGCCAGCAATGCACCGGCGGCAAGTTGCAGGAAGCGGGGTACATCGTCGTCACCCGCAGGTTCGGGCAGGTCCAGCGCATGGGCCAGGCCGCGCGGGGTGGGTACGCAGAACCGCGCCGGATGGATGAAGGCGAACAGTTCAAGGAGGTCGAGCCCGGAAAGGTCGGGATACCCCAGCCGGGTGGACACCAGCGGGGCATTGATCATCAGCAGCGGGCTGTCCGCCGCCGCCATCACCGCCTCGCCCTTGCCCACGCCGCCAGTGCTGCCGCCATCGCCCCGGCGCAACCAGCACCCGGCATGACTGGCGTGGAGTGCAGGCAGAGCAAGCGGGGAGGGTAGAGGAGCAGTGTCGGGCGGCATCGGTGCCCACTATCGCAAGCCGGAACGAAAAGTAAACGAAGGGTGGCTGACCGGTTCGAAAATTCTCGCGCCAGCCGATATGGCCGGGGTCACCTCACCGCAGTGAACAATCCGTTTGCCGCAAGAAGAAAAATTGGAAGCACGCAAAATCAATACTTTAACGCAAGGATGAACAGCGGTTCACGGAACTGCCAGGTTGAGCGGCTGGTTTAATGCCCATTATGATCACACGCTCACATCTTGCTCGCAGTACCGTCCCCGCGATTGCCGCGGTCCTGGTGCTTGGTTCAACCCCGCTGCTTGCCCAGGACCCGGCAGCACAGCCGATGGGGTCGCCAAGTGCCGCTCCCGCTCCGGCTCCGCAGCCTACCCCACGCCTGCAAATGCCTGTTGCGCCTGCGACAGCTCCGGCTCCGACACCACAAACGACCGCGCCGACAACGTCTTCTGCCGCACCGGCCTCCCCCGGCGCGACCCCAGGCAATCAGGCCCCCACCCGCGTGTTCAACGCGCAGGCAGTGGTCCAGGATGTTCCGGCGGGTTCTGAGGCTGACGCTGCGACTCCGCCAGCAGGTGCCAACAGTGCCCAATCCACGCAGGGCGGTGCAGCGAATGTTGCTCCGGCTCCGCGTGCCGAGGCAGCTTCACCTGCTGCGCGAACCACCGCAGCGACCCCGCCGCCGGCTGAACCTACGATCCCGGAACAGGTGCCGGAGCAGGCACCGCCCGGCGATATCCCGCCGCCGCTCCCGCCCGTACCCCCTGTCATCGACGGCAGCGTTGACCTTGTCCCCGCCGCCGACCCTGTAAGCCAGAGCAGCGGTGCTGAAACGGCCGTGTGGCTTGGCCTGCTGGCCTCGGCACTTGGCGTGCTTGGCCTCGGCTTCCTGGGCGCACTCGCCTTGCGCCGCCGCCAGGTTCGCCGGGTGGACCAGGTTCCGCTGATTGATCGGCCCAAGGTCGACACAGGCAAAACGTCGCCCGCTACGGTATCGCCGGTCGTCACGCACGATCTGGGTTCCAAGCCTGCCACAAGCGTTCCGGCGGGTACGGTTCCGGCAGGTGTGGTGACCACGGCAAGCCTTGCCGCCAAGCCGCAAACGGCAACACCGGAGGCAACGGCGCCGCGCAGCCAGCAGCCGGTATTGCCGATCCGCGAACGCTCGCGCGAAGCCAGCCTTGCCCCGGCCGGTGCCTCGGTGGCGTTGCCCCGCAAGGTTCCGGAGAATGACGCGGAGCGCGAGGCGTTGATCGACCGGATGGTGGCGGCCAAGCCCGACCGGGCCAATCCGTTTAACACCCTGCGTGCCCGTCGCCGCCGCGCCCGGCTTATCCTCCAGTCGCTCGGCCGCAAGTTCGAGAACGGGAAATCGCGCATCGACCTTAGCCAGTATCCGCAGAACTGGCCGGAATTGCAGGGCAACAGTTCCGCCGCGGCCTGATGGTTATCCCCAGGCAGGCCCATTAGGCGGAAGAAGGGGCGGCGACCCGGTCAGGGATGCCGCCCCTTCGCACGTCCAGAATCAGGTGCGGGGAACGCAGCTCCAGCCAGCAGGATCATTGGCCTCGCCCTGGCCTTCGAACCGGGCCACATTGGGCCAAGCGCAATGCGGACGGGTGATCGAGCCATCGGGCTTGGAACCGATCAGGCGTTCGGGTGCAGTGCCGCTTTCGACCCAGTCATCCATCGCGGAAACGTAATCCACCAAGTCGGCGCCCGGTCCCCCGCGGCAGTGACCCACGCCGGGCAGGGTGAAATAGCGGAACTGGTCTGTTGCCGCCGGATTTTGCGACATCACGGCCTGGGCATATTCGAGCGAGCCGACGGGGCTGGGGCCGGCATCGCTTTCGCCGTGCCACATCAGCAGGCGTCCGCCGCGTTCAAAGAAAGCCGAGAGGTCGGGGTTTGCCGCCTCGTACATCTGCGCAAAGGGGCTGGCGCGCACGGCGAGGTAGTTGGCATCGTTGAAATTCGCCAGGGTTACAGAATTGCCCTGCCCGAAGAACAGCGGGAAAAGGTTCGCCAGCCCGCCGCCGCCGGTCGGATCCTGTCCGGTGCCATCGGTGCCGACGAACATGGCCCAGCTGGCCTCGCCGCCGCGCCGCATGGGGTGCATGGCCCAGCTTCCATCGGATGCCCGCACGCCGTCATAGGCGGTTTGCAAGGCGGTGACCTGCGGGGCCGACAGGCACTGCGCGGTCTTGGCACCGGAGCATTGGAGGGATGACGGTTGCCAGCCGCAGCTCGCCGGGTCGTTGACGATGCTGTCCTCCAGCCCGTCTGCCGCGTCACACTGGGCGAGGACCGAGGCCTGCACCAGTTGCAGGTCCGCTTCGCTGAACCCGCCCGCCGCAAAGGTCTGGTTGCGGAACACGGCGCTGGTCTGGACCTGCAGGGTATAGACCGGCGCACCGGCAATGATCGCGTCGTAGTCGTCCGGGTAACGCTGGGCCTCCATCAGCGCCATGCGGCCGCCGGTGGAACAGCCGTTGAAATAGGCGCGGCGGTGTTCCTGGCCATAGAAGGCGGCGGCGACGGCCTTGCCCGCCACGGTCATTTCGTGGATTGCCCGGTGGCTGAAATCGGTGGCACTTTCCGGGCGTTCGGCCACCCAGCTGTTGGCCCAGACATCGGTGCCCGCGTTGCCGCCATCGGTCTGTAGCGTGGCATAGCCCTTTGCCAAGCCATCTGCTGCTGCCATCAGCGTGACATTGCCCGCCCAGCCACCGCCACCGATGCCCAGCAATTTGCCGTTCCATTCCGCCGGCAGGCGATAAACGACACCCAAGGTTGATCCTTCGGCGGGGGCGAGCGTGGCGGTCACTTCGCAGAACGCGGGCGCACCCTCGGCTGCGTCCACCCAGGTCGCGGAAGCGTTTTCAACCCCCAGCACCGAGGTATCGAAGCTGATGCAATCCTCGGCGCTCGACATGATGGTGGCGGGTGCTTCTCCCTCGCCCGTGGTGCAGGCGGCAAGCGCCAGCGCGGTCAGGCTGACCGCTGCAAGTGTCCTCATGTCCATTCTCTCCCTCATTCGCCTCTATGGTCAGGCGACATGCATTGTGCGAACCGTCCAGCCTTGCCCGCTACGTTCCAGCGCAAGGTCGAGCGTGGCGGATGTGGTATTGGTGGCGGCGGACTGTCCCTGGAACCGCGCCATGCGCTCGATCGTGGTGTCGCCCGCAAAAGCCAGCGAATGCTCGGCCAGGCAGGCGAGGCGGCAGGTCGCGGCAGAACTATCAGCCGCCAGTTCCACCACCATGTCGGCCGCCGGATCGGGCCGGATCGCGCTCAGTTGCGGGTCGAGCCGGAAGGCGTCGGCGCAGCGGGCAAGATCGGCGCAGGCCTGGACCCCGCCATCGTTGAACCGAAGCACGACCTTGCGGGCCAGCTCCTCGATCGCCGCACGCGTTTCCAGCAGTGACAGGCGCGCGGCGCTGTCATCGTCGCTGGCTGCCAGCACGGCAGATGGGGCGAGGACGGCGAGCGGCGTGGCGGCGAGAGCGCCCAGCTTCAACATCGATCGGCGATCTGTCTGGGGAATAGTCATACCGCATATCCTCCGCGCTTGTTGCCAAGGTACTTTTCGACGTCGAACCTGCCCGCCAGCCGCGCATAGGCGCCCACCGGGCTCATGCTCAGGCCGTTTTCCCCGCAATGATAGCCGATGCCGCTGTCATGCATGGTGCGCAGGTTGATCAGGATCGTGCCCAGCGTGCCGTTGCAGGCTTCCTCCTGCCAGCGCACAAAATAGAGCTGGTCGCGGATCTTCACGAAATCGCCGCTGCCGCTCCACTGCGCGCCGCCGTGGCCCGATGGCGTGAAGATGATCCAGCTGACCGTGTTGGGGCTGGAATAGAGGTGCATCGAGGTAAGGCCCGGCGAATAGGACCAGGTGAGGCAGGAACCGAGCAGGTCGTTCGTCCGCTCGTGCCGGGCAGTGCCGGGATCGGGAATGCCTTCACCCACCAGCTTGCCGAACCAGGTTTCCGCTCCCGCCTCGTTGGCGAAATAGGGTGTGTTGAGGTAGCCGCGGAAGCAGGTCGCCTTGCCGTTGTCAAAATCGGCGACGACCACGTGGCCATCGTGATTGGGCTTGCCTGCCAGCAGGTGTCCGAAAATGAACACGCCGGGCATGGTTTCCCAGGCGTTGTAGCGTGCCGTGGTCCAGCCTCCGGCCCCGCCTTCGCGCCATTGCAGCTCGTCATGGCCGGTAAAGCGGTATTCCACCTGCGGCCCGCCGTCATAACGGACGGCGAAGTTCCTGCCCGACAGCGCGCGGCTGGGGGGCAGGCCGTGGCCCGCCATGGCGCTTGCCCGGGCGAAAACGTGGGTTTCGGCGGCGACGGCGGCGCTCACCTCCGCAGGGGTCATCTTGTCCATCGTTTCGAGCGGGCGATAGACCCGGCGCGCGCCCTTGGGTCCGTCGGGCATGGCCAGCGGATCGCCGCTGACATCCTCGAAGGCCATGAAGTTGGCGATTTGCCCCAGCCATTCGCCGGTGCCGCGGAACATATAGTATTCCAGGTTGTCGAGCCCGTCGAAACCCAGCCGAAGGCCAACCGATTGCAGCCGGTTCGCGTCCATCACATACATTTGCCACAGGCCGGAAAACTCCGCCTCTGTACGGGTGTAGAGATACAAGTCCTCGGTCAGCTTGATGTAGTCCGAAGGGCCCGAATAGCCGCGCCCTTCGGCGATGCGGTCCAGCTCGACCCAGTGCGAGAAGGCGGAGGAGGGGTAGTAATCGACCGTGCGGTTGCCGGTATCCTCCGCCCACATGATCGCCCGACCCTGTACCCGGCCGGTCGGCATGTGCAGCTCGCCTTCCGGGCGGGCGCCGCCTTCGATATGGCCGTGCCACACCGCGCGGTTGACCTCGCGGTTGGTGGGGGCAGGGCCGCCTCCGAACCACAATTCGAACACCGTGGCGCGGTTGTCGTGCCGGTCCCAGGCGATGGCATAGCCGCGCGTGGTGCCGGGAACGAGGTGGGCGATCAGGGTGATGTGATCGACTGTCAGCGCGCCATAGCGGCCCGGCTGTTCGCCTTGCAGCGTCACCTGCCGGTCAGGCCCGAAATTCCATGTCAGTCGCGTGCCGTCTGTGGCGACGAAGGCCAGCTCTTCGCGGGTGAGCTGCTCCAGCTCCGCCGCGCCGCCCGGACCGCCGAGCGCGGGCGCGCGCAGGGCGGCGGCCACCTGGTCCAGCGACAATGCGGTGTAGTCGTACCGGAACAACGGCACGTCATCGGGATAGGCTGCTTTGGCCATTCCTCGTCTCTCCCCTCAACTCTCGATGGGGAGACTGCCACAGCCCATTGTCATCGCCAACCGGCTAAAATGTCGCAGGTTGTCAGGCCGCCTTGCGAGGCCGTTCCAGCGGCAGGCTCTCCTTGAAGGTGTGGGTGACATAGGGGAACGGGATCTCGATCCCGGCCTGGTCGAGCGCGGCCTTGATGGCGAGGATCACTTCATGGCGTACCACCAGGATGTTGTTCTCCTTGGTGTTGGTCCACCAGCGCACGTTGAAATCGACCGAGCTGGAATTGAATTCGCTGCCGAACACTTCCACCGGGCGACCCGGCACCAAGGCCGCCACCGAGGCGACCGCATCGTGGATTACCGCGGCGGAGCGTTCCAGGTCGCTGTCATAGGACACGCCGACCACCATGGAATCGCGCCGTTCGGGCGCATCGCTGAAAATCTTGACCGGGTTCTTGAACACCGTCGCGTTGGGGAGGATCGTCAGTTCGCCCGAAAACTGGCGGATGTGGGTTTCGCGCAGGGTGATCTTCTCGACATTGCCGGAAATGCCGTCGGCCTCCACGTAATCGCCCAGGTTCATCTTGTCGCGCAGCATGATGAGTATGCCGGCCAGGAAGTTCTCGAAAATGTCCTGGAAGGCAAAGCCGATGGCCAGCGCGCCGATGCCGAGGCCGGCAATCATTCCGGCAGGGGTAAAGCCGGGGATGGCGACCGCGGCGGCCAACAGCAGGCCGATGATCCACACCGCCACCCGCACGAGCGTTTCCACCAGCTTTTGCAAATCGGGCCGCAGTCTGGATCGTCCAGTGAGCATTTCGGCAATACGCACGGCAAAGCGCGCCACGATCCAGGTCAGGAACACCACGACCAACGCCAGCACCAGTTGCGGCAGCAGGGCGACAAACCCCAGCGCCATGGTGTTGAGCTGGATTTGAAGCATTTCGATATATTGCACGGGGCCGGTTCTCCTGCAGTCTTCGGCGGGCGTGGTCAGGATTGGCGGCATTCGCACTTGCGAAAGACTGGTCTTTGGGCATAGGCCCCGCGACCATGTTCGACGAAGCCCTGATCTCAGCCGCCCGCACCTCGAAGGCATGGCCCTTCCAGGAAGCGATGAAACTCGCCAAGCGGTTCAACGGTTCCAAAAAAGGCGCTGACGGGACGGTTGCGCCCGTGCTGTTCGAGACCGGTTATGGCCCCAGCGGCCTGCCGCATATCGGCACATTCCAGGAGGTCTTGCGCACCACGCTGGTCCGCCGCGCCTTTGAGATCGTGGCCAGCGTTGACGGCCTGCCAGCGCCTACGCGGCTGGTCGCCTTCAGCGATGACATGGACGGGTTGCGCAAGGTGCCGGACAATGTGCCGAACAAGGCCATGCTGGAAAGCCACCTCGGCAAGCCGCTGACCCGCATCCCCGACCCCTTCGGCACGCACGAGAGCTTTGCCCACCACAACAATGCGCGACTGCAGGATTTTCTTGACCAGTTCGGGTTCGACTACGAATTCGTCTCGGCATCGGATCGCTATAATTCGGGCGCCTTCGACGAGGCCTTGCGGCAGGTGCTGCGCAAGTTCGACGCGATCCAGGCGATCATGCTGCCGACCTTGCGTGAAGAGCGCCGTCGCACCTATTCGCCGGTCCTGCCGGTCAGCCCCACAAGCGGCGTGGTGCTGCAGGTGCCGATTGAAGTGCTGGATGCAGAACAGGGTATCGTCCGGTTCGAGGACGAGGGCCGCACGATCGAACACTGCATTTTCGGCGGGCAGGCCAAGCTGCAATGGAAGGTCGACTGGGCCATGCGCTGGTTTGCGCTGGGCGTCGATTACGAGATGTGTGGCAAGGACCTGACCGACAGTGTCACCCAGTCGGGCCGCATCGTCGAGGTTCTGGGCGGCCGCAAACCCGAAGGCATGATCTACGAGCTGTTTCTTGATGCCAATGGCGAGAAGATTTCCAAGTCCAAGGGCAATGGCCTGTCGATCGAGGAATGGCTGACCTATGGCAGCGAGGAAAGCCTGGGACATTACCTCTATGCCAATCCGAAAAGCGCCAAGCAGCTGTCGATCAGCGTGATCCCGCGCGCGGTGGACGAATACTGGCAGTTCCGCGCGGCGATCCCGGGGCAGGACTGGAGCAAGCGGCTGGGCAATCCGGCCTGGCACCTGCTCCATGCGGCGAACCATGATGCGGGCGCAGGAGACAGCCTGCCAGTGAGCTTCGGCCTGTTGCTGAACCTTGTCGGCGTGCTGGGTGCCGGGGCGACACACCAGCAGGTGTGGAATTACCTTGGCAACTACATCGGCGATGCCGACCCGGACGACCATCCGGACCTGTACCGGCTGGTGGAAAAGGCGCTGGCCTACAACCGCGATTTCGTCGCGCCCACGCTGCAGCGCCGCGCACCGAACCCGAACGAGGCGGATGCGCTGCGCGAACTCGACGCTTTCCTTGCCGGGACCGCAGAAGGTACTTCAGCCGAAGATATCCAGAACATGGTCTATGAAATCGGCAAGAAGCCCGAGCACGGCTTTGAAACCCTGCGCGACTGGTTTCGCGCCTTGTACGAGACCCTGCTCGGCAGCGAACAGGGGCCGCGCATGGGCAGCTTCATTGCGCTATACGGCGTGGCCAACACCCGCCGCCTGATCGCCGAGGCTTTGCAATCATAGGATCTGCCCGATGAGCCATGATGCCGATCCCCGTCACCTCGCCCGGGAACTGCTGGGGCGCGATTTCGACGACCTGGGATCGGACGAGCAGCGCGTGCTGCAGCGGGTGGCAGCGGGGACGTTCACCGGCATCGATGCCGACGAGGCCGCGCAGGCGCACGCCACGCGCGGCGAGAGGTTGGCCGACAAGGTGGCTGCCGTGGGCGGAAGCTGGGGGTTCATCATCGCCTTTGGCGTGGTGCTGTTTGGCTGGATGTTGCTCAACACCAGCCTGCTTGAATCCTTCGGGCTGGGTCCGTTCGACGGGTACCCGTTCATTTTCCTCAACCTGATCCTGTCGATGCTGGCAGCGGTGCAGGCCCCGATCATCCTGATGAGCCAGAACCGGCAGTCAGCCAAGGACCGCATTACCGCGCGCCACGATTACGAAGTGAACCTGCGCACCCAGCTGGAAATCCTGCGCCTGTCACGCAAGCTGGACCGGTTCGTTAGCGAAATGCGGGCAGAACGGCGCGGTCCTGACGCCAAGTGAAAGTGCCTAGCGCCAGGGCTTGGCGCGATACCACTTGGTGATCACATATTTCGCCCCGCGCACCACGGGCCGTCCAGCGTGGATCGTGGCATGGTTGGGCAGGCCCTGGGCGTCGGTATTGTTCCACAGCAGAAGCACACCCGCCTTGGGTTCGATCGCCATGCCCAGATCGGTGAAATCGGTCGTGCCGCCTTCGTCCACATCGTTGAGATAGACCATCGCCGTCCATGCCCGCTGGCCGCCGCGCGCGGTCTCGATCTCCCAGTAGCTGGTATTGGGATGGAACCAGTCATGGTGCGGCTTGAATTCCTGGCCGGGCATATAGCGCTGGCCCTGGATGGTTTCGCCGAAGGTCGGCTCGATCCCCATCAGGTCGTCAATCCGCCGGTCGAGCATCCTGATGAAGGGGTGGTGCGGATCGACATCGCCCGAATAGCTGGTGCGGTAGCCGTCCTTGTACTGCAGGTCGAATACGGTGGAAGGACGCGCGACCTCGTCGATCATGGCGATCATCCGGGCGCATTCCTCGGCATTCATGAAGTCGGCCACGGCGAAGACCTCGGCCTTGTCGGTTGGCACTTTCCACACCGCGGGGTTGGCCGCCAATCGCTCGCGCACAGTGTTGCCCACCTTGCGCAGGGCGGGCTGGTCCTTGCGGAATTCGGGTTTCACCTCGACCGTCATTGCCGCCCTTGTTCCAAAGCGCGCGGTGTCGTGCAACACAAAACCCCCGCCCTCGTTAAGAGAGCAGGGGCTCCTTGTGCCGGCCACTCTTCCGGCACTCGGCCTTGTGGCTGTTACCAGAAGAAGTCGTAGATCACGTCCACCACTTCGCCGCTGTAGGTATCGACCAGCAGCACATCGTCATAATACCGGACCCAGCGATAGGGGCCATAGACGGCGGGCAGGCGGTACTGCCACGGATCGTTGATCCAGTAGCGGCTGCCGAAGAACAGGCTGTCGAGACGGATACCGATGCTCAGCCGGCTGTAGCTGTAGCCACGATAGGGCGTGTAATAGTTGCCCAGGCGATAGACGTTGCGGTTGGAGCGGCGATAGTCGTTCCAATTATAGCGGCGGTCATTGCGCCACGCCTGCCGGTCCCACCGGCGATTGTCGTTGCGGTAATCGCGGTTACGGTTGGCATCTCGGTAATCGCGGTTGCGATTGTTGTCGCGGTAGCTGCTATTGCGGTCGTTGTCGCGATAGTCGCGGCCACGGTTGTCGTTCCCGACCCAGCCACGGTTGTCGTTGCGGTCGTTCCGCCTGTCATCACGACGTTCTTCGCGACGCGCCTCGACCCGGTCGATGGCACGGCTGTCCACCACGCCTGCCCGCTCGCCACGATTGCGCGGTGGCTGGTTGGCCTGGCGGGTGTCAGGGCGGTTGTTACGTTCCGGCGCGCGGACCACTGTGGGAGGAGCCGGGCGGGCCTGGCGGCTTGCGCCCGGATCGGCCCGTTCGATCGGACGACGCTGGTCGGCCGACCGCGGCACGGCCTGGGCCTGACGCTGAGGAGCGGCTTGGGGAGCGGCAGCCTGGGGTGCGGGGGCCTGCCGCTGGGGAGCTGCCTGGCGCTGGGCCTGGCGTTCCGGCTGGGCCTGACGTTCCGCACGGCGTTCGCTACCACGGTTCTCGCTGCGGCCGCGGTTGTCGCCACGGCTTTCGCCGCCCGAGTTGCCGCCGCGCCATTCACCGCGCTGCGGACGGTCCTGCGCCTGGGCGCTGACCGAGATGGCGGGAAGGGCGATGGCCAGGGCCAAAGCCGCAAGCCCACTCGACCTCAGGAGAGATGTAAATGTCATATTCGGCGTCCTCCAGATGTTTACCGCGAGTGGGGCGGTCTGTGAGCACGCTTCTAGGCGAGTCGGTCTGTCCGATATCTGAACCGGCCTGTCAGGTAGCTGTTCATGTTGAGGGCCGGAAGAATGAACGCCCGGCCCTCGCGTTCACCTGGTCAGCTTCTTGTAGCTGAGCGCTGTCGGCCGATCCGCCGCATCGCCCAGGCGGCGCCGCTTGTCTTCTTCATAGGCGGCGAAGTTGCCTTCGAACCACTCGACGTGGCTGTTGCCTTCGAAGGCGAGGATGTGGGTGGCCAGGCGATCGAGGAAGAAGCGATCGTGGCTGATGACCACGGCGCAGCCGGCAAAGTTCTCGATCGCGTCTTCCAGCGCGCCCAGCGTTTCCACGTCGAGGTCGTTGGTCGGTTCGTCGAGCAGGAGGACGTTGCCACCCTCCTTCAGCATCTTGGCCATGTGGACGCGGTTGCGTTCACCGCCGGACAGCTTGCCGACATTCTTCTGCTGGTCAGCGCCCTTGAAGTTGAACGCGCCGACATAGGCCCGCGTGCTGGTTTCGTGTTTGTTGACGGTCATGTAATCGAGCCCGTCGGAGATTTCCTCCCACACGTTCTTGGTCGGGTCGAGGTGGTCGCGGCTCTGGTCCACGAAGCCGAGGTGCACGGTCGAGCCGATCTCGATCTCGCCACTGTCGGGCGTTTCCTTGCCGGTGAGGAGCTTGAACAGGGTTGATTTGCCCGCGCCGTTCGGCCCGATCACGCCCACGATGCCGCCCGGCGGCAAAGTGAAGCTGAGGTTCTCGAACAACAGCTTGTCGCCATAGGCCTTGGTCAGGTTCTTGGCCTCGATCACCTTGGAGCCGAGGCGTTCGGGTACCTGGATGACGATCTGCGCCTTGCCGGGCTTGCGGTCGTTCTGCGCGTCCTGCAGCGCCTCGAACTTGCGGATACGCGCCTTGGACTTGGTCTGGCGGGCGGCAGGCGTCTGGCGGATCCAGGCCAGTTCCTCCTTGAGCGCCTTGGACCGGCCGCTTTCCTCGCGGTCCTCCTGGTCCAGCCGCTTGGCCTTCTTTTCGAGGTAGGTGGAATAGTTGCCTTCGTACGGGAAGTAGCGCCCGCGATCGAGTTCGAGGATCCAGCCCACCACGTTGTCGAGGAAATAGCGATCGTGGGTGATCATCAGCACCGCGCCGGCATATTCCTTCAGGTGGTTTTCCAGCCATTCGACGCTTTCGGCATCGAGGTGGTTGGTCGGTTCGTCGAGCAGCAGGATCGACGGCTTCTGGATCAGCAGGCGGGTGAGGGCGACGCGGCGCTTTTCACCGCCCGACAGGTTCTGCACCGGCGAATCCGACGGCGGGCAGCGCAGGGCTTCCATCGCGATTTCGAGCTGGTTGTCGAGGCTCCACCCATCGACCGCGTCGATCTTGTCCTGCAACTCGCTCATTTCCGCGCCCAGGGCATCGAAATCGGCGCCGTCCTCGCCCATTTCCATGCCGATCTGGTTGAACCGTTCGACCATGTCGGCGGTCGCGCGGGCGCCGTCCTTGACGTTTTCCAGCACGGTCTTGGTGGGGTCGAGTTCGGGCTCCTGCGCCAGGTAGCCCACGGTGATGTTCTCGCCCGGCCATGCCTCGCCGGTATAGTCCTTGTCGATCCCCGCCATGATTTTCATCAGTGTGGACTTGCCCGCGCCGTTGGGGCCGACGATGCCGATCTTGGCACCCTGGTAGAACTGCAGGTTGATGTTCGACAGCACCGGCTTCTGCGCACCGGGGAAAGTCTTGGTCATGTCCTTCATGACATAGGCATATTGGGCGGCCATCGGTCGTCTTTCGTCAGGCAGGATCAGGCCTGGTCAGGCAGGATCGCAGGTTATCGGGATTTGCCGCGCAGATAGGGGCAATGGCCCGCCGGGGCAAGCGTTGCGCACGGTGTGGCCCAAGCGCGCCATGGCACGGGGCTTTCCGCCGGAACGCATCTCATTCGGCACATAAGGGTCATCGAAGCCTGAACGCGCTGCCGGTGTTGTCCACTTGCAACACGATAACACCGATCCATGAAATCGGCCGGATTTTGGAAACCGCCCCGGCTTCGCGCAGTTGAGGGCCAGACGGGAAGGGCAGGGTTACAACGAAAGGTTCTTATGAAATTCAATACCAAACTCGCCGTATCCGCCGCGCTGCTGTGCGCCGCCGGTTCGGCCCCCGCCATGGCGCAGGATGCGTTCACGGGCCCCTATGTTTCGGTGTTCGGTGGCGGCACCAAGGCCGATGACAGGACCGGAGACCGGCTGGAATTCGACACCAACCGCGATGGCGTGTTCAACGACAACGTCAACACCGTGGGCGGTGCCAACGCTTTCTCGCCCGGCTTCTGTGACAGCGACGTGGATGGCAATGCCCCGCCGTGCAACAAGGATGGCAAGGACTGGGAATACGGCGCGCGCATCGGCTATGACATGCGTCCGGGCGGCATGGCGCTGATCGGCACCGTGCTGGAAGTGAGCCGGACCGAACTGGCCGACAGCACCACCGGCTTCTCCACCACGCCCGCCAGCTATACCGTCACCCGCGAGATGGACTATGCCGTCAGTGCCCGTGCCCGGTTCGGCTGGGTGTTCGGCGAAACGGTCCTGGCCTATGCCACGGGCGGCGTGAGCTATGCCGATATCGACCAGACCTTCACCACCACCAACGGCGCCAACAGCTTCACCGAAGTCAACGATGACAAGATGCGGTGGGGCTGGCAGGCCGGCGGCGGCATGGAGTTCGCCCTGACCCCGGCGCTGTCGCTGGGTGCCGAGTATCTCTATTCCGACTATGGCGACGGTGACTACTACGTCGAGGTCGGCCCCGGCACGGCAGGCGCAACCAACCCGTTCCTGGTGGTCGATCCGACCGGCACGGACCTGCGCTCGTCGAACGGCGCGTTCCGCACCCACAGCCTGCGCGCAACGGCTACGCTGCGCTTCTGATCTTCCGATCGGGTGGAATGACGAAGGGGCGGCCTGTTGCAGGTCGCCCCTTTTCGCGTGGCGGGTTTGGCCCCGCGTTACAATCGAATACAATTGGGACGTGGATGTACCCGATACCAGCTTGGCAAAACTCCGCTTCCGAGGCACATTCGTATCCAAATTGAACGAACGGGGCCAAAGCCCCGGCGGAGGGGATTGATACGATGCGTTTGCGGTCCAGCCTGCACATTACAGCCATGCTTCTTCCGGCCACGCTTATGCTCGGGGCCGGAACGGGCGTTGCCGCCCAGGATCACCATGACCATATGGAAGCGGCGGCAGAAGCGCCTGCTGCGGCAACCAGGACCATGCGCTGGTCCGATGCGGCCGCCTGGCCCGATGGCCGCGTGCCGCGCGAAGGCGATGCGGTGGTGATCGCGCGGGACATGGATGTGCTGCTCGATGTCGTTCCGCCGACCCTGCGCAGCCTGACCATCGACGGCAAGCTGACCTTCTCCAACGATCTCGACATCGAACTGGCGACCGACTGGATCTACCTGCGGCGGGGCGAACTGCACATCGGCAGCGAGGAGCGCCCGCACACGGCCAAGGCCACGATCACGCTGACCGACAATGTCCCCGGCGAAGACATCAACACCATGGGCGATCGCGGGATCATGCTGATGGGCGGTACGCTCAGCCTCCACGGTGACCGGGAGCACACCTGGAGCAAGCTTTCAGGCACGGCCGAGGCCGGAGCCACGCGGATTGAAGTGCTGGACGCCAGCGGCTGGCGGGTGGGGGACGAGATCGTCCTTGCTTCCACCGACTTCGACCCGCGCCAGGCGGAAAAGCGCACCATCGCCGCCATCAGCGGCAACGCCATCACGCTCGACCGCCCGCTCCAATACATGCATTTCGGCGAGATCACCTTCGGCGTGGACCAGCGCGGCGAAGTGGGCCTGCTGACCCGCAACATCCGCATCCAGGCGTCAGAGGATTCCCTGGAAAACAATTTCGGCGGGCACATCATGGCGATGCTCCAGCCCGACGTGCGGGTCTCCGGGGTCGAACTGTATCGCATGGGCCAGCACCTGACGCTGGCGCGCTATCCGATCCACTGGCACCTGGTGGGTGAAGGGCAGGGCCAGTACATCCAGAATTCCGCCATCCACAACACCTTCAACCGCTGCGTCACGGTGCACGGCACCCACAACGTACGGGTCGAAAACAACGTGACCTTCGACACGGTGGGCCACTGCTTCTTCCTGGAAGATGCCATCGAGACGGGCAACCAGTTCATCAGCAACCTGGGGATCATGACCAAGTGTCACCCCACGCTGCCGTGCGAGCCGACGCACCTCGGTCCGGCAGGCCTTGCCAGCTCGGCGCCGGGGCGCGGCGCGGCAGGGCAGAGGTCGGAACATATCCTGCTGCCGTCCGACAACACGGCGGCGACCTTCTGGATCACCAACCCGGACAATGTCTATCGCAACAACGTGGCCGCCGGGTCCGACATGGTGGGCTTCTGGTTCGCCCTGCCGATCCATCCCAACGGGGAGTTCCTGAACACGGAGATCGCCGCCAATACCTGGCCCCGCCGGACCCGCGTGCGCGAATTCAGCGGCAATACCTCGCACTCCAATTTCGACGGCCTGATGTTCGATCGCGGGCCGAACCCGGACAACACCTTCAGCGTGGGCGGCAGCAACTACCACTTCCCCACGGTCGATCCGGCAGATCCGAACAGCGAGCCGCTGGTATCGCACTTTGCCGATTTCACCGCCTACAAGAACCGCAACGGCGCGGTGTGGGGCCGGGGCGAACTGCACCTGTTCACCAACCTGCGCGTGGCTGACAATGCCATCGGCTTTACCCACGCCGCATCCGCAGTGGGCCGCGCGGAATATACCTCCAAGGTCGTCGATTCGATCTTCGTGGGAGAAAGCGACAACATCGGAACCCCCACCACCCCGGCAGAGATCGCCTACGGCCGCTCGATGCCGAACGAAATCGTCGATTTCCCCATCCGTGGCTATGAATACTACGACATGCGTCATGATGTGGAGAACACGACCTTCGTGAACTTCCAGCCCAACGACACCCGCGACGCCGGCGCGCTGTCCTACCTGATGTACACCAGCTTCGGGATGAGCACCGGCAATGCGATCGAAGGGGCGACTTTCGTCAATTCCAAGCCGGTCAGCTTCCCGCCCTATGTCCGCCGCTGGGCGTCGGACCTCGGGCGCGGCAACGCCTGGCGGGGCGCGTCGATCCACGACAAGGACGGTTCGGTCGGCGGCGTGCCGGGGGCTTTCATTGTCCTCGACAACGGCATCGCGTCCGATGAAGACGCCTGCGAGATCAGGCCCACCTGGGGCGCGGCGATCTGCCAGGGCGATTTCGGCTTGTTCAACCTTGGCGGCCAGATGGGCTTCGGCGGCGGTCCGATCGCCGATCCGATCATGCTCAGCCGCAACGGCCGCCGGTGGGAATATACCGGACAGACCACAATCCGCAGCGGGGCCGACGTGCGGGTGGAAACCAGCCGGGACGAACTGGCGCTGACCCTGACCGAGATGGACGACGGTTCGTGGGTAATCTTCGAACTGCCTGGCTTCTCGACCCCTGCGGCCGGCGCGGAACTCGCCAGCCTGGATGCGCTGCGCGAAGCGGGCGAAACCGCCTGGTTCAAGGACGGCGAGACCCTGTGGGTCAAGCTGGTGGTGGACAACAGCGCCGGGCAGACCGTAACCATCGGCAGGCTCGGCGCGGGCGTAAGTACGGTCGGTCCGCGCGCCGACGGTGCCTTCGACGCCGGAGCAAACCTCGCCGTCCGCAGGTAGCACCTGCGATACCGTCAAGCAGAAAGCCCTTGGCGAAAGCCGGGGGCTTTTGGTTTGTGGGATAGCCGGGCCCACAAGTGGGCAGACTTGAAGAATGGTCGGGGAGACAGGATTCGAACCTGCGACCCTCTGCTCCCAAAGCAGATGCGCTACCGGGCTGCGCTACTCCCCGAACCGGATGGCCCGAACGATGGGCCTGAATTGCGGCGGTGGTGGGCCCGGCAGGATTCGAACCCGCGACCTAGCCGTTATGAGCGGCCAGCTCTAACCGCTGAGCTACAGGCCCCTGCCACCCAGGGTTGCCCCCGTTCCGCGGCGCGGGACTAGCCGTGCGCGGGGCTGCTGGCAAGCGGCTAGCCGCTCGCACGGTCAGTGACGCGCCGCGAAGGTGCTTTCCTACAGGAAGGGCAGGGTGCCATTCGTGGGTGCGGCTCCTCGAAACTGTCGGAAACAATCCAGCCATTCGCGCTGCTGCAGTCACGCGGGCGCAAGTCTCCCGGCCAGGTGTCACTTTGTCTCTGTCGCATCAAATTACTGGTAAACAAGGACAATCGGGCGAAAACGAAAGTGACAGGGTGTCACTTGTGTCACCTTCGCTGGTTATGCGGGCGTCAGTTGCGGATTACCTGGCCCATCACGTCGGCCAGCGAGGCGGGCTTCACCCCGCGCCGTTCGAGATAGGCGAAGACGGCCCGCCACCAGTCGTAAAGTGAATCCACGTCGCGATCCTCGCGCACATAGGGTGTGTGGCCCGGCCGCAGCGAGGGTGAGTGGAACGAGAACACCAGCAATGGCAGGCCATCGTCGAGCGCGATGTCGATGCCGCGGATCGCTTCGTCCAGGCTCACGCCTTCGGGCGTCAGCGGGATGCGCTCGAGCAGGCCCAGCCGCGCCAGCACCCCGCGCAGGGCCGGAATGCGCCACATGCGCGGGAAGATCAGGTCGCCCTGCCGCCGCAGCATGCCCCAGAACACCGTGGTCAGCGGCAGTTCGAGCAGGGTCTTGGCATCATTCAGCCAATAGGGTTCGAGCGGGAATCCGCGATAGTCCGGGCCGCCACCGGATGAATAGTCGAACAGGGGCCGCACCGAGGTATCGACGGCAAGGCCCTGGTCGGACAGCAGGCGGGCCGTGTCCGGCCCGAGGCCATAGCGTCCGGCACGGTAGATCAGCGGGGCCACGCCGAAGTTCTGCTCGATAGCATTGCGCAGGGCGGCAAACTTGGCCTCCTCCACATGCCGGGGCAGGTTGCCGGCAAAGGAATTGTGCTGTGTCAGCTCCTCGTCGAACGGCGGATTGACCCAGGGGTGCAACTGGACGCCGATCTCGGCCCGGCGAGCCTGCAGTGCTGGGCCGAGGATCTCGGCGGCGAGGCGCGAATTGGCCACCGGCCAGTCGATCAACCAGACGGGCACCACGCCGTGGGTTTCGCAGAATTGCTGGAACTTGGCGAGGCGGGGGACATGGTCGAGCCCGAAGGTGTCACGCCCAAGCGGCTGGTCCCAGTCGAACTCCTCCTCCGTATCCACGGTAAGGAGGAATCGCTGGCCGAAGCCCGGAGCGAACTGTGCCCGGGCGGAGAGTGGAGGTCGCTCCACCAGACTGCGCACGCTTTTTCCCCCTGGAAATGACAGGCCCCCTCAGGCCTCTACTATGCCGTTGCTATGGACCGCGCCAGCCCCGGTCAAGGTCGGCAGGGTTAACCTCAGGTTTCGTTCGGAAATTTTCAGGCTGCCCCCCGCCGATTCCGCCTCGGCGCGGGCCAGGCGGAGCGAGAAGCCGCTGCCGAACATGCCGGCGGTAAGGGCGGGCGAGCGTTGCGGCGGCAGGCTGGCGAAGCGATCGTCCTGCGCGGCGATGGCGGCGGGCAGGCGGCATTTGAGCACGATCCTGCTGCCATCGCCGGTCAGCTTGGCGGTGATCTGCTCTGCCGGAGCCATGGCGCTCGCCAGCGTGGCCAACACCCGCCAGGCGAGGACCAGCAGCTCCTCGCGCGCCAGCGGGGTGACGAATGGGGAGCCACTGACCGCAAGCTCAATCGCTGCATTGCGCGGGCGCAGCACGCCGTCGAGGCGGCGGATGGTTTCAGCCACGACCTCGCGCATGTCACCGTCACCCTCGGCCAGGTCGAGCGCGGCGCTTTCGAGGCGGGTGAGCCGGTCCACTTCCTCGAACGCGGCAAGCAGCTTGGCGGCATCGACCGCGATGGCCGCGGCGAGCGCGCGGTAGGCGTTGGGTGCCGGGCCGAAGATCTGCTGCTGGATGATCTCGGCAAAGCCCTGGATCGCATTCACCGGCGTTCGCAATTCGTGCAGCACCTGGCGCATACGGTCCTGCGGGCTGTCGGAGGTCGCTGCAGGCGCTGCATCGGACAGGGCAAGGAGCGGCCGGCGCAGGCGTCCGCGATAGCCGGCGAACTGGCCGGTGGTAGGGGCAAAGACCGGCTCGGCGTTGATCCGCCAGTCGCCCGAGATGGCAGGGGCCGCGTCGATCGCCAGCGCCTTGTTGCGCAAGGGCAGGTGGCGCAGCAGCGCATCGGCGGCGGCGGGTGCCAGCGCGGCGAGGGTGCCGGGCCCGGCGTGGCCCAGCCGCATGCCGATCACCAGCGGGGCGATGTCTGCGTCGGCCCAGTCGATCCGGTGATCGGTGCCCATGGTGAAATCGAAACGGGCGATGGCCGGAACCTCGCCCTCGTCCGCCAGGTCGCCCAGCGGCAGGCGGGGAGTGCCGGTTTCGAGCGGACGCCGGCCTTCGCGGAAGGCCTCGATCCGGCGCAGCAGGGCGCGGATGCCGTCGCGCTCCTCCGGCTCCATCGGGGCGGTGCCCTGGGGTTGGACCGGGGCAGGGGCGGGAGCAGGGGCAGGTGCGGGGGCCGGTTGCGCCACTTCGGTCGCGGGCTGGGGCAGGACCATGTCACCCACACCCAGGCGGGCAAGCAGGTCGCGGGCGCTGGGGGGCAGGTCGCGGCGATGGCGCAGGAAGCCGCGCGCCATGACCGGCAGGCGCGGGATAAGGTCGAGCCACTCGTCCTCATCCAGCCGCGCAATCGCGACAGCGGCGGCGGCGGGGCGGGGATCGCCGCTGGCAATCTGGGCGACCATGGCGGGGTTACGCAGGCGTTGGCCGGGCTCGAGCAGGATGCGGCTGCGTTCATCCTCGGGGATGCGGCGGGAAAGCTCCTCCAGCCGCCGCCAGCCGAGGAAGGTGAGCAGGGCGGGGTTGCGGCCGAGCAGGGCGGGGGCTTCGATAATGCGGTGAAAATCGGCAGGCGGCAGACTGTCGGCACGTTGCGAAAGGGCGCGGTAACGCTCGGCCGTCAGTTCGCCCGGCGTGGCACCCTTGCTGCCCAGCAGGTCGAGCAGCTGGCGGTACTGGGTGCGCGCGGCCGCATCGCCTCCGAGCGGAGAACGCAGGACTGTGGCAAGGCGGTCGTCGAACAGCATCGAAGGCGCGGCGAATCCGGTCGCTTTGCGGGCAGAATTACCCGTAGCCTGGGCTTAGCGCGGAGCGGGGGGCGGCACATGGGGCCTGTCATGGTGCGTTGCAAAGCGGGACAATTGCGGTAATACACAACAATATTTCCGGCACACGTTGATTTGCGCGCATTTCCTTTCGCGCAAGGGCAGTCGGGCGAACCATTTGGTACAGGAACAGGCAATGGCGACGCTGGATTCGATCGACAGGAAGCTCCTGGCCGAACTGCAGGCCGAAGGGCGCGTGACCAACGTCGATCTGGCCAGCCGGGTGGGCCTGACCGCGCCGCCCTGCCTGCGCCGAGTACGGGCGCTGGAGGAGGAGGGCGTGATCCGCGGCTATCACGCCGATCTGGACCCGTCAAAGCTGGGCTACGCCATCACCGTGTTCGCCATGGTCTCGCTGCGCAGCCAGGCCGAGGAAGACCTGCGCGCCTTCGAAAACCACATCAAGGGCCTGCCCGAAGTGCGCGAGTGCCACATGCTCAACGGCGAGATCGACTTCATTCTCAAGATCGTGTCGCGTGACCTGCAGAGCTTCCAGGAATTCCTCACCAGCCACCTGACGCCTGCGCCCAATGTGGCCAGCGTCAAGACCAGCCTGACCATCCGCACCGCCAAATATGAGCCGGGTGTGCCGCTGGGGTAATTTGTGAAAGTCAAATTCATCTTGTGGCATTGATGGCTGGCTGATAATTACCGGCGATAACGAATTCTTGGAGAGGTTTCGTGAAGCACAAGTCAATTGTGGCAGCCACCCTTGCGGCGGCACTGCTGGTTCCGCTGGGCGCCTCAGCGCACCATTCCTTCGCCGTGTTCTTCGACGAGACGCGCAATGTGAGGGTGGAAGGCGTCGTGACCGCGTTCCGCTTTACCAACCCCCACGCCACCATCGTGCTCGATGTGGTCGCCTCGGACGGCCAGACGCACGAGTGGCGGGCGGAAACCAATGCCCCTGTGGTGCTGCAAAGGCGCGGCTGGAACCGCACCAGCCTGAAGGCGGGCGACCGGGTGACGCTGGATGGCTGGCCCAGCCGCGACGGGCGGCTCTACATGCGCCTGCGCAGCGCGACCGATGCCAATGACCGCGCGATCGGCTCTGCCCCGTTCAGTGCCAACGATGACTAAGGGCCTTCTTGCCGCAGCGACCGCGCTGCTCGTCGCCGTGCCGGTTCACGCGCAGGCCGATTTCACCGGCTTCTGGGGGCCGGATTTCGTGGTCGATGAATCGGTCCGCCTGCCCGGCCTGCTGGAAAAGCTGCCCGACGATGCCGTGCTGATCGAGGACGTCGGCGCGGCAGAATTCCCGCGCGGCGAATTCGGCGGACTGGTGCTGACGGCAGAGGCCGCCGCCCACGCCGCCACCTGGAATGCCGAGCAGGAAATGGCCATCAACCGCGTCTGCCTGCCGCCCTCCATCGTCTATGCCATACAGGGGCCGTTCCCGTTCGAAGTGCACCAGACGCCCGAACTGATCGTGTTCAAGTACGAGTATTTCGACCAGGTGCGGCTGATCTTCATGGATGGCCGTTCTGCGCCGGAAAACCAGCCGCATTCGAAAGTGGGCTTTTCCACCGGGCGCTGGGACGGGCCGGAACTGGTGGTGGAAACCAGCCACATCGCCGCATCCACCATCACGAACAACGGCTTGGACCATTCCGACGGAATCCGCATGGTCGAACGCTATCGCCTGTCGGAAGATGGTACACGGCTGCACGCGACACAGTGGTTTTCCGATCCGGCGGTGATTGAGACCGACGGCGCGCGCTACATCACCTGGACCAACCGCCCGGGCGAGCATGTCTATCCCTATGAGTGCGATCCGAGTTTTGCGCTGGAATATGCGCAGGTGGAGGGGGGCTAGTTCACCTGCGTGAAGACAGGCGTGTTGAGCCGGTTAGTCCCGTGTTGACCAGGGCCCGCTGTCTCCTGCCTGGGTATTCCAGTCCGGTTTAGCCAGTTCATCGTTGATGGTAACGACAGGATCGCTGTCGTTACCTGCATAAACCGTGACGGAAGTGTCGCCTGGAATGACGGACAAGGGCGCACCGCCTAACAGCGCAGAGATTTTCATCACCTCCCCAGGCTGCAACACGTACCTGTCGGGACTCATTTCGATATAGACGGCGAGTGCCTCGGACCCGCCATTCTTGATGGTCAAAGGCTGGGAGGCATCCTGCACCTGGAGGGCCTGACCTACTCGACCCCGCGCTTGGCCAGATAATCCTCCAGCCACTTGATCGAATAGTCGCCGCTCAGGATATCCGGCTGGCGGATCAGCTCGGCGTGGAGCGGGATCGAGGTCTTGACGCCTTCGACCACCATCTCCTCCAGCGCGCGCTTCAGGCGCATGATGCAGCCTTCGCGGGTGCGGCCGTAGACGATCAGCTTGGCGATCATGGAATCGTAATAGGGCGGGATAGTGTAGCCGGCGTAGAGCCCGCTATCGACGCGCACGTGCATCCCGCCTGCCGGGTGATAGGCGGTGACCTTGCCCGGGCTGGGGGTGAAGTTGAACGGGTCTTCCGCGTTGATGCGGCATTCGATCGCGTGGCCGGTGAAACGCAGTTCGTCCTGCGTCACGGACAGCGGCTTGCCATCGGCGATGCGGATCTGTTCGCGCACCAGGTCCATGCCGGTGATCGCTTCGGTCACCGGATGCTCCACCTGCAGGCGGGTGTTCATCTCGATGAAATAGAACTCGCCGTTCTCCCACAGGAACTCGATCGTGCCCGCGCCGCGATAACCCATGTCGGCCATGGCCTTGGCCACGATGCCGCCCATCCGGTCACGCTCTTCAGGGGTAATGACGGGCGAGGGAGCTTCTTCCAGCACCTTCTGGTGGCGGCGCTGGAGCGAGCAGTCACGCTCACCCAGGTGGATGGCATTCCCCTTGCCATCGCCGAACACCTGGAATTCGATGTGGCGCGGGTTGCCGAGGTATTTTTCGAGATAGACGGTGTCATCGCCGAACGCCG
Organism: Altererythrobacter sp. KTW20L; assembly: GCF_023501975.1. Taxonomy (GTDB): domain Bacteria; phylum Pseudomonadota; class Alphaproteobacteria; order Sphingomonadales; family Sphingomonadaceae; genus Alteraurantiacibacter. The sequence goes on along the minus strand of NZ_JAMFLH010000001.1, from coordinate 45,736 downwards.
CCTTGGCCTCGTTCCCGGCCTGCATCATCAGCGCGGTGAGCGTGTCGGGGCTTTCGCACACCTTCATGCCGCGCCCGCCGCCGCCGCTCGCGGCCTTGATGATCACCGGATAGCCGATTTCGGCCGCAATCTTCGCTGCCTCGACCGGATCGTTGATTGCGCCGTCGGAACCTGGCACCAGCGGCATGCCCAGCGCGCCGGCGGTGCGCTTCGCTTCCACCTTGTCGCCCATGGTCCGGATGTGTTCGGGCTTGGGGCCGATCCAGGTAATCCCGTGGGCTTCGACGATCTCGGCGAACTGGGCGTTCTCCGACATGAAGCCGTAGCCGGGATGGATCGCGTCGGCACCGGAAATTTCGGCGGCAGAGATGATGGCGGCAGTGTTGAGGTAGCTTTCCGTGGCGGAAGGCGGCCCGATGCACACGGCATGGTCGGCCAGCCGCACGTGCATCGCTTCGGCATCAGCGGTGGAGTGGACCGCCACCGTCTCGATGCCCATCTCATGTGCGGCGCGGTGGATGCGCAGGGCGATTTCGCCGCGGTTGGCGATCAATATGCGGCTGATACCCATGTCGCGCGCCTTACGAGATCACGACGAGCGGCTGGTCATATTCGACCGGCTGGCCGTTCTCGATCAGGATCGCGCCGACCGTGCCATCGCGCGGGGCGGTGATCGGGTTCATCACCTTCATCGCTTCCACGATCAGCAGGGTATCGCCCGCCTTCACCGCATCGCCCGTTTTCACATATGCTGCGGCACCGGGTTCGGGCAGGAGATAGGCGGTGCCGACCATCGGTGACCTGATCGCCTTTGATACGTCAGGTCCGGCATCGGCAGCAGGCGCGGCTGGAGCAGGAGCAGCGGCGGGAGCGGCTACGGCAACGGGGGTCGCGGCGACGGGTGTAGCGGCGGCAACGGCTCCGCGCGAAACGCGGATCTTGCGGTCACCGTCCTCGACCTCGATTTCGGTTAGGCCGGTTTCGGCCAGCATGTCGGCCAGCTCGCGCACCAGCGCGGCATCGATATTCATTGCGCTCTTGCGAGCCGTGGAGCCCCTGTTGTCGGCCATGCGAACCTCTTGCTGGGTTAAATCTGTTGCCCACCCGCTAGAAGCAGCAGGGCATCATGGCAAGAACCTAGAGCAGGGTCACAGGGTGGCGGCGTGGTCCAGGGCGAGGAGATAGCCCTTGGGGCCGAGGCCCTTGAACTCCTTCACCGCCGCCATGCCGATGTAGGAGATGTGGCGAAAGTGCTCGCGCTTCATCGGATCGGACAGGTGGACCTCGATCACCGGCACCTTGATCGATTTGGCCGCATCGTAGAGCGCGATGGAAGTGTGGGTATAGGCCCCGGCGTTGATGATGATGGCCCGCGCGCCGGTGGCCTGGGCCTCGTGCATCCAGTCGATCAGGTGGCCTTCGTGGTTCGACTGGCGGACATCGACTGCCAGGCCCAGCTCGACTGCGCGGTCTTCCAGCATGCCGGCGATATCGTCCAGCGTGTCGGAGCCGTAGATTTCCGGCTCGCGCAGGCCGAGCAGGTTAAGGTTGGGGCCGTTGAGGACATATACGGTTTGGGTCATGTCCGGCGATTAGCGGGGGGCGGCAGTCTTGCCAAGCAGCGCCGCCCGCCCGCCATCGGAGAGGGTCAATCGACCCCGCGCACCTTACCCCACTGGCGCGCCGCCGTGTAGCCGAGGTAGCCCGTGCCGAAGAGCGCATAGAGCGGTTCGGGCAGGCCGTTGAGATAGGCGTTCATCCCTGCTGCGATGTCGGTCGCGGCCTGCGGGCGGAACGCGGCCAGCACACCCATGGGCAGGGCGAACAGCAGCATCGTGTACATGACATAAAGAAAGCTGGGCCGGGCGCGGCTGGTCCACGGATCGGCCGACTGCGCCTCGGCCACGATGGCCGCCATGCGCGCTTCGATCTGGCGCAGTTCCTGCGAGCCTTCGAGCGCAAGCAGTTCGAGCTTGGCCCGGTCGCGCGCGGCCTTGTCGGGAATGACCTTGTCGATGATCGAGGCGACGGGTCCGATGAGGGATTCGATGAGAGCCATGGGCAGGGGTGTCCTTGCAGTGATTCGCAAACGGGGCCTGCGTCAGGCGGGCAGCTGTAGGAAAGCGCTTATGTGGCCCGGCAAAATTCTCCCCCGATCAATTTGACAGCGACAATAAACTTGCATTTGCCGGAATCAAAAATACTCTGGCATCTCGCGAGCAGCCGTCGGCCCGCGAACGTCGCAAGACGATAAAAGGGCGGTACATGGGAAATGGGGGAGAGATTCCGATGGGGTTGGGCAAGAGGATTGGCCGCAAGGCGGCTATGGCGAGTTCATGTGCGGTGATGGCCCTGGCCATGCCTGCGCTGGCACAGGATGCCGAAAACGAGGAAGCGTCGAGCGGCAGGCCCGATACGACGATTATCGTCACTGCAGAACGGCGGGCCACCAACCTGCAGGAAACCCCGCTGTCGATCATCGCCCTAACCAATGAAATGGTTGAAGCCAAGGGCATCGAGGATCTGCAGGACCTGGCGCGGTTCACTCCCAACCTCAGCATCACGCCGGCGCGCGGTGCGGGCAACAACAACGCCAGCTTTGTCATGCGTGGTATCGCTGGCGGCGGCGGCGCCACGGGCGAGCGCGGGGTGGGCCTCTATATCGACGGCATCTACATGCCGCGCACCTCGGGTGCGATCCTGCAGGTGCTCGATGTCGAACGGATCGAAGTGCTGCGCGGCCCGCAGGGAACGCTGTTCGGGCGCAATTCCACGGGCGGCGCGATCCGCATCTTCAGCCAGCAGCCGACCGACGAGCTGGCGGGCTATGGAAAGGTTTCGCTCTCGAACCTCGGGCGGTTCGACCTGGTTGGCATGCTCAACGTGCCCGTTACCGATACGCTTGCCGTTCGTGTCCAGGGGGCGACACTGAACCAGCAGGGCTATATGGCGCGCGGCACCGAAATGCTTGGGGCGAGCAGCGATGCGATCGGCCGGTTCCAGGCGCGGTTTGAACCTTCTTCCAGCTTCAACGCCACGCTTGGCCTGTTCTACAGCCACTCGACGTCGAACGGCGCGGCCATCCAGATGACCGAGTTCGACATGCGGCCAGGCATCGAAGGGTTCATCCAGGGCAACTATGCCGACTGGGTCAACGATTCGTTCAAGCTGGCGGGGCAGGCGCCGCTGGCTGCTTTCAACGATTCCCGCATTGTGACCGGCGATCCGTACCGGGCCACCAGCATCTGCCTGATCGATGACTTCCATCCGGACTATGGTGCCGCCTGCGACCAGTTTACGACCGACGATTACTTCCAGGCCGACCTGAACATGTCGCTCGACCTGTCCGATACCCTGACCCTGTCGACCGTGACCGGTTATTCGACGCTGAAGCACCGGGGCAATGTCGATTTCTCGGCAATCGGCATCGAAACCCGCACCGACAATGTCGATTCCGATGTGTTTTACCAGGAAGTGCAGTTGAACGCCGCGTTGTTTGACGGCGTGTTCGACCTGGTGGTTGGCGGGAATTACTTCTGGGAAGATTCGCTGGCACCGAACGAAAGCCTGACCCGTCGCGGCACCAGCGCCTATCCTGCATCGGCCAATGGTGATGGCGATGCGGGCCTGTTCCGTAATGCGGTGAGCACGGTCGGACAGGAATCGACCTCTTTTGGCCTGTTTGCCAGCGGCACATTGCACATCGGCGATAGCATCAACCTGACCGGTGGTGTGCGCCGTGCGTGGGACGAGAAGGACTACTTCCAGGAACGCTTCGCTTCGAACGGTTTTACCCCGGCGCCGGGCACAAACTCGACATTCGTCGAAAGCTCGGCCAATTTCAGTGCGTGGGACTGGCGCGGCACCGCAGACTGGCGGATTACGCCGGATATCATGCTCTATGCCACGGCATCGAAAGCCTACAAGGCAGGGTCGTTCAGCTATACCGTGGTGAGCTTCACCAATGCCAACCAGGCCACTGGCCCTGCGCAGAGCGCCGGCATCCGACCCATCCCGAATGAAAAGGTCGTCAATTTCGAGGCCGGCTTGCGGATGGACCTGTTTAATGGCGTGCTGCGGCTGAATCCGACCGTATTCCGGATGGATTTCACCAATCGCCAGGCGGCCGTCCAGGTAACCTGCGGCACCGGCGCCCTGGCGCAGATCGTGCCCGGCAGCACGGCATGTCCGGTCGGCTTCCTGATCCAGGTCACCAACCAGGGCGACGTGCGGCTGGAAGGTGTCGAGCTGGACGGCCTGTTGTCGGTTACCGACAACCTGTTCATCGACGGCAGCATGGCCTATTTCACGCCGAAGCTGATCTCGCCGCCTGCGGGAACGGTCAACCTGTTCCCCGACGCGCCATCGCCCACGTTCAACGTGGGGGCGACCTGGTTCGGCGATCTTTCTGTCGGAGAATTGCAGCTCAACGCCAATTACACCTGGCAGGGCGAGATGGAGACCCATCCATCATCGGGCACCGACTCAAGCTATACGCTGCCATCCTATGGCCTGGTCAACGCGCGGGCACGGCTGCAACTCAACGATTACCCGATCAGCTTTACCCTGTTTGCCAGCAACCTGCTCGACAAGACCTATGCCACCTTTGCGCAGCGGTTTGGCGGCGGTTTCTGGGATTCGGGTTCTGGCGTAGGCCCGGCTGCTCCACCGCGCAGCGCATTATCGGAGAACCGTGGCCGTCCGCGCGAAGTGGGCCTCACGATCCAGTACAACTTCTGATAAACTGCACCCGCCCCCAGTCGCAAGGATTGGGGGCGGGATGCCAGAAAGAGGATGTTGTTGACTCCATGTTCATGTGGCCTTCATCCTTTTTGACTTAGTCAAAAAACTATCCGGGAGCCTGAGAGAGTGATGCCGAGAAACCTTTTACCACCCCGAGCAGTCACTGCTGCCGCCACGGCCCTGCTCGTCGGCCTCGGCCTGTCGGCTGTCCCTGCCTATGCGCAGGACGAAACCCCGCAACAGCCCGAGATCGTGCGCGAATATACGCCCCTCAGCGCCGAGCGGCTGGCGGGTATGGTACCCAAGCATCCGGGTTACCTGGGCGCGCTGGCTCCGGCCAATCTCAATGCCGAGCGTCCGCCCGCGCCGATCAACCTCACCGGTACCTGGTTCATCGACCTGTCCGAAGGGTTTAACCATTACCTGTTCGGCCCACCCTATCCGCAGTTCGGGCCAGAGGGCATCGAGGCGCTGATCGAGGCGCCCAAGGCCCAGGCGCGGGGTGAGACGTACCGCGATTCCATCGGCCAGTGCTTTCCGCCGGGCATGCCCATGATCATGACGCGCGTCTGGCCGCACGCTTTCATCCAGCTGCCGACCGCAATTTACATGATTTCCGGCTTCAACAATTCGGTTCGCACGATCTTCCTCGACGGGCGTGATTTCACCGATCCCAACCTGGTCGTGCCGGGCTACAACGGCGAAAGCATCGGCCACTTCGAAGGCGATACCCTGGTTGTCCACACGCGCTATTTCGAAGCTGACCACCACTGGATCGACCACGGCATCCCGATGTCGTTCGATACCGAGATCGTCGAACGCATCCGCCTGCTGGAAGACGGCATGGTCATGGAGGTGGAATATACCCTGACGGATCCAGACCTGTGGGAAGGCGAATGGAAGTCGACCAAACGCTTCGGCCGGCAGGACTATACCGACATCAACGAGAGCAATTGTATCCTCGCCTATAACGAGAACCTGCCAGGGACCAACCTGGGCCGGGACGCGGCGGAAGAGCGCGGGCAGAGCAATGTGGAAGGGATTTCAGATGATTAGGAAAACTGTCCTGGCAGCAGCAGGTGCTGCGGCAGGCCTTGGCGCGGTTGCCATGCTGGCCATGCCGGCCGCTTCGCACCACAGCTTTGCCATGTTCAACCAGCGCGAGATCATGACGCTGGAAGGCACGGTGCGGCAGTTCCAGTGGACCAACCCCCACGCCTTCATCGAACTGGACGTGCGGCAGGGCAATGAAACGCGCACCTGGTCGATCGAGCTGAACAGCCCGAACAACCTCACGCGGCAAGGCTGGCGGCGCAATTCGCTGCGTCCGGGCGAGCGGATATCCTTGCGCATGAACCCCTTGCGCGATGGCGCCACGGGCGGCCTGTTCCTCGACCTGCGCAAGGCCGATGGCTCCGTGCTCGATTCCGGATTGCCCAAGAACGGGCAGCCGATCAATGTTCCGCAATTCTGACCGATCGGGGGAGATAGACCGATGAAACTGCTTCAGAAAATGGCGCTGGCCGCATTGCTCGCCGCCCCGCTGGCGGTTCCTGCCGCTGCCCACCATTCCTATTCGATGTTCGACATGCAGCGCACCATCCGGCTGGATGCCACGGTAACGCAGTTCCGCTGGCAAAACCCGCACGCTTTCATCCGCGTGACCGTCCCCGCAGGTGACCAGACCGAGATATGGTCAATCGAAATGACCAGCCCCAACAACCTGGCGCAGGATGGCTGGACACGAACCACACTGCGGCAGGGTGAACGGGTGGAGCTCTATGTCCATCCGCTGCGCAGTGGTGCGAAAGGCGCGGCCTATGCGGGCGTCCGCAAGGCCGATGGCACAACCTTCGGGGAGGTCGGCTGAACGTGGCGCTCTCCTTCAAGGCGCTCGCCCTTCTCGCCGGAACGGCCCTGTTCGCCGGAACTGTTGCCGGCTCTGTTGCTCACGCGCAGATCGGCACGCCGACCTCGTCGCCGCTGCCAGAAGGCATCACCGCGCCGGAAAACAGTGCCGGGTTCGCCAAGGGCCGCTATCACGAGCTGGACCAGCTGCCCGACTGGGGCGGCATCTGGTTTCTCATCCGCGGTGATCCGTCCTTGGCCCGCGCACCCACTCTGCCGCTGAAGGGCGAATACCTTGCCCAGTGGGAACGCTGGCGCCAGCAGGTGCTGGATAACGACGGGGTGGAGTTGCGCAGCCGGTCCAACTGCAGCCCGCCGGGCCTCCCGCGCATCATGCAGCTGGCGCAGTACCCCTACGAATTCCTGTTCACCCCGGGCCGGTTGACGATCAACCAGGAAGCATGGATGCAGACCCGCACCATCTGGATGGATGGCCGCACCCACCCCGATCTGGAGGAGTTGACCCCCAGCTTCCACGGCCATTCGATCGGCCACTGGGAGGGCGAGACACTGGTAGTCGATACCATCGGCATCTCGGATCAGCTCGAAGTGGGCGAGGGGGGCAAGCATTCTGACCAGTTCCGGCTGGTCGAACGTATTTTCCTATCGCCCGACAATGCGGACGTGCTGGTCAACGAAATGACCATGACGGATCCGCTGGCGTTTTCCGAACCCTATGTCGTCACCGTCAGCTACCGGCGCGACCGGCACGGCGCGCTGATCGAGTTCCAGTGCGCCGAGAACGATCGCAACCCGGTGAACGAGGACGGCGAGACACTCTATCTTTGAAGCCAGCCGGAGCCGCACTGGTTTTTCGCGCGACAGGCGTTAAGGATGGCGCGAAGGACCTTGGGGAATGCGGGTGCGGAAGGGCACGCAGATTGGCTGACGACAGCACCAGCAAAACCGGCGGGCCTTTGCGCTCGATCGATGAAATGCGCCGTCAATTAAGCGGCAAGCGCAGCGGTCCGCTGGCCGAACTGCTGTCGATGCGCATGGTCGTGCTGTTCAGCATCATGCGCCGCAGCACGATCTACAACCAGCGCCGCCTGTTCGACCTGACCGAGATCGAATGGCGAATCATGTCGCAGATGCACGAACACGCGCCGCTGTCGCTCAACGGCCTCGCTGAACTGCTGATGCAGGATCGCGGGCAGTTGAGCCGCGCGGTGAAGAACCTGGTCGAGCGCGGGCTGATGACCCGCAGGCGCAAGCCCGGCGGTCCGGGAATCGAGATCGGGCTGGCCGAAGGCGGGAAGGCGCTTCAGGCCCGGATGGTCGAGCTGGCGATCCAGCGCGACGAATTTCTCACCGAAGATATAGCGCCTGACGACCTGGCAGCCGCGCGCCGGGTAATCGAACAGATGATAACCCGCGCCGAAGTGCTGGCGGAACAGGCCCTTGCGGCTGATAACAGCTGATTGAACGACAACGCGCTATTCAAGAGGTTTCGATGATCGGACAAGCTGCTGAACGGTACAGCCGCGGGGCGATCCTGCTGCACTGGATCATCGCGGCCGCGCTGGCGCTGGTCCTGGCCATCGGTTTCGGCATGCCACGTGATGCCAGCGGGTTCGCCCTGTTCCAGTTCCACAAGAGCCTTGGCATCACCATCCTGGTCTTCACCCTGGTGCGGATCGGCTGGCGGCTGACCCACCGGCCGCCGCCGCCTGTGGAGCGCGGGTTCAACGGGTTCCTCGCGGGCGCGGTCCACTTCGGGCTCTATGCCTTCATGATCCTCGCCCCGCTGACCGGCTGGGCGCTGGTTTCCACCTCGCCGATCCAGGTGCCGACGGTGCTGTTCGGCCTTGTCCCCCTGCCGCACCTGCCCCTTGATCCGGCTCTGGCCGAGAACTTCGAGAATGCCCATTGGCTGATGGCCTGGATCGGCCTTGCCCTGTTCGCGCTGCACGTTGCGGGAGCGATGAAGCATCACCTGCTGATGCGCGACGGGGTGTTGGCGCGGATGTCACCGGGTGGCTCGGCCAAGGCGGGCATGGTGCTGTTTGGCGTGGTCCTGCTGGTGGGGGCGGTGACCTTCGCCATCCTGCCGGGACACGAGGAAGGATCTGAGCCTGTTGAACAGGATATCGCCGCCGTTGCCCCCGATAGTGCCTCGACGGACGAAGCAGCGGCAGTCGAGGAACCCGAAGCCACCGAGGAAGTCGTCGAGGAGACCGAAGAAGCGGCAGAACCCGACGAACCCGCCGGTCCGCCGCCATCGTGGTCGATCCAGCCTGGCGGCTCGCTGCGCTTCGTGGCCGACAATGCCGGCACCGCCATGCGCGGCAGCTTCCGCCGGTGGGATGGGTCGATCACGATGGACCCGGAAAATCCGGCAGGCGCGGACATCCGCATCGAGATCGAACTTGGCAGCGCGACACTGGGGGATGCGACGCAGGACACCATGCTGGCAGGCGGTGATTTCTTTGGCATTTCGGCCAATCCCACGGCCACGTTCCGCTCCACCAATGTGACGAGAACCGGCGCCAATTCCTATCGTGCCAATGGCACGCTGTCATTGAAGGGGGCGAGCCGGTCGCAGGCGATCACTTTCACCCTGTCGGGCAGCGGGGCGACGCGGGCAGTCAGCGGCAGTGCCACGGTGGACCGCACGGGGTTCGGCGTGGGCACGGGCGAGAACGCCGCAGGCCTCGCGCCATCGGTGCGGGTGGAATTCGCCTTCGACGCGACCCGCGACTGACGAGCGTCGCGCTCGCCGTCAGGGGGGTGCAGAAAGGCTTGAGAGGGTAATTCCACTGGTCGGGACGACAGGATTCGAACCTGCGACCCCCACACCCCCAGTGTGATGCGCTACCAGGCTGCGCTACGTCCCGTATCCAGTGGAGTGCGGGCCTATAGGCACCCCTTGGCAGGTTGGCAAGCCGGTCGATTGCCCTTGCAGGACAATGCTGCTAGTCGCGCTGCGATATCGACGGTACCGGGCCGGGGAGGGCTTGAACCCGCGCGATAAACGGCCATTTACCACGCTTCGCGCGTCACATTCCTGATGGGGCATTACCATGCTTGATTTTCTCGCCGCCGGTTCCGGTTCAGCAGGCCAGGGCCTGATCGGCTTCATTCCGATCATCGGCATGGTGCTGATCTTCTGGTTTCTGATCATCCGCCCGCAGATGAAGCAGCAGAAGGCCCATCGCGCCAAGGTGGCAGCGGTCAAGCGGGGCGACCAGATCGTCACGTCGAGCGGAATCGTCGCCAAGGTTACCAAGGTGGACGACGAATATATCGAGGCCGAAATCGCGCAAGGCGTGAAGGTCAAGGTGGTCAAGTCGATGCTGGGCGATGTGATCGCGCCCGGCGGCACTGCCGCCAACGACTGATCGAACAGCACCCATGCTCGACTTTCCGCTCTGGAAGCGCAACTTCCTCTGGGCCATCACCATTTTCACGGTGGCCCTGGCGCTGCCGTCTCTGGCTTCGCTCACCAATCTGCGCTGGCCGGATATGCTGCCCAGCCAGACGGTCAACCTCGGCCTCGACCTTGCCGGCGGCAGCCATATCCTGCTCGAAGCGGACAGCTCGCAGGTGGGCGCCCAGCGGCTCGAGAACATGGAAGAGGCGGTGCGCAGCGCGCTCGACAACGCGCGGGAAGACATCGGCTTTGGCGATGTATCCACGGCGGGCGGCAGGCTGACTATCAGGCTGGACGATCCCTCGCAGGTCGATGCCGCACGCGAGGCGATCCTGCCGCTGATGGGCACGGGCCTGGTCAGCGAATGGGATCTCGAATTCCTCGACGGCAACACCCGGCTGGTCCTCACGCCGACCCAGAGCGGCATCGACAACGCCGTCACCACGGCCATGGACAGCGCGACCGACGTGGTCCGCCGCCGTATCGATTCGCTCGGCACGCGCGAGCCGACGATCATCCGCCAGGGCGATACCCGCATCGTGGTGCAGGTCCCCGGCCTGACCGATCCCGACGAACTGAAAGACCTGCTGGGCCAGACCGCGCGGCTCGAATTCAAGATGCTCGATACCCAGGCCACTCCGGCCCAGATCGAGAGCGGCATCCCGCGTGCAGGCAGCGAGCTGGTGCCCGGCGCGCCCGGCGGCGACTATGCCGGCCAAGTTATCGCGGTGCGGCGCCTTGGCGGTGTGCGCGGCGATTCGCTGGTCGATGCAAGCCAGACATTCAATCCGGACGACAATACGCCGGCAGTTTCGATCACGTTCGACAGTGTGGGCGCTGAACGTTTCGCCCGGTTGACGACCGAGAACGTGGGCCAGCAGTTCGCCATCATCCTCGATGGCGAGGTGTTGTCCGCTCCGCGCATCCTCCAGCCGATATACGGTGGTTCATCCCAGATTACGGGCGGATTCAGCCTGCAGCAGGCAACCTCGCTGGCGCGGGCGCTGGCATCGGGCGCGCTGCCGGTGGACCTGACCGTGATAGAAGAACGCACCGTCGGGCCCGATCTTGGCGCCGCCTCGATCAGGAGCGGCACCATGGCCATGGGCGTGGGCACCCTGCTGGTGATCGTGCTGATGATCCTGGTCTATGGCCGTTTCGGGATTTACGCTACGGCGGCGCTGGCCATCAACGTGCTGATGATTTTGGGCATCATGGCGGCATTCAGCACCACACTGACCCTGCCGGGCATCGCCGGTTTCGTCCTCACCATCGGCGCGGCGGTAGACGCCAACGTGCTGATCAACGAACGCATCCGCGAGGAGCGAAAACGCGGCCGCCGCGTGGTGGCGGCGGTGGAGAACGGCTACCGCGAGGCCAGCCGCGCCATCTATGACGCCAATGCCACCAACTTCATTGCCGGTGTCCTGCTGTTCACCTTCGGCTCCGGCCCGGTGCGCGGCTTTGCCGTGGTGCTGCTGATCGGCCTGTTCACCAGCGTGTTCACCGCCGTGACGATGACCCGCATGTGGACTGCCAACTGGCTGCGCGCCAAGCGCCCCACCGATATCCAGATCTGAGCTCGGGAATTCTACCATGAAACTGCTCAAGCTCGTCCCCGAAGACACCAACATCAAGTTCCTGAAATGGCGCATGCCGTTCTACGTCGTCAGCGTGATCCTGATCATCGCCAGCTGGGCGCTGGTCTGGACCAACGGCCTCAACTACGGCGTGGATTTTGCCGGCGGCCAGGAAATCCGCGCCACTTTCGTGGGCGAGGCGGAGGCTCCGGTGGAGGAACTGCGCGATACCGTGGGGGCGCTGGGGTTCGGTGACCCCGTGGTCCAGCGCTTCGGCGCGGCCAACGAAGTGTCGATCCGCGTCAGACTGCCCGACGAGGCGACTTCCGATCCCGCTGCCGCAGAACGCATCAGCCGCCAGATCGTTGGCTCGATCGAGGTCGGTCATCCCGGCGTTAGGATCGACGGGGTGGATACGGTTTCGGGCAAGGTTTCGGGCGAATTCCGCCAAACCGCGCTGATGGCGCTGATGTTCGCGATGATTGCCATCTCGATCTACATTTGGATCCGGTTCGAATGGCAGTTCGGCGTAGGCGCGCTGCTGGCGTTGCTGCACGACGTATCGCTGACCATGGGCATGCTGGCGCTGTTCCAGCTGGAATTCAGCTTGCAGATCGTGGCGGCGATTCTGGCCATCATCGGCTATTCGCTTAACGACACTATCGTGGTCTATGACCGCATCCGCGAGAACCTGAAGAAATACCGCAAGATGCCGGTGCCCGAACTGCTCGACTTGTCGGTAAACGAGACTCTGGCCCGCACGATCATGACTTCGGTCACGCTGCTGGTCGCGCTGATGCCGCTGCTGTGGTTCGGTCCGGCCAGCCTGTTCGGCCTTACCGCCTGCATCACGCTGGGCATTTTCGTCGGCACCTACAGCTCGGTCTACATGGCCGCGCCGATCCTCATCTGGCTGGGCGTGAGTTCGGACAGCTTCGTGCCGCGGGAGACCAGCATGGACGTGCAGGAGCGGAAGGCGCGCGGGGAGGCTTAGGCCTTGCTGATCAGCCCGGCGTAGTATTCCGCCAGGGCCTCGGCATTGTTCTCCCAGCTGAACTGCGCGGCGGTGGCGGCGACATGTTCGGGCGGCAGACTGGCGGCGAGTACCTCGCGTACCCCTGCGGCGAGCGCGGCGGCATTGCGCTCCACGATGCGGCCCGATGCGGGTGATTTCACCAGCTCGCGCGCGCCGCCCGCATCGGTGATGACCAGCGGCGTGCCACAGGCGAGCGCCTCGACCCAGGCGTTGGCCAGGCCCTCGCTGGCCGATGGCAGGACCATGGCGTCGGCCGCGGACAGCACCACCGGAAGGCTGGCATGATCGAGAACGCCGAGGAAATGGACGCGGTGGCCCACACCCAGTTCTGCCGCCAGCGCTTCCAATAGGGCCTTGTCCGGCCCCTGGCCCACCAGCGCCAGTTGCGTATCGGGGAGGGCGGCAAGCGCCTCGACCACGAAGCGCTGCCCCTTGCGCGGGATCAGCGCGCCCACGCTGGCAAGTAGCGGGCCGCCGGCAGGCACGCCGAACTGGTCGAGCAGCCGCTGGCGGGTGAGGTCGCGCCCCAGGGGGCGGAAGAGCGCATGGTCAAGGCCGGTGTAGTGCACGATGATCTTGTCGCGCGGCAGGCCCAGCGCGGCCATGTCGCCCGCCAGCGCCTCGCTTACCGCCAGCAATCTTGCCGCCTGTCGTGCCGCGCTGCGCATCTTGCGCAGGGCATATGGCTTTGCCCCCCAGTGCGAGATATCCGCCCCGCGTGCCTTGATCGACAGCGGCAGGCCAAGGTCGGCGGCAATCGCGGCGGCAGCAGGCCCATCGGGATAGAAGAACTGCGCATCGATGACATCGAACGGCTGCGCCGCATGGAGCCGCCGGGCGAGGGGAAAGACAGCGCGGCGGATCATCCGCGGATTGAACGGTCCGCCCACTGCCGGGATCAGGGTGAAGCGCGGACGGTGCACCATCACGCCGTGTTCCTCCCCGCTTGTCGCGGCGGCCAGCAGCGGGGCATAGCGCCCCATGGCAATGGGCGGCACGCCGATGGGGTTGACCACGGTCACTTCCCAATCGCCGCGCGCGGCCAGCGCCTCCAGCTGGCGTGCAACAAAAGTGCCGAAGCGCGGGTTGTGCGCATTGGGATATAGCGTGGCGATGGAGAGCAGGCGCTTCATCGGCTTACAGCTTGCGCACCAGCATTTCGGCCACGGCGAGCCAGGCAGGCCGGTCAATCACGATCTGCCGCTGGCCCATGCCCGGCGGGAGCAGGGCCACCATGCTGCCCTGCCGGTCGATCAGCCGCCCGAAGGCATAGCGCCCGCCGCTGCGCGGGGCGAGCACGTCGCGGTTGATGAGGTGGGCGGCGTCCTCCAGCCGCAATTGGCGCATCCACAACTGGTCACCGCTGCGGTATTCACCCTGCGGCGCCTCGATCGACAGGCAGACGAGCTGCGCGCCATCGACCAGCTGGGTGGGCAGGATCGCATCGCGCGGGCGGGTGAGGGCTTCTGCTCCCTGGTCTGTCAGGCGGGCGACGACCATGGGAACGCTGGCTTCCTCGCCCTTGACCAGCAGTTCGGGATCGACGCCCAATGCTGCACCGATCCGGTTCATCCAGGCAAGGCTGAGATTGCGCATCCCGGTTTCCAGCCGCCCGATGGTCTGCGCTGTGGTGGCCGGATTGCAGGCCGCGCCGACTTCGGCCAGTGTCATGCCCTTTTCCTTGCGGATGTCGCGGATGCGGTTGATCATTGCCTGCCCTCATATAACCAAATCGGTTTCTACTTTCCTACAGAATGTTCCATCTGACAAGGCCCCTCGCGTCGCTGAAGGGGAGATTCGCGCATGAAACAGCAACTCGTCGAACGGGAACTGACCGAAGAAGGCCCGCGCCGCCGGGGTGGACCGGTCAGCCGCCGTCGCAGCGTGACGGTCAACGTGGCGGAAAGCCCGCTCGCCTGGCTCCACGCCCACGGCCATCTCGATGCGCGATTGTTCGAGGCAGGCGAAGCGCTGCGCGGCGACTACGAGCGCGCCCAGCTCGGCCCCAATGTGACGATGCGGTGGGACGCGGTGCGCATCAAAGGCACGGCCGACCAGGGGCTGAACCCGTCCGAACGCGCCATCGCCGCCCGCACCCGCTTCAACGGCGCGCTGGCCCAGGCCGGACGCGGACTGGAAGATATCCTGTGGCGCGTGGTCTGCGCGGGCGAAAGCCTGCCCGTGGCGGAAAAGAACCTCGCCTGGCCCGCCCGCAGCGGCAAGCTGGTGCTGCGTCTGGCGCTCGACCGGGTAGCGGATTTCTACCGTCTTTAAGGGAGCGGCTCTACCCCTCCACCAGTTCCGCCAGTTCAAGCCAGCGCATTTCGGCGGCGTCCTTTTCCTCGCGGGCGAGGTCGAGGCTTTTGCTGATGCGGGCGAATTTGGCGGGGTCGGCGGTGTAGAGCGCGGGGTCGGCCAGGGCGGCCTCGCCGTTGGCGATCAGCTTGTCGAGTTCCTCGATCCGGGCGGGCAGTAGCTCGTAGTCGCGCTGGTCCTTGTAGCTGAGCTTTTTGGCGGGCGAGGGTGGTGCGGGCGCTTTCGGCGCGGCCCCTCCACCATCGCTCCGCGATGGTCCCCCTCCCCGTCCCGGGGAAGATTTGCTTGTCCGGCGCCGCGCGACCCAGTCTTCGTAGCCGCCCGCGACAATATCCACCGTGCCGCTGCCGTCGAGGCCCAGCGTGACCGTGACCGTGCGGTCGAGGAAATCGCGATCGTGGCTGACGATCAGGACTGTGCCTTCATAGTCCGCGATCACTTCCTGCAACAGGTCGAGCGTTTCGAGGTCGAGGTCGTTGGTCGGTTCGTCCAGCACCAGGAGGTTCGAGGTGCGGGAAAATTCTCGCGCCAGCAGGATGCGGCTGCGTTCGCCGCCGCTGAACGTGCCGATCTTGGCATCGACCACGGAAGGATCGAACAGGAAGTCCTTGAGGTACCCCTGCACATGCTTGCGTACCCCGCGCACGTCGATCCAGTCCCCGCCCTCGGCCAGCACGTCGCGCACGGTCTTCTGCGGATCGAGCAATTTGCGTTGCTGGTCGATCATCACGCCCGAGAGGGTCTGCGCACGGGTGACCTTGCCGGTATCGGGCTCCAGATCGCCGGTCAGCATCTTCAGCAGCGTGGTCTTGCCCGCGCCGTTGGAGCCGACGATGCCGATCCGGTCCCCGCGCTGGATGCGCAGGGAGAACGGCTTGATGATCGTGCGGTCGCCGTAGGTCTTGGAGATATCCTCCGCCACGATCACCGACTTGGATTTGAATTCCCCGTCGCTTGCCAGTTGCAGCTTGGCCGCGCCTGCCGGGTTGATCATGGCCGCACGCGCGGCGCGCATGTCCCATAGCTTGGCGAGGCGACCCTGGTTGCGCTTGCGCCGCGCGGTCACGCCGCGTTCCAGCCAGTGCGCCTCCAGCTTCAGCCGCGCATCCAGCCGGTCGGCGTTGCGCGCTTCCTCGGCATAGACCTGCTCTTCCCACGCCTCATAGCCGCCGAAGCCCACTTCCTTGCGGCGCAGGTTGCCGCGATCGATCCAGATCGTCGCGCGGGTCAGGCGTTTGAGGAACGTGCGGTCATGGCTGATGACGATGAAGGCCCCGCGATAGCGTTCGAGCCACGATTCCAGCCATTCGATGGCGGCGAGGTCGAGGTGGTTGGTCGGCTCGTCCAGCAGCAGCAGGTCGGGATCCTGCGCCAGGGCGCGGGCCAGCGCCGCGCGCCGCCGTTCGCCGCCGCTGGCCGTGGCGCTGGGCGTGTCCATCGCAATGCCGAGCTGGCCGGCAATGGCCTCCACCTCGTGCCGTTCCGGCGCATTGCTGCCGCCCAGCGCGAAGTCCATCAGCGTGGGACAGGCGGAAAAATCGGGTTCCTGTTCGAGGATCACGATATTTGTGCCGGGCTTGGTCTTGCGCAGCCCCCGATCGCCCTCGATCTCGCCCGCCACCAGCCGCAGCAGGGTAGTCTTGCCCGCGCCGTTGCGGCCAATCAGCGCCAGCCTGTCACGCGGGCCGACGTGAAGATCCAGCCCCGGTCCGGGAGGCGCGCCGAACAGCCAGCCGCCGCCTTGCTGCAGGCCAAGCCCTTCCCATGAAACGATCGGTGGTTCTGCCATTGTGGGGCGCAGGTAGGCGCGGCGAACCTTGCTGGCAAGGAACCGCGTGGTTCAGTCCGTCGTAATAACTGCGCGCGCATTGGCCGCGCTACACGATTGGAGAACTTCCCATGACGAATGCAAAGCTTCCGCTCGCCGCTGCAATGGCTGCCATGGCCATGATGCCCGCCGCCGCCAGCGCTGCCGAAGTGCAGATCCAGGCGACCGGCCCGGTGATCGAGCTTGCCGTGACCGAAAGCGTTTCGACCGACCCGGATGTGGTCAACCTTGATGCAGGCGTCACCACCTTTGCCGCCACGGCGGTGGCTTCGATGCGGCAGAATGCGACCGCGATGACTGCCGTGATCGACCGGATCGAGGCGCTGGGCATCGACCGCGACGATATCCAGACCAGCGGCATCAGCCTGAACGCCGAATACGAATATGACGAAGCCACCCGCAGCCAGCGCTTCCGCGGCTATCGCGTGAGCAACCGCGTCAACGTGAAGCTGCGCAATGTGGACCAGACGGGCCAGGTGCTCGATGCGCTGGTGGCCGCTGGTGCGACCGACCTTGGAGGCATTTCCTTTGCCATCGACGATCCCACCGCCGCGCAGGAGCAGGCCCGCACTGCCGCTGTCGAAAGCGCCAACGCGCGGGCGATGGCCTATGCGCGGATGGCCGGATATTCCGGCGTGCGCCTGCTGGAGATCAGCGAGATGACCGCGCCCAGCTTCCCGCAACCTATGTTCCGCCAGGCCGAATTGCAGTCTGCCGATGCGGCATCCACGCCCGTCCGCCCTGGGCAGGTCGATGCCAGCGTGACCGTGGGTGTCAAATTCGAGATGACCCGTTAATCTGCACTCGAACCTTGCTGAACGGCGGCGGGTGCATTCACAGCTTGTTCAACGCGCCGCCGCTAGGCAAAAGGCCATCATGAAACGGATTCTTGCATCTATGGCCGCGATGGCCCTGCTTTCGGGCCCGCTTCTGGCAACCGACGCGCTGGCCCAGTCGCGCTCGTTCCAGCCGGGGGCGGGCGAGCAGGCCTCTGCGCGCGAGCAGATGCAGGCCGGGCGCAACATGCCCATCCGCGATATCGAGCGGCGCATTATCCCGCAGATGGAGCGGACCGACGAATATATCGGGTTTGAATACGATCCTGCCGCAGCGGCCTATCGCCTCAAGTTCATCCGCGACGGGCGGGTGATCTGGGTCGATGTCGATGCCCGCACCGCGCGCATCCTGCGCGTGTCGCGGTAACCGGATCCGGTGGCAGGTTCGAAGCGTTGAGGGGAGCCGGTCGATCAAGGCCGGTGCAAGGAACAGGGGAATACAAGCATGCGCATCCTGATAGTTGAGGATGAACCGACACTGGGCCAGCAGCTCAAGAACACGCTGGAACAGAACGGCTATGCCGTGGACCTGTCCACCGATGGTGAAGACGGGCATTACCTCGGCTCGACCGAGGACTACGATGCCGCCGTGCTCGACCTTGGCCTGCCGGAGATCGACGGGCTGACCGTGCTGGGCATGTGGCGGCGCGAGAAGCGCAATTTCCCCGTCCTGGTGCTGACCGCGCGCGACAGCTGGTCGGACAAGGTGGCCGGCCTCGATGCCGGGGCCGACGATTACCTTGCCAAGCCGTTCCAGTCCGAAGAACTGATTGCCCGCCTGCGCGCGCTGATCCGGCGCGCTTCGGGCAACGCCAGCAGCGAGCTGATCGCCGGCGAAGTGCGACTGGATACGCGCAGCGGCCGCGTCACCCGGGCGGGAGAGCCGGTCAAGTTGACCGCGCAGGAATACAAGCTGCTCAGCTACCTGATGCACCACAAGGGCAAGGTCGTCAGCCGCACAGAGCTAATCGAACACATCTACGACCAGGACTTCGATCGCGACTCCAACACCATCGAAGTGTTCGTCACCCGCATCCGCAAGAAGCTGGGCGCCGATGTGATCACAACGATCCGTGGCCTGGGCTACAGCCTGGATGATCCCGCCCACGCCCCCCGCGAGTGACGTGGCCGACGCTGGCCTCCCGCAAGCACTGCCGCTAGCCGGGCGCGATGGAATAGCGCCTCCCGCAAAGGCAGAGGCAGAGGCGGCCGTAGCGCTGCCGGTGCAGCACACCGGCAGCATTTCGCGCCGCATGATCCTGATCGCGGCGGGCTGGATTTTCATCCTGCTCGCCGTGGGCGGCGTGGCGCTCAATTCCGCGCTGACCAACCTGGTATCGAGCCAGTTCGACCGCGAGCTGGAAGAATCGCTCACCGCAATGATCGCCTCGACCGAGATCGATCCGCTGGGCGAGGTCTATTACAACCGCATCCTTGGCGACCAGCGCTTCCTGGAACCCAATAGCGGGTTCTACTGGCAGATTTCGGGTGGCGGTTTCCAGCCCTACCTGTCGCGTTCGTTGTGGGACAGTCCGCTGGAAATCCGCGACGATGTGATCGCGACAGACCCGATCTACTACGATTCCGAGCAGTTCGAGGACGAGCGCCTGCGCATTGCCCAGCGCACCGTGGGCCTGCCGGGCAGCGATGTGCAGTGGCAATATGTCGTGGCCGGATCGCGCGAGGAACTGGACCTGCAGCTGGCCGACATCCGCGCCATCCTGATCTGGTCCTTCGCCGTGTTGGGCATCGGCTTGTTCATCATGGCCATGTTGCAGACCTGGTACGGACTTGGTCCCTTGCGCCGCATTCGCCGCGCCATCGCCCGCATCCGCACATCGGGCGCCAATCGCGTGACCGATCCGCTGCCGCTGGAAGTCCAGCCGATGGTTGAGGAGCTGAACGCGCTGCTCGCCCATTCGGAACGGCAGGCGGAAGAGGCGCGCACCCATGCGGGCAACTTGGCCCATGCGCTGAAAACTCCGCTCACCGTGCTGACCAACGCTGCCGCCGCCCGCTCGCCCGACCTGGGAGAGACCGTGCTGCGCGAGACGCTGGTGATGCGCCGCCAGGTCGATCACCACCTCGCCCGCGCCCGTGCGGCTGGCCGCCGGGCCGTGGGTCTGGCGCGGACCAATGTGATGGACAGTGCCAAGGCGGTGGAGCGGGCCGTGTCGCGGCTTTATCCCGATGTGCGGTTCGATATCGACGGGTCGGTGGAAGCCGGAGCGGTGATCGAGAAGCAGGACCTGGAGGAAATCCTCGGCAACCTGATCGAGAACGCGGCCAAGTATGGCGGCGGCAGCGTGTTCGTGACGGTCGATGCCGAACCCGATGCCGAGCAGTGCACCGTGTGGATCGAGGATGACGGCGTGGGCATCCCGCCCGACAAGCGCGGCGAACTGTTCACCCGCGGCGCGCGGCTCGATACCGAAAAGCCCGGCACCGGCCTCGGCCTTGCCATCGTGCGCGACGTGGCGGAAATCTATCGCGGCAGCGTGGAACTGGGCGAAAGCGAGGATCTGGGCGGGCTGCTGGTGAGACTGCGGCTGCCGCGCTGGTCAGGGTGAACGACCGCATTTTTTTTTGCGAAGGGTTTTCGCCCGTGCCGCGTCTTGAGGGGGTGCACAGGGCGCTGGTGGGCGCCCGGGAAGGGTAGACAAGCGCGGATGCAGGCGGCTGGACCACCGGCAAAGCAAGGCGCAGAAGGGGGTGGGGTGGCCGACGATGTTGCCCTGCTGGCCCGGGTCGCGGGCCCGCGATCGTGTCACCTGCTTGCCGAACGGCACGCGCCGCAGCTGCACCGCATCGCATGGCGGATCACCGGCGATATGCACGAGGCCGAAGACATCTCGCAGGAGAGCCTGCTCCGCCCCTGGGATCAGCCGCCGAGTTGGCAGGAAGGGCGGACCAGCCTTGCCGCATGGCTGTGCCGGGTGGCGGTGAATCGCCATTGACCGCCACCGCTGCTCGCGCAGGATCAGCAGCGCCGAAATACCGGACCGGGCAGATGAAGCGCCGCTGGCTGCTGGCCGGCGGGCTGCTGTCGAGTGCGGCAGCGGCTTCGGGCCTGCTCGGACAGGTCGGTATCGTCCTGCCGGTCCAGCAATTCGTCGATGATGGAACCGAAACCGTAACCGGCAAGCCGGCTCCTGCGCCGGTGCGCGCTGTTCGAGCGAGGGTGCAATCGGCGGATGGCCGGGCTATTGTGATCGAGGGACCGATCAACAACCCGCAGGAGCTGGAAACGGCCTTCGAACGGATCTACGCCGCGCGCCCCGAGCGCCTGGCGACCCGGCGCGAACTGGTTGACCAGCGCATTGACGGCGCGCTCGACCGGCGGCGGGCGCAGGGCCTTCCCATTCCCGATGCCGTTGAGGAGGCGAGGCTGCGCGCGTGGCTGGAGCAAGCCCAGGCCCGGCGCGATGCCCAGGCTGCCGAACGGCGCGAGGCGGTCCGGGCGGACCTGCGCGACCGGGTGGCAGATGGTGAGGCGATTGCCCCCCGCGCACTCGCGCCGCGTGGCACCGAGACGCTCGAAGGCCTGTCGCCAGCCCAACAGCGCCAGGCCCTGCGCCGGCGGCTGGCCGAGCGCCGGGCGGCCGGATCCCTTCCGCCTTCCGCAGAGGCTGGCGGTGGGGCGGAAAATATTCCCTGATCGCAAAGGATTTTTCCTGCTGCCGCGTCATGTTGGTGGAGCCGCAAAAGCACGGCTCGGCAACCAGGAGGTCAACATGACAGGACGTTTTTGCACTATCATCGGCGGCGCTGCAATCGGCACGCTGCTGTTTGCCACGGCAGCCATGGCCGAGCCGCGCACCCAGACCCGTTCATTCGACGGGCCGCGTGCCAGCGGTATGGAAAGCCGCACGATCGACCGTCAGGCCGGCACTGCCAGCCGCGACCGCTTGGTTACCCGTCGCAGCGACGGCGCAACCGCCAGCAGCCGCTTCGACCGTAGCCGCAGCGACGGCAGCGTTACGCGCTCGCTGGAGCAGACCGGCTTTGCCGGCCGGACCCGGTCGGCTGCAACCACGCGGACCCTTACCGAAACCGGCTCGGTCCTCAGCGGCACGGCGACAGGTCGCGGGGGCGAGACCTATGCCATCGCAGGCGAGCGGGTGCGGACCGATAATGGCTATAGTGCCAGCCGGGCGGTGACCAATTCGGCAGGCGAAGTGGTCTCCTCGCGCTATGCCAGCCTGGTGCGCGAGAACGGCACCGCTACCCGTACCGTTGAGACGACGGGGCCGCAGCGCCGCCCCCGCTTGCGCGATTGAGGGCTGCATGACGGCATAGGCCGGAGGGGGTGGCCATCACGGTTACGCCCTGGCCGGGGGCGCGGGTCAATTGCCGGACCTGCGCCTCCCTGCCGTGGTTAGAGCACCCGCTGGGGCAGGCCCGGAAACTGCGGCAGGCTCTCGTCCACCTTGTCCCAGTGGACCTTGTCCTTCACGTAGATCACGTTCTGCGGGCTGACCTGGCCGGGATCGTCCAGCGATCCTGCCTGGACCATGATGTGGTCCCCCGGCGTATCACCCGACGTATAGAGCCGACCCGCGCACCGCCCGCAGAAATGCCGCGTCACACTGCCGCCGGTATCGCCCTTGTTGGTGAAAGTGGTAGGCGTGCCGTGGAGGCGCAGCTGGTCCTTGTGGATGCCGATGATCGTGGTGTGCCCGGTGCCGGTCGCCTTCTGGCAATCCTTGCAGCAGCACTGGCTGACAAACAGGGCAGGCGGCGTGATCTGGTAGCGAATATCTCCGCACAGGCATCCGCCGATGAGGTTGTCTTGGGTCATGGTGTTTCCTCTCCTGGGCAATCGGGCTGGATATAAAAGCCGCGGTCGTTCCGTCGCAGATCCATCAGTGAAGCGACGGGAAAGCAAACGCCATGCTGCGTTTCCAGCCGCCGTTTGATTTCCTCCAATGCGCCGATATCGCGTGCAGTCATTCGCTCTAGGACGCTCGAAACCCTCCAGGCCAGATCAACCGGATCATTGCCGAATTCATCCCAATGATCGAGGATTTCCTGCGAGCGACCAAAGGTGAGCCAGTGCTCCCACATATTGGCGTAATCAAGTGAAGCACCTGCTGCTCGAAGCATGTCCCATGTTTCGCGATGCCCGTCCTGCTTCTGAAAATCGGCGGCCCGGAGCGGAACGTTGGGGAAAGAGTCACCAAGAACATTCGGATTTGCTCCTGCGTCGAGCAGGCGGCCTAGGAATTTGGGCCAGTTGCTATCGGCTGCAACAAAGACCGGTGGGCTGCCAAACTGACCTTTCTCGTCCGTGTTGAAACCCGCGTCCAGCAGCGCGGCGAAAGCCTCAGCGTCGTCGCATTCCATCGCCCAATCGAGCAGCGATATTCCGTCGATCCCGCGCTGTTCGAGCGGTGCACCGGCGAAGTCTGGAGCAGTCAAGGGTGTCGCGCGCTCGACACAGATGCGTGCGGACCACGGAAGCAGCCCGGTGTCGGCAAACAGTTCTGCGCCGGTCTTGCCGCTCCAGCGGAAGGCGGTTGCGGCAGCGAGCAGGTCTGCTGGCGGCGTTCCTTCCGCCCGCGCAATGCCCATGTCATCGAGCAGGCTGTCGCAGCGCCGCGCGATGCTTGCGGGAAAAAGATAACCCAAATCAGCTATTGCAGTTGTGTCCTGCTCCATCTGCTCGACCAGCCAGGGATCTGGCGCATAACTCAGCAGGCCCATCACCTGACTGTGTTCGCGCGTACTTTGCTCCAGCTCGGATGCCGAAAGCCTGCTGTTGATGACGGTCAGCAAGGGGGTCAGCCGTTCGCTGTAACGCCAAGCCTCGCCCACGCGGTTTTCGCGCAAGGCCGGGTCTGCTGCCTCGGCAGCCTGGCTCATCAAAATCCCGGAAACAAACCCGCAAAACCTGATGCGGGCCGGAATGTCCATGTCCATGGTCATCAGGCCGAACATGCCCTGATCGCGCATCACCTGCTCGCGATCTGCTTCGCGGCGCGCGGATTCGGTTTTTTCGTCCGGGGTCCAAGGTTGGGGCGGGACAACCCTGATTGTAGGGGCAGATCCTGCGGGACGAACCGAGGGCGGCGCTACCCTGTCCTGCGCAGATGCTGGTGCGGTACAAAGCGACAGGGCCGATAGCGCAATGGCAGCGATGCGCAGCAATCCCTACTTTCCCTGCGCCCGCTTGTGGTGGCGGATCACCTCGTCGATCACGAAGCGGATGAATTTCTCGCTGAATTCGGGGTCGAGCTCGGCCTCCACCGCCAATGCCCGCAGGCGTTCGATCTGGCGGGCTTCGCGGCCCGGATCGCTGGCGGGCATGCCGGTGACGGCCTTGTGCTCGCCCACGGCCTGGGTGATGCGGAAGCGTTCGGCCAGCATGTGGACCAGGGCTGCGTCGATGTTGTCGATGCTCTTGCGGTAGCCTGCCAGCACCGGATCGGGCGCGGCGGGAGTGGCTTGGAAAGCGGATTGCTGGGTCATCCATCCTTGCTAGCAGCAATTGCGAACTTGCCAAGACGGGTCCACTTGCCCATGGGAAACCTCGCATGAGCGCCGATGTCATTCCCTTGAAGCGCGGGCCCGCGCCTGCCCCCAGCCTGGCTCCGATCCTGTCGCTGACAGCTACGGCCATGAATTCGGTCAACCAGGTGATCCTGGACCGGATGCAGAGCGAGATTCCGCTGATCCCAGCCCTGGCGGGCCACCTCATCAGCGGCGGCGGCAAGCGCATGAGGCCGATGCTGACGCTCGCGGGAGCAGAGGTGTTGGGCTATAACGGCACGCGCCACCACAAGCTGGCGGCCGCCGTCGAATTCATCCACACCGCCACCCTGCTGCATGACGACGTGGTCGATGGCAGCGAAACGCGGCGCGGCAAGCAGACCGCCAATATCGTGTTCGGCAATCCCGCCACCGTGCTGGTCGGCGATTTCCTGTTCAGCCGCGCCTTCGAACTGATGGTCGAGGACGGCAGCCTCAAGGTGCTGAAAATCCTGTCGGGCGCCAGCGCGATTATCGCCCAGGGCGAGGTGGACCAGCTGGTCAGCCAGCGCCGGATCGAGACGAGCGAGGAGCGCTACCTCCACATCATCGGCGACAAGACCGCCGCCCTGTTCGCCGCCGCCAGCCGCATTGCCGCCGTGGTGGCCGAGCGGGGCGAGGAGGAGGAGCGCGCGCTCGACGATTATGGCCGCAACCTCGGCATTGCCTTCCAGCTGGTGGACGATGCGCTCGATTACGATTCCAGCGCCGCCGAAATGGGCAAGGACCGGGGCGACGATTTCCGCGAAGGCAAGATGACCCTGCCGGTGATCCTGGCCTATGCCCGCGGTTCGGAAGAGGAACGCCGCTTCTGGCGCGATGCCGTGGCAGGTTTTACCAATTCGGACGAGGACCTCGCCCACGCGGTGGAGCTGATCGGGCGCCACAACGCGGTGGAAGACACCCGCGAGCGCGCCCGCCACTTCGCCCGGCGCGCCTGCGATGCCCTGTCGATCTTCCCCGATAGCAAGGCACGCTCCGCCATGATCGAAGCTGCCCAATTTGCGGTTTCTCGCGGGTATTGATCCAGAACCAATGCCGTTCGCATCGAGCGAAGTCGAGATGCGCGCACAGTTTCTCGACTTCGCTCGACACGAACGGGTAGTGGGTGCTGGTGACCGATAGCCTCCCCATCCACGCTGTCCTGCCCGATCTGCTGGCCGCACTGTCCACGCGCAATTCTGCCGTGCTGATCGCGCCGCCGGGGGCGGGCAAGACTACGGCCGTGGCGCCTGCGCTGATCGGGGAAAGGTGGTGCAGCGGTCAGGTCATCCTCCTCAGCCCGCGCCGGGTTGCCGCCCGCGCTGCCGCCGAACGCATGGCGCAGATGTTGGGCGAGGAGGTTGGGCAAACCGTGGGCTACAACACCCGGCTCGACAGCAAGAGCAGCAAGGCCACCCGCATCCTTGTGGTGACCGAGGCAATATTCGTTGCCCGCATCCTGGCCGACCAGGAGCTGGCAGGCATTTCCGCCGTGCTGTTCGACGAGGCGCACGAACGCCACCTCGACAGCGACCTTGGTCTTGCGCTGGCGCTGGAAACCCAGGCCGTGCTGCGTGAAGACCTGCGCGTGTTGGTGATGAGCGCCACGATCGATGGCGCGCGCTTTGCCCGCTTGCTGGGTGACGATTCTGAGTATGGGGGCGCCCCGGTGATCGCAAGCGAGGGCAAGGCGCACCCGCTGCGCATCGAATGGCTCGGTTCCAGCCCGGAAAAGCGGCTGGAGGACAGCATGACCAGCGCGATCCTCACCGCCTGGCGGGCAGAGGAGGGCGATGTGCTGGCCTTCCTCCCCGGCATGGGTGAGATTAGCCGGGTGCAGGAACGGCTGGCCGAACGCCTGCCTGCTGCCTTGGTCCTGCCGCTGCACGGCCAGGTCCAGCCGCAAGACCAGCGCGCTGCCATCCGCCGCGATGCTGAAGGACGGCGACGGATCGTGCTCGCCACGTCCATCGCCGAAACCTCGATCACGCTGGATGGGGTGAGCGTGGTGGTGGACGCCGGGTTATCGCGCCGGGCGCAGTTCGATGTGGCGGCAGGCGTCACCCACCTCGTCACCACCCGCGCCAGCCAGGCGAGCGCGGCGCAGCGGGCAGGGCGCGCGGCGCGGCAGGGGCCGGGCGTGGCCTATCGCCTGTGGGAACAGGCCGCCCACGCCGGGCGCGAGGCGTTCGATCCGCCGGAAATGCTCACCAGCGACCTTGCCCCGCTGATGCTGGCGCTCGCCCAGTGGGGGGTGGACGATGCCGCCAGCCTGCCGTGGCTCGATGCGCCTCCCGCGCCTGCGCTGAATGCCGCGCGCGAGCGGTTGCAGGCACTGGGAGCGCTCGACGCAGAGGGGCGGATAACCGAAACCGGTCAGCGGATCGCGGCCCTGCCGATGGACCCGTGGCAAGCGGCCATGCTGCTGTTCGGGGCGCAGCACGGCGCAGCACGGCTGGCGGCGCGGCTGGCGCTGCTGTTGCAGGAACGCGGGCTGGGCGGGCGCGGGGAAGACCTGCTCGCCCGGTTGCAGCGGTGGGACGGCGACCGTTCGGGCCGGGCCGAGGCATCGCGCAAGCTGGCCGATGGCTGGGCGAGGCGGGCCAATGACGAGAGCCACGTTCGGGTCGAGCGAAGTCGAGACCCCGCTGCGGCATCTCGACTTCGCTCGATGCGAACGGAGGTCGAATCTGTACCCCCCGCCGTGCTCCTCGCCCATGCCCTGCCCGACAATCTCGCCCGCCGCCGTGATGCTTCGGGCGAGAACTGGCTGTCGGCGGGAGGGCGCGGCTACACCCTCGATCCCGCCAGTCCGCTGGCTCGCGCCGAGTGGCTCGCCATCGGTGACGCACAGGGCAGGGCAGGCGGGGCGCGGATAACGGCTGCGCTCGCGCTGGATACGGCGGAAGTGGAACAATGGCTCGGCCACCGGATCGAACGGCGGCACACGGCGCGCTGGACCGGCGAGCGGGTGGAGGCGCGGCTGGAGCGGCGGCTGGGGGCGATCACGCTCGCCAGCGGACCCGATCCGCAGCCGGACGAGGCAGCGATCACCGCGCTGCTTGTGGAAAAGTTTGTGGACAAGCTGGGGGAACTGCTCCCCCGCAGCCTGATCGCCCGCGCCCGCTTTGCCGGGATCACCGCGCTCGATCCGGCGCTGCTGGCGGAAGGAGCGGGCGAGTGGCTGGCGCCGCTGCTCCACCGCCGCCGCGATCTCGATGTGCTGCCCGGCGCATTGGCCGAGGCCTTGCTAAATCGCCTTTCGTGGGACGAACGCCAGCAAATGGACGCCCGCGCGCCGCGTCATTTCGCCAGCCCTGCCGGAACCAGCCACGCGATCGACTATGCCGCCGACGATGGACCCAGCGTAGAGGTGCGCGTGCAGGCCGTGTTCGGCCTCGAACGCCACCCGACGATCGGTGACACGCCGCTGCTTCTTAAGCTGACCGATCCCGGCGGCAAGCCCATGCAGTCCACCCGCGACCTGCCGGGTTTCTGGCGCGGATCGTGGGCCGATGTGCGCAAGGACGGCAAGAGCCGCTACCCCAGACACCGCTGGCCGGATGAGCCGTGGGCTGAAAAGCCCAGTCTCAAGACGAAGAACGCGTTTGATCGCACTTGATTCCCGCGCGGAAACGACCAAAGGACAAGCCATGCAGGCACGAATCTACCAACGCCCGAAGAACGCGATGCAGAGCGGCAAGGCACTGGGCGACCAGTGGGTGCTCGATTTTGCTCCGGCCGAGGCGAAGAAGCCCGATCCGCTGATGGGCTGGGCCGGCAGCGGCGATACGCAGGCGCAGGTCCAGCTCAAGTTTGCCAGCCTTGAAGATGCGCAGGCCTATGCCGCGAAATATGGCATCGACGCGGTGGTCCACACCGTGCCGCCGCGCCGGTTGAAGCTGCAGGCCTACGCTGACAATTTCCGTTGAGACTTGCCAAGGTTGGCAGCTCTACCTAAATGCCCAGCCGGGAGTCGGGTGGACGTTCGCGTCTGCTTACCTGGTCAGGTCCGGAAGGAAGCAGCCAAGGTAGATTGCAGCGGGTCGCCCGGCTCCTATTTATCCCCACCCGCACCGTGACCCCACATCAGCACCATGACATTGGCTGCGTGAACGCCTAACTGTTGGCACATGGGCGATTCACCGGATGACGAGACCCCGCCGTGGGGCACTGATGGCGCGGAGGAGGAGCAAGACTCTCCCACCGCAGCGGAGCTTGAGGCGGCCGGGCAGAATTCGATGTTCGGCGATGTGGCTGCGCCCGTCGCGCCGCCGCCACCGCCCGCACCTGCACCAGCCACCAACCAGCCCTATCGCGTGCTGGCCCGCAAATATCGCCCGCAGACCTTTGCCGAACTGCTGGGGCAGGAGCCGATGGTTCGCACGCTCGCCAATGCCATTGCGCGCGACCGGCTGGCCCATGCGTTCCTGATGACCGGCGTGCGCGGGGTGGGTAAGACCTCCACCGCGCGGCTGATCGCCAAGGCGCTCAATTGCATCGGCCCCGACGGGCAGGGCGGCCCGACGATCGATCCATGCGGGGTGTGCGAGCCATGCCGCGCCATCGCCGAAGGCCGCCATATCGACGTGATCGAGATGGACGCGGCCAGCCATACCGGCGTGGACGACGTGCGCGAGATCATCGAGGCAGTGCGCTATTCCGCCGTCAGTGCGCGCTACAAGATCTACATCATCGACGAAGTTCACATGCTGTCGCGCAATGCTTTCAATGCCTTGCTCAAGACTCTTGAGGAACCGCCGCCCCATGTGAAGTTCCTGTTTGCCACCACAGAGGTGGACAAGCTGCCGGTCACGGTCCTTTCGCGCTGCCAGCGCTTCGACCTCAGGCGCATCGGGGCCCCACTGCTGCACGAACACTTCGCCGCGATCTGCGTGAAGGAAGGCGTGGAGGCCGAAAGCGAGGCCCTGGCGATGATCGCTTCTGCCGCCGAAGGCTCGGCGCGCGACGGGCTGTCGATCCTCGACCAGGCGATTGCCCATGCCGATATGGATGGCGGTAGCAGTGCCTCTGTCACCGCCGAAATGGTCCGCGACATGCTGGGCCTGGCGGACAAGGGCGCGCAGCGGCGGCTGTTCGCCTGCCTGCTGGAAGCCGATCCCAGGGGCTTGCTGGCCGCCGTGGCCGACCAGTATTCGCGCGGGGTGGATCCGCTCGCCCTGCTGCGCTCGCTGATGGAACTGACCCACCGCGTGGCCGTGGCGCAACTGGCCGACAACCTGGCCGATGGCGTGTCGGAGGAGGAGAAGCAGGCGCTGTCCACTTGGGCCGGGCGATTGTCTGCCGGGCAGGTCCACCGGCTGTGGCAACTGCTGCTCAAGGGACATGACGAGGTGCGCACCGCGCCCGATCCGCTGGTGGCCGCCGAAATGGCCCTCCTGCGCGTGCTCCATGCTGCCGAACTGCCTGATCCCGGCACGCTGGAGAAGCTGCTGAAGGATGCGGCGGAACGCGGGCTTTCTGCCGCTCCTGCTGCCGCGGCAGGGTCCACGCCTGCCGCAGCACCTTCAGGCCCCACCGATGTCGCGCTGGAATGGTCGATCCTGTGCGACAGGGTGGAGCAGGAAGGGCTGCTGCGCGTGGGCCAGATCATGCGCGACTGGGTGCAGGTGATCGAGCTTGCGCCGGGCCGCCTGAGCTACACGACGCCCGCCGAATTCGAAGAGGATGTGCTGGCAGAACTGCGCGATGCCCTGCTGCGCGCCACGGGCGAGCGGTGGGACGTTTCGCGGGGGCAGGGCGAGGCCCAGCCGTCCTTACGCCAGCGCGAGGAAACCGCGCGCGCCGCCGAGGCGTTGCGTATCCGTAACCACCCGCTGGTGCAAAGCGCACTTGCCATGTTCCCCGGCGCCCAGCTGGTGGAGGAGGCCGACGTGTCCCGCGCCAACGATTACCGCAACCGGAAAGCGAGATAGCCATGCAGTCGATGGAAGAAATGATGAAGGCCGCCCAGGCCGCTGCCGAAAACATCCAGAAGCAGATGAACGAAGCCCAGGTGAAGCTGGATTCGGTCGAGGTCGAAGGCTCGTCCGGCGGCGGGCTGGTCAGGATCCGCGCTACGGCCAAGGGCCGCATCCTGGGCGTGGCGATCGACGACAGTCTGGTTTCCCTGGAAGAAAAGCAGATCCTGGAAGACCTCGTCGCCGCTGCCTTCAACGATGCGCGCGACAAGGCCGACCGCGCGGCCAATGCCGAGATGCAGCAGATGCAGGCGGGCCTCGGCCTGCCGCCGGGCTTCAAGTTGCCGGGGATGTGATGATTATTCTTTCCTTTGAAGGATCGGTCGACCAGCCATGACGCTGCTGTTTATCTATGTCGGCCTCGCGCTCGGCGTGTCGTTCCTCTGCTCGCTGCTGGAGGCTTCTTTGCTCACCCTGTCGCCCTCGGCGATCCAGGCGGCCAAGTCGCGTGGCGCCCGCTGGGCAGACCGGATGGCCGCGCTCAAGCAGCATGTGGACCGGCCGCTGGCCGCGATCCTGACGCTCAACACCGTGGCCCACACCATGGGCGCGGCAGGCGCGGGCGCGGAATATGCGCGGCTGTTCGGCAATTCCACCCAAGCGATCTTTGCCGCTGTCCTTACCGTGGCCGTGCTGGTGATGACGGAGATCATCCCCAAGACCATCGGCGCGCGCTATGCCGTGCCGCTCGCGCCGTTCGTGTGCCGGGTCCTGCCGGTTATGATTACGGCGCTGGCACCGCTGGTGTGGTTCTCGCAGCAGGTGACCAAGGTCATCACGCTGGGCAAGGCGGCCCACGCCCCGCAGCACCGCGAGGAACTGCTGGCCGTGGCGCACCTGGGCCATGCCTCGGGCCAGATCCACGAACGCGAATCGCAAATCCTGCACAACCTGTTCGGGCTCGACGAGGTCCACACGTCGGACATCATGACGCCGCGCACGGTGATGTTTACCCTGCCGGCCGCCATGCCGCTGACGCAGTTCCTCGCCGCCGTGGCCGACCGGCCCTTCACCCGTATTCCTGTTTACGGGAGCGACAGCGATTCCATTGTCGGCTTCGTCATCAAGAGCGAGGTGCTGACTCGGCTGGTGGAGCAGGGGCCCGAGACCACCCAGACGCTGGCCGACGTCGCCCGCCCGCTTTCGACCGTGCCGGACCTCCTGTCGCTCGACCGGGCCTTCCAGCGCTTCATCAAGGACCGCCACCAGATCATGCTGGTGGTCGATGAATACGGCACGATCGCAGGCCTGATCACGCTGGAAGACGTGGTGGAAACGATCTTCGGGATCGAGATTCTCGACGAGGTCGATACGATCAGCGACATGCAGGCCTATGCCCGCCAGCTGTGGCAGGAACGGGCACGGCGAGCGGGGACAGTGCAGGGGGAGTGACGATGGGGCGCCGGGAGCTTGTTTCGTCTATAGCGGTGCTAGCTCTCGCCAGCGGCATTGTTCCCACCGGCTTTGTTCATGGCCCGGTGCAGGCGAGGGATGCTGCTCTCGACCTGGCTCCATCCAGTGCCTGGGTGCTCGATTATGCCGCGGACAGTTGTGCGCTGCGCCGGGAATTTGGCGGACCAGACACGCCTGTGGTGATCGAATTGCGGCAATATGCGCCGGATCGGATCGATTTCCAGGTGCTGGCTGTCAGCAGTAATTTCCGCCTGAAAAGCCGATCGACTGCGCGAAATCTGGCGGTGCGCTATCTTCCTGATGTTGACTCCTCCCCCACGGGAATTGCCTTCAACATGCAGCCATCCAACGGGATGAACGGCATAACCTTCACCAGCACGCTGTTCCCTGCACAATGGGAATCCCCTTCGACCGACCGCCTTACAGCAGCCGATCGTATCGCCCGCGAAAGCGAAGTGGTGGCAATCGAACTGGTCAACGCATTTCGCGATGATGTGGTGCTGACGACAGGGTCGTTGCGTGCTCCAATGGAAGCGATGCGTGGCTGCCTTGACGAATTGTTGACTCATTGGGGCATTGATGTCGAAGCGCACAGGCAACTGGCGTCACCAGTTGCACCGCTGCAAATGGAGGATTGGGCGCGAGCGGTTTATGATGTCTATCCTGCGCGGATGGTTCGGAGCGGCTCGCAGGCAATCCTGCGAATACGGATGAACGTGTCTGATGAAGGCATGCCAACAAGCTGTTCCATGCAGACCCGAATGGGGGAAGAGGAATTTGAGCGGACGGCTTGCGAAATTCTCATGCGGAGAGCCCGGTTCTCGCCGGCAATTGCCGCCGATGGAACGCCGATCGCCAGCTATTACATCCTCTCGGTGGTCTACAGTATGTCTCATGGGTAGCCACTGAACCCTTTCCTACGCTCTATGGCGTGGACTAGTTGGCATTGCATGAAGCTACCATCGCGATCCAAGTTGTTCTTTCTCCCGCCCCCCTGTCACTTTGTCCCCTTTGCCGCAAACCCGCAGAAAACCGCCATTCCGCGCACAAAATAGAAAGTGACGCCCTGTCACTTGTGTCACCTTCACCTGCCGTTCCACACCCTTGCGACAGCCCGAAGTTGCACGCCCGCGCCGCCGTCCCCATATTCCGCCCATGACCATTGCAGAAACGCCCATGACCCCGCCCGAAAATCCCATGACCGCCCTCCCGCTGCTGCCCCTGCGCGACATTGTCGTGTTTCCCGGCATGGTGGTGCCGTTGTTCGTCGGCCGCGACATGTCGGTCGCCGCGCTCGAAGCCGCGATGGAGGGCGACAAGGATATCTTCCTGCTCGCCCAGATCGACCCCGCGTGCGACGAACCGGGCAAGGACGACCTCTATGACATCGGCGTGGTGGCCCAGGTGCTGCAGATGCTCAAGCTGCCCGATGGCACCGTGCGTGTGCTGGTCGAAGGCACGGCGCGGGCCGAGCTGGTGGAACTGCGCAATAGCGAGAACATGGTGCTGGCCCAGACCCGGCTGGTGGACGAGCCGACAAGCGACAGCAGCGAGGCAACCGCGCTGGTGCGGTCCGCGCTCGACCAGTTCGGTGAATATGCCCGCCACAACAAGAAGCTGCCCGACGATATCGAGGTCGATCTGGCGCAGATCGAGGATCCGGGCAAACTGGCCGATGCCATCGCCGGCAACCTGGTGGCCAAGGTCGCCACCAAGCAGCAGTTGCTGGCCGAGCGCGACCCGTTGAAGCGGCTGGAACTGGTCTATGCCGCGATGGAAGGCGAGCTGGGCGTGTTGCAAGTGGAGCGCAAGATCCGCGGCCGCGTGAAGCGCCAGATGGAAAAGACCCAGCGCGAATATTACCTCAACGAACAGTTGAAGGCGATCCAGAACGAGCTGGGCGGCAGCGAGGACGGCGAGGGCGACGAAATCGCCGAGCTGCAGAAGAAGATCCTCGGCCTCAAGATGTCGAAGGAAGCCAAGACCAAGGCCGATGCCGAGATCAAGAAGCTGCGCGGCATGCAGCCGATGAGCGCCGAGGCCACCGTGGTGCGCAACTATCTTGATGTGCTGCTGGGCCTGCCGTGGGGCAAGAAGAGCAAGCTGAAGAAGGACATCGCCAAGGCGCAGGAAGTGCTCGACGCCGATCACTATGCGCTCGACAAGGTCAAGGACCGGATCGTGGAATACCTCGCGGTCCAGGCGCGCACCAACAAGCTCAAGGGTCCGATCCTGTGCCTCGTTGGCCCGCCGGGCGTGGGCAAGACCAGCCTCGGCAAGTCGATTGCGCGGGCCACGGGCCGCGAATTCATCCGCCAGTCGCTGGGCGGCGTGCGCGACGAGGCCGAAATCCGCGGTCACCGCCGGACCTACATCGGCTCGATGCCGGGCAAGATCGTCGCCAACCTGAAGAAGGCCGGCACCAGCAATCCCCTGTTCCTGCTCGACGAGATCGACAAGCTGGGGCAGGATTTCCGCGGCGATCCGGCTTCGGCGCTGCTCGAAGTGCTCGATCCGGAACAGAATTCCAAGTTCCAGGACCATTACCTCGAACTCGATATCGACCTGTCGGACATCATGTTCGTGTGCACGGCCAACAGTTTGAACCTGCCCCAGCCGCTGCTCGACCGGATGGAGATCATTCGGCTCGAAGGCTATACCGAGGACGAGAAGGTCGAGATCGCCACGCGACACCTCATTGCCAAGGTGGTGGACGAGCACGGGCTGAAGCCGGGCGAATTTACTCTCACCGAAGAGGGCCTGCGCGACCTGATCCGCTATTACACGCGGGAAGCAGGCGTCCGCACGCTGGAGCGCGAGATCGCCAGGCTGGCGCGCAAAAGCTTGCGCAAGATCCTCGAAAAGCAGGTTGAGAGCGTCACTATAACGCCCGATAACCTGGCCGAATTTGCCGGCGTGCAGAAGTTCCGTCACGGCATGTCGGAACTGGAAGCCCAGGTCGGCATGGTGACGGGGCTTGCCTGGACTTCGGTCGGTGGCGAGCTGCTCACCATCGAAAGCGTGACCACTCCCGGCAAGGGCGAGGTCAAGACCACCGGCAAGCTGGGCGAGGTGATGAACGAGAGCGTGGCGGCCGCCTTCAGCTTCGTGAAGGCGCGCAGCCCCGCCTATGGCATCAAGCCGTCGATCTTCCAGCGCAAGAATGTCCACATCCACCTGCCCGAAGGCGCCGTGCCCAAGGACGGGCCGAGTGCGGGCGTGGGCATGGTCACCTCGATCGTTTCGACCCTGACCGGTGTTCCGGTGCGTCCCGATGTGGCGATGACCGGCGAGGTCACCCTGCGCGGGCGCGTACTGGCGATCGGCGGGTTGAAGGAAAAGCTGCTTGCGGCCCTGCGCGGCGGGATCACCAAGGTGCTGATTCCGGAAGAGAACGTGAAGGACCTGGCCGAGATTCCGGATAACGTGAAGCAGGGGCTGGAAATCGTGCCGGTGAGCCATGTGGACCAGGTGCTGGAACACGCGCTGGTCTCGCCCATCGTACCCATCGAATGGACCGAGGCTGATGACCTTGCCAGCCAGCCGCTCCCCGCCGTTTCTGTGAGTGGTACGACCGCGCACTGAGTCGCCGGGGGCGGAGCATCGGGGGGGCGCGTCCCGCGTCGATTCGGCAAGTGGCCGATGGTTCCTGTTCCCTTGCGGAGCGATTCCGCCGGATCGACCGCGAAAATCGCCCAAATGCCTGGCCTTCCGGGGCTAGCCCCTAGACATGGCTGGCAAAACTCGCTCAATTCGTCCGCCATCGCCGAGATTGCTCAAACAATCCGAACGACAACACGAGTGAGGGGGGTTTTCCGTACCATGAACAAGAACGAATTGATCGGGGCAGTCGCTGAATCGAGCGGCCTTTCACGCAGCGATGCGACCAAGGCCGTTGAAAGCGTTTTCGAAGCAATTACCGGCACGCTTTCAAGGGGCGATGAAGTGCGCCTCGTCGGCTTCGGCACGTTCTCGGTGTCCAAGCGCAAGGCGTCGATCGGCCGCAACCCGCGCACGCGTGAACCGATGAAGATTCCCGCATCCAGCCAGCCCAAGTTCAAGGCAGGCAAGGGTCTCAAAGACGCCGTCAACTGATCCCGTTGCTTGACCGCGCAGCGCGGCGGGTCGCAATCGAAGGGCCGCTCCCGCACCGGGATGCGGCCCTCCGCTGTTTTGATCAGCGGTGCCGCATGGCTGTCGCGTAAAGGGCAATCGCCGCAGCATTCGACACGTTGAGGCTCTCCATCGCGCTGCTGATCGGCAGGCGCGCCAAGGTGTCGCAATGGGCAGCAATGTTCTGCCGCATGCCTTCGCCCTCAGCCCCAAGCACGATCGCGACGGGACCCGAGGGGAGGGCGCTCGCAAAGTCCTCCTCCGCTTCGCCCGCGAGGCCGATGCGCCAATATCCGGCCTCTGCCATCTCCTCGAGGGCGCGGGCGAGGTTCACCACCCGCACCCATGGAATGATCTCCAGCGCGCCCGATGCGGACTTGGCCAGCACGCCGCCTTCGGGCGGGGCATGGCGGTCTTGCGTCACGATGGCGGCGGCATCAAAAGCGGCGGCCGAGCGCAGGACCGCGCCCACGTTATGCGGATCGGTTACCTGGTCGAGCACAACGATCGGGCGCGTGCTGTCGCCATCGAGAACGTCAACCAGGTGCAGGTCCTCCAGCGGCTCGCACTCGAGCACCAGCCCCTGGTGCGGCGCGTCGCGGGCGACCAGCCGGGCAAGGTCCTCGGGCCCGGCATATTCGACCGGGAAGGCGGGCGGCAGCTCGCCGGAAAGCGATTCGACCCCCTCGGTCGTGGCCCAAAGCTTGCGGTGTACCCGCGCCGGGTTCAACAGCGCGGCTTCGACCGCATGGCGGCCCCAAAGGCGCACGGCGCCTGCACTGGCCCGGCCGGAGCCGCGTCCGCCCTGGTTACGCCCGGCCCTTCCGCGCAGGTTCTTCTTCTCGCCACGTTTGTTCATCATCAATCCTTCATTGCGGCGACGCTCCTGCCAGCGTGACCATTGACAGGCAAGCGCGGCTTCGCCATTGGGGCGCCTCTCGGCTGGACCGGACCTTTTCGAAGGTCCATTCCCGAGCGGGTCAATCTTCCTGATTGGGCTGCTTTCCGGCACCGGTGGACAGGTGGCCGAGTGGTTAATGGCAGCAGACTGTAAATCTGCCCGCGAGAGCGTACGCTGGTTCGAATCCAGCCCTGTCCACCAATGCCCCTTCTCATACTACCCCACAGAACCCCTAGAAATCCCAGAAATCCGGGGTATTCTCCCCCTCATCGTCCGCTTGTGACCGCTGCCATTTGCCTGCAGCCGGAGCCAAGTGTGGGGGTAGTGTGGGGGTAAATCGGCTTACCTCCACACTCTGACCTAGGGAATCGGCGCCGAAAAGTGTGGGGGTAAAGCGATGGGCAAACTCTCGGCAGTCGCGGTCAAGGCCGCCTTGGCGAATCCGGGCACATATCAGGACGGCGACGGACTGTTCCTGAAAGTGGATAAACGTGGCGGCGCTTACTGGAACTTGCGACTCCAGCGCGATGGCAAACGGCAGGATTTGGGGCTGGGTAGTGCAAAGCTGGTGACGCTGGCCGAAGCGCGCGAGAAGGCAGGACAGCTGCGCAAAGCCATAAAAGTGGAAAAGCGCGATGTGTTGGTGGAGCGCAGGGACGAGGCCGCTGCGAAAGTCACGTTTTCCGAAGCGGCTCGCCAGTATCACTCCGAGAATGAAGCAGGCTGGAAAAGCGACGTCTACACGCGCCAATGGCTGGCCAGTCTGGTGAACTATGCATTCCCCAAACTGGGGACCATGCCAACCGGGAGCATTACCGCTGCCGACATCATCTCGGTTCTGACTCCGATCTGGCAGGAAATTCCTGAAACCGCTCGGCAGGTGCGCAATCGGATTTGTGCTGTGCTGGACTATGCCCATGCCAAGGGATGGCGCTCGACCGAAGCCCCATCGGGCAATAGCAGCCTGAAAGCGGGACGGGGGTTGCCCCGGCAAGTCAAACAGCGGGCAAACCGCAAGGCCATGCCCTATGTCGCCTTGCCCGGTTTCATGACTGCCTTGCGGCGCAAGCCGTCCTTTGGCCGACTGGCTCTGGAACTGCTCATCCTGACAGGAACGCGGTCTCAGGAGGTCCGGCTGGCGACATGGGCCCAATTTGACCTGGAGGAGCGTCTGTGGAGCGTTCCTGCCGATCACATGAAGCGGAGCAAGGCGCACATCGTTCCGCTCTCTGACGCCGCACTGGCGGTGCTGGCGAAGGCCGATGCGTTGCGACTCGAGGAAACTGATGTTGTCTTCCCCGGGGCGTCAGGCAAGCCCATTTCCGACATGACATTGCTCAAGGTCCTGAGAGACATGCGCGAGCCTTTCCACGTCCACGGCTTCCGTTCCTCCTTCACCGACTGGGCAGCGAATGAAGGCTTCCCCGATGCCGTTGTCGAGGCGGCCCTGGCGCACAAAACGCCCGACGCAGTGCAGGCTGCCTACCGCCGCACAACATATCTTGGAACGCCGGGTATGCCGGGCGCACGGGTAAAGCTGATGGAAGCGTGGGCAAGCTATTGCATTGGATCTGCGGATTCGCAGAAGTTGACCGATTCGGACAGCTAGTGCTCCGCACGAAGCTGAACCCCAAAGCGCTTCGGGGATTCGCACGAAGTTCTGTCTCAGGAACTACTCCCGGCTTCCGAGGAAAGCCTGGCCAGACGCTCGGAACACACCTCGTGAACCACGCGGCCGAGTTCCTCGACCTGCTCGCCGAGCCAGTCGAGCTCCTCTTTCGTGATCCGATAGTGCTTCGAGTAGCGCGCCTTGTCTCGACATCACCCGACGCGATCAGTTCGTAGAACTTTGAGCGCCCCAGGCCGACCATTCGGGCAGCTTCTGAGACCCGCAAAGCGATCGGGATGTGGTGTTCAGGCGGAGGGCACCGATCAAGGGGCAGGGCGAGCTGCTTGGCATCAGTTCCCATCTTGCCAGAGCCCCTCACGCTTCACCCGCCTGGACCCCGATTGGATCAATCTCGAGGGCATTTTTGATGCTCATTTTTCCATGTTCCTACTCTTTCGGAACCTGGTCCGCCCTGCGAACACGGCCGGACAGGAACGGGTTGCAGCTCCCAGCTGACCTGGTTCAGACAGGTTCGCACAGAAAGCCGGACTGGTATCGGGACTGGCGTGAAGGTCTCGTGACCTGGGTCTGCACTCAGCCCCCGCCCTTGCCCTCCGGTGCCGCCACGGGATCAATGAGGCTCAAGATGTTGCGCGGCCATGATCTGCCCAAGGCCTGCTTCGGCTAGCTGAATCGCTGCGACGCGTTCACGCGGGGCCTCGATAATGGCAGGATCTGCCTCAGCAACAACGCCGTCGAGCGCGCGTTGCGCTGCATTCCGGAAAGCACTCGCAGAAGAACGTCCAGAGGCACTCTCGGCGACCTTCGGTGCCAGCATCCTGGTCAGCACCTGGTACAGAATCGGGACCGGGCGCCCCCAGTTGGACGGGTGTGGTCGCGCCGACATTGGTCCCCGGCGCCATCGCCGCCACATGACTGGCTGTCAGGATCAAAGCACCGGCGCTGGCCGCCCGGCCTCCGCTGGGGCTGACATAGGTGACGACCGGCTTTGGGGAGTTGACGATCGCCCGGATGATCTCGCGCATGGATGTGTCGAGTCCGCCTGGCGTGTCCATGCGGATGACCATGAACTGGCTGCCATCCTGCCCGGCCGCTGCGATCCCCTTTACGATGTAGTCGGCCGTGGCCGGGCCGATGGCCCCATCTATCGTGAGTACGGGAACCTGATGATCGGCCGGCTGACCGTCAGCGTGGGCAAAGGGCTGCCAAAGTCCAACCAGCAGGCAAAGGACGAACAGCCATCGCAATGGTGCAACGCGGTCTGACCTGTCCATGGGAACATCCTTCCCTGTAATCGCTCAAAATCAAACGAACCTCATCTGCCGGAATTCACATCCGCTATATCCCCAGCTTGATGCGATGAGAATGAACCGGTGTGCTATATTGAACGGAGGCGAGGTGCTTTGACTCCGCGCAATCCATGGCTGTCCGTCCTTCGTTACTATGAATTGGTGGCGGGTGCTATTGATCATCACTCGGGGAGCGGACGATGGCTTATGAAATCATTGCCAAGGTAGCGCAGCCCGAGGGTCTATTGCCGATGGCAGCGGGCTGGGATGCGGCGCGGGCGCGGTTGGACGGGCTGCCGGGCGGCGGGCTCAATGTCGCGCATGAAGCGGTGGACCGGCATGTTGGTGCGGGGCACGGCGCGCAAACGGCGATGATCTGGCTGGGGCGCGAGGGTGCCCGGCGGGAACTGACCTATGCCGATCTGGCGGCGGACGCCGCCCGCTTTGCGAACGTGTTGCGCTCATGTGGTATCGGTCCGGGCGAGCGGCTGTTCCTCTTGGCCGGGCGGGTGCCGGAGCTTTACGCGGCCGTGCTGGGAGCGCTGAAGGCAGGGGTTGTGGTCAGCCCTCTTTTTCCCGCCTTCGGTCCAGAACCCGTGCGTGCGAGGATGGAAATCGGCGAAGCTTCGGTGCTGGTTACAACCGAAGCCCATTACCGACGGAAGGTGGCAGACTGGCGGGCCGATATGCCGCAGTTGAAACTGGTGCTGATTATCGGCGAGACGGCTCCTGAGGACTGCATTGCGCTCGGACCGGCAATGGCTGCAGCACCCGCCACCTTTGAAACCCATCCGACCCAGGCCGAGGACATGGCGCTTTTGCACTTCACCTCGGGCACCACCGGTCTGCCGAAAGGGGTTGTCCATGTGCATGAGGCGGTTGTCGCCCACGCCGAGACAGGTCGGCTGGCGCTGAACCTGCGGCCGGGTGACATCTACTGGTGTACCGCTGATCCTGGGTGGGTGACAGGAATGAGCTACGGCATCATCTCTCCCCTCTGCAACCGCGTGACGATGGTGGTGGACGAGGAAGAGTTCGACCTCGACCGCTGGTACACGATCTTGGAACGCGAGCGCGTCCAGGTCTGGTACACCGCCCCTACAGCGATCCGGATGATGATGAGGGCAGGAGATGGCGCGGCCAAAGGGCGTGACTTTTCGGCGCTGCGGTTCCTTGCCTCGGTTGGTGAGCCATTGAACGCCGAGTGCGTGATCTGGGGCCAACAGGTATTCGGCCTGCCGTTTCACGACAACTGGTGGCAGTCGGAAACGGGCGGCATCATGATCGGCAACACAGCCGAGATGGACATCAAGCCCGGAGCGATGGGCAAGCCCCTGCCGGGGATCGAAGCCGGCATCGTGGTCCGTGAGGGTGACCGCGTGGTTGAGCAACCCGACGGCACAATCGGCGAACTGGCCCTGCGCCCTGGCTGGCCATCAATGATGCGGGCCTATCTTGGCCAACCGGAGCGCTATGCGAAGTGCTTTGCGGGTGGCTGGTATCTGACCGGTGATCTGGCGATGCGTGACAGCGACGGGTACTACTGGTTCGTCGGCCGCGCGGATGACCTGATCAAGTCTTCGGGCCACCTGATCGGTCCTTTCGAGGTGGAAAGCGCGCTGATCGAACACACTGCGGTGGCAGAAGCCGCAGTGATCGGCATCCCGGATGAAACTGCGGGGGAGGTCGTCAAGGCGTTCGTCACCCTGAAAGCTGGTTTCCCTGCAGACGAGGCGATGGAGCGCGAGTTGCGCGGACATGCCAGAAAACGTCTCGGCCCTGCGGTCGCACCGCGCGAAATCGTGTTCCGCGACAGTCTCCCGCGCACCCGCTCGGGCAAGATCATGCGTCGGCTACTGCGCGCCCGCGAACTTGGATTACCCGTGGGTGATCTCTCCACTCTTGAGGGTGATCCGAAATGACCAAGGTCAAGCTGACCCACGATCATGCCCGCGACCTGTTGCGCGGCATGATCCGCATCCGCCGGTTCGAGGAAAAGTGCTACGAACTTTATACGCAGGAAAAGATCCGCGGCTTCCTGCATCTCTATGATGGCGAAGAAGCTGTGGCCGTGGGCATCGCAGCCGCGCTGGAACCGCGCGACCGGGTGGTTTCCACCTATCGCGAACATGGGCATGCCCTGGCGCGCGGCATTAGCATGGCATCCGCTCTGGCCGAGATGTACGGCAAAGCCACTGGCTGCGCGGGTGGGCGGGGCGGGTCGATGCACCTTTTCGACGCCGAGACCAACCTTTACGGCGGCAATGCCATCGTCGGCGGGGGGCTGCCATTGGCCGTGGGTCTGGGCCTTGGCGATCATATGCAGGGCGAGGACCGGGTAACTGCCTGTTTTTTCGGCGATGGCGCGCTGGCCGAGGGCGAGTTCCACGAGGCGATGAATCTTGCGGCGCTCTGGAGGCTGCCGGTTCTCTTCGTCCTGGAGAACAATCTCTACGCCATGGGTACCGCAGTAGCCCGGGTCCAGGCGAACTCTGATTTCGTGCCCCGCGCCGCCAGTTACGGGATGCCAGCAGAAAGCGTGGATGGCAACGATGTGGTGTCGGTCGAGGCGGCAGCGCGGCGGCTGGTCGAGGCGATCCGCGCGGGCGGTGGCCCGCAGTTTCTGGAATGTCGCACCTATCGCACCCGGCCTCATTCGATGTTCGATGCCGAGAAATACCGCGACAAGGCCGAGATGGCGGAATGGCGCAAGCGCTCCCCCATCACCCGCTTCCAGTCCTGGCTTCTGGAAAACAATCTCCTGCATCAGGACGAAGTCGATGCCATCGAGGTCGAAGTCGAGGCTCAGCTGAAGGAGGCGGTCGCCGCCTGCGAGCAGGCCCCTTGGGAGCCGGTCGAGGATCTGACGCGTCATGTTGTCGCCGAAACCCGTCCAGCTCTTCCCGCACCCGCTGCCCCCACGTCGCCGGTCGAAAGTACCTATCGCGATTGCTGCCGCGCAGCTCTCATCGAGGCGCTGTTGCGTGATGACCGCGTGTTCATGATGGGCGAGGACATCGGAGCCTATGGCGGTTGCTATGCCGTGTCGATGGGGCTCCTGGCCGAATTCGGTCCGGACCGTATCCGCGACACCCCGCTGTCGGAATCCGGCTTCACCGGGGCGGGGATTGGCGCTGCTCTGGTGGGCATGCGCCCGATCGTAGAGATCATGACAGTCAACTTTTCGCTTCTGGCGCTGGACCAGATATTGAACACTGCAGCAACCATCCGGCACATGTCTGGCGGGCAGTTCGGCGTGCCTCTGGTCATCCGCATGGCCACCGGTGCTGGACGCCAGCTTGCGGCGCAACATTCTCATTCGCTGGATGCCTTCTTTGCCCACATCCCCGGTCTGCGCGTTGTGGCTCCGGCCACACTGGAAGATGCGCGCGGGATGGTCGCGACTGCTCTCCAAGAGCCGGACCCGGTGATCATCCTTGAACACGTGATGCTGTACAACATGACCGGCAAGATCCCATCCAATGCGGGTGCGGTGGACATCGACCGCGCCGTGATCCGCCGCCCGGGTCGCCATGTTACGCTGATTGCGTGGTCCTATTCGCTGTGGAAGGCTCTTGAAGCCGCCGAAACCCTGGCCAAGGAAGGCATCGAGGCCGAGGTCATCGATCTGCGATCCTTGCGCCCGCTCGATGAGGAAACGATCATGGCCTCGGTTCGCCGCACAGGCCGGGCAATCGTCGTCGACGAAGGCTGGCGCACCGGATCGCTCTCCGCCGAAATCGCCGCCCGGCTTCAGGAGGCCTGCTTCTTCTATCTCGACGCACCGGTTGGCCGCGTCTGTTCGGCTGAAGTGCCAATACCATACCC
This sequence comes from Altererythrobacter sp. KTW20L, assembly GCF_023501975.1. GTDB lineage: Bacteria > Pseudomonadota > Alphaproteobacteria > Sphingomonadales > Sphingomonadaceae > Alteraurantiacibacter. Next base: position 2,448 of record NZ_JAMFLH010000001.1, on the reverse strand, counting down.
CAAGCATCTAGAGACCGCCGCCCTGCCGCAGGCGGCCGACATTGTGGCAGCAGTAAAGGCCGTGCCAGGGATTGCGACATGAGCACCTTCACCATGCCCTCACTGGGGGCCGATATGGAAGCAGGTACGCTGGTCGAGTGGCTGGTAAAGCCGGGCGACAAGGTGACACGGGGTGACACCGTTGCCGTGGTCGAAACCCAGAAGGGTGCCATCGAGATCGAGATTTTCGAGTCCGGAGTGATCGGCGAGCTTCTGGCCGAGCCGGGGCAGACGCTGCTCGTCGGTGCACCTTTGGCGCGGCTCGGCGATCAGGAGATCAACGTGCCAGCAGCCGCAGCGGAACCAGAGCCGCAGCCAGAACCGCAGCCAGAACCGGAGGACCCGCGAAGGGTGCAAGCGTCCGCAGTACCCGCAGCGGTGCCGACAAAACCGATGCCTGCAGCCACAACCGGCACGGTGCTCGCATCGCCGGCAGCGCGCGCCCGCGCTGCAGAGCTTGGGCTCGCGCTGGACGGTGTGGTTGGTTCGGGGCCGGGCGGTGCAGTCCTACTGGCGGATGTGGAGCGCCCGGAGCAGGCTCGCCAGGCAGTCACGTTTGAGCCAGCCACAGATCGCCCCAGGGGAAAGCCGGGACTGGACTTGTCCGAGATGCGTCGCGCCATTGCCACAGCAATGAGCCGGTCCAAGCGCGATATCCCGCACTATTATCTCAGTCACGAAATCGACCTGCAATCCGCTCAAGACTGGCTTACAGATACCAATGCGGTTCGAACTCCTGATCAGCGACTGTTGATGGGGGCGATGCTGATCCGCGCTACGGTCAAGGCCTTGGCCAAGGTGCCGGAACTGAACGGGCGGTTCGAGACTGACTCCTTTGCCCCCTCAGGACCGGTGCACTGCGGCCTTGCGATCGCGATGCGTGGCGGCGGGCTGATCGCGCCTGCCATGCTCGATGCCCAGGAAAAGGGACTCGACGCGATCATGGAGGCGATGCGCGACATGGTCGCTCGCACCCGCACCGGACTGCTGCGCAACAGCGAGATCACCCAAGGGACCATCACCATTTCCTCTCTGGGCGAGAGTGGCGTGGATGCACTTTTCGGCGTAATCTACCCTCCACAGGTTGCGCTGGTGGGCTTCGGCGCTCCGCGCCCGAGGTCCATGGTCCACGATGGAGCTGTCCAGCCGCGCATTGCTGTTACCGCGACACTCGCCGCCGATCACCGGGTGAGCGACGGCCGACGCGGCGCGCTATTCCTGGCCGAGATTGACCGCCTCCTGCAGGAGCCTGAAGCCCTATGACCCCATCCGATCCTCGTGCCGTCTTCATTGAAGAGCTTATCGCTGTCGCCCCCGATCTTGAGGCCGCGACGATAGACGACAACGACCATTTGCAGAATGAACTTGGTCTCGACTCGATGGACTTTCTGCGGCTTGTCAGTGCGTTGCATAAGCGGTTCGACTTGCCGATCCCAGAATCCGATTATCCGCGCCTCGCTTCACCGGCAAAGGCTGTGACCTATCTGGTAGAAAAGTTGGCAACCTGATTGATCCTGAAGAATGGTGTTCCGATGATAGGCGCGCTGATCTGTGACGCTGTCCCCCCGGATCGTAAACTGCCCACAACTTTGTTGCGTTTAGCAAGAACAAGCATCGTTTCCTGCAGGCTAGGGATATTGCGGATTTTGCCGCATCGCTTTTTTTCCGAAATGCATTGCGAAATCAATGCAACAAGCCAAACGAGCAGGGCGAAGGCGAGCCCCTCTCGCATTGGCTATGTTCTATTCAACAAGAGAAGCAACGCTCTTGGAGAATGTAGTGCCTTCCATTTCAGGGGGAAGTTGCCATGGATGCTGCCGAACACGTTCTGTTCGCGCGAGACCAGATCGACATCAATGCCGTATTCGATAGCCTCGCCCGGATTGATGGCAAACCAAGGCTTATCGTAAACCGGAGAGGGGCAATAAGTGCCGCGTCGTCCGGCGCAGGTGAAATCGTTGCGCTGCACCCATCCCTGGCGATCGAAAGGAACTGTTTATGCCCCTGCGATCCTCTCGCGGAAATGGCTCTAGAAGAGTTGTTGAATGTGCCTTGCGTAGCTACGCGCACTGCGGTGCTGGGCGAACCGGGAAGTGAGCATCATTTGCTCCTTCGCGCATCATCAATCGGTGAATTTGGCGTCTGCCTTATCCTTGTCACCGCTGCGTCGTGCGAAATGCGGAATGTGCCGGAAATACGGGTCATATTCGGGCTGACTGACAGCGAAGCGCAGATCGTGCGAGACATGTTTTTCGGTTACCCGCCGCAAGTCATCGCGGAAAGGCGCGACTGTTCGATTCATACCGTGAGGGCGCACATTAGACAGTGCTACCAGAAACTACGGGTCCACACCCGGGAGCAGCTCGTGGCAAAGTTGTTGATTTACTACGTGTAAAAGATCTCATCAGA